>DATJZB010000028.1:0-143737 GCA_035499335.1 Rhizomicrobium sp. | reverse complement strand
GCTGTGGACGCGCGGAACGCCGATCGACCGCGCCAGAACGGTCTACGAGGGAACCGTCGACGATGTCGGCACGACGCCGACCACGATGCTCGACAGCGACGGGCGCGAATATCCGCTCGTGGTGCGCAACGTGGATTTTTTCGACGCCGACTATTTCTACGTGACGCCGAAGGGAACGACGGAGCAGTTGCCGCTGCCGCGTTCGGCCAATGTCGCCGGGATACATGACGGTCAGCTTCTCTTCACGCTGCGCAAGCCGTGGAACGGCCTGCCGCAAGGCGCCCTGGTCTCGTTCTCCTTCGCGCGGTGGCTGTCGTCGGGCTCGCTTCCCGCCGTCCAGGTGCTGTATGCCCCCGACGCGCGCAGCAGCGTGGAGAGCGTTTCGACCGGCCAGCGCGGCGTCTATGTCAGCGTGCTCGAGAACGTGATCGGCCGGGTCTACAAATTCGTCCGGTCGGGAGAGTGTTGGGACCGTTCGACGGTCGCGCTGCCGGGCGGTGGCTCGGCCGGCGTGATGTCGCTCAACGATTTCGGGCCGCAGGCCTACTTTTCCTTCAATTCCTATCTCGTGCCCCCGAGCGTCTATGCCGACGACGGCGACGGCGCGCTGCGCGTGATCAAGTCGCTGCCGGCCCGCTTCGATGCGAGCGGGATGACGACCGAGCAGTTCGAGGCGGTTTCGAGCGACGGGACGAAGATTCCCTATTTCGTCACGCGCAAGTCCGGCGCGAGCGGTCCGCAACCGACCGTGCTCTACGGCTATGGCGGTTTCGAGATTTCGCTGACGCCGGGCTATTCGGCGAATTTCGGCAAGCTGTGGCTGGAGAAGGGCGGCGTCTACGTCGTCGCCAATATCCGCGGCGGCGGCGAGTTCGGGCCCGGCTGGCACGACGCGGCGCTCAAGGCGAACCGGCAGAAGGCGTTCGACGATTTCGCGGCGGTCGCCGCCGATCTCGTCAAGCGCGGCGTCACAACGCCCAGGCAACTCGGCATCATGGGTGGATCGAACGGAGGCCTGCTCGTCTCCACGGTGATGACGCAGCATCCCGAGCTGCTCGGCGCCGTCGTCTGCCAGGTGCCGCTCATCGACATGATCCGCTACACCGGTATCGGCGCGGGCGCATCGTGGGAAGCCGAGTACGGCGACCCCGCGGTGCCGGCCGAGCGCGACGTGATCATGAAATATTCGCCGTACCAGAACGTGAAGGCGGGAACGACCTATCCTCCGGTCTTCTTCATCACCGCGACCAGCGACGACCGCGTGACGCCGGTGCACGCGCGCAAGATGGCGGCGCGGATGGAAGAGCAGGGCCACGACGTCCTCTTCTACGAGAACACCGACGGCGGACACGCGGCCGCGGCCGACCACAAGCAGGCGGCGGAGATGTGGGCGCTGAGCTTCGTGTACCTGAAGCAGAAGCTGGGATTGAAGTAGCGGCGACGCGGTCCGGCCGGCGGCCGGATTCGCGAAAAACCCGCGACTGCGCGCTATTTGACTTACCCCGGGTCGGAGCCTAAAACCCGCCCGCTTCCGGAAGAGACCAAGTCCCTTCCGGTCCTGGGCACGGCCCAGGATCGCCCCCAGGCAGCGCGTCGCGCCCCCTGGGGTTGTTGTGCTTTGAGTGTTCGCTCTCGCCCCGAGCGTGTCGAAGGGCGACGGCGAGAGGCGCTCTCATCCTTCGACAAGCTCAGGATGAGGACGAAAGGAACTTGATGTTCGACAGTCTGCAATCGCGCCTGGGCGGCGTATTCGACAAGCTTCGCGGGCGCGGCGCGCTCAGCGAGGCCGACGTCGATGCCGCGCTCGGTGAAGTGCGCAACGCGCTGATCGAAGCGGACGTCGCCCTGCCGGTCGTCAAGACCTTCATCGACAAGGTCCGGCCGCGCGCCATCGGCGAAGACGTCATCCGTTCCGTCACGCCGGGACAGCAGGTCGTCAAGATCGTCCACGACGTCCTCGTCGAAACGCTCGGCGAAGCCAATACCGGGCTCGATCTCGGCTCGCCGCCCGCGCCGATCCTGATGGTCGGTCTGCAAGGTTCGGGCAAGACGACGACGTCCGCCAAGATCGGACTGATGCTCCAGACGCGCGAAAAGAAGCGCGTGCTGATGGCCTCGCTCGACGTGACGCGCCCGGCCGCCATGGAACAGCTCCGCATACTCGGCGAGCAGGCCGGCGTCGCGACGCTTCCCATCGTCGCGGGGCAAGGCCCGGTGGACATTGCGCGCCGCGCGATGGCCTCGGCCAAGGTCGGCGGCTACGACGTCCTGATCCTCGACACGGCCGGCCGCCAGCATGTCGACGAGCAGTTGATGCTCGAGGTCGCGGCGATCCGCGACCAGGTCAAGCCCCACGAGACGCTTCTGGTCGCCGATTCCCTTACCGGCCAGGACGCGGTGAACATCGCGAAGTCCTTCAACGCGCGTGTGCCGCTGTCCGGCATCATCCTGTCGCGCGCCGACGGCGACGCGCGCGGCGGCGCGGCCCTGTCGATGCGTAGCGTCACCGGCGCGCCGATCAAGTTCCTCGCCACCGGCGAAAAGCTCGATGCGCTCGAGCCCTTCCATCCCGAGCGCGTCGCCAACCGCATCCTCGACATGGGCGACGTCGTCTCGCTGGTCGAGAAGGCGGCCGAGACGATCGACAAGGAAAAGGCCGAGAAACTCGCCAGGAAGATGAAGAAAGGCGAGTTCGACATGGACGATCTCGCCGAACAACTGCGCCAGATGAAGAAGATGGGCGGCATGAAGGGCGTGCTCGCCATGCTGCCAGGCGTCGGCAAGGTGAAGAACCAGCTCGACGCCGCCGGGATCGACGACAAGATCCTGACGCGCCAGGAGGCGGTCATCCTGTCGATGACCAAGCAGGAGCGCGCCAAGCCGGACCTCATCAACGGCTCGCGCCGCAAGCGCATCGCTGCCGGCGCCGGCGTCGAAGTCAGCGAGGTCAACAAGCTTTTGAAGATGCACCGCCAGATGTCGGACATGATGAAGAAGATGGGCAAGGGCGGGCGCAATCCCTTTGCCGGAATGATGGGCGGCATGCCCGGCGGATTGCCGCCGGGGATCAACCCGCCCCGGCGCTGATTATCACTCCTTACACGGACCAATTGGAAAGGACTTTAGAGATGGCATTGAAGATCAGACTGGCGCGCGGCGGCACCAAGAAGCGCCCGCACTACAACATCGTGATCGCGGACTCCCGTTCGCCGCGCGACGGCCGCTTCATCGAGAAGATCGGCTTCTACAATCCGCTGCTGCCCAAGGACCATGCCGACCGCGTCAAGCTCGACCTGGAAAAGGTCAAGGAGTGGATGAAGAAGGGCGCCACCGCCTCGGACCGCGTCCATCGCTTCCTCGCGAACGCCGGACTCGTCGCGCCGCTCAAGAAGAACAATCCCGAGAAGGCCAAGCCGAAGAAGAAGGCTCAGGAGCGTGCGGCGGCCCATGCCAAGGCTGCGGCGGCGCCCGCCGAAGACGCAGCGGCGTCGTAAGCCATGGCGGGGAAATCCCGCGATGTGCTGCTGGCGGCCGTCATCGGCGCGCAGGGCCTGAAGGGCGAGGTGAAGGTAAAGGCCTTCACCGCCGCGCCCGACGCGCTCGCCCGCTACGGCGTCCTGCACGACAAGCTCGGCCGGCGCTTCACCGTCATCGCGATGCGCGCGGCGAAAGGCGGCGAAGCCGTGCTCGCCATCGCCGAAATAGGCGACCGCAACGCGGCAGAGGCGCTGCGCGGCGTCGAGCTGTTCGTCGACCGCAGCGTGCTGCCGCCGACCGAGCATGAGGAGTATTACCACGCCGACCTGATCGGCCTGCGCGCCGAAGACGCCGAAGGCCGCGCGCTCGGCACGGTCCAGGCGATTCACAATTACGGCGCGGGCGACGTGATCGAGATTGCGCGTCCCGACGGCGACACCGTCCTTCTGCCGTTCACGCGCGAAACCGTGCCGTCCGTCGAGATCGACAAGGAGCGCATCGTCGTCGCCGTACCCGAAGAGATCGAGACCGGCGAGCGGGGAAACGTCGAATGACCTGGGCGGCGACGGTGCTCACCCTCTTCCCCGAGATGTTTCCGGGTCCGCTCGGCGTGTCGCTGCTGGGCAAGGGACTGCAGCAGGCTTTCTGGTCGCTGGACGTCCGCGACATCCGCGAGCACGGCATCGGCCGCCATCGCACCGTGGACGATACGCCGTCCGGCGGCGGCCCCGGCATGGTCATGCGCGCCGACGTGGCGATCGCGGCGATCGATTCCGTGCATCGCGCCGGGCGGCCGCTGATCTATCTCTCGCCGCGCGGCATCCCGCTGGTGCAGTCGCGTGTCGCCGAGCTTGCCGCCGGTCCGGGCGTCGTCCTGCTTTGCGGGCGGTTCGAGGGAATCGACGAGCGCGCCATCGAGGCGCGCGCTATCGAGGAGATTTCGCTCGGCGACTTCGTGCTGGCCGGTGGCGAGATCGCCGCCATGGCGCTCATAGAAGCCGCGGTGCGCCTGATACCCGGCGTCCTGGGCGACGCCCAATCCCCGGCCGAGGAGAGCTTTTCGTCGGGCCTGCTCGAATACCCCCACTACACAAGGCCGCAAACGGTCGAAGACCGGCCTATCCCGGACGTGTTAAACCAAGGAAATCACAAGGAAATCGCCAAATGGCGGCAGGCGCGGGCGGAAGCCCTCACGCGGGCCCGCAGGCCGGACCTCTGGACCCTCTATGAAAAGCGAAAACCATAGGCTATACGCGCGCCTCTCATCGCCGACGATCATGCCCGGAGACCAATGAAATGAACCTCTTGCAGACGCTCGAAGCCGAGCAGATGAAGGCCGTCCGGGCCAAGCCGCATCCCGATTTCCGCGCCGGCGACACGCTCAAGGTCAACGTCAAGGTCGTCGAAGTGACCTACGACGAAAAGGCCAAGGCCGAAAAGCGCCGCGAGCGGCTCCAGGCGTTCGAGGGCGTGTGCATCGCGCGCCAGGGCGCCGGCCTGAACGAAAGCTTCACCGTTCGCAAGATTTCCTATGGCGAAGGCGTGGAACGCGTGTTTCCCGTGTACAGCCCGTTGGTGGATTCGGTGCAGGTCGTCCGCAAGGGCCGCGTGCGTCGCGCCAAGCTCTATTACCTGCGCGGGCGGACCGGCAAATCGGCCCGCATCGCCGAACGTCAGGAAGGCGAAGCCGCAGAGGCCTGAGGATTCCGCATGGCTGGGTCACGCTCCCGGCCGTGACGGAAGCGTTTGGGCAACACCGCAAGCTTTTCGGTTTTGCCCTCTTCCAAACAAAATTCACGCGACTATTCTCCGCGCCCCTTTTTGAGTGGGCAGAAGAGTCGTGCCGCGCAACGTCGCAACCGAGACCGTCGTCAACGACGCAGAACCTCTGGAAGAGGCGCTGTCGCTCGCGCGCGTGCCGGGAACGCCGTTCGCGTTCATCTGGTTCCTGATCCGCACGCATTTTCCCCGCCGCGTCGCGGCGATGGCCGGTCTGGCGCTCTTTGCGACGTCGATCGAGGCGTTCGGACCGGTCGCCTTCTCGCACCTGGTCAACGCCATCACGGCGGCGGTGAAGACCCATGGCGATTTCTCGATCGTCCTGCCCTGGATCCTGTGGCTCGCCGCGATCTGGTTCGGCGGCGCGACGACCTACCGGTTTTACGACTGGGTCGATCTCAACACCGGACCGCGCATGCGCGGTCTCGCCCAGAAATACCTGTTCGTCTACCTGCTCGGCCATTCGCCGCGCTATTTCCAGGATAATTTCGCCGGCAAGCTCGGCCAGAAGGTGAAGCAGGCGGGACAGGCGACGATCGGCATCCTCGGCATCGTCTGCATGGACGCGGTCCGCGTCGCCGGCCTGGTCGTACTCGGCGGCGTGCTGATGGCGATCCAGGCGCCGAGCTACGCGATCATCCTTCTGGTCTGGACGGCCGCCTATCTCGGCGTGAACTTCTTCCTGGCGCGCCGTTGCGTCGTGCTGTCCAAGGCGCTGTCCGACGAGGTTTCGACCTCGACCGGCCGGCTGATCGACGCCGTGTCGAACGCCGATCTGGTGCGCGCCTTCGCCAAGGCGGTCTACGAACGCAAATTCATCTCCTACTTCCTCGCCGACGAGATGAATGCCTCGCGCCGGCTGCGCTGGTTCCTCCTGCGCATGCGCTTCTTCATGCAGTCGGCGACGCTGCTCCTGCTGGTCGCGCTCATCTGGGTGACGGCGCGGGACATCATCGCGGGCGCGATTTCGCTCGGCGCCTTCACCATGATCTACCTGCTCGCCAACCAGATCGGCCGCGGCGTCCAGGATCTCTCGTTCCGCATGCTGGATTATTTCGAGCAGCTCGGGACGCTCTCCGAGGCGCTCGACCTGGTCAGTGCGCCGCACGAGATCACGGACCGCAAGGATGCCAAGCCGCTCGCGGTCGCGCGCGGCCACATCCGCTTCGAGAACGTCAGTTTCCGCCATCCCAACGGCTTTCAGGTGTTCGAGAATCTCAATCTCGAGATCCAGCCGGGCGAGCGCGTGGGTCTCGTCGGTCCGTCCGGCGCCGGCAAGTCGACGCTCGTGCGCCTGTTGCGCCGCCAGTTCGAGCCGCAGTCGGGACGTATCCTCATCGACGGCCAGGACATCGGACACGTCACGTGGGATTCGCTCAACGAGGCGATCGCCGAAGTGCCGCAGATGCCCGGCGTCTTCCACCGCAACGTGCGCGACAATATCCGCTATGCCCGCCCGCTCGCCCCGGAAATCGAAGTCGAAGGCGCGGCGAAGCAGGCCCATGCGCACGACTTCATCGCCGACCGCGACGAAGGCTACGACATGATCGTGGGCGAGCAGGGCATCAAGCTGTCCGGCGGCGAACGCCAGCGCGTCGCCATCGCGCGCGCCCTCATCAAGGATGCCCGCATCCTGGTCCTGGACGAGGCGACCTCGTCGCTCGACTCGGAGTCCGAGCATCTCATCCAGTCGGCGCTGTGGACGCTGGTCCAGGGCCGCACGGTGATCGCGATCGCGCACCGTCTCTCGACCATCGCCGGCATGGACCGCGTCGTCTATCTCGACAACGGCAAGATTCTCGAGGACGGGCCGCACCGCGAATTGCTCGCCAACAACGGACCGTATTCGCGCTTGTGGAACCGCCAGATGGGCGGCTTCATCGACGCGGCCTAGGCCGGCACGTTCACCCGCGCGATTTCGAGCATGCCTTTGGCTTCGCGTGCGCCCTCCACGGCGTTGGAGTTGGGCGCGGTGGCGATGACGAGGTCGCGGCCGTCGGCGCCGCCGAGCGCGCAGGAATAGGCGAACTGGGACGTCTCGACGCGCTCCAGGATCCGCCCGCCTTTGGCGACGCGCACCGCCTCGCGTCCCAGCGCGTTGGCGCACCAGACGGCGCCTTCGCTGTCGGCGCAGATTCCGTCCGGCACGATGCTCGGCGGTTCCTTGGACAAGGTCGCCCAGGGCCGGCGGTTGCGCAGAACGCCGTCATCGCCGAGATCGAACGCGGTGAGGCCCGGGATGAAGCACTCCGCGACGACGAGCGTCTTGCCGCCGTCGACCAGCGCCATGCCGTTGGGAAATTTGTGGTCCGCCGAGGCGATGCTCGCCTTTCCGTCAGGCGTGACGCGCATGATCGGCGCCTTGGGCGGTCCGGGATCGGCGAACAGGGGCGCCGTGCCGTGCTCCTCGATGAACTTGTCGAGATCGAAGCCGAAGCAGCCGATGAAGGCGTTGCCATGCTTGTCGACCAGCATGTCGTTGGCGTGGAATTTGGCGACGCCTTTCAGGTCGGCGTGCAGCACGGCGCGGCCGTCGGGTTCGCGCCGCAACAGGCGCTGGCTGACCATGGCGACGACGAGCAGCCGTCCGTCCGGCAGCCAGCCGAGGCCCGACGGGCGATCGTCGATCTCCAGTTCGACCCGCGTTTTGCCGTCCGGCGCGGCGCTCGACACGCGGTGCTGGTGGAAATCGGAGTACCAGAAGCGGCCGTCGCGCCAGCGCAGACCCTCGCCGAAATTCAAACCGGTCACGAATGGCCTGGCTTTCATCGCATTCTCCCCGTGGTTTTCGGAACGCTGGCGGGCCGGCGCGGCGGAGTCAAACAAATGGCTCGTTGCGCCGCAGCGCAATGCGAAGCAGTCGCCGTTTAAGCCCCTGAAATCGGGCATTTCCGGAATCGGGTGAGTCGCGCCGACGCAAGGCGTCAAAAATCCCCTTTATTTATCGCATTTTCTGTTGACGGGGCGTGCTATGCGCGCAGGAAATGCAGTAAAATCAAGCATTGTTTGATTCGCAAAAGGAGCAACAACAATGGCAATAGCTGGAACTGGCGCACCGAAAGCCGCCAAACCAAAGGTCGATACGGTGAGCACACGCCAGCTTGGCGCCGCGCTGGCCGAGAAGCATGAAATGTCCCACAAGGCCGCGAACGCGATCCTTGAAGACACGATCGGCCTGATCACCAAACACCTGAAGAAGGGTTCTCGCATTCGCCTGAACGGCCTCGGCATCCTCGTCGTGCGCAAGCGCGCCGCGCGCATGGGCCGCAATCCTGCAACGGGCGAAGCGATCAAGATCAAGGCGTCCAAGAAAGTCGCCTTCCGCGCCGCGAAGGAACTGAAGGAAGCGATCTGACGATCGTCGGAATTCGGAAGATCAAGCCGGGCCGATGCGAAAGCATCCGCCCGGCTTTCTTTTTGCGTGGCAAGCCGCGATCTTAGTTCATGGGCGGTGCATCCTCCATCCGGTTCCGGGCGCTCGACAGTTGGCGCGGCATCTGCGCGCTGCTGGTCGCGGCGCACCATCTCGAGGCGCGCGGCTTTCTCTACTGGCAGCCTGTGGTCCGCAACGCCTGGCTGTTCGTCGATTTCTTCTTCGTGCTGAGCGGTTTCGTCATCGCCCACGCCTACGGCGACAGGCTCGAGAAAGGCCCGGAAATAAAGGATTTCGCGATTCGCCGCTTCGGCCGTCTCTGGCCGCTGCACGCAGCGATGCTGGCGGTGCTGGTCCTGCTCGAATTCTCGCACCTGCTCATCGCGCATTGGCACCCGATCGCGGGCGAACGCACGGCGTTCGCGGCCGACCGCTCCGTCGCCGCGATACTGTCCAACCTGTTTCTGGTTCAGGCGCTGGGGCTGCATCCTTACGAGACATGGAACGGACCGTCCTGGTCGATCAGCGTGGAGTTCTTCACCTATCTCGTCTTCGCCGCGACCTGCTTCGCCGTTCCGAACCGGCGCCTGCGCCTGGCCGCGTCCATCGTGCTGGCGCTGGGCGGCGCAATCGTGCTCGCGCGCTATGCGCCGTTCGGCATGCGCGAGACGTTCCGCTGGGGACTGCCGCGTTGCCTCTACGGCTTCTTTCTCGGCACGATCGCCTACGACGCCTGGCGCCGTGGCTTCGTACGATGGTTGGCCGGAACGGGAGCCGAAGCGGCGGCCGTCGTTGCGGTCGTCGTCTTCATCGTCTTCGTGCCCGGTCATGCCGCGCTCGAATATCTCGCGCCGCCGCTTTTCGCGCTGGCGGTGGTCGTCTTCGCCGGCGGCCGCGGCGCGATCTCGCGGCTCTTGTCCACGCGCGCGCCGGCGGCGCTCGGCCGCTGGTCCTACTCGATCTACATGGTGCACACGCCAGTCCTGGCAGTGATGTTTTCGGCGGTCCATGTCGCGGAGCTCGGCCTCGGCGCGCACTGGCTGATTCACCTGCCGAACGGCCAGGCGATGCTCGATCTCGGAAACGGCGCCGAAAATTCCGTCCTGTTCGTACTTTATCTCGCCGTCACGGTTGCGCTGGCGGCCATGACCTTCAAGCATATCGAACTGCCCGGACAGGGCTTTTTCGGGCGTTTGGCGCGCTCCGGCGAGGCTGCGACGCCTGCGCCGACGCGGTGACCGCAGGGGCGGTTCGGCTTCCTTGCCCCGCCGCCCCGCCCGCGCTACTTAGCGCCCGGCTTTTCACGAAAGGACGTCTTCATGGCCCGCAAGAAAATCGCCCTCATCGGCGGCGGACAAATCGGCGGCACGCTCGCCCACCTCATCGGCCTGAAGGAGCTCGGCGACGTCGTCCTGTTCGACATCATGGAAGGGCTGCCGCAGGGCAAGTCGCTCGACCTGTCGCAGGCGGGTCCCGTGGAAGGATTCAACGTCAGGCTCAAGGGCACGAACTCGTACGACGACATCAAGGGCTCGGACGTCGTGATCGTCACCGCGGGCGTGCCGCGCAAGCCCGGCATGAGCCGCGACGATCTGCTCGGCATCAACCTCAAGGTGATGTCGGCGGTCGGCGAGGGCATCAAGAACAACTGCCCGAACGCCTTCGTCGTCTGCATTACCAATCCGCTCGATGCCATGGTCTGGGCATTGCGCCAGTTCTCGGGACTTCCGCATCACATGGTGGTCGGCATGGCCGGCGTGCTCGACAGCGCGCGGTTCCGCTTCTTCCTCGCCGAAGAGATGAACGTCTCGGTCGAGGACGTCAGCGCCTTCGTGCTCGGCGGGCACGGCGACACGATGGTCCCGATGCCGCGCTTCTCGACCGTCGCCGGCATTCCGCTGCTGGAACTCGTCAAGATGGGCTGGATCAAGCAGGACCGGCTCGACCAGATCACGCAGCGGACGCGCGACGGCGGCGCCGAAATCGTCGGCCTGCTCAAGACGGGTTCGGCGTTCTACGCGCCCGCCACTTCGGCGATCGCCATGGCCGAGAGCTTTCTGAAGGACAAGAAGCGCGTGCTGCCCTGCGCCTCCTATGTCAACGGTCCTTACGGCATCAAGGATCTGTATGTCGGCGTGCCGGCCGTGATTGGCGAGAAGGGCATCGAGCGCATCGTCGAACTCGAACTGACCGCGGCCGAGAAGGACCAGCTCGCCAAGTCCGCGGACTCGGTGAAGGGGCTGATCGAAGCCTGCAAGAAGCTGGAGCCGAGGCTGGCCTAAGGCGGGACGCGGGAACAGTCTGCGTGTTTCGCTTGCTACTTGCGGGATTCCTCGCGGCCGTGCCCCTCGCCGCGCGTGCGGCGCCGCCGGCGGCGGTGCTCGTCATCAAAGTGGAAAAGGTCTCGCCGCGCGGCGGCGACATCCGCGCCGCCGTCTACACGCGCGCGACCTATCCCAACGATGGCGCCGATCCGGTCGCCGATGCGGTCGTTCCGGCCAGGCCCGGCGAAACGATCGTCACCATGAGCGGCATCAAGCCGGGCGAATATGCGGTCAAGCTGTTCCAGGACTTCAACCGCAACGGCGAGTTCGACATGAACTGGCTCGGCCTGCCGCTCGAGAAATACGGCTTTTCCAACGACGCCCATCCCACCTTCAGCGAGCCGCCGTTCGATGCCGCGATGTTCGTGCTGCATCCCGGCACGAATGTGATCGTGATCCACCTGCAATAGCCCCTGCGCGGGCTTCAGTTTGGACACGGCTTGCCGCACACTTGCGCGGCGGAGATCAAGCGGCCCCCGCGCCGCGATGCGTGGAGACGACAGGTGATACCCATCCTCGAGACGGAGCGCTTGCTCCTGCGCGCACCGGACGGCGACGATCTGCACGCCTGGGCGGTGATCATGGCCGATCCCGATGTCGCGCGGTACATCGCGCCGGCGCCGATGACCCGCGACGAAGCCTGGCGCAGCATCGCCAGCGCGCTCGGCCATTGGCAGCTGCGCGGCTACGGCGCCTGGGCGGTCGAGCGCAAATCGGACGGCGCGATGATGGGCCGCGTCGGCATGATCAATCCGGAAGGCTGGCCCGGCCTGGAGATCGGCTGGACGCTCGGCAAGGCCTATTGGGGAAAAGGCTACGCCACCGAAGCGGCGGCCGCGGCGATGCGCTACGCCTTCCTGACCCAGCCGGTCGACCGTCTGATCTCCAACATCGATCCGGACAACACCGCCTCGCAGCGCGTCGCCGAACGGCTCGGCGAGACCAAGGGCGAGCGCAGCGCCTTGACGGTCGCGGGCAAGGAATATCCCATCGACATCTGGGTGATTACGCGCGGCGAATGGCAGCGTCGCATGGCGGGCGCTTGACGCAAGAACGCGCTTCGCGCTCCCTCCACGCATGACGGACTCGACGCAAACGGTCTACCGCGACCGCGACTTCTACGCCTTCGTGTCCGCCCGCTTCCTCGCCACCGTCGCCATGCAGGTCCAGTCGGTGGCGATCGGCTGGCAGATCTACGCGATCACCCACAGCACGCTGGCGCTCGGGCTGGTCGGGCTTTGCCAGTTCGGGCCGATGTTCCTGCTGACATTGCCGGCGGGCGACATATCAGACCGCATCGATCAGCGCCGGATTCTCAGCACCACGCAGGCGATGCAAGGCGTGTGCGGCGGCCTGTTCCTGCTCTTTTCGCTGTTCCATGCCGGTTCGGTGTGGCCGCTCTACGGCATCTTGCTGCTGTTCGGCGCCGCGCGCGGCTTCTACGCGCCCGCATCGCAATCGCTGCTGCCGTTCCTGGTTCCACCCGAGAAGATGCCGCGCGCGATCGCGCTCAGCTCGTCCGTGTTCACCACCGCGGTGATCTCCGGTCCGGCGCTGGGAGGATTCCTCTACGCGCTCGGACCGGCAGCGACCTACAGCGTCAGCGTCGCCGGATTTCTCGGCGCCTCGAGCCTGATCGCGAGCCTGGGCGGCCGCCGCCGTCCGGCGCATGTGGACACCGGCGCCTCGCGGCTGGAGCGCGTGGCGGAAGGGATTCGCTTCGTGCGGCACCGGCCCGTCGTGCTCGGCGCGATCTCGCTCGACCTCTTCGCCGTGCTGCTGGGCGGGGCGACGGCGTTGTTGCCGGTCTATGCGCGCGACATTCTGCATGCCGGTCCCATCGGGCTCGGGCTGTTGCGCAGCGGACCGGCGATCGGCGCGGCGCTGATGGCGTTCTATCTCGCCCACTGGCCCATCGCGCGGCGCACCGGCGTCATCATGTTCTTCGCCGTCGCCATCTTCGGCGTGGCGACGATCGCGTTCGGCGTGTCGCGGAACTTCTTCGTTTCGCTCGCGGCGCTGGCGACGCTCGGCGCATCGGACATGATCAGCGTCTTCGTCCGCTCGGCGCTCATCCAGTATGCGACGCCGGACGAGATGCGGGGGCGCGTCAGCGCGGTCAGCAGCCTGTTCATCGGCGCATCGAACGAACTGGGCGAATTCGAGTCCGGCCTGACCGCCGCCTGGTTCGGAACGATTCCCGCCGTCGTTCTGGGCGGCATCGGAACGCTCGCCGTCGTCGCCGGCTGGATGTGGCTGTTTCGGCCCTTGCGCCGCGTCGACCGGCTGGCGGACGTCGCTGTGCACAAACCGGCGGAATAGTCAGCGCTCGACCCATCCTGTCAGCGCGGCACTGTCGAGCGCGGTACGCGCGAGCAGGGCGGAGACGTCGCTCGCCCGGGCGTTGGCCGGAATCGCCGTCGTGGCGGACGGCATCGCCCAGACCGTGATCACATAGTGATGCACGCCGCTGCCATTCGGCGGACAGGGTCCGTCGTAGAACGGATCGCCGAAATTGCTGGCGATGGTCCTGGCGCTTCCCGGCATCCTCGCCGCGCCGCGTGCCAGTCCGGTGACCGCGGGAGGCAGGTCCACGACGATCCAGTGCGACCACTGGGCCGGCTTCACGTCGGTGTCGATCATCGTCAGCACCAGGCTCCTCGTAGCGACCGGCGCGCCGCTCCACGACAGTTGCGGCGAGACGTTAAGCCCGCCGCAGCGTGCGTATATTTGTGCCGCCGCGATCGGCGCACCCGGCGCGATGTCGGCGCTCATCAAGGTCATGGCGGACGCCGAGCCGCCGGCGAGCGCCAAGAGCGACGCAACGGCAAGCGGAAATCGCAGCATGACGCCTCGCCTCGGTAATTAGAATGCGAAGTATTGCGATGGCGGCGCGGCTGGGCAACAGTGGCGCGCTGGGGGGGCATCACATGAGTTTGAAGGTTATCGGCGCCGGATTCGGGCGCACGGGGACGATGTCGTTGAAGACGGCACTGGAAATGCTCGGCTTCGCGCCGTGCCATCACATGGTGGAGGTGTTCCAGCATCCCGAACAGGTGCCGTACTGGGACCGCGCGGCCCGCGACGAGAAGGTGAACTGGGACGAAGTCTTCGCCGGCTACGAAGCCGCGTGCGACTGGCCGAGCTGCAGCTATTACAAGGAGCTGGCGGATTTCTACCCGAACGCCAAGGTCATTCTTTCGCTGCGCGATCCCAAGTCCTGGTACAAAAGCGTCGCCAGCACGATCATGCCATCGATGAAGAAACCCGTTCCGGGCCAGGCCGGGCCCGTGCTGCCCGGCGTCTTCGGTCCGCTCAGGATCGGCGACAAGACCTTCGGCTTCGACTTCAGCGAAGAGCACATGATCGACGTCTTCGAACGGCACAACGCGGAAGTGAAGCGCACGATACCGCCGGAGCGACTTCTCGTGTTCGAGGCGAAGGACGGGTGGGGACCTTTGTGCCGGTTCCTCGGCGCCAAGGTGCCGGACGCGCCGTATCCGGCGACGAACTCGACGGAAGAGTTCCAGTCCCGCCGGCGCCAGCTGCCCAGCTGACATACGCCGCGCGGGAAGCGCCGCGCACTGGATTTTCAGCCGCGATCCCTATCAAGTAGGCGTACGGCCGCGCCGCGCGCCCAACTGCGTAAATCTCGAGGAACGACATGCTTGACGCGATGAAGGGCTGGAGCAGCGCGCAGAAGCACGTCGTCGCCGCCTCGTTCCTCGGCTGGACGCTCGACGCATTCGACTTCTTCCTCATGGTGTTCGTCATCAAGGACGTCGCTCACGAATTCGGCGCGGGCAAGTCCGACATCGCCTGGGCGACGACCCTGACGCTCGCGCTGAGGCCGCTGGGAGCGTTCATCTTCGGCCGGCTGGCGGACCGTTTCGGCCGGCGACCGGTCCTGATGGCCGACGTCGCGCTCTATTCGCTGCTCGGTGCGGCGACGGCTTTCTCGCCGAACCTGATCGGCTTTCTCGTCGTGCGCGCGCTGTTCGGCATCGCCATGGGCGGCGAGTGGGGGATCGGCGCGTCGCTGACGATGGAGACGGTGAACCCGCAGGCGCGCGGCCTGGTTTCCGGGCTGCTGCAGTCGGGATATCCGACGGGCTATCTGCTGGCGTCGATCGTCTATCGCAATTTCTACGACATTCTGCACTGGCGCGGCATGTTCCTCGTCGGCATCGCGCCCGCGCTCCTCATCCTCTACATCCGCCGCCACGTGCCCGAGTCGCCGGGCTGGTCGCGCGCGCATGCCGAGACCGGAACGGTATTCAACGTTCTGCGCAAACACTGGGCGCTGGCGCTCTACGCCATCGCCCTGATGACGGCGTTCAACTTCTTCAGTCACGGCACGCAGGACGCCTATCCGACGTTCCTCCAGGTGCAGCACAAGTTCGACGCGCACACGACCGGCAACATTGCCATCGTCTACAATATCGGCGCCATTCTCGGCGGCTGGACGTTCGGCATCTGGAGTCAGTCTTTCGGCCGCAGGCGCACGATCATCGTCGCCTCGCTGCTGGCGATTCCGGTGGCCTGGCTCTGGGCCTATTCGCAGACGGCGACGATGCTCGCGTTCGGCGCCTTCCTGATGCAGTTCTTCGTGCAGGGTGCCTGGGGCGTGATCCCGGCCCATCTCAACGAGCTCTCGCCGGCCGATGCGCGCGGAACCTTTCCGGGCACCGTCTACCAGCTCGGAAACTTCATTGCGTCCTACAACCTCGTGCTGCAGACCAGGATCGCCGCGGCGCGGGGCGAGGATTATTCGCTGGCGCTGGCCGGCGTCGCGGTCTGCGCCGCGCTCGTCATCGCGCTGCTCACGGCCCTTGGGCGCGAGGCGCGGGACACCGCGCTCGCCAAGTCCGGCTAGCCGCGCAGGAAGACGTCGACGCGATCCGCTTCGCCGCCATCGTCGGCGCCGCCCATGGCGCGCACGTCGATCTTGTCGGTCGGGATTCCGTCCTCGATGAGGAGCTCGCGCACTACCAGCGCGCGCTTGAGCGAAAGCCGCCGCGACTCGGACGATTTGTCGCCGCGCGGACCGCCATAGGCGTCGAGCTGCACACGGCCGCTGCCGGACGAAAGCGAGGCGGTCAGCGTCGCGGCCATCGATTGGAGCGCGGCGACGTCGCCGGCCGCCGGCCGGACGGCACCGGTGGCGAAGGGAATCATCGCCTGCTTGCGCAGTCCCGCCGCGGCGGCTGCGGACGGCGTCGTGCGTGGGGGCGGCGTGGCGCTGGCCGTGCGCGTCGCGGGCGCCGCCGAGGGTGCGCCGTCGAACGAGAACGGCACCGCGGTCGCGCCGGCGCCTTGCGAGGGCGGAAGCGACGCCGCGGGCGGCGCGGGTTTTGCCGGCTTGCCCGGCGTGCCGCCGCCGACGAGGCGCGCGGCGCTGTCTTCCGGCAAGGCCGTCGTATCGCTCGTCACCGCGGCCTGTTTCACCGGCTTTGCCGGTTTGGCCGGTGCCGGAGTCGTCGTATCCGGCGCCGTCAGCGATGCAACAGGTTTCGGCGTCGTGGACGCGACATGCGGATGACGGACGGGCATGTGCAGGTGAACGACCTGACGCGGCTTCTCGCCCGGCTGCAGCAGGTGCGGCACGTAGCGGCCATACTGGCCGCCGGGATAGAGCAGGTAAGAACCGCCCGCGGCGCCCGGATTTACGCTCACCTCGTCGCCCGGATAGGACTGGGCGAGGGCCGCAGCCGGGACGGCCGCCGACAGAAGCAGAGCTGCGAAAAAAGTACGCGAAAGCTGCATGGTTTGCCTGTCCGAGCCGGTGCAGCGGACCTTACTGTTCAAAGCGTCCGGCCTCAACCTTGGGCGGCGCGCGCCGCATCCTTGAGTAGCTTGAGGACCTGCGGATGCAACGGTTCGTTCGCGGCGAGAATATGGCCGGTTTCGAGCGCGCGACTGCCGCCGTCCAGATCCGTCACGACGCCTCCGGCCTCGCGCACCAGCAGCATCCCGGCGGCGACGTCCCACGGCGAAAGATTGCGTTCCCAGTACGCGTCGAATCGGCCGGCGGCGACATAGGCGAGATCGAGGCTCGCGGTCCCGAACCGGCGGATGCCGGCGCTGTGGCTCATGGCTGCGGCAAGTTCGCCCAGGAACAGGGCGTGATCGCCGCGCGTCTGCCAGGGGATGCCCGTGGCGAGAATGCACTCGCCCAACTTCTTGCGCGCGGCGACGCGCAGGCGCTTGTCGTTCAGATAGGCGCCCTGTCCCTTCTCGGCGACGTACATTTCGTCGGTGACGGGATTGAAGACCACGGCCGACACGAGTTGTCCGTCGCGTTCCAGCCCGATCGAGATGGCGAAGTGCGGGATGCCGTGCAGGAAATTCGTCGTGCCGTCGATCGGATCGATGATGAAGCGGTGCGTCTTGTCCGGTCCGTCGATCGCGCCGCCCTCTTCGAGCAGGAAGCAGTAGCCGGGACGCGCGCGCGTCAGTTCCTCGAGCAGCTGGTTCTCTGTCCGCTTGTCCGCCGTGCTGACGAAGTCGCCGGGCCCCTTCAGCGACACCTGGAGGTTCTCGATCTCGCCGAAATCGCGGATAAGACCGCGCCCCGCCTTGCGCGCGGCGGCGACCATCACGTTGAGAGCGGGAGAGAGATAGGGCATGGCTCGCGCGCGCTCCTACTCGGCTCGCCTGACATAGGAACCGTCCTCGGTCGAGACGATGATCCGCGTCCCGGCATCGATGAAGGGCGGCACCTGAACCTGCATGCCGTTCTCGAGCCGGGCGCCCTTGTAGGACGGCGCGGCCGTGCCGCCCTTGAGGACGGGATCGGCTTCGACGACTTCGAGCGTCACCTGCGCCGGCAGTTTTATGCTGATCGGTTTGCCGTCGTAGAGCTGCAGCATCACCTTCATGCCGTCGGACAGGAACTGCGCCTGGTCGCCGACGAAGTCGCGTTGCAGCTCGATCTGGTCGTAGGTCTCAACGTCCATGAAGGTCAGCGCGTCGTCGCTTCCGAACAGAAAGGTGAAATCCTTCTTGTCGAGATAGATTTCGTCGACCGCCTCGTCGGAGCGGAAGCGCTGGTTGAGCTTGGTGCCGTTGATGATGTTCTTCAGTTCGACCTGGTTGTAGGCGCCGCCTTTGCCGGGCTTGACCTTCTGGGTCTTGACCGCGACCCACAGGCCGCCGTCGAACTCGAGCAGCGTGCCGGGAGAGATTTCGTTGCCGGTGATCTTGGCCATGGTCGTCGGGCGCGTCCTTCGGGCGCGGGTCTCGGGTTCGAACTGAGAAAGAGCGCGCGGGTTCTAGCAAAGCCGAACCGGCGGCGCAAACCGCGCTAGAACAGCGCGTTGAACGCCTTCACGGCCGCCGCCGGACCGTCCTTGTAGTCCCACACGCCGGAGGCGACGGCGAGGAAATCGGCGCCCGCCTCGACCAGCGGCCGGCAATTGTCGACGGTGATGCCGCCGATGGCGACGCAGGGCACGACCATCATCTCGGCCCACCAGCGCAGCGTTTCGATCTCGGCCATCTCCTTGGGATCCTTGGTCGTGGTCGGGAAAAAGGCGCCGAACGCCACATAGTCTGCGCCGGCCTCCGCCGCCTCGATCGCGAGATGGCGCGAATTGTGGCAGGTCACGCCGACGATGGCGTCGCGGCCGACGATCGCCCGCGCCTCGGCATAGCCCGTATCTTCCTGGCCGACATGCACTCCGTCGCAGCGCAATTCATGGGCGAGGTCGGGGCGGTCGTTGAGGATGAAGGCGACGTCGCGCTTCTGCGCGACGGGCATGAGGATCTCAGCGGCGCGGCGGATCTCGTCGTTGGAAACGTCCTTCAGACGCAATTGCAGCGACGCGACGTCGCCGGCATTGAGCGCGCGTTTCAGCGTCTCCGCGAAACTCTTGGGTTCGAGCTTCGGCGGCGTGATGAGGTAGAGGCGGCAGCGCTCGGTCACCGGCGCTCGTCCGCGGGCGAACGGCGGACGCGGCTCACGGGCCCGTTCCTCATGCCGGGCGTGTCGACACGCGAGCGCGCCGCCGCATCACGCCGCCTTCTTCTCTTCCGTCGGCGTCCACTGGCCGGTCGCGGCGAGCGCGTTCATCCGCGCGCGATGGGCGAAGGCGCGCTGCGCGGCGGCGACGTTCTCCGCCTTGCCGCTCCAGGCCTTTTGCGGCGCGGCCTGCAAGGCGCGGCCATAGGAAAAGGTCAGCGCCCAGGGCAGCGAGCGGCCGGCGTTCATCGCCGAGAGATGGGCCGTCGCCAGCTCGTCGGACTGGCCGCCGGAGAGGAAGGCGATGCCGGGAACCGACGACGGCACGCAGCGTCTGAGCACTTCGACCGTGCGCCCGGCGACTTCCTCGACGCCGGCCTGCCTGGCGCATTTCATGCCGGGGACGATCATGTTGGGCTTGAGCACGATGCCTTCGAGCTTGACCTGCGCATAGTAGAGCTCCTGGAACACTTCCTTCAGCACCCACTCGGTGACCGAAGCGCAGCTGTCGATCGTGTTGTCGTAGTCCATCAGCACTTCCGGCTCGACGATCGGCACGATGCCGTTTTCCTGGCAGAGCGCCGCATAACGCGCCAGCGCATGCGCGTTCGCATTAATCGAGTTCCAGGACGGCTTGGCCGGATTGTAGGTGGCGCGCCACTTGGCGAACCGGGCGCCGAGCTTGTGATATTCGATCAGCCGCTCGCGCAGCCCGTCGAGACCTTCGGTCACCGTCTGGTCGGGCTCTAGCGCCAGGGGCTTGGCGCCGGCATCGACCTTGATCCCGGGAACCGCGCCGGCCGCTTCGATCAGCTTGACGAGCGGCGTGCCGTCTTTCGCCTTCTGGCGGATCGTCTCGTCGAACAGGATGACGCCGGAGATGTACTTCATGCCTTCGGCGGCGCGGAACATCAGCTCGCGATAGTCGCGGCGGTTGGTTTCGTTGTTCTCCACGCCGATCTTGTCGAAGCGCTTCTGGATCGTGCCGGTGCTCTCGTCGGCTGCCAGAATTCCCCGGCCCTTGGCCACCATCTTGTTGGCGATGGCATTCAGTTCCGCCAGATTCATCCTATCCTCCCTTGCGCGCGAGCGCCGCGACGCCCGGCAATTCCTGGCCCTCGAGCCATTCCAGAAACGCGCCGCCAGCCGTCGAGACGTACGAGAAGTCGTCGGCGACGCCGGCGTGATTGAGCGCGGCGACCGTGTCTCCGCCGCCCGCCACCGACAAAAGATTGCCGGCCCTCGTCGCCTTGGCGACGAGCCGCGCGGCGGCGACCGTGCCGACGTCGAAGGGCGGGGTCTCGAAGGCGCCGAACGGGCCGTTCCAGACGAGTGTCCGCGTGTTGGCGAGGCGCTTCTCGAAAGCGGCGATGGTCGCGTGGCCGACGTCGAGGATCATGTCGTCCTTGGCGACGGCGCGGATGTCGACCGTATGATGCGCGGCGTGCGCCTTGAACACCTTGGCCACCACGGCGTCGGCCGGCAGGAAGACGGCGCAACCGGTTTCCGTCGACAGCGTGATCACGCGGCTCGCAGTCTTGAGATGATCCGGCTCGTACAGCGACTTGCCGATCTCGATGCCCTCCGCCGCGAGGAAAGTGTTCGCCATCGCGCCGCCGATGACGAGAGTCTCGACGCGCTGCACCAGGTTCTCGAGCAGAGCGATCTTGCTCGACACCTTGGCGCCGCCGACCACGGCCATCACCGGCCGCTCCGGATCGCCGAGCGCCTTGTCGAGATGGGTGAGTTCCTGCTCCATCGAGCGGCCGGCCGCGTTGGGCAAGAGGTGCGCCAGCGCCTCGGTCGAGGCGTGCGCGCGGTGGGCGGCGGAGAAGGCGTCGTTGACGTAGATGTCGCCCAGCGTCGCGAGCTGTTTGGCGAAGTTCGGCTCGTTCGCCTCTTCGCCGGCGTGAAAGCGCGTGTTCTCGAGCAGCAGGACGTCGCCGTCCTTCAGCCGCGCAACCGCGGCCTTGGCCGCATCGCCGATGCAGTCCTCGGCGAACGCCACCGGCTTTCCGAGCTCGCGCGAGAGCGCCGCCGTCACCGGTTTCAGCGACATCGACGGCACGACCTTGCCTTTGGGCCTGTCGAAATGGCTAAGGACGATGACGCGCGCGCCCTTGTCCGCCAGTTCGCGGATGGTCGGGGCCTGGCGCTGGATCCGCACGGCGTCGGCGACGGCGCCGTCCTTCATCGGCACATTGAGATCGGCGCGCACCAGCACGCGCTTTCCCTTCACCTGAAGGTCATCGAGCGTGCGGAAGCCGGCCATCAGATCAGCTTGCCCATCGCCACGGCGGTGTCGGCCATGCGGTTGGAGAAGCCCCACTCATTGTCGTACCAGCTCATGACGCTGACGAAGTTTCCGTCCATCACCTTGGTCTGGTCGAGAGCGAAGGATGAGGAAGCCGGATTGTGGTTGAAGTCGCTGGAGACGAGCGGCGCATCGACGATGTCGAGGATGCCCTTGAGCGGGCCGGCGGCGGCCGCCTTCATCGCACTGTTCACCTCCTCGACGGTCGTCGCGCGCTTGGCGACGAATTTGAGGTCGACGAGCGAGACGTTGGGCGTGGGCACGCGCACCGAGACGCCGTCGAGCTTGCCCTTCAGTTCCGGCAGGACGAGGCCGACTGCCTTGGCCGCGCCGGTCGAGGTCGGAATCATGGACAGCGCCGCGGCGCGGGCGCGATAGAGGTCCTTGTGCATGGTGTCGAGCGTCGGCTGATCGCCCGTGTAGGAGTGGATCGTCGTCATCATGCCCTTCTCGATGCCGACGGAGTCGTGCAGCACCTTGGCGACCGGGACGAGGCAGTTGGTCGTGCACGAGGCGTTGGAGACGACCACGTGATCCCTGGTCAGCTTGTCGTGGTTGACGCCGAAGACGACCGTCAGGTCGGCATTGTCGGCGGGCGCCGATACGAGGACGCGCTTGGCGCCGGCCTTGAGGTGCGCCGAGGCCTTGTCCTTGGACGTGAAGAGGCCGGTGCATTCCAGCGCGATGTCGACGTCGAGGTCCTTGTGCTTCAGTTCGGCCGGATCGCGCACCGCGCTGACCTTGATCTTGTGCCCGGCGGCGACGATGTAGTCGCCATCGACCGCGACGTTGGCGGGAAAGCGGCCGTGCACGCTGTCATAGCGCAGCAGGTGGGCGTTGGTTTCGACCGGTCCCAGATCGTTCAACGCCACGACTTCGATGTCGCGGCGCCCGCTCTCCACGATGGCGCGCAGCACAAGTCGCCCGATGCGGCCGAAGCCGTTGATCGCAACGCGGATTGCCATACTCTATCTCCCTGTATTTTTGAGCGCCGCACGCGCAGCGTCGGCTGCTGCTTCCGGCGTAATTCCAAAGTGCCTGTAGACGTTTTTATACGGTCCGCTGGCGCCGAAGCCATGCATTCCGACAAAACGGCCATGCGGCGCGATGTATCGATCCCAACCCTCGCGGACCGCCGCTTCGACGGCGATTTTAACGGTATCGCGGCCGAGAACAGCGTCACGATATGTTTCGCTCTGTTGTTCGAACAGGCTCCAGCAGGGCATGGAAACGACGCGCGCGCCGATGCCGTCGGCCTTCAGGAGCTCGCGCGCCTTGACGGCAAGGTCGACTTCGGAACCGGTCGCCAGAAAGGTTACTTTCGGATTTTCCGCGCCGGCGATCTCGTAGGCGCCCCTGTTAACGAGATTCTCCGGCACATGCTGCATGCGCAGCGTCGGCACGTCCTGGCGCGAAAAGACGAGCAGGCTCGGGCCGTCAGTCCTGTTGAGCGCGATCTCCCAGGCCTCCGCGGTCTCCACCGCGTCCGCGGGCCGGATCACGGTGAGGTTGGGAATGGCGCGCAGCGCGGCCAGATGCTCCACCGGCTGGTGCGTCGGCCCGTCTTCGCCGACGCCGATCGAGTCGTGCGTCATCACGAATACGACGCGTATGCCCATCAGCGCGGCGAGCCGGATCGACGGGCGCATATAGTCGGAGAAGACGAGGAACGTGCCGCCATAGGGAACGATCCCGCCATGCAGCGCCATGCCGTTCATCGCCGCCGCCATGCCGTGTTCGCGGATGCCGTAGCGGATGTAGCGGCCGCCGAATGCGCCCGGCTTGATGTCGTCGATGTTCTTGGTCTTGGTGTTGTTCGACGGCGTCAGGTCCGCGGATCCGCCGACCGTCGTCGTGAGCACGCCGTTCGCCACTTCGAGGACGCGTTCCGACGTGCGGCGCGTTCCGGCATTCGGCTTTTCGGCGCTCAGCTTTTCCTTCAGGTCCAGGAGCGCCGCGTTGAACGCCGTCAGCGGTTCGCCCGCGACGGCCGCATCGAACGCGGAGACGTGCGGCGAGGCGTTCTTGCGCGCGGTCCAGGCGTCGTAGGCGCCGCGGCCGCGCCGGCCGATCGCGCGCCATGCGTCGAGCACGCCGTCGTTGAGTGCGAATGGCGCGGACGGAAGATCGAGCGCTTTCTTCGCGCCCGCGATTTCTTCGGCGCCGGGCGCGTCGCTGTGCGCCTTCTGCGTACCGGCGCGGGTGGGAAATCCGAAACCGATGACGGTCCGGGTGGCGATGAGCACCGGTGCTTTCGCCTCTTGCGCGGCGCCGAGCGCGCGGTGCACGTCGAGCGCGTCGTGGCCGTCGCATTCCTCGACCGCCCAGCCTGCCGCTTCGAAGCGCTTCTTCACATGCGTCGAATCCGACAGCGAAATCGCGCCGTCGATGGAAATCTTGTTGTCGTCCCACAGGACGATGAGGTTCGAGAGTTTGAGGTGGCCGGCAAGCGAGATCGCCTCATGCGAGATGCCTTCCATCAGGTCGCCGTCGCTGGCGATGACGTAGGTCTTGTGGTCGACGAGAGCGTCGCCGAAACGCGCGTTGAGGATGCGTTCGGCCAGCGCCATGCCGACGGCGTTGGCGATCCCCTGGCCGAGCGGCCCCGTGGTCGTCTCGACGCCGGGCAGGTGCCCGTATTCGGGGTGGCCGGCGCAGGGGCTGCCGACCTGGCGGAAGTTCTTGATGTCGTCGAGCGTGGGGCGCGAGTAGCCCGTAAGATATAGAAGTGCGTAGAGCAGCATCGAGCCGTGCCCGCCGGAAAGCACGAATCTGTCGCGGTCGGGCCAGTCTGGATGGGCAGGGTCGTATTTGAGGAAGTGCGAAAACAGAACCGTCGCCGCATCGGCCATGCCCAACGGAAGGCCGGGATGTCCCGATTTCGCCTGCTCGACCGCGTCCATCGAGAGGCCGCGTATGGCATTTGCGAGGCGCCGGGTCCGGGCCTGCTCGGGCGGAGCGCTGTGCGAATCCATGGGTCACTCCGTGAGGGCGGGAGGCTGGCCTTAGCGACCGGGTGGCGGAGCCGTCAAGGGCACTTGGTGACGCCCGTCCAAACCATCACCAGAATGCGCATTTGAGACAAAATATGGACGTGCGGAAGCTGCGCCAGATTATGCGTTGACCCTCTTTCCCCGCGAAGCCTAAGGTCCTCGCGAACAGCAGGAATCGCACGCGCATGAGCAGGCTCGACATCGCCGCAGAGCGCTTCAGGGAGGTCCTCCAGGGTCTGGAGGAGGCCGTCGCGCCGCTCGCGGGCCTGAAAGCCGAGGCCGCAACCGCTAAGGCCAGGCTTGCCGAACTGGGCGAAGAACGCGACCGGCTGCTGGCGCGCATCGCCGAGCTGGAAGAGGAAAACCGCGCGCTTTCCGAAATCGCCGAGGAAGTGGAAGGCCGGCTCGACGGCGCCATCGGCGAGATCCGCGTCGCGCTCGGCCGCTAGGAGAAAAGGATGCCTCTCGTCAACGTCATGGTGAACGGTCGCGCCTACACCATCGCCTGCGACGACGGCGAGGAGAACCATCTGCGCCAGCTCGCCGAGCATGTCGACGACAAGGTGAAGGAACTGCTGGGCTCGGTCGGACAGGTCGGCGACCAGCGGCTGCTGTTGATGGCCGCGCTCCTGATCGCCGACGAGCATCACGAAGCGGCGAGCCAGCTTCAGCAGCGCACGCGCGAACTCGGCGAGCTCAACGGCAGCCATGAAGCGGTCGCGGAACGCCTGGCGCAATCCGAGGCCATCGCGGCCGACGCGCTCGAGGCCGCCACAAAACGCGTCGAGGACATTGCCGGACGCCTCGCGCAAGCCTAGGTTAGAGACGGACGGTTACTGCTCCGCGCGTCAGGTTAGCGATGCCCAGGGGCCTTAATGGTACTCACCGGGAGCTGTCCCTGGCCAGGATCGTGGTCTTGGTCATATGGCGCCCACCTGCGCTTGCAGGCCCGTGAGGATCCAAACACCAACGGCGGTCGCGGTTCCGTCCACTTTCCCGCCCGCGCCAGATCATCGTGCCGCATGCGTCGGCAAGCCGCCCTTCCTGCAGGAGTCGCCGCGCGGCGCGTGTGCTAGCGTTTTTCCATGGACCAGAAACAGAAAATGCGCTCCGAAGCGCGCACCCGCCGAGCCACGCTCACCTGGGCCCCGTTCGCGGAGCACATCGCGCGATTTGCCGGGGACCTGGAACTGCCGCCGGGCGCGATCGTCGCCGGCTACCATCCGATCCGCGACGAAGCCGATCCGCGCGCGCTGATGTCCGCGCTTTCGGCGCTCGGCCATCCGCTGGCGCTGCCCTGCGTGGTCGCGGCGCGCTCGGCGCTTGTGTTCCGCGCCTGGAAGACGGGCGATCGGCTCGCGCCCAACGCCTACGGCATCGCCGAGCCGCTGGCCTCTGCGCCCGAAGTGATGCCGTCCGTCGTCCTCGTGCCGCTTCTCGCCTTCGACGCGGAAGGTCATCGCCTCGGTTACGGCGGCGGCTATTACGACCGCACCTTCGATCTTCTCCCCGGCATGCGCCTGATCGGCGTCGCCTATTCCGGACAGGAAGTCGTGATGGTGCCGCGCGAGGAGCATGACCATCCGCTCGATCTCGTCGTCACCGAAAACGGCATCCGCCGCTTCCTTCGCTAGATCGCGCGGATCCCCTATTCGCGCCTGAAGCCGCCGTCACCATATGTGCGGGATCATGCGCCAGCGCACCCGTGTCATGTAATCGGCGTAGCCGGGCAGCTCCCGCTTGAGGAGTTCTTCTTCGCGCACCGCGCGCGGCGCCAGTCCGATGAGCATCAGCGGCACGACGGCGAGGCCGATCCAGGATCCCAGGAGCAACGGCACGCCGATAATGTAAAGCAGCGCCGATGCGTACATCGGATGCCGCACGATCGCGTAGGGGCCCGTATCGATGAGATGGTGGCCGCGCTCCTGCTGGATCCTGACGACCGGCGCGGCAAAGCTGTTGGCGGCGAACACCGGCATGGTGGCGGCGAAGCCGGATGCGATCAGCGCGCCGCCGATCGCGTTCAGCCACACCGGCATCTCCGAGAAGCGCCAGCGCTGGGCGTCGAGCGCCATCAGCACGAGCCACAGGTTCCAGACGATCACGGCGCAGGCCATGAACAACTTGTCCCAGCCGGCCTGTCCCTGCTGCACGACGGGCTGGAGGCGCGAGACCAGAAGCGCCGGGTCGCGTCGCCACAACCAGGTGCAGAACAGGATCGATCCGAGAATGAAGATGGCGAGGAAGGCCCAGCCCTGCGGCCACAGCCAGTTCCCCGCCGGCCAGAACAGGAGGACGGCCATCAGCACGATCCAGGCGGAGGACTGGAGGATGAGGCGGGCCAACAATTTCGCTGAAATCATCGCGGGACCCTGTGTTATGACACCGCGATGCGTATTCTGTTCATAGGCGACGTAATCGGCAAGCCCGGCCGCGATGTGGTTGCCGCGGAGCTTCCGCGGTTGCGGGAGTCGCTCTCTCTCGATCTCGTCATCGCCAACGGCGAGAATGCGGCACACGGTTTCGGACTGACCCAGGCGATCGCGCGCGAATTCTTCGCCATCGGCATCGACGTCATCACCACCGGAAATCACTGGGCGGACCAGAAGGAAATCCTCTCCTTCATCGACGATGAAGACCGCATCCTGCGTCCGCGCAACTATCCGAAAGGAACGCCCGGACGGGGCGCGAACCTCTACCAGACCAGAACGGGCGCGCGCGTCCTCGTCGTCAACGTCATGGGCCGCGTGTTCATGGACGCGCTGGACGATCCTTTCGCGGCCGTCGACGCAGAGCTCGCGGCGTGTCCGCTGGGCGAAGGCGCCGACGCGATCGTGGTCGACATGCATGCGGAGGCGACGAGCGAGAAAATGGGCATGGGCCATTTCTGCGACGGCCGCGCTAGTCTCGTCGTCGGCAGCCACAGCCACGTGCCTACCGCCGACGCGCAGATCCTTCCCAACGGCACGGCGTACCAGACCGATGCCGGCGCCTGCGCCGACTATGACAGCGTGATCGGGATGGAGAAGTTCCAGCCGCTGCAGCGCTTCGTCACCAAGATGGCGAGCGGCCGCTTCACGCCCGCGACGGGTCCGGCGACGATGTGCGCGGTATTCGCCGAGACGGATGCGCGCGGACTCGCCACGCGGATCGAACCGGTGCGGCTCGGCGGCCGGCTGAAGCAGACCGGTCCGCTCGCGACGTGAAACCGTCCCGCTAGACGAGCGCGCGCGCCGCCGAAGGCTGCGCGATCTCGCGCGCCAGCAGGCGGCGGATCGGCAAAGGTTCCGGCACGCCCGCGCCGATCAGCGGTCCCGCCACCAGGTTGATCCCGGCCTTGCACGCGGCGGCGAGCGTCTCGACGTTGGCGACGTCGGTGAGAAACGTCATCGCATGCAGGACGCGCCCACCCGCGGCGATGCGCTCGATCTCCTGCAGCGCGGCAAGTTGAGTCGCGCCGTGGTCCAGGTCGATGCCGACGGCATGGATGCCCAGTCCCTGATAGGCGTCGAACGAAAGATTGTGCGGCGGCACATGCACGAGCACCGCCTTGGCGAAAGGTCTCAGGACGGTGATGAAGTCGCTCATCCGGCTGTGCGGCACGCCTTGCGGCAATCCGGTGATCTCGAACAGCACGTAGGGCCGCACCTCCGCCGGAAGATTGCGGCAGGTATAGGCAAGCTCCATGCGCGCGATCGGCGAACTGAGGAGTTCGTGGCCGATCGGAATGGACAGCAGGAAACGGTCGCGCTGGCGCAGCCGTCGCGACAGCACCGACATCGAACGTCCGATCGCCGACAGGGTCTGCGCCAGGCGATTGCGGATATGCTCCTCCGACGTGCGCGTGACCGAGTCCGCGGGCTTGGTCAGACAGCGCCAGGTCGCGACCGCCTCGAGGCGGACGTCCCAGAACGGCGCGAAGCTGTGAACGAATTTCTCGGGCTCCGGCGCGGCGGGCGGCATGGGCCGTGCCGGCCGTGGGTCCCGTCCCGGCGCCGGCAGGAGATGCTCGTGCAATCCGGCCCGTTGAACGAGGCGGCTGATTGCGGGTTCTTCGATCGCTTCGGCGACGAGCGTGCCGTCCTTGCCCTGCGCGATTTTCGCGATGCGCAGGTCGGACAGCCGGCATTCGCCCAACAGGCTCGTATGCAGCTCGAAAGCGATGCGCAGGCAACAGATCTGCGCATCGTCCGGATCGCAGGACGGCATCGTCACGAGATAGGACGTCTCGTCCATCTGCGCGAAGAAATCGGTGGCACCGAGTTTCTGCCGCAGGATCGCCTCGAGGCGCGCATGGATCGTCGCGCGCATTTTTTCCCAGCGCATCCCGGCCGACGCTTTGATCGCGTCGAGCTCGATCGCCGTCACGCAGCCGCGGCGGAGGAGCGCCTCCGGCGCGGCGGCCTTCAGATGCGGATTGAGGACATGCTCTCTCATGACGCCGCTATGCGTGGTGCCGACGATGCGAAGCTAGATCGCGCCCGTTTCCGGGACTTTAATTCGAGGCGCGGAACGCCGCCGGCAGGCTACGCAATTTTACGTAGATGGATTAGCATCGCGCGCGACCGGGAGACGAACCGCTGACCTCCACGCCTTTCACGCTGCAAGCCATCGATCACGTCGTGCTGCGCGTGCGCGACGTGCGGGCGAGTCTGCGCTTCTATTGCGTCGTCCTCGGTTGCACGCTCGACAAGGTGCAGGACGCGATCGGACTCTGGCAGGTTCGCGCCGGCTCCTCGCTCATCGATCTGGTGACGCTCGACGGCATGCTCGGCAGGCGCGGCGGCGCGGGACCGGGGACGGAGGCGCACAATCTCGATCATTTCGCGATCCGGATTGTCCCGTTCGACGAGGCGGCGATCCGCGCGCATCTCGGGCGTCATGGAATCGAGATCGTCGAATCCGGCCAGCGCTACGGCGCCGAAGGCACCGGCCCGTCCGTCTACATCCGCGATCCCGACGGCAACACGGTCGAGCTCAAAGGGCCGCCCACCTCCGCGTGACCGCGGTTGCGAAGCGGTTTCGCCGTTCGCTTCAATTGGCGGCATTCGCGCAACGCCTTTTCAATCAAGCTGGTGTCTCATGCGGGCGCGGCGCGACGGCGCGCGCGCAAGCCGGGAGACGCGAATGGGTGCTTGGGGCAAGGGTGCGTTGGAGAACGACGACGCCTGCGATTACGCGGACATGATCGCCGACGGGAAGGACTTGTCGGGCCTCGAGCGGACGCTCGATACCGCGATCCAGGCGGGCGAGGACTATCTCGAAGTCTCCGACGGTGCCGAGGCGCTGGCCGCGGGAGAGATCGTCGCGCGGCTGCTGGGACGGCCCGGCGCGCTCACGCCGCGCACCGCCAAGATCGACGAGTGGATCTCCGGCCTCAAACAGGCGCCGGGCGCGCCGCTCGTCGACAAGGCGGTGCAGGCCGTCACGCGCGTCATGACCGAGCCGTCCGAGTTGATGGAGATCTGGATCGACTCCGACAATTTCGACGACTGGCAGGACGGCGTCGAAGACCTGCTCCACCGCCTCAAGCCGTAGCGGGCGAACGCATCGCGGATCGCGGGACCCGGCGCTGAGATTTGCGGCGTCCCGTCATCCCTCGCCCTTGAATACACGGAAAATATTCCTATGTTCTCCAGGCAGCCGGCGGTCACGCGGCAGCCGGCAACACGCGCGCAGGGATAAGCTGCGACGCGTCTAAAAATTTGTGTCGTATAATCAAATGGTTAGAAAAGCTGCGGGGGGAGGGAGTCGAAAAAACTGAAAACGAATACCGTCCCGACCGGCCAAACCCACACTCTGCGGCAGGCGCAAGGGGACGCGGCGCTCGGCGCCCGATCCGGCTTCCTTTACGCGGGAGAGTCGACGCACTTGAACCCGCGCCCCGCGCGCGGCTATCTCACCCGCCGCAGACAGAGATCCGATTTCGCATGGCCGGTCACAGTCAGTTCAAGAACATCATGTTCCGCAAGGGCAAGCAGGATAAGGAGCGCTCCAAGCTCTTTTCCAAGCTCAGCCGCGAGATCACGGTCGCGTCCAAGACGGGTCTGCCCGATCCCGCGCACAATCCGCGCCTGCGCACCGCGATCATCGCCGCCAAGGCGGAGTCCATGCCCAAGGACAATATCGAGCGCGCCATCAAGAAGGGGCAGGGCGGCGATGCGGAGAACTACGACGAAGTCCGCTATGAGGGCCGCGGTCCGGGCGGTGTCGCGCTCATCGTCGAAGCGCTGACCGACAACCGCAACCGCACCTCCGCCGACGTTCGTTCGACCTTCGCCAAATATGGCGGCGAGATGGGCGCAACGAATTCCGTGTCATTCCTGTTCGACCATGTCGGACAGATCGCCTATCCAAGGGATAAGGGCAGCGACGACGCCATGCTCGAGCTGGCGATCGAGGTCGGCGCCAGCGAATGCATTTCGGGCGAGGAGGGTCACGAGTTCCTCACCGGCCTCGACGATTTCATCGCCGTGCGCGATGCGCTGGAGGCCAGGCTCGGCGCGCCGTCGTCGGCCGGCTTCACCTGGCGGCCGCAGAATACGGTGGCGGTGAAGGACGATGCCGCCGACAGCCTGATCAAGCTGATCGAGACGCTCGACGACCATGACGACGTGCAGCACGTCTTCGGGAACTACGAGTTGTCCGAAGCCGCCCTGGCGAAGCTGTCGTCCTAGCGGCGGCGCCCGCCCGGCACTGCGCGGCGGTTTCGACCCGCTAGGAAAAGGCCGAACGGAAGGGGTACAAAAGGCCGATGACCGCGCCGATTCGCATCCTTGGCCTTGACCCGGGCCTCGCCCGGATGGGATGGGGCGTGATCGCGGCCTCCGGTTCCCGGCTGACGCATGTGGCGCACGGTGTGATCACGACGCGGACGGCCGACGGGCTCGGATTGCGGCTTCTGGCGCTGCACCGCGCGCTGGCGGCGATCATCGCGGAGCAGAAACCCGCGGCCATCGCGGTGGAGCAGGCATTCGTCGCCAAGGATCCCTCGGCCGCGCTCAAGATCGGACACGCCCGCGCCATCGCGCTGCTCGCCGGCGCCCAGGCCGGACTGGAGATCGCGGAATACGCGCCCAACCACATCAAGAAGTCGGTCGTCGGCGTCGGCCATGCGCAAAAGGAGCAGGTGCAGGCGATGGTGCGCCGGCTCATTCCGACGTCGCGCGTCGAGCAGGCCGATGCGGCGGACGCGCTCGCCTGCGCCATCGCGCACGCCCACCTCGCGGCGACGCGCGCGCGCATGATCGCGGCGCTCGCATGATCGGCAAGCTCACCGGCGTCGTGGATTCGATCGCGGAGGATCACGCGATCGTCGACGTTGGCGGCGTCGGCTATCTGGTGCAGTGTCCTGCGTCGACACTGTCCAAGCTCGCCGTCGGCGCGCACGTGTCGCTGATCATCGAGACCAAGCTGTCGGAAGACGCGATCCGGCTCTACGGTTTTCACTCCGCCGAAGAACGCGAATGGTTCCGCCTGCTGCAGACCGTGCAGAACGTCGGCAGCCGGGTGGCGCTCAACGTCCTCTCCGCGCTCAGCCTGCGCGAACTGGAGCGCGCGCTGGCGCTGTCCGACAAGGCCGCGATCGGCCGCGCACAGGGCGTTGGCCCGAAGCTCGCGCTGCGCATCGCCACCGAACTGAAGGACAAGGCGCCTGCCATGATGCTGCGCGCTCATGGCGACGAGGGCCGCGTCGTGGCGCTGGCACCGCGCGGCGCCGAAGCCGACGCCGTTGCCGCGCTGGTCAAGCTCGGCTACTCCGCGACGCAGGCGGCGGAGTCGGTGGCGCGGGCGGCGAACGATCTCGGCCAGGCGGCGCCCGTCGACGTGCTCATCCGGGAATCCCTGCGGGCGATGGGACGCTAGATGGCCAAGCAAGCGGCAGACCGCCTTGTCACTCCCGAGCGCAACGAAGAGGACTCGCTCGAAGCCTCGATGCGCCCCAAGACGCTGGCCGATTTCGTCGGCCAGACCCAGGCGCGCGAGAATCTCTCGGTCTTCATCCAGGCGGCCAAGGCGAGATCCGAAGCGCTGGATCACGTGCTGTTCTCCGGGCCGCCGGGCCTCGGCAAGACGACGCTGGCGCAGATTGTGGCGCGCGAGCTGGGCGTCAATTTCCGCTCGACCTCGGGCCCGGTGCTCGCCAAGGCCGGCGACCTCGCCGCGATCCTGACCAATCTGGAGCCGCGCGACGTCCTCTTCATCGACGAAATTCACCGGCTCAATCCCGTGGTCGAGGAAATCCTCTATCCGGCGATGGAGGATTACGAGCTCGACCTCGTGATCGGCGAGGGGCCGTCGGCGCGGTCGGTGAAGATCACGCTCAACCCCTTCACGCTGGTCGGCGCGACGACGCGTTCGGGCCTGATCAGCACGCCGCTGCGCGACCGTTTCGGCATTCCGCTGCGCCTCAATTTCTACGCGCCCGACGAGCTGCTCTCGATCGTGGAACGCGGCGCGCGCGTCCTCGGATTCAATCTGACGGCCGAAGGTGCGCGCGAAATCGCCGGGCGCGCCCGCGGCACGCCGCGCATCGCCGGCCGGCTGCTCAAGCGCGTGCGCGACTTCGCCTCGGTCGGCGGCCATGCGCGCGTGGACGCGAAGATCGCCGACGCCGCGCTGACGCGGCTCGAAGTCGACGCGCGCGGCCTCGACGATTTCGACCGGCGCTATCTGAGGCTGATTGCGGAGGCGTTCGTCGGCGGCCCGGTGGGAATCGAAACGATCGCCGCCGCGCTCGGCGAGTCGCGCGACGCGATCGAGGACGTGCTCGAGCCGTTCCTGATGCAGCAGGGCTTCGTGCAGCGCACGCCCCGCGGCAGGCTGCTGGCGGCGGCCGCTTATGCCCATCTCGGCCTGCCGGCGCCGCCGCGCGATCCGGCGCAGCTGGACCTGCTCAATCGGGACGACGACCAGCCATGAACGGCGCGTCGCTAGACGGGGATGGCGGGAATGACTGAACCGTCCGGCCTCGGCCGCTTCGAGGGCAAGGTCCATATCCTGCCCATCCGGGTCTATTACGAGGACACGGACCTGTCGGGCGTCGTCTATCACGCCAACTATCTGCGCTACATGGAGCGCGGCCGCACGGAATTCTTCCGGCTCGCCGGAGTCGGCAGGATGGCCATGCTGGACGACGCGGAGCCGACGGCATGGACGCTTCGCAATGCGGCGATCGACTTCTTCAAGCCCGCGCGGCTTGACGATCCGATCGAGATCCACACGACCTGTCCGGTGCTGACCGGCGCGCGCATGAAGGCCGATCAAAAAATTTACAGCGGAGACACTTTGCTCGCGCACGGCCGGGTCGAAGCCTGTATCATGACGCTCAGCGGCAAGCCGCGTCGCATTCCGCAGGCCGTGCGCGACAAACTGCTTCCTTACGTGCTTGAAACAGGCGCTTAACCTTTGACGCCCAAATTCGGCCAAGTTTGAATGACTTTTGCGCGGTCCGCGGCACGATCCGGTCGAGTGGATGCGCGAGCGCTGAACAGGCTTTCGCTCCTCGTTGAAAGAGGTCCGTTGATGACACTGCTTCGTCTGGTCGCCGTCGCCGTCGCGGCCTTCCTGCTCTCGTGCACGGCGCCTGCCTTCGCGCAGAGCGCGCCCGCCGCCGCACCGCCGGGTAGCCCGGCGCAGAGCCGCGACCTCGGCGCGCCGGATTCGGCGCCGACCTCGTCGGTCGACGTTTCGCCGCTCGGCGTGGACGCCAACGCCTCGATCGGCAGCATTTCGGTCGTGCACATGTTCATGAGCGCGGACTGGATCGTGAAGTCGGTGATGATCGTGCTGCTCGTCGCTTCGCTCTGGTCCTGGACGATCATCATCAACAAGTGGCTGGCGCTGGGCACGCTCGGCAGGCGCGCAGCGAAGTTCGAGAAGATCTTCTGGTCCGGCCAGTCGCTGGACGAACTCTATTCCAAGTTCTCGGCCAACGCCGATCATCCCATGTCGGCCGTCTTCGTCTCGGCCTTGCGCGAGTGGCGCCGCGCCTTCGAAGGCGGCGTGCCGCGCGAGGCGCTGCTCCCCGGAATAAAGGAACGCATCGACAAGGCGATGAACGTCACGATCATGCGCGAGGCAGACGGCCTGGAGCGTTCGCTGGGCTTTCTCGCGACGGTCGGCTCGACCGCGCCGTTCATCGGCCTGTTCGGCACCGTCTGGGGCATCATGAATTCGTTCTCGGCGATTGCCGCGCGCCACGACACGACGCTCGCGGTGGTCGCGCCGGGTATCGCCGAAGCGCTGTTCGCTACAGCCATGGGCCTTCTCGCCGCCATCCCGGCGGTCATTTTCTACAATCGCTTCGTCAACGAGATCGGGCGCTACAGCACCCGGCTCGACGCTTTCGCGGACGAGCTGTCGGCGATCCTGTCGCGCCAGCTCGACGAAAAGGCGCGCTGATGGCGGCGGGCATCCAGCCTCGCGAGCACGGGCGGCGCGGGCTTCGCCGCCGGCCCCTGTCCGAGATCAACGTGACGCCGTTCGTCGACGTGATGCTGGTGCTGCTGATCGTTTTCATGGTGACGGCGCCGCTGCTCACGGTCGGCGTCCCGGTCGATCTCCCCAAGACACGCGCCCAGGCGCTGGGGCAGGACCGCGAACCCTTGTCCGTCACCGTCAAGCGCAACGGCAAGGTCTACATCCAGAACACGCCCATCGGGGAGGACGAACTCGTTGCCAAGCTGACCGCCATCGCGGCAAACGGCTACGACCAGCGGATTTTCGTGCGCGGCGACAAGGCGGTCGACTATGGCCGCGTGATGGAAGTGATGGGCCTTCTCTCCGCCGCGGGCTTCACCCATATCGGCCTGGTTACCGATGTCGCAAAGCCGAAGCCTGAGAATCGGTAGGTACCGTCCGACCACGGCGCGCGGGCCGCGCGTGGGCGTATTCGGCGCGCTGCTGCTGCACGGCCTGATCGCCGCCGGCGCGCTGCTCACCTGGCAGCGGCAGCTCGACATCGTCGACGAAGCGACGCCCGTCGTGCCGGTCGATCTCGTCACCATCGCGCCCAAGACCAATATCGCGCCGACGGTGCAGCGCCAGCCCAAGCTCGCGACGCCGGAGACGCCGACGGACACGCCCCTGCCCAAGCCCGCGCCGACACCGCCACAGGCCGAACCCGCGCCCGACCAGGCACCGTCCGAGCCGGTGCTCGCCAAACCAGCACCGACGCCGAGGCCGATGAAGAAACCCGACGAGGCGCCCGTCGCGCCGGATCAGAAAAAACCGGCGAGCGACGATTTCAGCGCTCTGCTCAACAAGCTCACGTCGCCGGCGGCCGCGCCGCGCAATGCCAAGGTGGCCGACCGCACCGTACGCGGGGTCGGCGCGATGAATGCGATGACGATGGATCTCGTCGACGCGCTCAAGAACGAGATCGCGCAGTGCTGGAGCCCGCCCGTCGGCGCGCCCCATCCGGAAAAGTTGATCCCGGAGTTCCATCTTTTCCTCGCACCGGACGGGCGCGTCGCACAGCCGCCACAATTGGCTGCAGACTCGGCGGCGCAGGCGGCCAGCGATCCGTACATGCGCGCGGCCGTCGATGCGGCACGGCGCGCGATCTACACCTGCCAGCCCTACAAGCTGCCGGCAGAGCGGTACAACGACTGGCGGGACATCACGATCGACTTCGATCCGCGCAAGATGTTCCAGTGACGGGAGACTAGAATGGAATCCAGCCGCGTGTTCCGATCCATCGCCGCCATCGCGCTAGCCGCGATCGCCGGGTTGCTCGCGGCCGCGCCGGCGCGCGCCGATCTTCACGTCACGGTCGATCAGGGCAACGCCCAGCCGCTGCCGATCGCCATTCCCGACTTCGCATCGCCCAATCCGGGCGACGCGGCCGCCGCGCAGAACATCGCCAAGGTGGTACGCGCCGATCTCGAGCGCTCGGGCCTGTTCCGTCCGCTGGATCCCAAATCGTTCATCGAGAAGATCGCCAATATCAACGCGCCGCCGCAATTCGGCAGTTGGCGCGCGATCAGCGCGCAGGCGCTGGTCGCCGGCCAGGCACAGTCGCAGCCCGACGGCAGGCTGCGCGTCGACTTCCGGCTGTGGGACGTCTATGGCGAGAGCCAGATGATCGGCCAGCAATATTTCACGACGCCCGAAAACTGGCGGCGCATCGCGCACATCATCTCCGATGCAATCTACCAGCGCATCACCGGCGAGAAAGGCTATTTCGACACCCGCATCGTCTTCATCTCGGAATCCGGTCCTGCGCTCGCGCGCAAGAAGCGACTCGCAGTGATGGATGAAGACGGCGCCAACCCGATCTTCCTCACCCGCGGCGACTATCTCGTTCTGACGCCGCGCTTCAATCCCACGGCGCAGATGATCGCCTACATGTCCTACATCGGCTCCAAGCCGCGCGTGTATCTGTTCGATCTGGAAAGCGGGCGGCAGGAGATGCTCGGCAACTTCCCGAACATGACGTTCAGTCCGCGCTTCTCGCCGGATGGCAACAAGGTCGCGCTTACACTGGAAACCGCTGGCAACTCGGACATCTATGTCATGGATCTACGCACGCGTGCGCTTACGCGGTTAACAAGCGATCCCGCCATCGACACGGCGCCGTCCTATTCGCCTGACGGGACGCAGATCACATTCGAGTCCGATCGCGGTGGCAGCCAGCAAGTTTATGTGATGAACGCCGATGGTTCGAACCAGCACCGCATCAGCTTCATCGCCGGTCGCAGCGGCACGCCGGTCTGGAGTCCGCGCGGCGACCTGATCGCGTTTACCAACCAGAACAATGGATTCCACGTCGGCGTCATGCATCCGGACGGCTCAGGCGTGCGTTTGATCACCAATGGCTGGGAGGATGAAGGTCCCACGTGGGCACCGAACGGACGTGTCATCATGTTCGGCCGTACATCACCCGGCGGACGCGGTTCGCAGATCTGGTCGATCGATGTTACCGGCCGGAACGAACGCCGCGTGACGACTCCTGGCGATGCATCCGATCCCGCCTGGTCACCCTTGATCCAGTAGCCTTAAAGTTCCTAAACTCCATGTAATGTGTTTTTTCTGCACGCGTTTGACACCGACACGTATGAAACTGAGTTCACTGGCGATGCATTGCGGACTCGCCGCAAGTTGCATCGCGAACCCGCTGGAGGAGCTTGAATTCCGATGACGAAATATTCCGCCGCCATGACGATCGCTGCGTTCACAGCCGCATTGATGCTCGCCGGCTGCTCGACGCCCAAGCCCGTCGCCGAAACGCCTCCGCCGATGGCAACGCACGAAACCCCGCCGGTCACCTCCAGCATCGTGCCCGGCAGCGCCGAAGATCTTCGCGTCAACGTCGGCGACACGGTTCACTTCGCCTACAACGAGTACAACATCGAGGACAACGACAAGGCGACGCTGCAGCGCCAGGCGACCTGGCTGCAGAAATATCCGTCGATCAAGGTGACGGTGGAAGGCGACTGCGACGAACGCGGTACGCGTGAATACAATCTCGCGCTCGGCGCCCGGCGCGCCAATGCCGTCAAGGAATATCTCGTCAGCCTCGGCGTGTCCTCCGCGCGCGTCGATACGATCTCGTACGGCAAGGAGCATCCGATCTGCACGCAGTCGACCGAGGATTGCTGGGCGCAGAACCGCCGCGGCGTGACGAGCATTTCGGGCGGCGCGAACTCCTGACGCTGTCGACGGACTCAGCCGACGGGGGCGCTCGCAGCGGGCGCCCCCTTTTTGCTTTTGCGCGCGCGCCGGATTCCGGCGGGCCTCAATTTCGGCTAAGTCTTCGCAAATGAATGGTCTTTTCGCGAGGAGACGGAGCATGACCAAGGCCGGACTGCTGGGCGTGGGTTCTCTCGCGTTGTGCGTGCTGCTCGCCGCATCCGCGCCGCTTGGCGCAACCGCCGCCGAGGAACCGGCCGGGCGCGCCGTCGCGCCGCGCAGCGATACGGGCGGAACGCTTCGCGTCGCCGATCTGTTCGGCGAGAGCGATGAGGAGAAAGCGGCACGCCTGCAAAAGGAGCAAAATCAGGACGACGCGATCGGCCGCCTCAACGACAAAGTCCGCGATCTCGAGGACACGATACGCAACCTGACCGGCGAGAACGAAACACTGACGCATCGCGTGCAGGAACTCGACGACAAGCTCGAACGTCAGCGCAAGGATTTCGAATACCGTCTTTGCGCGATGTCGGCACAGCAGCTCGGCGCCGGAACGGCCCAGGGCGACCCCAACGCCATTCCCTGTCCGGGAGCGGGCGGCGCATCGGCAGCCAGTCCGCCGCCGGCGCCGGGCGACACGGCGAGCGGCACCGCTGCGCCCCAACGGCTCGCACCGGGGCCGGGCATCCTCGGAACCTTACCGGGCGGCGGCACCGGCGGAACCGGATCGTCCGTCATCCCGCCGGCCAGCGGCACGCAGGCCGAGTTCTCCGCGGCGATGAATCTTCTCGCCAAAGGACGCAACGACGAGGCCAGCGCGGCGTTCCGCGGCTTTGCCGACACGCACCCGAAGGACGATCTCGCGCCGCAGGCGATCTACTGGGTGGGCGACATCGCCTATGTCGAAAAGGACTATGGCAATGCGACGCGGGCCTTCGCCGAAGTGATCAAGAAATATCCCACCTCGGCGCGCGCGCCCGATAGCATGCTCAAGCTCGGCCAGGCGCTCATCGCCTCGGGCCAGAAGAAAGAAGGCTGCACCGCACTTGCCGCGCTCCCGGCGAAATACCCGCACGCCTCCCAGACCGTTCTCGCGCAAGGCAGCGAAGCGCGCCGGGGCACCTGCCGCTGACTCGCTGGAGTCGCGCTTCGCCGCGGCGATGAATGCGTTGATCGCCGCCGGCGCGCCCTGGCCCGGGGCGGTGGCGGTTTCCGGAGGCGGCGACTCCGTCGCGCTGATGCATCTCCTGGCGGCCTGGGCGAAGAAGTCGCGCGTTGCGCCGCCGCACGTCGTGACGGTCGATCACGGCCTGCGGGCGGACTCGGCCGCAGATGCGCGGCGGGTCGTGCGCTGGGCGAAAAGCGCCGGTTTGAAGTCCAAGGCGCTGCGCTGGAAGGGCGCGCGTCCCAAATCGGATATCGAAGCGGCGGCGCGCGAGGCGCGCTACCGCCTGATGGGAGAGTGGGCGCGCAAGAACGGGATCGCGGCGCTGTACGTCGCCCATACGCGTGACGATCAGGCGGAAACTTTTTTGCTGCGCCTGATGCGCGGCTCGGGACTGGACGGTCTGGCGGCGATGCGCGCCCTGACGCGTTATCCGCTGTCCGAGTTTGCCGAACTGAGCCTCGTGCGCCCGCTTCTGTCGCTGGAACGCAGCCTGGTGCGCGCGCACCTTGAGTCCCTGGGCCATGACTGGCTCGAGGACGCGATGAACGCGGACGACCGTTTCGCGCGCGCCCGTCTGCGCAAGGCATGGCCGGCGCTCGAAGGCGCGGGCCTCGACAAGCAGCGCCTGGCGAGCGCAGCCACGCACCTCGCACGGGCGCGCGAGGCGCTCGAAGAGGTGACCGCGGCTGTGCTCCGCCGCGCCTGCCGGCGATCCGGCAAAGGCGTCCTTGTCGACCGTGCCGCACTCGTGAGCGCACCGCGCGAGATCGGCCTTCGGGCGCTGGCCCAGCTCCTGATGCTGGTCTCCGGCCATCCCTACCGGCCGCGATTCGAGAGGCTGGAGCGGCTGTTCGACCGTCTGTCGGCCGACGCGCTCGGCGGCGGCGCGACTTTGCACGGCTGCCGCGTCTACTTTGCCCCCAGGAAGGAGGGGGCTTTCGGTCCGGAAACCTTGGCCATCGTGCCCGAAAATGCGCCGCGTGCCGCCAAAAAGGCCAAAAGAGGCGTTACGCGATAAAAGGTTGCAGTCATGCGCCGTTAAGCGGGTTTTGGCATCGCGATTGCGGCGGTGATACAAACTTCTTAACGTTTTGCAGGCTGGCAATAAGGTACAAGCGACCTATCTATAAGGTGGGTAAAATACCCGCAGCCATACGGACTTGGCCCCGCGTGAAAGGACGGCCCTTTGAACAACCTTAGAAATCTCGCGATCTGGATCGTTCTCGCGCTCTTGCTCGTCTTCCTGTTCAACCTGGTGCAGGGCACGGCGCAGCACGCCAGTGCGCAGAACATCACCTACACGAAGTTCGTCGACGAGGTGAATCAGGGTCAGGTCAAGTCCGTCACCATGCAGGGCGACGCCATCAAGGGCGAACTCGGCAACGGTCAACCTTTCACCACCATGGCGCCGGCCAGCGATACCTCGCTCGTGCCCATGATGAAGCAGCACAACGTAAACATCTCGGTCAGCCCGCCTGACGACGGCTTCAATCTGATGGCCGTCATCCTCAACGCGCTGCCGATGCTGCTCTTGATCGCGGTGTGGATTTTCTTCATGCGCCAGCTCCAGGCCGGCGGCGGCAAGGCGATGGGCTTCGGCAAGTCGCGCGCCAAGATGCTGACCGAGCGGACGGGACGGGTGACCTTTGAAGACGTCGCCGGCGTCGACGAGGCGAAGGACGATCTCAAGGAGATTGTCGACTTCCTGAAAGACCCGCAGAAATTCCAGCGACTAGGCGGCCGCATTCCCAAGGGCGTGCTGCTCGTCGGCCCGCCGGGCACCGGCAAGACGCTGCTCGCGCGCGCCATCGCCGGCGAAGCGAACGTTCCCTTCTTCACAATCTCCGGTTCGGACTTCGTCGAGATGTTCGTCGGCGTCGGCGCCAGCCGCGTGCGCGACATGTTCGAGCAGGCAAAGAAGAACGCACCCTGCATCGTCTTCATCGACGAAATCGACGCGGTCGGCCGCCATCGCGGCGCCGGCCTCGGCGGCGGCAACGACGAGCGCGAACAGACGCTCAACCAGTTGCTCGTCGAGATGGACGGTTTCGAGTCCACCGAAGGCGTCATCCTCATCGCCGCGACCAACCGTCCGGACGTGCTCGATCCGGCGCTGCTGCGTCCCGGCCGCTTCGACCGTCACGTCGTCGTCGCCAACCCAGATCTCGGCGGCCGCGAGAAGATCCTGCGCGTGCATCTGCGCAAGGTGCCGCTCGCGCCAGACGTCGAGCCGCGCACGATCGCGCGCGGAACGCCCGGCTTTTCCGGCGCGGATCTCGCCAACCTCGTCAACGAGGCGGCGCTGCTCGCGGCCCGCCGCGGCAAGCGTGTCGTGACGATGAGCGAGCTCGAAGATGCCAAGGACAAGGTCATGATGGGCGCGGAACGCCGCTCCATGGCCATGAGCGAGGACGAGAAGAAGCTGACCGCCTATCACGAAGGCGGTCACGCCATCGTGGCGATCGCCGTCGAAGGCTCCGATCCGATTCACAAGGCGACCATCATCCCGCGCGGCCGCGCCCTCGGCATGGTCATGCGCCTGCCCGAACGCGACCAGCTCTCGCTGACGCGCCAGAAGATGCTTGCCGACCTCTGCGTCGCCTTCGGCGGCCGCATCGCCGAGGAACTGGTCTTCGGCCACGAGATGGTCACGACCGGCGCATCGAGCGACATCGAGCAGGCCACGCGCATGGCGCGCGCCATGGTGACGCGCTTCGGCATGTCGGACGACCTTGGACCGATCGCCTATTCGGAGAACCAGGAAGAGGTCTTCCTCGGTCATTCGGTTTCGCGCACGCAGAACATCTCGGAAGCGACCGCGCAGAAGATCGACGCCGAAATCCGGCGCATCATCGACGAATGCTACAACCGCGCCTACACGATACTCAGCACACGGATCAATGACCTGCACACGGTCGCCAAGGGGCTTCTCGAGTACGAGACTCTCACGGGCGACGAGATCGTCGGTCTGACCAAGGGCATCAAGCCGATCCGCACGCCGTACGAGGAGCCCGCTCCCGATCGCGGCCCCGGACCGAGCGTGCCGGCGGCCGGCCGTCCGCGCGGTCCGCTGGTGCCGGAGCCGCAGCCGGGACGCTAGCCGGATTCCGCCGCGCCGGACGGGAGGGCGGACTTCTTGCGATGACGCACATCCTCGGCATCCTGAATATCACGGAAGATTCGTTCTCGGACGGTGCGAAATATCTCGAGCCCGCGGCCGCCATCGCGCACGGCCGCGAGCTTCTCGCCGACGGCGCGGACGTACTCGACCTCGGCGCGGCCTCGTCGAATCCGGATTCGAGAGGCGTGCCCGCGCCGGTCGAAATCTCCAGGCTGGAGCCGGTCGTCGCGGCGCTGGCGGGCGCCCGTCTTTCCGTCGATACGTTCTCGCCCGAAGTGCAGCGCTGGGCCATGGCCAGGGGCGTGGCCTACATCAACGACATCCAGGGATTTCCGGACGCTTCGCTCTACGGCGAGCTTGCAGCATCGCCCGCCAGGCTGATCGTGATGCATTCGGTGCAGGAGCGCGGCGCGGCGACGCGCGTCGATGTTCCGCCCTCTGAAATCATGGATCGCATCGCGCGCTTCTTCGACCATCGCCTGGAGGCGCTGGTGCGCGCGGGAGTTGCGCGCGAGCGGATCGTACTCGATCCGGGCATGGGCTTTTTCCTCGGCATCAATCCCGAAACATCGCTGACGGTCTTGCGGCGGCTACCCGAATTGCGGGCGCGGTTCGGGCTACCCGTTTTGGTCTCGGTGTCCCGAAAATCGTTTTTACGGCGTTTGACCGGCCGCGACGTCCACGGCTCGGGCGCGGTCAGCCTGGCGGCGGAGCTGTTTGCCATCCGCCAGGGCGCGGACTATATCCGCACCCACGCGCCGGCTGCGCTTCGAGACGCGCTGAAGCTGGAAAAAGCCTTGCAGGGGCCGGATTAACGTTTGTGGATTTTAGGCTTAAGCCTTTGTTCGGAAAACACTGCGAAAAGTCTAATAACGTCCTAAAATATAAGCTGCGCAGGATGTCAGGGGAGCCTTTCAAATGAGCCGGAAATATTTCGGCACGGACGGAATCCGCGGCCGCGCGAATTCCGGCGCGATGACGCCCGGCGTCGCGATGCGCGCGGGCATGGCCGCCGGCCGCATCTTCATCCGCGGCGACCATCGCCACCGCGTCGTCATCGGCAAGGACACGCGGCTCTCCGGCTACATGATCGAATCTGCGCTCGTCGCCGGCTTCACCGCGGTCGGCATGGACGTGTTCCAGTTCGGTCCGCTGCCGACGCCGGCCGTCGCGATGCTGACGCGCTCGCTGCGCGCCGACATGGGCGTGATGATCACCGCGTCGCACAACCAGTACCAGGACAACGGCATCAAGTTCTTCGGCCCCGACGGACGCAAGCTCTCGGACGAGCACGAAGCGGCGATCGAAGCGCTGATGGACAACGGCCTTGAGTCCGGCCTCGCCACGTCTCCCAAACTGGGGCGCGCCAAGCGCATCGACGACGCCCAGGCCCGCTACATCGAATTCGTCAAGAACACGTTCCCGCGCCGCCTCAATCTGGAAGGCCTTCGCATCGTGGTCGACTGCGCCAACGGCGCCGCCTACAAGGTCGCGCCGGCCGCCCTGTGGGAGCTCGGCGCCGAGGTCATTCCGATCGGCGTTTCGCCGGACGGCTTCAACATCAATTCCAACTGCGGTTCGACCTCGACCGAAGCCATGTCGGAGAAGGTGCGCGAGATGCGCGCCAATTTCGGCATCGCGCTGGACGGCGACGCGGATCGCGTCGTCATGGCGGACGAACGCGGACGCATCATCGACGGCGACCAGATTCTCGCCCTTCTGGCACGATCCTGGTCCAAGAGCGGACACCTCAAGGGCGGCGGCGTCGTCGGAACGGTGATGTCGAACGCCGGTCTCGACCGCTATCTGAAGACGCTGGATCTCAAGCTGGCGCGCGCCCAGGTCGGCGACCGCTACGTGATCGAGCAGATGCAGAAGGGCGGCTACAATGTCGGCGGCGAACAGTCCGGCCACATCGTGCTCAGCGATTTCTCGCCGACCGGCGACGGGCTGATCGCGGCCCTGCAGGTTCTGGCGGTCCTCGCCGGGGAAAAGAAACCGGCGAGCGAGGCGGCGCATCTTTTCGAGCCGATGCCGCAGGTGATGGAAAATGTCCGGTTCCAGAAGGGCTCGCCGCTGACCAATGCCCGCGTCACCGCCTGCATCAAGGACGGCGAGGCGCGGCTCAACGGATCGGGCCGCCTGCTGGTGCGCAAGTCGGGCACCGAACCGGTCATCCGCATCATGGCGGAAGGCGACGACGAAGCGCTCATCCGCGCCGTCGTGAACGACGTCGTCAGCGCGATCCAGGAGGTCGCGGCTTGAAGCCAGCCCGGCTTCTGGCAATCGCGGGATCCGACTCAAGCGGCGGCGCCGGCATACAGGCGGACATCAAGACGGCGACGGCGCTCGGCTGCTACGCCATGACTGCGGTCACCGCCGTCACGGCCCAGGACACGACGGGCGTCGGCGCGATCCAGCTCATGTCTCCGGATGTCGTGCGCGAGCAGATCGCGCGCTGCCTCGGCGACATCGGTGCCGACGCCATCAAGATCGGCATGCTCGGCTCCGCACAAATCGCGGACGTCGTCGCGGCGGTGCTGGCCGAACGCGCGCCCGCCACGCCGCGCATCGTCGATCCGGTCATGATCGCCACCAGCGGCGCGGCGCTCGCCGACGACGGCGTGATCGACGCCCTTAAGAAGTCGTTCTTTCCCGGTGCCGCGCTGGTCACGCCCAACCTGCCGGAGGCCGAGCGGCTGTGCGGTTTTGCCTTACGAACGGGCGACGACCTGCTGCACGCCGGCGCGAACCTTCTGTCGCTCGGCGCGCGAGCGGTTCTGCTGAAAGGCGGCCATGGCGGAAGCGACACGGTCACCGATCTTCTCTTCGTGCCCGACGCCGCGCCGCGCAGCTATATCGGCAAGCGCGTCGATACGCGCCATACGCACGGCACCGGCTGCACGCTTTCCAGCGCGATCGCCTGCGGCCTCGCCCAGGGCATGGTGCTGGGCGACGCGATCCAGCGCGCGCACGACTTCGTGCAGCGGGCCATTCGGACGGCTCCGGGGTTCGGTGCGGGCAACGGTCCGATCAACCAGTTGCCCTGACAAAAAAAGAGCCGGCCGCAAGGCCGGCTCTTCGTCGAGGAATGAGCGGCCGCGTCAGGCGACCATCTTGTCCAGGCGGCTGCGGATGATCTGCTGCGCCTCGGTGACGATCCGGGCCATCAGATCCTTGCAGCTCGGAATGTCGTGGATCAGGCCCTGCGTCTGTCCGGCCGACCAGATGCCGTAGTCGGTGTCGCCCGTGTCGTAGACCTTGCCGCCGCGCGTGCCCGCGACGAGCTCGCGCACGTCCTCGAACTTGGCGCCGCCGCGGCGTTCGATTTCCACCACCTGCTGGCTGATGGCATTGCGCGCGACGCGCGAGCTGTTGTGCATGGTGCGGAAGATCATGTCGGTCGCGCGTTCGTCGTTGGCGACGAGCGCTTCCTTCACCTTCTGATGGATCGGCGCTTCCTTTGTGGCCATGAAGCGCGTGCCCATGTTCGCGCCCTCGCAACCGAGCGCGAGCGCCGCCACCAGGCCGCGCGCGTCCGCGATGCCGCCCGAAGCGATCACCGGAATCTTCAGCTTTGCGGTCGTCACCGGGAACAGGACGAGGCCGCCGATGTCTTCCTCGCCCGGATGTCCGGCGCATTCGAAGCCGTCGATCGAGACGCAATCGACGCCGATGGACTCGGCCTTCACCGCGTGACGCGCGGTGACGCATTTATGGATGACCTTCACGCCGGCCGCCTTGAAGGCGGGCAGATGCGGCTGCGGATTGTTGCCCGCCGTTTCGACGACCTTGCAGCCGCTCTCGCAGATCACCTGGCGATATTCGTCATAGGGCACCGGATTGATCGTCGGCAGGATCGTCAGGTTGATGCCGAACGGCTTGTCCGTCAGGTCCTTGGTCTTCCGGATTTCCTTCACCAGGAGTTCGGGCGAGCCCGGCGTCAGCGCGGTAAGGAATCCGAGCGCTCCGGCGTTGGCAACCGCGGCGATCAGTTCGGCCTTGCCGACGCGGGTCATGCCGCCGCAGGTAATCGGAACTTCGACGCCGAACATTTCCGTGAAACGTGTCTTGATCATAGGCGTAACCCCTAACCTTGTTATCTCTGGCGCGAGCCTGCCGCGTTTTCGGCCCCAACGGAAGTGGTCAATTCCGCTACGGAAATCTCGCCTAGCCGACGAACGGATCGCGCACCGTGATGGTGTCGTCCCGGTCGGGACTGGTCGAAAGCAGGGCGACGGGCGTCCCGATCAACTCCTCGATCCGGCGGACATATTTGATCGCGTTGGCGGGCAGCTCGGCCCAGCTCCGCGCGCCGCGCGTCGATGTGCTCCAGCCTTCCATCGATTCATAGATCGGCGTCAGCCGGGCCTGATCGTTGGCATCGGCCGGCAGATAGTCGAGCACCTTGTCGCCGAGCCGGTAGCCCACGCAGACGTCGATCTTGTCGAACGCGTCCAGGATGTCGAGCTTGGTGAGCGCGATGCCGTCGATCCCGCCGGTGATGGCGGTCTGGCGCACGAGCACGGAGTCGAACCAGCCGCAGCGCCTTTTCCGGCCGGTGACCGTTCCGAATTCATGGCCGCGCTCGCCGAGCTTTTCACCGATGGCATTGAGCTGTTCGGTCGGGAAGGGACCTTCGCCGACGCGCGTGGTGTAGCTCTTGGTGATGCCGAGAACGAAGCCGATCTGGCGTGGCCCGATGCCCGAACCGGCCGCCGCCTGTCCCGCGACGGTGTTCGACGAGGTGACATAGGGATAGGTGCCGTGGTCGATATCGAGAAGCACGGCCTGCGCGCCTTCGAACAGAATGCGTTTGCCCGCGCGTCGCGCCGCGTCGAGTTCGCGCCAGCTCGAGCCGACATAGGGCAGGATCTTCGGCGCGATCTCCTGGAGCGCGGCGAGCAGCTTGCCGGCTTCGACCTCCTCGGCGCCGGAGCCCCGGCGCAGCGCATTGTGGTGGGCGAGAAGCCGCTCGACCTTCGCCGGCAAACTCGACGGATCGGCGAGATCGACGACGCGGATGGCGCGCCGCCCGACCTTGTCCTCGTAAGCCGGGCCGATGCCGCGCTTGGTGGTGCCGAGCCGCTGCACCGAGTTGGAGGATTCGCGCACTTCGTCCAGTTCGCGATGGATCGGCAGCACTAGGACCGCGTTCTCCGCCAGCACCAGCGTCTGCGGCGTGACCATCACGCCCGCCGCGCTGACGCGGGCAATCTCTTCCACCAGCGCCCAGGGATCGACCACCACGCCGTTTCCGATGATCGACCGCTTGCCCTGGATGACGCCGGACGGCAGGAGGGACAGTTTGTAGGTCTTGTCGCCGACGACGATGGTATGGCCGGCATTGTTGCCGCCCTGGAACCGCACGACCATCTCGGCCCGGTTGGCGAGCCAGTCGATGATCTTGCCTTTACCCTCGTCGCCCCACTGGGCGCCGATCACTGCGACGTTGGACATATTCCGTACCCGGATGAAAGAGTCTCCTGGCGCGAGACTCGCCAGGCACGGTGACTACTTATAGCGCGTCGCGAAGTCTGCGCGAACGGTATTGCTGCACTGCGACGATCGGGCCTTCCGCCGCGGGGCGTCGCCTTGCTAGTCTGGATTCGGGGCGGTTTTGCAGGATTTCATGGTCAACCGGCGGCGCATCCCGGTCCAGCTTTCACCTTATTCGCACGCGCCGGCGCGCGTCGGCCACAATCGCGGACCGGAACTCGATCTCTCTTGGGAAGCCTGGCTGTGGCGCAAGGCGCATGCCCAGGCCTGGAAGCCGCCGCGCCGGGACATCGCGCTCCACCGGCTCAAGCGCGCGGAGCGTCTCGGCCTCGATTATCGCTCCTATGCCGGCGTGCTGATGAACCGCGGCACGCATCTCGGCGCCGCGATCTTCGTCCTCGAAGGATTTTCCGACTCCGCGTTGGAGAGCGCGGCCGAGAGAATTGCCGGCATCTCGGACTGCCGCGTCCTGGTCGCGGCCGTCGGCGCGGACGCCGCTCCGGGTGCGTTGCGCGGGCGCGCCGACCAGATGGTCGAAGGCGCCGATGCGAAGGCGCTCGCGGCGGCGATCGACCGGTTCCTGCTCGCCCATCGGCTGACGCCTGGCGGCACGTTCATGGTCGGGACCGCGTCGGCGCATCTGCGCGTGGCGGAGGATTGCGGCCTGGCCTTGTTCCTCTGGGCAAAGGACTATTTCGCAGCCGCGCCGCACTGACGATTACGACGCGATCGTTAACAATCGGACAGGCGAGGCGGCTGAAACGCTTTGCGACAAATGGGGCGGCGGACGGCACATCCCTGCGACGGACGTCCACTAACAAGTATGCGCCCAACCAACACAGGTCCCGTCGCATGAAAATGTCCGTGCTCGTTCCCGCACTCTCGATCTGCATTCTCGGAGCGACATTCGCCGTTGCCGAAACGGCGGACCGTCACGACCATGATGGACGCCCGGGTGGGGCGGACATGGCGGCATGGCATCGGGAAATGTGCGCCGACCGTTATGCGCACGACGTGGCCAAGGTCGCCTATCTGGAAACGCGTCTGGCGCCGACCGCGGCGCAGCGTTCGGCATTCGAGAATTGGAAGTCGGCGGTGCTGGGCGCCGCCAAATCGCAGCAGGATGCCTGCCAGGCGCACATGCACGACTTCAGCCATCCGCCGTCGGTCGTCGATCGCGAAGCCGGAGAGCAGATGATGCTGAAGAGCCGCCTGGCGGCGCTCGACGCTGAGCTGCCGGCACTGCGCTCGCTCTATGACGCCCTGACGCCGGAACAGAAAGCGCTGCTCGATCGTCCACATGGCGACCATGGACACGGCGGCTGGCATGGCGTGGATCGCGGCGGGCCGCACGGCGAAGATGGCGGTCCGCACGGCGACGACGGCGGCCCCGACCACTAGGCGTCATCCCCGAAGCACCTGAAGGAAGCCTGCGCGGCGCCGTGCGCGAACGCCCGGCCGCTTGCGCGGGCGGGCTCCGGCACCACATGATCCCGGCCTGTCGCTGCCGGGAGGACTGAATGTTCAAGCGGGTTCTGATCGCGAATCGCGGGGAGATCGCGATCCGCATAGCCCGCGCCGCATCTCTGCTGGGCGTCGAAAGCGTCGCCGTCTATGCGCCGGCGGACGCCTTGTCGCTGCATGTGCGCGCCGCGACGCGCGCGGTCGAGATCGGCACGGCGGGCGATCCGGTTCGCGCCTATCTCGACATCGATGCGCTGGTCGCCGCCGCCAGGTCGACCGGCTGCGACTGCGTCCACCCCGGTTACGGGTTTCTCTCGGAGAACGCGGCCTTCGCGCAGCGCTGCGCCGATGCCGGGTTGTCCTTCATCGGTCCCGATGCGGAATGCCTTGTGCTGTTCGGCGACAAGACCAAGGCGCGCGCGCTGGCGCGCTCGCTGGACATTCCGATCGTTTCGGGCAGCACGCAGGCGCTCGCCAGTCCCGAAGATGCCGCCGCACTGGCCGCCAGGATCGGCTATCCGGTCATGGTCAAAGCGGCGGCCGGCGGCGGCGGGCGCGGCATGCGGGCGGTTTCGGGCGAGGCCGAGATGGCGTCCGCATTCGCGCGTTGCCAGAGCGAGGCGCTCGCCGCCTTCGGAAACGGTTCGCTGTTTCTCGAGAAGCTCGTGCCGCGGCCGCGCCACATCGAAGTACAGATCCTCGGCGATGCGCATGGCAGCGTCGTCCACCTGCACGAGCGCGACTGTTCGATCCAGATCCGGAACCAGAAGATCGTCGAAATCGCGCCGGCTCCCAACCTCGATGCAGCGCTGCGCCAGCGCATCTGCGCCGACTCGATCAGGATCGCGCGCGCGGCGGGCTATGTGAACGCCGGGACCGTCGAGTTCCTGGTCGATCCGGACCGCGGCGAACACTATTTCATCGAGTGCAATCCGCGCATCCAGGTCGAGCACACCGTCACCGAGGAGATCACGGGCATCGACCTGGTCGAAGCGCAGTTCCGCATCGCCGCGGGCGAGACGCTCGGCGCGCTCGGTCTGGCGGACCAATCCGCGGTGCCCAGGCCGAACGGCTACGCGGTTCAGGCGCGCGTCGTGGCGCGCGGCGCCGGAACCTTCACGGCATACAGGGAACCATCGGGACCGGGCATCCGCGTCGACTCCTACGGCTATCTCGGCTACGCGCCGCCGCCGCAATTCGATCCGATGTTCGCAAAGCTGATCGGTCATTCCAGTTCGAGCCGGAGCTATGCATCGGCGCTCGATCGGACTCTTGCCGCGCTCCGCGAATTTCACATCGCGGGCGTTCCCACGAACCTCACCCAGCTCGCGCGCCTGCTGTCGCAGCCGAGCGTGCGGGCAGGCGACGCGCGCACCACACTGCTGAGCGAGAATCCCGACCTCGACTCCGCTCCGGCAGGCGCGCCGGCATCGGCTGCGCTCGCATTGCTCGAACAGCAGGCAGGCGCACTCGGCCGCGGCAAGGGCGCGCCGCCGCCTGCCGCAATGCCGTCGTTGCCGGTCGGCGACGGCGAGCAGGGCATCGAAAGTCCCGTTTCCGGCGCCATCGTCGAGATCCTGGTGGCGCCGGGCGCTTCGGTCGGCGCGGGCGACGCGCTCATCGTCGTCAGCGCGATGAAGATGGAAACCGCGCTCACCGCACCGGTGGCCGGCACGATCACCGCCGTTCACGCCGGCGCGTCCGGCGACAGCGTCGGTGCCGGCCAGGTGCTGGCGACGATCCGGCCCGACGCGCGTGCAGCGGCCACGCCGCGCGTTTACGGCGAGGACTCCTGGGCGCCGATGCTCGCCGACGTGAAGGCGCTGCAGGACATCGCGCATGCGCGCTTTGCGCCGGGCTCGACCGATCCCGGCGTGGTGCGCCAGCGCGGCCGCGGCAAGCTCACCTGCCGCGAGCGCATCGATCTTCTGCTCGACAAGGAAAGTTTCCGCGAAGTGGGCAGCCTGGCCGGCTTCGTCAGCTACGATTCGGACGGGCGGATCGCCGACTTCACGCCGGCCAACCATGTCGGCGGCTGGGGCAAGATCGACGGCCGCACGGGCATCGTCTGCGCCGACGATTTCACCTCGCGCGGCGGTCATGCGGACGGCGCGATCGGCGCCAAGAGCCGCTATCTCGACAAGCTCTCGATCGAGATGCGCTGTCCGTCCGTCAGGCTGCTGGACGGTTCCTCCGGCGGCGGCAGCGTGGCCGCGATGGTTCCGCAGCAGCAGAAGCCGGGCGAGGCGAGCGTCAAGGAAAGCTCCGGCGCGATCACGGCCGGGCGGCCGCGCGTCGCCGGCAGCGGCGGCTCGTTCCTGCCGGGTCATCTCGGCAGCACGCTTTATGCCGAGCAGCTCGGACAGGTGCCGGTGGTCAACATCCTTCTCGGCAGCGTCGTCGGCATCGGCGCGGCGAAGGCCGTGCTCGGGCATTTCTCGGTGATGGTGCGCGACATCGCGCAGCTCTTCGTCGCCGGACCTCCCGTCGTCAGCCACGCGATGGGCTACGAGGTGACGAAGGAGGATCTCGGCGACTGGCGAATCCATTGCCGCAACGGTTCGGTCGACAATCTCGCCGAAACCGAGGCCGATGCGATCGCCCAGTCCAAGCGCTTCCTCTCCTACCTCCCGTCGAACGTCTACGAAGCGCCGCCGGTGCTTGCGTCGGCCGCGGACGATCCGGCGGACCGGCGCGAGGAAGAGCTCTTCACGATCGTTCCGCGCAAGCGCACCACGACGTTCGACATGCGCCGCGCGATCCGGCTGATGGCGGACAAGGGATCGTTCTTCGAGATCGGCCCGCTCTGGGGCACCGATCAGATCGCCGGCCTGGCGCGGTTCAACGGTCATCCCGTCGGCGTGATCGCTTCGGACAGCCGGCACGCGAACGGCGGCGCCCTGACCGCCGACGGCTGCGACAAGCTCAGACGCCATCTCGACCTCTGCGATCTTTTCCATCTGCCGTTGCTCAATCTCATCGACAATCCGGGATTCGCGGTCGGCATCGAGCACGAAACGAACGGAACCATCCGCAAGGGCGGCGAATGGATGATCGCGTTCGCGCAGACCACGGTTCCGCTGTTCACCGTCATCATGCGCCGGAGCTTCGGCGTCGCGGGCAACAATTTCGCGACGCCACGCGAGAACAGCGGCATGCGCGTCGTCTGGCCCGCGGCCGACGTCGGCGGCATCCCGCCCGAAGGCGGCATCGAGGCCGCGTACAAACGCCAGCTCGCCGAAGCGAAGGACCCGGCCGCGTTGCGCGCCGAGATCAACGCGCGAATTGAAAGCGCGCGCGGACCGGTCGGACCGCTCAACAAATTCCAGATGGAAGAGATGATCGATCCGCGCGACACGCGCCGGCTCGTCTGCGAATGGGTGGGAGACGCTTATCGGATTCTCTCGCAGCCCGCACGCCTCGCACCGCGCGCGCTGCAGTTCCGCCCCTAGCCGACGGTCTTGTTCAACGCGGCAGGCCAAGCTTGGACTCGTCGGCTTGGCGCTTCGCCCGGAAGTCGAGCACGGCCTGTATCGCGAAGTCGCGATACTCCTGCGCCGCGTCCAGCATCACCTGCGCCCCGCTTTCGCCGTTCGCGCCGCCGCACAGATCGACATGATCCTCGATGCGCTGGCGGAAATTGGTGCAGGCGGCGAGCGCCGCGGTGGCGACGGTATCCGGCGTGTCGCCGTTGATTTCGAAGGCTTGCGCCTTTTCGGCGATGCAGGCGTGATAGTCGCGGACGTAGCCTTCGAGCGCGGTCGTGGTGGCGCAGACGTTGGAAGCAAAGCCGAGATTGACGAACGTCCCCAGGCCCAGGACGGCGGCGGCGAGGATCGGGTTGAATTGCATGACAATCCGCCAACATCGCATTGCGTCGCAATATTAGCGCCTTCGCAGCCGGATCGCCACGCGATCGCAGCATTGCAGGCAACGGCTTTCGGCCGCCCAATACTCTTGCCGTGCGTCCCGCCCCGGTTCTACATTTTACGCTGCAGGGCCAACAGGGTTTGACCCGGCGTCAAACACGAGGCCGGCAACGTGCTGCGAAGGCCGGCGCGAGTTGATCTGGATTAACTGTGTCCTCGGCCCGGCTGGTACTGTCCGCCCGAAAATTTGGAGATACTCATGATGCGCACGCAACTACGTTCGATCGTATTAGGAGCGGCTTTCGGCCTCGCGGCCCTGACCGCCGGTGGAAACGCGATGGCCGACAATAGCGGCGTCAAGGTCGGAACACTGACCTGCGACGTGGCAAGCGGCTGGGGTTTTGTTTTTGGCTCCTCGCGGGATCTGCATTGCACGTTCCAGCCCAATAGCCAGACCGCCGAGCACTACACCGGCACGATCACCAAGTTCGGAGTCGACATCGGCTACACGGACGGCGGCGTGCTGGTATGGGCGGTGTTCGCGCCGTCTTCCGACATCCGCGCCGGCGCCCTCGAGGGCGACTATGTCGGCGCGACCGCCAATGCGACGGTGGGGATCGGCGTCGGCGCCAACGCGTTGATCGGCGGCGGCAACAAGTCGATCGCGCTCCAGCCGGTGAGCATGGAAGGCAACACCGGACTCAACGTGGCGGCCGGCATCGGCGCGATCTCGCTGCACGCGGAAGCGGCACCGCCGCCCCCGCCGCCGCCACCCCCGCCGCCGGTGAAGACCTACATCGTCTTCTTCGACTTCAACCAGACGGCGCTGACCGACAACGCGATGAGCGTCATCGGTGAAGCGGTGCACTCGGCCAAGGCGAACGGCTTCGTCAAGGTCATGGTGACCGGCCACACCGACACGGTGGGTTCGGACAGCTACAACCAGGATCTCTCCGTCCGCCGCGCCCAGGCCGTCAAAGACGAAATGGTTCGCGAAGGCATGGATGCTTCCGGCATCTCGGTCGACGGAAAGAGCTTCCACGACCCGCTCGTTCCGACGGGACCGGGCGTGCGCGAGCCGCAGAACCGCCGCGCGGTGATCGATCTGGGCGGCTGATCCGACCGTCGTTTGCAGAACAAGGGCGGGCCGCAGGGTCCGCCCTTTTTTTCGGGCACGAAGCGCGCCGGGCGACATGCACGACGCGCCGCCGTTCGCCCGGTACGCACGCTATAAGCTCAGCGAGCAGTACCCTGCGGCGCTCTACGGCGACTTCCTGCACAGCGGCAGAGGCCATCCGCAGGATCGCGCGCCGGATTAGAGCCAACGTCCCACTTCCTTCGACAAGCTCAGGATGAGGGAAACTTTCGGATGGCAGTCGGCGAGCGCGCGCGATTCAGGCCTTGGGCTTGAATATTTCGGCGACCGATTTGGCGAAGCCGTCCTCGACATCCTCCACAGTGGTCGAACCGCCGTAGATTCCGCCAAGCGCGAAATCCTTCGAGACGGTGTAGGTGCCGGCCGGCGCGCCGGCTGCATCGGTGAACGCCACCGTCGCCTCGATGTGGATCTGGCCCAGCCCTGCGAGCATCATGCGCGCGAAGGCATTGCCGCGATCGAACCTGGTGAAATGCAGGTGCATCTTCAGCTGCGTGCCGTCGCCGCTGGCGAGCACGGCAGGCGACTGCGCCTGGATGTAGCCGCGGACCTTCTGGCAGATCAGACCGAAATCGCCGTCGGACATTTCGACCCCGGCCGCCGCATCGGCGCTAATGTCGGAGACGCGCAGACTGGCGAGCGACGGCGCCGAAAGCGGCTGGACGGCGGTCGGCGCCGAGACGCTGTCGGCGCAAGCCGACAGGGAAAGCGCGAGCGCGGCGGCGATGAGCAGGCGGAACGACGACATGGTGTTTCCTCTTTCTCTTTGTTTAATGTGGAACGATCGGCAGGGATGGTTGCTGTTCAGTGCGCGGCAGGCGGCGCGTCGGGCCGCGCGAGCGTAAGGACGACGGCTTCGGGGTATTGCATCGCCGCACCGCTCGAGGCATTGACCGCCGCATCGACGATTCCGACATAGGGCACGATCGCTCCGAACATCGCGGTGTTCGACACGCGCGGCGCGACATAGAGAACTGCGTCGCTCCAGCCCGACTTGCTGCAACGGACCGTGAGAACGGATTCGCTCTTGTCGACGGTCACCGTGCCGGGAGAAAACGTCGACCATTGGCCGCGCGCGTTGCTGACGCTGCAATTGGCGCCGGATTCAGGAGCCGTGGAGATGGCGATCGGCTGGGTGGTGCCCTCGACGACCGAGGCGCAGCCGGCTAACAGACACGCAGCCAATACTGTGCCTGCGACATGATAGATTGCCATCGCGCCCCGCCCGCCCAAGACAAGCTGCAGCTAACACGCAGACAAAAACAATGTAAAGTATGTCGGCGACCATATTCGCGAAAACCAGACAGGTGTGCGGCATGGGCGTGTCGCCTGCCTCGGTTGCTCATCGGCGAGCGTCCGCATTTGGGTCGAAAGCGGACATTCAGCTGAGTTCTCGGCCACCTGCGTAGTCAGACGCCACAATAGGTGGAAAGCGGGCGTTCGCACTTTGACAATCGCGGCAGTCGAACCGGATCAGCCCATCATCGTCGCTTTGTGCCGGTTGGGCCTGCGCAAACGGTAGATTTCCGAAGGCGCAGGACGGGCAACGATTTGGAGGTGCCGTCGATCGGGCCAAAGTGGAGTCGCAGACGGCGCCTGAGACGGTGAGCACATTTTAGCGACCGGCATACCTATCTCTCTGTCTGGGCATCATTTCAGCCGTCCTCATTTGGCCATCTATGCGACCGCCTTATGTTCAACAGCCGGTAACGATCAGGATTGAAAGAGAGAGGGTTGCACTTCAACCTTCTCGGGACGGCGGCGACCGGGTCTTGTCGCGCGGAACTTCCCCTGAGAGTGATAGCGGAGATGGTGGGTTGGTCCGGAGATCAAGTCGAGCGGATCATTGACCGCTAATTGCGGCGTGACGCGCTCATGGTGGCGAGAATTCGCCGCTTGGACAAGCACGATGCGCGAACGAAAACTGCAAAACCGATAGCGAAACTTTGTGGTATGAAGGTGCTAAGCGATGGAGCGGGCGAAGGGAATCGAACCCTCGTCAGTAGCTTGGGAAGCTACAGCTCTACCATTGAGCTACGCCCGCGTGCCGGGCTGATTAGCACGGACGGGGCATTCGGGGAAACCGCCGCATTCGCGTTGGACGAAGGGCCGTGGTTTGGGCTTTGCTAGGCGCCTCCTTCCAACGGCCCCGACGACGAGGAGCGCCGCATGCCGAAAATCACCGCCGCCCGGGTCATCGTGACCTGTCCCGGACGCAATTTCGTCACCTTGAAGATCGAGACGTCGGACGGTGTCTCGGGCGTCGGCGATGCGACGCTCAACGGGCGCGAGCTGGCGGTCGTCAGCTATCTCGCCGACCATGTCGTTCCCTGCCTGATCGGGCGGGACGCGCACCAGATCGAGGACATCTGGCAGTTCCTCTATCGTGGCGCCTATTGGCGGCGCGGGCCGGTGACCATGGCGGCGATCGGCGCGGTCGACACGGCGCTCTGGGACATCAAGGCCAAGATCGCGGGCTTGCCGCTCTATCAACTGCTCGGCGGCAGGTCGCGCGGCGGCGTGATGGTCTACGGCCACGCCAACGGCACGACGATCGAGGAGACGATCGCGGAGGCGCAGAAGTACAAGGCGCTCGGCTACAAGGCGATCAGGCTCCAGGCGGGAGTCGAAGGCCTGAAGTCGACCTACGGCGTGTCGAAGGACAAGCTGTTCTACGAGCCGGCGGACGCCGATCTTCCCAGCGAAAACGTCTGGTCGACGGAGAAGTACATGCGCTCCGTGCCGGCGTTGTTCGAAGCCGCGCGCAAGGCGCTCGGCGCGGAGGTGCATCTTCTGCACGACGTGCATCATCGCCTGACGCCGATCGAGGCGGCGCGCCTCGGCAAGGATCTGGAGCCTTATCGCCTGTTCTGGCTCGAGGACGCGGTGACCGCCGAGAACCAGGACAATTTCCGCCTGATCCGGCGCCACACGACGACGCCGCTCGCCGTCGGCGAGGTGTTCAATACGATCTTCGACGCCAAGCAGCTTATCGAGGAGCAGCTCATCGACTATATCCGGATGACCGTGGTGCACTCGGGCGGCATCAGCCATCTGCGCCGCGTCGCCAGTCTCGCCGATCTCTATCAGGTCCGCACCGGATGCCACGGCGCCACCGATTTGTCGCCCGTCTGCATGGCGGCGGCGCTGCATTTCGACATCTCGGTGCCGAATTTCGGCATCCAGGAATATATGCGCCACACGGCCGAAACGGATGCCGTGTTCCCGCATGCCTATAGCTTCGCCGACGGCATGCTCCATCCCGGCGAGGCGATCGGCCTCGGCGTCGACATCGACGAAACGCTCGCCGCAAAGTATCCCTACAAGCGCGCCTTTCTGCCGGTGAACCGTCTGGAAGACGGCAGCATGACGAACTGGTGAGGGGAGAACGGCATGACGCGGAACCTGGAACCGGCGGCGCCCGAGGATGTCGGGCTCTCGCGAGAGGGCATCGCGCGCATCGATGACGGCGTGCGCCGGTTCATCGACAAGGGCGTGCTCGCGGGCGCGGTGACGCTGGTCGCGCGGCGCGGCCGGATCGTCCACACCAACGCCATGGGGTTCAAGGACAAGGAGCGCAAAGAGCCGCTGACGGCCGACACGCTGTTCCGCATCTTCTCGATGACGAAACCGGTCACGGGCACCGCGATGATGATCCTCCACGACGAGGGCCGCTGGTCGCCGGACGATCCGATCGCCGCGCATCTTCCCGAATTCGAAGGTGTCAAAGTATTTGCCGGGCTGGATGCGGACGGCGCGGCGCGCCTCGAAGCGCCCGGTCACGCGCCGACGCTGCGCGAGCTCATGACCCATACGGCCGGACTCAGCTACGGCTTCGATCCCGCCAATCCGGTCGACAAGCTGTACCAGCGCGCCAAGGTCTGGGGTTCGGCCTCGCTCGCCGAGATGTCGAAGCGCGTCGCCGCACTGCCGCTCGCCTACCAGCCCGGATCGAAATGGCTGTACAGCCTGTCGATGGACATCCAGGGCGCGCTGATCGAGCGGCTGAGCGGCCGGTCGCTGCCGCACTTCATGCAGGAGCGAATATTCGGCCCGCTCGGCATGACCGATACGGCCTTTCACACGCCGCCGGAAAAGCGGCACCGGCTCGCCACGCTCTACCGCGCGAGCAAGAGCCGCGGGCTTGTGCCGGTCGCCAATCCGCTCATGCCCGATCACGAAGCGCCGCCCGCGCTCGCATCGGGCGGCGGCGGGCTGATCTCGACTGCGGCGGATTACGCGCGCTATGCGCAGATGCTGCTGAACGATGGCGAGTTCGCTGGCGCGCGCATCGTCAGCCCCGCCGCGGCCAGATTGCAGATGTCGAACCATCTGCCGGCGGACATGCTCGCTGCCGGTTTCGGCGTCGGCCATCAGCAGATCCGCCCGGGCTTCGGCTACGGCTTCGACGGTGCCGTGTTCACCGATCCGGCGCTGGCCGGGATTCCGGTCGGCGAGGGCACCTATCAATGGGACGGTGCGGCCGGAACCTGGTTCTGGGTCGATCCCAAAAACGATCTTCTCTTCGTCGGCATGATCCAGCTTCTATCCGAGACGGCGCCTCCGCTGCAGGCGACGACGCAAACCTGGATGGCGGACGCGATCGTCGGCTGAGCGGCTTGGACCGCACTTTCCCGTTGCGCGGCGAGCGGTTTTTCACCGATGCGGGGCGCGTGCCGCAATAGCGTCGAAAACTCCGGCTAGCCTGACGTCCGTTCGTGGACTAAACTTTTTTTCACGTTGTCCGGAATGGCGCCGGACATCGCAAGTGTGGGGGTCGTCTCATGTCGCTTTCCAAGAGCATCGGAGTGGCCGCCCTGGCGGCTGCGGCAGTCAGCGCGCTTCTGGCGACGCCGGCGCAGGCGCGCAGCGCGGTCACCTTGCGGGTGTGCAATCGCACGAACGAAACCGTCCTCGTCGCCACCAGCTACATCCCGCTCGGCGGCTCGGACTGGCGCAACAAGGGCTGGACGCGCGTGCGTCCCGGCGGTTGCGAGGATGTGTTCAAGACCTACAACCGCACATTTTATGCGCGTGCCGAAGTGAAGGGCGATTCCGAGCAATATTGGGGATCGGACATCAAGCAATGCGTGGAATATCCGGGGCCGTACGATTTCTATACCGGCTCGGACGAGACCACCTGCCCGGAGGGTGAGCCCGCCGAATTCACGACATTCCACTCGGACGGCCGTCCGACCTATGTGTGGAACCTGGATCCCTAGCGCACACCAGCCCCCGGCAAGACCGCCGAACGCATCCCTGCGGCCGCCGCCGGGGTGCGTTTTGCTTTGAGTCCTCAGGTTCAGGTTCGGTTCATGTTCGAGCCGTCATGGTCCGCCCAACGGTGCCGGTGCGCAGCGCCGGGCTTTGCGAGGGGCCTGCCAAAGAAGGGTTCGACCACCATGAAACGCATTTTATGTGCCGCGCTCGCCGTCACGCTTCTCAGCACATCGGCGGCTTCGGCCCGCGATTGGGACCACCATGGCTGGCACGGCGGACGCGGCGTCGGCGCCGCGGTCGCTTTGGGCCTCGGCATCCTCACGCTCGGAATTCTCGCGGCCGAGAGCGCGCATGCGCATGACCGCTACCGCGACCGCTACTATGACGGCGACCGTTCCTATGACGGCGACGGTTATTACGGCCGCGACGGCGGACGCGACCGCTATGGCGATGCGGATCGGGACGGCAACCGCGGCTACGACAACAGGCACTACGACAACCGGGATAACGGCGAGAACAATCCCGACGCAGACCAAGGCTACGACGGCGGACGCTGACGCAGCCTTGCAGCCGGACGTCTCCCGCACCCCAATGACGTCCGGCTGCGATTATTGAAACCGGAACGGGTCGGCGATCGGAGGCATGCCGGATCGCCGGACGGGACGGGTATGGCAGAAGATCATGAGGCGGCCGGCACTTTCGCGCCGTAGCCGCCTCACGCTGCCCCCTTCAAAATGCGGACCCGAGTAACCGCGAGGCTTAAGCCCCCCAAGCCGTTTGGACCCGCGGCCCCGTAACTGTGCCGGGACCGTCTTACGACGCAACGGCCTACAAGGGGCTGTCCGCGCTTTTCAACCGGCTGTTGATTTCCGGCAACATGGCGTGTGGTGAATCGGTCAACCAGAACGCGAATTAGGGTTGTTTGAAGTGCTTCGACAGCTTCAGACCCTGCCGCTGGTAGTTGGACCCGATGTCCTGGCCGTAGACCTCCGGCGGCGGGTCGGTCAGCCGTTCGAACACCAGCCGGCCGATGATCTGGCCGTGCTCGAGGATGAACGGCACCTCGCGCGAGCGCACCTCCAGCACGCCCCGGGCGGCGGGCGGCTTGCCGGGTTCATAGCCGAATCCGGGATCGAAGAACCCGGCATAGTGGACGCGGAACTCGCCGACCAGCGGATTGAACGGAACCATCTCCGCGGCGTAGTCGGGCGGGATGGCGACGGCCTCGCGGCTGACGAGAATGTAGAACTCGTCCGGATCGAGCACGAGGTGACTTTCCGGATGCGCTTCGATGGAATCCCAGTACGCGGCGGGATCGAGCGCGTTGCGCTTGTCGACGTCGATGATCCCGGTATGACGCTTCGCGCGCCAGCCGATCCGCCCGCCGCCATTGCCGCGCAGGTCGATGCTGAGCGCGAGGCCGTTGTCGATATCCGCTTCGCCGCTCACCAGCGGCGTTTCGGCGTGCAGCCGGCGCAGCTGCGTGTCGGTGAACAAAGGCGAGCCGTGCCGCACGCGAAGCTGGTTGAGGCGCGAGCCCTTGCGCACGAGAACCGGAAACGTGCGCGGGCTGATCTCCGCAAAGAGCGGGCCGCGGTAGCCGGGTTCGATGCGATCGAAGGCCTGGGCCCGGTCGGTGATGAGGCGCGTGAAGACGTCGATGCGTCCGGTCGAACTCTTCGGGTTCGCGGTGCCCGAGACGCGCGACGTGAAGTCGGCGACTTCGAGCAGCGGGACGATGTAGACGCAGCCTGTTTCGAGCACCGCGCCATGCGTCAGGTCGATCTCGTGCATGAACACGGATGACAGCCGGTCCTGCACGGTGGCGTTGGGCCCGGGCAGAAAGCTCGCGCGTACGCGCCAGGCCACAGGCCCGAGCCGCAGGTCGATGCTGGCGGGCTGGATCTGCGAGTCCTCGATATCTTCGGTGGCCAGAATCTCGCGGCGCGCGCGGATCAGGCGCTTGAGGACGTGGCTGGGCAGGATTCCGGTCGAGTAGCGGCCGTAGGTTTCGCCCTCGGCGGCTTCGGCGAACAGCAAGGGGTCTGCCTGTGTCATGTGCGATTTATACGAGCCGGGCGGGCCGGGGTCACTTGGCCGCTCCAAGAAACTCACGGATATCTGCGATCGCTTCGGCGAGGCCGCAGCGCTTGACCGGGGCATCGGGCGGAAATGCGCTCAAAAGCCGCGTCGGCGTGGCGCCTTCCAGTATCACGAAACATCCGCGGTCGTCGGCGCCGCGAATCAGCCGGCCGAAGGCCTGCTTCAGGCGGAAGCGCGTCAGGAGATCGTCGTAACCCTTGCCGAAGCGCGCGCGGCGCGCCTTGTGCAGGATCGTCGGCTTGGGCCACGGCACCTTGTCGAACACGGCCAGGCGCAGCGAACGGCCCGGCACGTCGACGCCGTCGCGCAACGCATCCGTTCCGAGCAGGCAGGCATTCTCCTCGGCGCGGAACAAATCGACCAGCGCGCCCGTATCGAGCTTGTCGACGTGCTGCGCGTAGAGCGTGACTCCCGCCTCGTTGAGCGGCGCGGAAATGCGCTGTTCGACGGCACGCAGCATGCGCACCGCCGTGAAGAGACCGAGCGCCCCGCCGCCGGCCGCGAGGAAAAGCTCGCGATAGGCCGCCGCCACCTGATCCGCGTCGCGCCGGTTGACGTCCTTCACGACGAAGATGCGTGCTTGTTCCCCGTAACGAAACGGCGAGCCGAAGCTGGCGCGCTTGGGCGGCTGCGGCAGGTGGCCCGCACCGGTGCGCACTTCGGCGCTCGCCCAGTCATCGACGCCTTCGGAGACGTCGCGCAGCGTCGCCGAGGTGATGAGCGCGCCATGCGCCGGCGTCAGGACGTCGCGCGCGAGGGGAATGGTGGGATCGACCCAGTGCCGTTCGAGCCCGACGTCGGCGTCGCGGCCTTCCTCGCGCGCGATCTCGAACCAGTCGACGAAGTCCGTGCTGCGCTCGCCTTCAAGATTGTCCAGCATCTGTATCCAGGTCGGGACGACGAACCGTCCGCGCCAGACAAGACCGCGCGCGGCCGCGTCGATACGCGCGCGGCTGTAGCTCTCCAGTTCGGTCGTCTTGTTGTCCATCTGCTGGCGCAGGAGCGCGGCCAGACCGACCAGCGGCGCCGACACTTTCTTCAGCGCAATCGCGAGAGCGCGCGCCGCGTCGAGCAATTCGTCGCCGAGCGGCTGCGTGTCGGCCTCGATCGTATAGAACCCTTCGCTGTCCTCACAGTGGGCGCGCACATGCGCATAGGCGGCGGCAAGAAAGAGTTCGCCCGGTCCGCGCGGGCCGCCGCCATGCAGGCGGGACATCCAGCCTTCTCCGGCAAGCGCGCCGGCGGCCGAGAGACATTCGTCCAGCGCCTCCTGCGCCTTGGGATCGTCGAGCGTCAGGTCGCGCAGGCGTTCCTGCAGTCCCCGCATCCGGCTGCGCGCGCGCCCTTCGGGTCCGCGGATCCAGCGGCGAAGGTCCGTCATCTCGACGCCCGAGAGCAGCGGCGCGAAACCGGAATCGGCGGCATCGAACAGGTGGTGCCCCTCGTCGAAGACGTAGCGCACGCGCCGTTCGGGCGGTGCGTCGCTCGTTTCGTCGATCGCCATCCAGTCCTGGGAAGCCTGGGAGATCACGAGCGCGTGGTTGGCGACGACGATCGGCGCGTGGCGCGCCCGGCGTATCGCGCGCTCGATGAAGCATTTGCGATAATGCGGACAGGCGGCGTACACGCACTCGCCGCGCCGGTCCGTGATCTCGCTCAGCGGCAGCGAGGCGCCGAGAAAGGCGGGAAAGCCGGCGCCGGACACGTCGCCGTCGGGCGTGGCGGCGACCCAGCGCGCGATCAGTCCGAGCGCGACCGTCCTCTGGCCCGGCGCGAGGGCGGTGCGCCTGGCCGCTTCCTCGAAGTTCAGGACGCAGAGATAGTTTTCGCGGCCCTTGCGCACGACCGCCTTCTCGTTGCGCTCCTGCGGATCGGGATAGAGGCGGGCGATTTCCTGCACGATCTGGCGTTGCAGGTTGCGCGTATAGGTCGAGATCCAGAGGCCGGGCCCGTTCTTCTCCGCCCAGAGACTCGCCGGCGCCAGATAGCCGAGCGTCTTGCCGATTCCGGTGCCGGCTTCGATGAGCGCGACTTTCGGTGCGCCGGCTTCTTCGCGCGCGCTGAACGCGTAGGCGGCGGCGTCGGTATAGGCCGCCTGTTCGGCGCGCTGTTCGCCGCTGCTGCCGACGAGCTGGGCGAGACGGACGCGCGCATCGTCGGGAGAAATCGGCAGCGAGCCGGGCTTGTCCGGCGCCTGATCGTCTTCCCATTCCGGCAAGACGTGCCAGCTCTCGAAACCGGCGAGCGGCGAGAGCTTGCCTTCGGGTACGCCGAGCGCGCGCAGCACCGCACCGCCCCAGCGCCAGCCGGCGCGCTGCAGCGACGCGCCGAGCGCGCGCAGATTGGGTCGCGCGGCCTCCGGCGCGTCGGCGAGGACGCTCATGAGGCTGTCGGCGGCATCGCGCAACGCACGCGCCGCTTCTTCCTGTGTCTGCGGCGGCGGCAGACCGAGCGCCCGCGCCAGTCCGAGCGCGCTCGGCACGCAAGGCGCGCCCGGCCGCACGAATGCGAAGAGCTCGAGCACGTCGTACAACGCCGCCGCAGGTGGCGTCTTCAGCCGTCCCGAAATGAACGCGGCATGCGCCACCAGCACCTCGCCGCTCCGGAAAAGTTTGCGCGCCTCTTCGAGTCCCGCTTTGCGGCAGGCGCCGTCGCGCGCGCAGACGATCGCGCCGCCCGGCGCCGGCACCAGGGCGGGCAGGCTTCGCCAGTCCTGCGAAGAGACGGACTCGATGGGCATGGGCGCGGATCATGCGGAGTCTGGTGGGGAAAGGAAGCGAAGACTGCAGCCGTTCCGCGCGGGCCGCCGCGTTTTTTCCGCGATTGACGCGCTGGCCCGCCGAGCCTAGCTTCCAGCGCCTTCTCCAACAGCGAGTCCGAGCCTTTCCAATGCCTTCCGGCACTTCCGTCTCCTATCGGGCCGATCTCACCGCGGCCGCCAAAGCCTGGCCGTTCGAGGAGGCGCGCAAGCTTTTGGCGCGCATCGAGCGCAAGAAGGCCGCCGGCCAAGAGCCGAAGGAAGTCCTGTTCGAGACCGGCTACGGTCCCTCCGGATTGCCGCATATCGGCACGTTCGGCGAGGTCGCGCGCACGACCTGGGTGCGCCGGGCGTTCGAGACGATGTCTCCGCTCAAGACGCGCCTCATCGCGATCTCCGACGACATGGACGGCATGCGCCGCGTGCCCGACAACGTGCCCAACCGCGAGATGCTGGCGAAATATCTGGGCATGCCGCTGACCTCGGTGCCCGATCCCTACGGCACGCATGAGAGCTACGGCCACAACATGAACGCGCGTCTGCGCGCCTTCCTCGACAATTTCGGCTTCGACTACGATTTTCGCAGCGCGACGGAGATGTATCGCTCCGGGATCTACGATGCGGCGCTGCTGCGCGTGCTCGCGAACTACGACAAGGTCATGGAGGTGATGCTGCCGACCCTCGGCGACGAGCGTCAGCAGACCTATTCGCCATTCCTGCCGGTCTCGCCGCGCAGCGGGAAAATCCTGCTCGCCAAGGTGGTGTCGCACGACGTCGCCAAGGGCACGATCACCTATGTCGAGGAAGACGGCAGCCAGGAAACGGTGCCGGTCACCGGCGGCCGCTGCAAGCTGCAATGGAAGCCGGACTTCGGCATGCGCTGGGCCGCGCTCGGCATCGACTATGAGATGTACGGCAAGGAGCACTTCCCGTCGGCGCCGCTCTACAACACGATCTGCCGGATCGCCGGCGGCGTGCCGCCGGAGCAGTTCATGTTCGAACTGTTTCTCGACGACAAGGGACAGAAGATCTCCAAGTCCAAGGGCAACGGCATCACGATCGACGAATGGCTGACCTATGCGCCGCGCGAGAGTCTGGCGCTCTACATGTTCCAGAAGCCGCGCGTCGCCAAGCGCCTCTACTTCGACGTCATTCCCAAGGCGGTCGACGATTACATTTCGCTGCTCGAGGCCTATCACGCCAACGAGACGAGCGAGACCGAACGTCTGGACAATCCGGTCTGGCACATCCACGACGGCAACCCGCCGCAGGAACGCTATCCCGTCAGCTTCGCGCTGCTCCTGACGCTGGTGACGGCGTCGAACGCGCACAATCACGACGTCCTGTGGGGCTTCATCCGGGCCTACGCGCCGCAGGCTTCGCCGCAAACCAATCCCGGTCTCGCGCGCCTCGCCGATTTCGCGATCCGCTACTACGAGGATTTCGTGCGGCCGACGAAGAAATACCGCCCGCCGACCGACAAGGAGCGCGCGGCGCTGCTCGATCTCGCCGGCGCGCTCGACAAGCTGGGCGACGAGCGCGACGGCGCCGTCGTGCAGGACGCGGTCTACGAAGTGGGAAAGGCGCACGCCTTCGATCCGCTGCGCGACTGGTTCAAGGCGCTCTACGAGGTCCTGTTCGGCCAATCCGCAGGGCCGCGCTTCGGCTCCTTCGCCGCGCTCTACGGCTGCAGGGAAACGGCGGCGCTCATCCGTCGGGCGCTGGCCGGCGAATTCACCGCGGCCGCATGAAGCGCACGCTCGCACTGCTGTTCGCGCTTACCGCAGCGCCGTCGTTGGCGGCGACGCCGTACGAAATCTACGCGACCGGCCACTATGACGAGGCGATGAAAGCCGGCGGCTCGAGCGGCACCGCCGCCGGGCTGACGGTTGCGGCGCGCGCGGCGCTCGCCGACGCGACGACGCGGCCCGCGCCGTGCCTGGACTGCCTGCACCGCGCCGAGGAATTCGCGCGCCAGGCGATCGGCGCGGATCCGCGCCTCGCCGATGCGCATGTCTATCTCGCCGTCGCGATGGGCTACGAAGCGCGCGTCGTCGGGCCGGTCTGGGCGCGGGCGCACAACTATCCGGGACAGGCCAAGGAAGAACTCGACGCGGCGCTCGCGATCGATCCCAAAAGCCCCTGGGCGCTGGGGGCGCTCGGCGGCTGGAACGTGGAGATCGTGCGCACGGGCGGCGACCGGCTGGCGAGCTGGCTCTACGACGCCAGCGTGGACAAGGGCCTGGCGGCGTTCCGGGCCGCGTTCAAATCGGCACCCGACAATCTTTCGGTCCGCTACCAGTACGCGCTGTCGCTGAGCGGCTACGACGCCGATCGCTTCCGCCACGAGATCGACGACGCCTTCGTGCGCATCGCGAAGGAGAAGCCGGCGACCGCCTACGAGGCGCTCGCCAGGTCGCGCGCGGCGGAACTGGCGATGCTGCTGAAGAGCGGCGATCGCGGGACCTTCGATGCGCGCGTGCGCAAATATCAGGGCTATCCGTAGCTACTGGCTGGCCCAGATGATCCGGTGCATGAAGGCGATCTCGCTGAGTGCAAAGCCGCGATCCTCATAGGCCGGATTGAACGATTTCAGCTCGATCCTCTGAGCGGTGTGGCGCGCGAGCTGCTTGGCCATCACTTCGCCGGTCTGCGATTTCACCACGACGCGGTCGCCGCGGCGGACGCTGGCCGACGGCGACACCACGATGCGGTCGCCGTCGCGATAGACCGGAAGCATCGACTCGCCGGTGATCTCGAGTGCGTAGGCATGTTCGTCGGCGAGTTCGGGGAACGGGATCTCGTCCCATCCGGCGCCGGCGGGGAATCCGGAATCGTCGAAATAGCCGCTGGCGCCGGCCTGCGCCATGCCGATCAGCGGCACGCTGCGCGAATAGGATCGGGTCGCCGCGCCTTCGCGGCCGACGAGCATGACGAAGTCGTCGAGCGTCGCGCCCGTCGCGCGCAGAACCTTCGACACGCTCTCGGTCGAGGGCCAGCGCAGCTTTCCATTAGCGCCGCCGCGCTTGCTCTTGTTAAATGTGGTCGGGTCGAGTCCGGCAAGCTTGGCAAGACCGGAGGGCGAAAGCCCATGCCGCGCCGCCAGCGCGTCGATCGCGCCCCAGATTTGACTATGAGTCAGCATTCCTGGACTCCATAAGAAGCTGGTCCGCCGAAAGGGGTAATTGTTCCTAGAAAATTATTAACGGTAGGAATTACCACTCCCCTTGCCGTCTGGTCTAGAGGATTCGACATGATTTTGGCCGCCGCGACATCGCTTTTGCGGCTTTTCCCTGCAGAAACGGCGCATTCGGCGACGATTCGCCTGACGCACCACTTCGCGCGCCTGATCCCGGCCGCGCCCGGGTCCGATCCGCGCCTCGGCGTTCGCGCCTTCGGACGCGATTTTCCCAACCCGATCGGCCTCGCCGCCGGCTTCGACAAGAATGCCGAAGTGCCCGACGCGATGCTCAGCTTCGGCTTCGGTTTCGTCGAGTGCGGAACGGTGACGCCGCGGCCCCAGCGGGGCAATCCGCGCCCCCGTCTTTTCCGGTTGAACGAAGACCGCGCGGTCATCAATCGCATGGGTTTCAACAATGACGGCATCGACGCGGTCGCCGCACGGCTCGAGCGGCGCAAGCGAAACGGGATCGTCGGCATCAATATCGGTGCGAACAAGGACTCGGCGGACCGTATCGAGGATTATCGCATCGCCTTTGCGCGGCTTGCGCCGCTTGCCGACTATGTGACGATCAACGTCTCCTCGCCCAACACGCCGGGCCTGCGCGGCCTGCAAAATCGCGACGAGCTGACAGCCCTGCTGTCGCGGATCGTGTTGGAGCGCAGCCGGCTCGGTCTCTCCCTTCCGCTGCTGCTCAAGATCGCACCCGATCTGGACGCGATCGCGCTCGACGACATCGCCGCGGTGGCGACCGCCGCGGGGATCGAGGGCATGATCGTTTCCAACACCACGATCAAACGCCCGCCGAGCCTGAAGAGCGCGTTCGCATCGCAGACCGGCGGATTGTCGGGCGCGCCGCTGCTGGCGCCGTCGACGGAAATCCTGCGCGAGATGTACGCGCGCGTCGGCGGCAAGTTGGTGCTCGTCGGCGCCGGCGGCGTCGGTTCGGGAGAAGATGCGTATCGCAAGATCCGAGCGGGGGCGACGCTCGTCCAGCTCTACACCGCGCTCGCCTATGAGGGGCCGGACCTGGTGGAGCGCATCAAGCGGGAACTGCTCGCCTGCCTGGCGCGCGACGGATTTTCCCGGGTAGAGGACGCGGTCGGCGCCGACGCGCGCTGAAGGCGTTCAGCTCGGCAGCAGGAAATGGCCGCGCAGTGCGGCGATCGGCTTGTTCTCGTCGTCCTGCCAGAGCTGCGAATGGACGTTGACGACGCGCCGGCCCTGCCGCGCCAGCCTGGCGTTCGCATAGGTCGTGACGGCGCGGCCGCTGCGCAGATAGTCGATGTTGATGTCGACCGGCTTGGGCAGGGACGCGATCTTCACCTCCCAGACCGTCTGCACGATCGCGGCGATCTCGAGCAGGGAGCCGATCACGCCGCCATGCAGCGCCTGGATGACGACATTGCCGATGAGTTTCGGCTCGAACGGCATTTCGAGGATCAGACCGCCCTCGCGCACATGCGCCAGGATGCCGAGATGGACGCAATAGGGGATCGCCGAGACCAGCGCCTGGGCGTCGGGCGGAACGCCTTGCTTGGCGGCGCGTACGAGAAGCTCCATCGCGTCAGGCCGGCTTGAGCGGCATGCCGGCGCCGCCCGTGTTCGTCAGCATGAACGCTGCCGTGGCGTTGGCGATGGGATCGTCGGGCGAGTCCTGGTAGGCGATGCCGCGGGCGAAAGCGACGTCGTGAGACACTTTCAGGCAGCGCGCTTCGAAGAGGATGTCGGCGTCGGGCCGGGCCGGTTTCATATAGTCGATGCGCAGGTCCAGCGTCGCGATGGCGGAAGGGTTGGGCAGTCCCGTGCCCACGGCCGTGCCGCAGCATTGATCGAGCATGCCGGTGATCACCCCGCCATGCACCACGCCGGTATCCGGATTTCCGACCAGCTTGTGCGAATAGGGCAGCCGCATGCGGCAAAAGCCGCCGCCGCCCTCGACCGTGACTCCTTCGAGCCCCGCGACGAACGGCGTTTGCGACATGCCGCGCGCCATCGCCTGGCGCCATTCCTCGATATCCATGCTCATCGGACTAACAAACGGGCAGGCCGGGACACTGTCAAACAACCATCACCTTTTGCTGAGCGCCATTGCCGCGGCTGGTCGCCGCTCCTACATGCGGCTCGGCGGCGGCGAGTCGCGACGCGCAGTACCGCCGCCCGACCGCCTGGGGGAGGGGGTCGCAGAAGTCGAAAACAAATAGAGGTAGTTGTGACAGGATCGCATACTATATCTTGTGGAGGCAGATCGGTTTGAGCCGCGAAAAAATTGACGGCGTGTCATGAATGACTAGAATTGTGCCGTCATTCGAACCGGGATTCCCATGGAAACCTTACTGGCTAAAGCGGTCTCGCGCGGCGAGCCGCTCGGCAAGCGCGAGCAGACCAAGGCGCAGAACCGCGAGCTGATCCTGGAAGCGGCGCGCCAGGTTTTCGCCGAACTCGGATTCGGCGCCACGACGGTCCGCGACATCATCCGCGCGACGCCGCTCGCCTCAGGTACGTTCTACAATTACTTCAAATCCAAGGAGGAGGTTTACCAGGCCATACGGGACGACGTCGCGCTGGCCATCCGCCCGCGGCTGCGCGAGGAGCGCATCAAGGCGAAGTCGGTGGAGGAGTTCATCTCCAGCACCTTCCGGATGTTCATGGAATTCGTCGCCGACGATCACGTCAATTTCCGCACGATCCGCCACACCGCCGACACCACGCGGGTGCGCCTCGACACGCCGGAAGTGATCGCCGGATTCGAGGAACTGCGCGAGGATATCGAGAAGGCGATCAAGGAAGGGCTGTTTCCGCCGGTCGATGCGGACTTCCTCATGGCTGCGATCGTCGGGGTCGCGTTCGAGGTGGCCGAGCGGATGATCCTGCGCGAAAAACGCGATCCCATGGCGGCGGCGAACTTCGCGACGGCGCTTTTCCTCGGCGGCATCCGGACACTGCCGCACGCCGAGCATCCGGCAGCGAAGACGGGTACGGCGTGAAGGCCATCGTCTGCCGCGAGATCAACGAGGATATCGGCGCTCTCAAACTCGAGGACATCGCGCTCGCTCCCTTGAAGCCGCACGAGGCGCGGATCCGCATCCGCGCGGCGGCGGTCAATTTTCCCGACATCCTGACCGCCCAGGGCAAGTATCAGCACAAGCCGGCGCTACCCTTCACGCCCGGTAGCGAAGCGGCGGGCGACGTCATCGCGGTCGGCGGCGACGTCGCGAACGTGAAAGTGGGCGACCGCGTGATCTGCGGCGGCAACGGCTCCTATGCCGAGGAAATGCAGACCGCAGCGGCCTCGCTGCGCAAGATTCCCGACGGCATCGGCTATGCCGAAGCCGCCAGCTTCACGGTCGCCTATCTCACCGCCTATGTCTCCCATGTCCGCCGTACGCAATTGCAGGCGGGGGAGTGGCTGCTGGTGCACGGCGCGGCGGGGGGCGTCGGACTGGCGGCGGTCGATCTCGGCAAGGTCATCGGGGCGAAGGTGATCGCGACGGCGTCGAGCGAACCGAAGCGCGCCTTCCTCAAGGCGTACGGCGCCGACCATGTGCTGCCGTCGAGCGGCTTTCGCGACGCAGTGAAGGAGATCACGGGCGGGGAGGGTGCCGACGTGATCTACGATCCGGTGGGCGGCGACGTGTTCGACGAGTCGACCCGCTGCATCGCCTTCGACGGCCGCATCGCGATCATCGGCTTCACGTCGGGCCGGATTCCGTCGATCAGCGTGAACATGCCGCTGATCAAGGGCTTCTCGATCATGGGCGTGCGCGCCGGCGAATACGGCCGGAAGTTCCCGCAGAAGGGCCGCGAAAACATGCTCGCGATCATGAAGCTGCTGGCCGAGCGTAAGATCCGTCCGCACATCCACGCACGGTTTCCCCTGGCGCGCGCGGTCGACGCGATGCGCACGCTGCAGGACCGCAGCGTCATCGGAAAGGTCGTGATCGAACCTTAGCGGGCGAGCTTGTCGAGCTGTTTCAAAATCGCGGCGGTCATAGCGCTCGTTCCGACCCTGGTCATGCCGGGCTGCATGATGTCCGGCGTGCGGTAACCTTCGGCCAGCGTGCGCTCGACGGCCTTCTCCAGCAGCGTGGCGTCGTCGCCGCGGCCGAGCGAGTAGCGCAGGCACATCGCAAAGGAGAGGATGCAGGCGATCGGGTTGGCAACGCCCTGGCCGGCGATGTCGGGTGCCGAACCGTGGATCGGCTCGTACAGCGCGAGCTGCTTGCCGCGGGCGTCCTTGGCGCCGAGCGAGGCGCTGGGCAGCATGCCGAGAGAGCCGGTGAGCTGCGCCGCTTCGTCCGAGAGGATGTCGCCGAACAGGTTGTCGGTCACGATGACGTCGAACTGTTTGGGATTGCGCACCAGCTGCATGGCGAGTGCGTCGGCGAGCATGTGCGAAAGCTGCACGTCCGGGAACTCCCGGTCGTGGATCCGCTGCACCACCTGCTTCCAGAGCACGCCCGAGACCATGACGTTGTTCTTCTCCGCCGACGTCACGCGGTTGCCGCGCAGCCGCGCCAGCTCGAAGGCAACGCGTGCGATGCGCTCGATCTCGCTCGTCGTGTAGACCTGCGTATCGACGGCGCGCTGCTGGCCGTCGGCAAGCGTCGTGATTTCCTTCGGCTCCCCGAAATAGACACCGCCGGTCAGCTCGCGCACGATCAGGATGTCGAGGCCGGCAACGAGTTCCGGCTTCAGGCTCGATGCATCCTTGAGCGCGTCGAAGCAGATCGCCGGACGCAGATTGGCGAACAGGGCGAGATCCTTGCGCAGCCGCAACAGACCGCGCTCCGGCTTCTTGTCGAACGGCAGCGTGTCCCATTTTGGGCCGCCGACCGCGCCGAACAGCACGGCGTCGGCCGCTTTGGCCTTGGCGACGGTGGAGTCGGGCTCCGGCGTGTCGAGAGTCTCGAAGGCGATGCCGCCGATCGGCGCGTCTTCCGTCTCAAATGCGATGTTGCGGTTCTGCGAGAACCAGCCGAGCACGCGGCGGGTGTCGTCGATGACTTCCGGGCCGATGCCGTCGCCCGGCGTGAACAGAATCTTGTAGGCCATGATCTACTTCCGCATGCGGGCGAGGCGCTCGGCCGTTTCCGGACCGCGGCCTTCGCTGCGATGGACTTCGTGGGCAAGGCCGGCCTTGAGCGGCATGCCGTCCGTGTCGTCGATCAGCTTCTTGATCGCCCGGCTGGAGCGCCAGGAATTGGCCAGCACGTCTTTGACGAACTCGGCGGCGGTCTTTTCCAGCTCGGCGTCCGGCACGCAGATGTTGGCGAGCCCCATCGTCTCTGCCTGACGTCCGGTGACGTGACGCGCGGTGAACGACATTTCCAGAGCCTTGGCGCGTCCGATGCGCCGAGGAAGACGCTGGCTGAGCCCCCAAACGGGAACCAGGTCCCACTTGCCGTGCGTGTCGCCAAACCTGGCACTCTCGCCCGCGATGATGATGTCGGCGGCGAGCGCCAGTTCGAGACCGCCGGTCAGGCAGTGGCCCTGAACGGCGGCGACGACGGGCATCGGCAGCGTCGCCAGCCGCTCGACCGTGTCGCTCCGGAACTTGGAATTGTCGCCGTCGTTGAACACGCCGCCGAGATCGCCGAGGTCGTTTCCGGCGCAGAAGCTGCGTCCGGCCCCCTTCAGCAGGACGCAGCCGATCTTGTCCAGATTCGCAAGGGCTAAATCGACCGCCGCGGCCAATCCCTTGAAGCTGTCGAAGCTCAAGGCGTTCAGTTTGTCAGGCCGGTTGAGCGTCAGCGTCAGCAGGCCGTCCTTGAGTTCGCGCAGAACCGCATCGCTCATTTTCGCCTCACGCCCACGGCATTTGCGCTTTGCGCTTCGTCTCGAAATCGGAAATCTTGGCTTCGTTGCGCAGCGTCAGGCTGATGTCGTCCCAGCCGTTGACCAGGCACTGCTTCCGGAATGGATCGACGTCGAACTTGATGCAGCCGCCGTCCGGACCGCGAATCTCCTGCGCCTCAAGGTCGACCGAGATGACGGCGTTCGAACCGCGCTCGGCGTCATCCATCAGCTTGTCGATCTCCGCCTGGGGCAGCGCGATAGGCAAAATGCCGTTCTTGAAACAGTTATTGTAGAAGATGTCGGCAAAGCTGGGCGCGATCACGCAGCGGATGCCGAAGTCGAGCAGCGCCCAGGGAGCATGTTCCCGGCTCGAGCCGCATCCGAAATTGGCCCCCGCGACGAGGATCTGCGCCTTCTTATAGGCGGTCTTGTTCAGGACGAAGTCGGGATTTTCGCTGCCGTCCGGTCTCGTCCGCATCTCGTGGAAAAGTGCCGTCCCGAGGCCCGTCCGCTTGATCGTCTTGAGAAATTGCTTGGGAATGATCATGTCGGTGTCGACGTTGATCATGTTCAGCGGCGCCGCGACGCCCGACAGTTTCTTGAATGGTTCCATGGCGAGGCGGACCATAAAGGCCGTGCCCTGACGGCTCAAGGCGTAACCTGGAACAGCGGCACCGTGTCATGAAACCGCGTCAGATCGACGATCCGTCGTCCGTTGGCGACCGAGAGAACGTCCACGAACCGGTGGTCGTGGTGGATTTCGTGGAAAACATAGGAATGGCGGGCATAAATGCGGTCGGCGAGGGTCTCGTCGACGCCGCTGAGAAGTGCAATCACCTCGATCTGGTCGTCATGCCACTCGTCGGTGGTCAGGCCGTGGAGCGGGCTCGTCTCGTCGATGCGGTGCATCACGGTCCAGGACAGGGCGAATAGCGATGTGCGATCGCGGACCGGTCTCAGCTCCTCGAAGCGGCGCATTCTGATGCCCTCCCGTGTCGTCAGGTTCCGCGCCACGGTCAGGGTGATTTCGGCATCCAATATCTGGTTTCCGCGCTGGTTGGCGGCGCGAAACATGAGCGTCGGCACACCGTCGAACGGCGTAATGATCGCCACCTTGGAAAACACGACGCGCGCATAGGGTCGCGAGAAACGCGCGAAGATGATGCCGGTAAAGAGCGCAATCGTCAGGAGGCCGAAAAAGGCCTCGATGCACACGATGATGTTCGCGTAGATCGTCTGGGGCGAAAAGACCGTGTAGTTGGTCGAAGCGATCGTTTGAACGCTGAAGAGGAACGCGTCCCAGAAATTGCCGTTCCGTGCGTGCTCGAGTGCGCCGGGCTGGGCGAGATACAGCAGCGCAAAAACGAGATTGATGGCGCCGAAGAAGCCCGCCAGACCCAGGAAGAATGCCCACCACGGCGCGTTCAGTACGGCGTGATAGACGTCGGTCCATCGGGACCGGTCCTGTCCCTTCATGACCGCGAGCTTCTGGCCCGGCCGGGTGCGCACGATGCTGCTGGGGGGAAATTCGCGGGGCTCGGTGTGTCGTTTGTCCGGGCTACGAGTCATGCCGGCATTCTAGCGTCGCGCTCTCAGATAGGCAGCCCATTTCTCGCGCTGCTCGCGGCCAAGCTCGTGCAGATAGTCCCAGCTGAAAAGACCCGTGTCGTGGCCGTCGTCGAACTTGATCCGGACCGCGTAGTTCCCGACAGGTTCGAGCGCCTCGATTCGCACATGTTCCTTGCCGGTCACGATCTGCTTCTGCCCCGTCCCGTGTCCCTGGACTTCCGCGCTGGGCGATTCCACGCGCAAATATTCCGCCGGCAGGACGAATTGTTCGCCCGTGTCGAAGACGACCGTCAGACGGGCCTTGTCCTGGCTCAGCCGCAACTCCAGCGGCCAGGGGCGATTTGCGGCACCGCTCATTTTGCGTCTCGCTCCGCGTCGGTCAGTTCACGCGCCTCGCCCGCGAGCATGATCGGAATACCGTTGCGGATGGGATAGGCCAGCCCGGCTTGCGGACTCAACAACTCATTGCTTTCCCGGCTGTACCGCAACGGGCCCTTCGTGACGGGACAGATGAGGCTGTCGAGGAGTTTGCGATCGGGTTCCATGGCGTCAGTTGACCGTGCTGGAGCCGCGCGCCGCCGCCGTCATCTCGAGCAGGGCCAGGAGCGTGTCGACACGTTCGTGCCACCCAGGTGCTTCGAGCAGGGCTTGCTTTTCGGCGGGCTCGAACGGGCAGAGCATCGAAAGCGCATTGACCAGCGTCTCCGCAGGTGCGTCGAGGACGCCGCGCCAATCGGCTTTCAGGTCGCGCCGTGCGAGATATTCGTTGAGCGCGGCCATCAGACGCTCGCGCGGCAAATTGCGGTCCGTCCCGTCCGCGAGGTCTGCGGCGAACGGCGCATAATCTGCGCCGACCTGGCGATAGGGCGTGGTCACGGAGATCTCTTCCGCGACCCGAAACCGGCAGATGCCTGTCAATGTGATGAGGTACCTCGCATCGTCGGTTTCGCGATAGCTCGTGATGCGACCGGCGCACCCGACGTCGGCAAGGTTGGGGCGGATGGCCTTCTCATCGTGCCCGTTCGGCTGAATCAGACCGATCAGGCGGTTGCCGGACAGGGCCGCATCGACGAGCGCCAGATAGCGGGGCTCGAATACGTTCAATGGCAACTGGGCGCGCGGCAGCAACAGAACGCCTGTCAGGGGGAAGATCGCCAGACTTGGCGGCAGATCGGAGATTTTGTGGTACCGGCCGGCCATATGACCTCAAGAGAACAAGATCGCCGAAAGACGCCGGCGCGCGTCGATCGTGCGGGGATCGGTCGGCCCCATCGCTTCGAAAAGCGTCACCAGATGCTTCCGCGCCGCTTCATCGTTCCACTTTCGGTCGCGTTTCACGATTTCCAGCAAAGCCGACAATGCGCTCTCGCGATCGCCCTTCGCGTCGAGTGCCAGTGCGAGATCGTAGCGGGCCTGGTGGTTGTTGGGATCGGCGGTCAGTTTGGCCGTGAGTTCCGCCGTGTCGCCGGCGTCGCTGGCCTGATCGCGCAACTTCAGTTCGGCCTCGACGGCGCGAACCGCTTCGTCCGACGCGCCATCTGGCCGCACGAGTTGCAACGTCTTTCTGGCGCGCTCCACGTCTCCGGTCTGCAGATAGCAGCGGGCGAGCCCCGCGACCGCTTTGGGATGGCCGGGTTCGTCCTGCAGGACATGGCCATAGGCCTGCGCGGCCATGCCGACGTCACCCGCGGCGAATGCTTCGTCCGCTGCCGCCAGGACCTCGGCTGCGTGGTCGTGGCCGCCGTGACCGCCGCCCCCGGCGAGTTGTTGCACGAAGGTTCGAACCTGACTGTCGGGCAGCGCGCCCATGAATCCGTCGACCGGTTGGCCGTTCTTGAAGGCATATACCGTCGGTATCGACTGGATGCGGAGCTGGCGGGCGATCTCCTGATTTTCGTCGATATTGATTTTCACCAGCTTCACCGCGCCGTTGGCGTCCGCGACGGCTTTTTCCAGGGCCGGACCCAGTTGCTTGCACGGTCCGCACCAGGGCGCCCAGAAATCCACGATCACCGGAACCTGTCGCGATGCCTCCAGCACGTCCGCTGCGAACGTTTCGAGACCGCTGTCCTTGATGTGGGGGCTCGCAACAGTGCTGGCGGCCTGTTCGCCGGCCGCGGGGGGCGCAGATACCGGCCTGCCGGTCGGTCCTATCAATGCCATGGGACTGTCTCTCTTTTGAGCCGCAGGGAAGATGGGCGCTTGCGTGGCGAAAGAAAAGACCTTGCGGCGCCGTCTGGCCGATTTGGCGCCTTGAAGCCGTCGTGCTGGCGCTTCACGATCCCCGTCGAACACAGGGGAAACACATGACCAGACTGATCTGGACGGCTTTGGCGTTGCTGAGCTGGCTCTGCGCGGCGGATTTTGCAATGGCTGCCGGCTTACCGGTCGCGAGCAAGTCGATCGTCATTAAGACGAAGGATATCGACGTCTCGGTTCACTATCCCCAGACCGGAAACGAAGCGATCGACGCATCGCTCTTGGCTTACGCGAGAAAGGCGGTTGACGACTTCAAGGCGTCTGCCGTCGACAAGCAACCCGGCGAAGACGCTTACACGATGGAGCTCACCTACAAGATCGAGCGAAACGACGCGCAAATGCTCGCTGTAGTCTTTACGGAAGAGGCATACGCCGGCGGTGCCCATGGGAACAGCGACTTCGCCACGCTGAGTTTCCTGTTGCCGGACGGCGCGCAGATTTTCCTCCCGGAGATCGTCGACGGGTCGCGCGGCATCGCCCGCATCAGCAGTCTGGCGACGTCGATCCTGATCCGGACGATCGGCAGCGGGCCCGATGCCGCGTCCGACGCCGACACGATCAAGACGGGCGCAGGTCCGCTTGCGGACAATTTCAAGGACTTCGTCTGGCTTCCGAACCGGCTGCACATCTATTTTCCGCCGTACCAGGTCGCGTCCTACGCTGCCGGACCGCAGGAGGTGAACATTCCGATGAGCGCCCTCGCGGATGTCGTTCGACCGGACTGGCGCGCACCGGCGGCGTCGTTCGATTGCCGAAAGGCCTCGAGCTTCATCGAGAAGACGATTTGCGCGGATGCGGGGCTGGCGCGCCTCGATCGGCAGGTCGCCGAGGCGTATCAGGTCAAGCTGCATATCGCCTATGACGCGGCGAACAAGAAGCAGGTTCTCCAGTCGCAGCGCGACTGGGTCGCACTACGGAACCGAACTTGCGTAGGCCCTTCGGCCGGCGCCTGCCTTTCAAAATTCTATCGCGACCGGCTTTCCGTCCTGACCAAGTTTCCCACCTGAACGTGATCCACTCCCGGCGAGCATTCCTCGGAGCCGCTGCGGCGCTGGCGTTCGCGCCCGCAGTCCGCGCGTCCGCCGATCTCGACGTTGCCATCATCGGGGCTGGCGCGTCGGGAACCTATGCTGCCTGGCGACTGCGGCGGGAGCGGCCGGAGCTCCGGCTTCGGTTGTTCGAGGCCAGCGACCGCATCGGCGGGCGACTCTTTTCCGTGGCATTTCCGCAGGCGCCTCACCTGGTCGCCGAGTTGGGCGGAATGAGATTCCTCGAAGCCCATCGGCATGTCTTCGGGCTTGCCGACCATCTTGGACTTCCCTTGCGCGACTACCCGATTGACCGCGATGCAAACCGGATGATGCTTCGCGGGAAGAACTACGCGCTGAAGGACGTCCGCTCGGGTACGGCCAAATTTCCCTACCGCATTCCCGATGGGGATCAGAGGCCGGACGCCGACTACTTCGACCGCGCGATCGCCAAGGTTCTGCCAAATGCCGGACGGATGACGGCACAGGACTGGCGCAAACTGCGCGCGCGCTACCGCTTCGAGAACCGGATGCTGAGGGACTGGTCCAATCGCGAACTGCTGCTGCAGGGAATGAGCGCCGAGGAATTGGCCTTTGCCGAAGACGCGTCAGGCTATGACGACTGGATCGAAGGCGAGACCGGGCTCGACGAGCTCGACTACTATTTCGAACATGATGACGAGAGCAAACCATTCAAGACGCTGGCCGACGGCTATCAGCAGCTTCCGCTGAGGTTGGCGCAGGGCGCGGCGGAGACGGGCGCCGGACTTTCGCTGGGACATCGTCTCGCTTCTCTCCGCGGCGATCCGAACGGCTTCCAACTTTCGTTCCTCGATGCGAAGGGGCGCCGAACGTCCCTCTCGGCCACGCATGTCATTCTTGCCATGCCGCGCATGGCGATCGAGGCGATCGGGGATTTTCCGGACGCTCGAAGGCCGCACTTTGCTAACCTTATCGCCTCGGTGACACCCATCCCGGCCTGCAAGAGCCTGCTGTTGTACGAGCGCCCGTGGTGGCGCGATTACGGGATCTTCGAGGGACGCTCGATCACCGACCTGCCGGCCCGCCAATTCTATTGCCTGGGGTCGGAGACTTCGAGACCGGCGAGCGAGCCGACAAATGGCTATGGAGTGCTGATGGCGTATTGCGACGAAACGTCCGTCGCAACCTGGAACACTCTGGCGGCCTCGTCCGACGGCTTGGGCCGCGCCGCCCTTGCGGGCGACTCGCCGCTGGCCAGGGAAGTGCATCGCGAAGCGCAACTCGTCATCGGCAGGACCGCGATCAAGCCGATCGCCGCCCGTTTTCAGAACTGGTCGGTCGATCCCTATGGGGGAGGCTGGCATTATTACGCGCTTGGTCACGATGGGTTGGTGGACGGGGAAGCCATCGTGAAGCCGCTCGCCGGCCGGAACCTGTTCGTGTGCGGCGAAGCCTATTCCTTTGCCCAGGGGTGGGTTGAAGGCGCTCTTGAGCGCGCGGAAGCGGTGCTGCAACGCCACTTCGGACTGAAGCCACCCGCCTGGCTGAGGGCCTGACTTACGCGAAGGCTGCGAGACGCGCTTCGAATCGTGCTTTGACGGCCGGCCATTCGCGCGCGACGACGGAAAAATAGACGGTGTCGCGAAAATATCCCTGTGGCGTCCACATATGGCCGCGCAGCGTGCCTTCCTCCGTGGCGCCCATCTTGGTCATGGCGGCGCGCGATCTGGCGTTTTTCGAATCGGTCTTGAGCTCGACGCGGTTGTAGTGCGCCCCAAAGGCATGCCCAAACAGGAGATACTTGGCCTCGGGATTGACCGCCGTAGCCTGCGCCTCCGGTGCGTACCAAGTCGATCCGATTTCGACCCGTGCATGTTCCGGGACGATGTTCAGGAACGAAGTCGAACCGACCAGCGCGTCGTCCGCCAGGCGGCGCACGGCGAACGTGATCATCCGGCCCTCGACGTTCTCGTTCAGATGCCAGTCCAGCATCGCTCCGATGCCCGCCGACGTGTCGTACGGCATGTACGTCCAGATCGATGGATCGCGGCCGGCTTCGACGAGCTCCGGCAGATGAAGCCGCTCGAGCGGCTCGAGCACGACGAATCGGCCCTTCAGCGCGCGGCCCCCAAGCGGCTCGACTTGTTTCATGTCCGTTCCGGCAGTTTCGCGATGACGGGCTCATGCTCGCAGGCGCGGACGAACTTGAGTAGGTCGGCGGGGGTAATGGCTGTCGTGCGGTCGTTGCGCAGCGGGTGAAAGTTCAGCGGGGAGAGCGCCAGCATCCCCTCGTCCAGGACCAGGCGGACTTTCCGCGACCTGTCGTTCATGACGGCGAACGGCGTGACCGAGCCGGGTTCGACGCCGAGTACCTCGATCAAAAGCTCAGCCGAGCCGAACGAGAAACGCGGAGCCGCCAGTTCCCGGGCAAGGAGGTTGAGGTCGATCTTCAGCTCGTCGCGAGCCACCACCAGCCAAAGCCCGTCCTTCTTGTCCTTGAGAAAGAGATTTTTGGTGTGCCCGCCCGGCTGGCTCGTGTAGAGCGCCGCGGCCTCCTCGACGGTGAATACCGGCGCGTGTGTATGGGTCGTCCAGGTGATACCGAGTTCGGTGAGGCGCGTGTAGAGCGCCGCCTCGCGCGCGTCCGGCGTGGCCAAGATCAGGACACCAGGCGCTTGATCCATTCGGGCAGCGCAAAGGCGGCGGCATGGATTCCGGCGTTGTAATAGTCCGTCTTGATCCGTGACTTCCGGAAGGCGTTCGTGGCCTTCCGAATCCCCGCCGGCGTGCCGAGCTTGCGGCCCTTGCCGGCCCAGGAGAGCGCCATGAAGCCGCCGATATAGCTCGGCACCACGGTCAGATAGAGACCGGATTGAGGGAAGAACGCGCGCAGCTCCTTGAGCGCCTCGGTGATCTCCCAGGGCTGATAAAAAGGCACGCCGGTCTGGAACGTCGCGAACCCGCCTGGCTTCAACGCGGCCTTCACACGGTCGTAAAAGGTGTCACCGAAGAGCGCCTTGCCCGGGCCGACCGGATCGGGGCGGTCGGCGACGATCAGGTCAAATCGTCCTTTGCTGGCGGGCCTCCCGAGATATTCGAAGGCGTCCGCGATCTCGATTTTAAGCCGCTTGTCCTTGAACGCCCTGGCGTTGATTTCGCCGAAATGCTGGCGGCAGAGCTCCACGACGCGGCCGTCGATGTCGACCAGAACGACCTCTTTGACGCCTCGGTGCTTGAGCGCCTCGTCGGCGATGGAAAGATCGCCGCCGCCGACGATCATGACCCGGCTCGCCTTGCCATGCTCAAGAAGAGGTAAATGCGTCAGCATTTCGGCGTAGGCGCTCTCGTCGCGCGTGGTGATCTGGACGATGTCGTCGAGCACCATGACGCGGCCGTTGGCGACGGTGTCGAAGATCTTGATGCGCTGAAACCGGCTTTTTTCCTCGACGATCGGCTTGCCGGAGATTTCCATCGACTGGGCGTAGCCCTTGTGGAGACGCTCCTTGAAGGTGTTCGGCATCGCTTGGCTCCGGAGAATTGTGACAGCGCCGGCTGGCGCGAAATGTTCGGCGAGCGCCTTCTACGGCGCGCTCCGAGAGGAGTCGAGAGTGTGTCCCCGGGACCCGCGTGAAGAAAAAATTGACGATTGGGTGACAAAATTTCTTGCATGAAGGGGCCACGTGCATATATTTCCCCCGTTCCCGCGAGGGAACAAAGCGGCGCGGCGGCCTTCCGTCCGCCGCTTTCTTCTTGAGACGCGTCCGGAAGTCCGTAAGGCCAAGGCGCAGGTGTCAACTCTAACAGGGTAGGTGCCCGAAATGGCTAGACTCGAACTTGTTGCGGCGACCAAAGAAGCAAGGGCGCCTCGCGTCCGGACTTCGGCGAAGACCGTTCGTGAAGTCGTTGCCCCTCCGGTCAACGACGATCAAAAAGACCACTTCATCACCCGCAATGGTCTGACCTACGCGGGCAGTCACCTGATCATCGACCTGTGGGAAGCGGAAGGTCTGAATGACCGCGACCGTATCGAAACGGCATTGATCGACGCGGTGAAGGCAGCGGGAGCGACGCTCCTGCACATTCACCTGCACACGTTCTCGGAAGGTGGCGGCATCTCCGGTGTCGCCGTTCTCGCCGAGAGCCACATCAGCGTCCACACCTGGCCGGAAAAGGGCTATGCGGCGTTCGATGTGTTCATGTGCGGCGACGCGGAGCCCCGCAAGGCGCTCGGCGTGTTCAAGACGGCCTTCAATCCGGGCCGTATCGTCATCGGCGAGCATAAGCGCGGCGTGCTGTAATCAGCCTCAAGGCGTGAATTGGACAGGGGCGGAAGCGGCCGACGCCGTTTCCGCCCCTGGCGTTTTCAGCACTTGCCCTTGAGGACGATTCCCGTTCCAATTTGGCCATGAAGCATGCTGGCGCCGAGGCGCTGAAGCGGCTCGGGCCGTTTCTCGCCGAACTCCGCAAGCGGGACGGACTGAAGGAAAAGTCGCCCGGTACGTTCTATCGCGGCAGCCGGGCGTTCCTGCATTTTCACGAGCACGAAGGCGGATTCGTCGCGGACGTGCGCCTGAAGGGCGACGCGTTCGATCGCATGCCCGCCTCGTCGAAGGCGCAGCGTGAAATCCTGCTCGGTCTGATCGACAAATCGCTCGCCGACGGAAATAAGAAGGCGCGGCGTTGAACCGGGCGCACGTGGCGGGAATGTTTGGTCCGGAATGATGATTGATCCGGACGCCGAACTGGTCGCACGTGTCGGCAACGGCGACCGCGCCGCCGCGCAGCAGCTCATGGCCCGCCACTTGCCGAAGATGCTCGCGCTCGCCCGCCGCATGCTCTCGGATCCGGTCGAAGCGGAGGACGCGGTTCAGGACGCCTTCATGCGTCTTTGGACCCACGCCGCGCGATGGCAGCCGGGCCGGGCGAAATTCGAGACCTGGCTTTACCGGGTCACGTTGAACAAGTGCTACGACCGCCTGCGGAAGCGCCCGACGGCAAACCTCGACGAGGCACTCGATGTCGCCGATCCGGCGCCCGGTCCGGCGCTAAGTCTCGAATCCGCGACGCTTTCCCAGCAGATCGAGGCGGCTCTTCAGTCCCTTCCGGAGCGTCAGCGGGCTGCAATTCAGCTTTGCCATTACCAAGAGTGCGGCAATATTGAAGCGGCGGAGATCCTGGGGATCAGCGTTGAAGCATTGGAGTCGTTGCTGGCGCGCGGCCGCCGCACGCTCCGGGCGAAATTGGTTCACCTGAAAGATGAATAGGAATTCGTGGGGCAATTCGGTGGTTAACGCTTCGGAGATGGATGAAGGCAGGTTTGCCGAGCTGGTCGGCGCTTACGGCGCTAACCCGGACCGGTGGCCCGGTTCGGAGCGTGCCGCTGCCCAGGGCTATCTCGCCTCGAGCGCAACCGCCCGGCAGCTGGTCGCCGCCGCCGCCGGCGTCGATCACGTGCTGGCGATGGCCGCCGCGACGCCGATCCCGACGGCGCTTCAGGCGCGAATGCTCGCCGACTTCGATCGCGTCGCCCGGCGTCCAAGCGCGCGGCGCATTCTTCGGGCAGCCGCGGAATTCGTCTGGCCGGGCGCTCCTGCCTGGCAGCCGGCATTTGCGCTCGGCATGGCGCTCGCGATCGGCATCGGCATCGCGGTCCTGACGCCCCTGGACGGACACCTCGGCGAAGGGACAGGCAACAACATCTTCGCGCTGGACGGTTCGCCCGACCTCGATTCCGGACAGGGCATCTGAAATGAGCGAAGCACCCGCGCCGCGCCGCCGCAGCGCCCTGCTCATCATATCCCTGTGCCTCAACGTCGTGCTGGTACCGCTCGTCGCCGTGATCATCTACCGCGCCGCGTACCTTGTCGCCGAGATCGGATCGGGCGGCGTCCTGGCTCCACGCTCCGTCATGGCGGCCGTTCCGGCCGAACGCGAGCGGATTCAGCACGTCCTCGACATCTATACGCCGAAGATTCGCGACCTGCGCGCGGCGGCGGTACTGGCGCGCCGGAACGCATTCCAGGTTCTCGGCAGTTCGGACTACACTGCGGAGAAATTCGCCAGGGCTCTGGACGCCGTCACGGCCGCCGATGCCGCGCTCGAACGCGAAAACATCCAGATGATGTCGGAAAGTCTCGCCACGCTCACGCCGGATGAGCGCCAGAAGATGACCGAACTGGCGCGCGCCCGCGCCCGGTCCTGGTTCTGGAGACTTTTCGGTCCGCGCGCTCGGCGCGGCTAGAGCCCCGAGCGGATTTCCGTCCAGTCGTTGACGATCTTGTCCTTGTCCTTCAAGCGCCGCTGAAAAATGCCGCGCTTGAGAAAAGTCTCGACATCGCGGGTCAGGCCGAGATTCGCGAACGTAGTATCGGGGACGTCCTTCAAGCCGTTCTCGTTGGCCGGTTCGTCCCCGATATGCTCGATGGTGTAGCTTGCCGCGCCGTCGGAAATCGACGAGTCGATGAGCGCGAGCGCTTTTGCTTCATCGGACGGATCCTTGTGCATCACAAGGCCGCAAACGTAAGTGAACATGCCACCCGGCGGGTTCATGTAGGCGACCGGCTTTCCTTCCCTGTGCAGCGTCGAGTAGACGATGCGCCAGGACATCGCCGCGACGATTTCGCCGGACGCGAGTCCCTGCGTCAGCGCGGTATCTTCGCTGGAGATGAGGCGCGACTGCTTCACGACTTCCCTCAGCTTTGCCTTTAGCCGCTCATATTGATCGGAAGTCATGTTGTACGCGTCGACTCCGATCATACGCGCGATGAAAGGCACCGTATCGTCGACACCGTCGAGTACGGACACGCGGCCCTTGTATTTCGGGTCGAAGAGGATGTTCCAGCTCTGCGACCTGACGTATTCCGGCGCCAGGTCCGTGCGGAAGGTGATCGAGGTGTTTCCCCAATAGTGCGGCACGAACCAGACCTTGTTCGGTCCTGCGCCGATGCCGGGCAGATTGCGCAGCGTCGGCGAGATCTTGTTCCAGTTCTTCAGCTTCGTCGTGTCGATGGGCGCGAGCAGGCCGGCCTGCTTCCAGCGGGGGAACTCGTAATAGCAGGGTCCCATCACGTCGGGTTTGTAGCCCGCGCGCATCTTGGCGAAGGCCTCGTCCTCATCCGCGAACATCACGACGTCGGGTTTCTCGCCGAACTTCTTTTCGTAGTCGGCGAAGAAGGGAGGATTCATGTAATCCTCCCACTGGAACAGCGCGACCGGCCTGTCTCCGCCGTGCGACTTGTCGGAATTCTGGCCGCAAGAGGCCGCGAACAAGGCAGCCGATACGGACATGGCTAGCCGGTACGACAATTTCATAGTGTGCTCTGCGACAATTCACGCAAAAATAGGCGCCGCGCGCGCGAGACGCAATCTGCACGGCCGCGACGCCGTTAGCTTTCTGGCAAGCACGGGGCAGCGTATACTTCCGCGATGAACAAGGCCGCGTCCATTCCGAGTTTTGCCCGGCCCGCCTTCGTCGAACGCGCGCGGGCGGAATTCGAGTCGCTGGTACAGCGCTTTCCCGATCTCGAATTCGCCGATGCGACCCTCGTCGACATCTGCGGCACGCTTCGCGGCAAGCGGCTGCCCATTTCCGACGCGCACCGCCTGTTCGAGACCGGCATGCAGTTGCCGAAATCGGTTTATCTCATGGACGCCAAGGGCGAGATGGTGAACCCGTTCGGACGCGGTTTCGGCGACGGCGATCCGGATGGAACCGCCTGGCCCGTTCCCGGCTCGTTGGCCCGCGTCTGGGGCGAGGGTCCTCGCCGCCTCCAGATGTTCACGACCATGCGCAACGAGGATGGGACGCCGACGGCCGGTGAACCACGTGGCGCACTCGAACAGACACTGAATCGCTTCGCCGAACTCAGATTGACGCCCGTCGTGGCGCTCGAACTCGAATTCTACCTGATCGACCCGATACGCGGCGCCGGCGGAGCGCCGCAGCCGCCTCTCGATCCCCGCACCGGCACGCGAGATCACGACAACGCCGTCTACAGCATCGACGACCTCAATCGTTATCGTGGCTTCCTGGCGGCGCTGAACGAGGCGGCAGAGGTGCAGGGCGTGCCCGTCAGCGCCGCGAGTTCGGAATATGCGCCGGGGCAGTTCGAGATCAACCTGCATCATCAAAGCGATGCGCTCATGGCCGCCGACCATGCAATTCTCCTCAAGCAGATCGTACGCGCGGCCGCCCGCGCCGCGGGCTATGACGCGACGTTCATGGCCAAGCCCTACCCCGAACGCATCGGCAGCGGAATGCACGTCCACGCCAGCATTCTGGACGAAGGCGGAAACAACATCTTCGACGACGGTTCGGCCGAGGGGTCGAATCTCCTGCGTCACGCCATCGGCGGCCTGCAGTCATTGATGCCGGACTCCATGGCGCTCTTCGCCCCCTCGATCAACTCTTATCGGCGTTTCCAGCCCGACATGTTTGCGCCCGTGAACCGCCGATGGGGACTGAACAACCGCTCCGCCGGACTGCGCATTCCCATCAGCCCCGGCAGTGCGCGCCGGGTCGAGCATCGCGCCAGTGGCGCCGACGCCAATCCGTATTTCGTGATGGCCGCCGTCCTCGCCGGACTTCACCATGGGCTCGTCAACAAGCTGGATCCGGGTCCGGCCGCGACGGACAATGTTTCGCGAGAGCCGGATTTCGCTTTGCCGTTCACGCTGGATGAAGCGCTTTTGAGGCTCGCGAACTCGCAGCTACTGGGCGACTATCTCGGCCAGGAGACCGTCGCGCTGTACAATGAAACCAAACGGCTCGAGGCCGCGCGATTTCGCAAGATCATCTCGCCCGCCGAGTACGACTGGTATCTCTAGAAGCGCAGTTGGTCGTCTAGATCTTCGGCAGCCGAAGTTCGGCAACGGTACCCTCGCCGGCAACGCTACCGATGCGCACGACTCCGCCCATGCGCCGCGCCAGCGCCATGGCGATGGTGAGGCCCATTCCGACCCCCGTCATCGTTCCCGGCCGGTCATAGCGGCGGAAAGGTATGCCGAGTGCGGCCGCTTCGGCTTTGGTGAAGCCTAGCCCGTTGTCGGTGACGGATACGACGACCGCGCCTTCCTCTTCACGGACTTCGATGCGCACGCGCCCGCCTTCCTGCGTGTAGAGCAGGGCGTTCGAAAGCAGATTGGTGATGATGCGCTTGACTGCGCGCGGATCCGCCAGCGCCTCCACCGCCGCGGCGAACCCGACATGCAAGGTGATCCGGCGCGAAAAGGCACGGCCGACGCCCTCGCTGGCGCATTCCGACGCGATCAGAGCAACATCGACGACCTCGGGTCGCACCGGATACCGGCCTGCCTCGATGTTCGCGAATTCGAGTATGTCGCCGATCTTGTTGTGCAGGCTGCGGCCGGCTTCGTTGATGTCGTGGGCGTATTCGACATATTTCGCGTGACCGACGGCGCCGTAGAAGCCGCGCTCGATCACTTCCGAAAAGCCGATGATCGCATTGAGCGGCGTCCGCAGCTCGTGGCTCATATGCGCGATGAATTCCGACTTGGCGCGCGCATCCTCGGCCGACCGGCGCTCGGCCGCGGCAAGCCGGACGAGCAGCTTGGCTTCGACCGGCCGCGTCATCTTCAGCGCGCGGATCGCGTCGCTGGCGCGTGCGCGGCGCTCGAACTCGCGAACGAAGATCGAGGCGAGGCCCGCGCCGACCAGCGCCGGCCCCATGATCAGCAGCAGGTAGAGCGGCAGCGATCCGGTCCAGGCGGCGAGCGCAGCGTCCTCGTCGACGGACGTCCGGACAGAAAGCGGCCAGCCGGGCACGCGGATCGCCTGACCGCTGCCGGACCAGGCCGAGTCCTGGATCAGCACGCTGCCGCCGTCGGTCGTCAGCGCCACGCGTTCGAGCATGCGGGTCGGAACGAGGACGTGCGGATCGAACGCGATGACGACGATCTTGCCCCGGTACGGGAATGTCATCGTCGCCGGCGCGTGAATCTCGCGCGTCCGCGTGTCGAGGGCGCCGAACGGAAGCGCCAGTGCCGGAAGATTGCCGAGCGTGGCGCGCGCCTGACCCGAGCGGTCGAACACGGTCATGTTCCGGATGCCGCCGGCCGCGGCGACCTCCGCAACCTCCTGGCCGTCGACGAGCGCACGGCCGAGCCCTTCGATCCGGTCGAGACTGGTCCCGGCGGCAACGGCGACGTCGCCGGAGCGGCGCGCCTCGAAATACTCCGCCTGCGCAAGCGCGTGCGTCCGGTCGTTGCGCATCTGCAGGGCCGCGGCGGCGGCAAAGCTGCCGCAAATCAGCACGACGCTGACGAGAACGGTCAGGCGGATGTTGCGCGCCTTGGCCCTGCCCAAGGCCATTGTGACGTTCACCGCGGCGTGGCTGTGCGCCATCGCATTCCCCAAGGCGAGTGATTCGCCCTATGCGATTATGCGAATCGCCGAGTCCGTGTCACGAAAGTTAATGAAATCTTACTCAAGCATCTTCGTGACGACTTCGAACAGGTTCGAGGAGAGTCCGTCGATCCTCGCGAGCGTCTCGAGTTCGGCGCGCATCAGCGCCTGGCGGGAAGGATCGTATCGCCGCCACGCTTCGAAGGCGCCGGCCATGCGGGCCGCAACCTGCGGGTTGATCTTGTCGAGCTGCGCAATCACCTCGCCGACGAGTCTGTAGCCCGCGCCGTCCGGTCCATGGAAACGCAGGTGATTGCCGGAGAATGCGCCGACGAGCGAGCGGACGCGGTTCGGATTTCGGATGTCGAACGCAGGATGCCGCATGAGGCCGCGCACCGCCTCTACCGTGTCCGCCCGGCTCGAGCCGGCCTGCAGGCTCAGCCACTTGTCGAGCACGAGCGGATCGTTCCTGAAGCGGGCGTGGAAGTCGTCGAACGCAGCCGCGCGGCGCGAAGACTCCATGCGGGTCAACGCCGCCAGACCGGCGATCATGTCGGTCATGTTGGTGGCGGTGCGGTAGTGCGCGTCCGCGAGCTCCGCGGCCTTCTCGTCATCGGATGCCGTAAGGTAGCGAAGGCACGCATTGCGCAAGGCGCGACGGCCGGCCGACTTGGCGTCGAGCCCGAAGGCGCGCTCGCCCCCGAGCTTGCGGTACACCGCCGCGAAGCGGTCCATGTGGGCACTGGCCACCGCGCGGATCAGGCCGCAACGGGCGGCGTGGATGGCGTCCGGGTCGGGCGGCGTGATCGCCAGCGCCAACTCGTTCTCGAGCGGCGGGACCAGCATCTGAGCGGCAAAGGCGTGGTCTTCGTCGGCCCGGGCGAGCGCCTGTCCAACGGCCTCGACATAGGTAGCGTCCGTTCGGGGCGCGGTGCCCGACATCGCAGCCTTCGTCATCTCCTTCAGCACGTCCGTCGCCAGCGTCTGCCCCGCTTCCCAGCGGTTGAAGGAATCCGTGTCGCGGGCCATCAGCGCGGCAAGCGATCCGCGATCGACCGGAACCTTGAAATGCACCGGAGCGGAGAAGTGGCGGCCGAGCGAAAGAAGCGGCGGCTCCTCCACGCCGACGAAGGTGAAGGTCTTCTCGGCGCTGTCGAGCTCCAGCACCCGCTCGTCGGGACCGGTGGCGTTCTCGCCCTCCAGCGTGAGCGCCTGCGGCCCTCTGCTGCCCAAGAGACCGAGCCGCACGGGAATGACCATCGGCTGCTTCGTCGGCTGTCCGGGCGTCGGGCCGAGGCTCTGTTTGAGCGTCAACGCGTAGGTCTTCCGGGCGGCATCGTAGGTCCCGTTCGCTTCGAGCGTCGGCGTCCCCGACTGGCGATACCAGAGTCGGAACTGTTTGAGATCGCGTCCGCAGGCGTCTTCGAAGCACTTGACCCAATCCTCGACTGTCGCGGCCTGGCCGTCATGGCGCTTGAAGTAGAGATCGGTCGCCTTGCGATAACCCTCCGGCCCGACAAGGGTCTGCAGCATGCGTATGACCTCGGAACCCTTCTCGTAGATCGTCGCCGTGTAGAAATTGTCGATCGTGATGTAGCTCTCCGGTTGCACCGGGTGGGCGAGCGGGCCCGCATCCTCGACGAACTGGCGCATGCGCAGCGCTTTCACGTCGTTGATGCGGCAAACGGCGTGACTGCGCATGTCGCCGGAGAAACTCTGGTCGCGGAAGACGGTGAGGCCTTCCTTGAGCGAGAGCTGGAACCAGTCGCGGCAGGTGATGCGATCGCCCGTCCAGTTGTGAAAGTACTCGTGCGCCACGACGCTTTCGATGCGCGCATAGTCGTCGTCCGTCGCGGTCTCCGGTGAGGCAAGCAGCAGCTTGTCGTTGAAGATGTTGAGACCCTTGTTCTCCATGGCGCCGAAATTGAACGCGCTGACCGCAACGATCATGAAGATGTCGAGATCGTACTCGCAGCCGTACTTTTCCTCGTCCCAGCGCATGGCCCGCTTCAGCGAGTCCATGGCATAGGTGACCTTCTGTTCGTTGCCGTGTTCGACATAGATGGCGAGCGCGACTTTGCGCCCCGACATAGTCGTGAAGGTGTCGCGCAGGACGCCGAGGTCGCCCGCGACGAGCGCGAAAAGGTAACTCGGTTTGGGGAACGGATCGCTCCAGGTGACGTAATGCCTGCCGCTGCCCAGGTCGCCGCGCGCGATCGGATTGCCATTCGAGAGCAGAACCGGATAGGCGCTCTTAGCAGCCTCGATCCGCGTCGTGTAGACGGCGAGATTGTCGGGACGGTCGAGGAAATAGGTGATGCGGCGAAAACCTTCGGCTTCGCATTGCGTGCAGAACATGCCGTTCGATGTGTAAAGCCCGGAGAGAGTCGTGTTCTTCTCGGGCACGATTTCGGTCACGATCTCGAGCGCGAAGTTCGCGGGCGGCGCGTGGATCGTCAGCCGCTCCGGACCGACGCTGAACGCGCTGTCGTCGAGCGCGCGACCGTCGATGGCGACGGAAACCAGCTTCATCTGCTCGCCGTCGAGTACGAGCGGCGCGGCCGCGCCGGCGCGCGTTACCTTCGACGTCGCCCTCACGCGCGTCGCCAGCGGCTCGAGCGCGAAGTCGAGACTGACGGTTTCGATGCGATAGTCCGGCGCGCGATAGTCCTTCAGGGCGATGGCCTGTGGTTCTTCGGTACGCATGGCGGCTTCCTTGTTATGGCGTCTGCGAGCGGAGCGCTTGTGTAGGCTCCGGCCTGTCGAAAGTCATCGCGACCTGAAAAATAGGGGCCATGCGCGGACAGATTCTCCGTGCGGATCGCGACGGTACTTTTCGAAAATGTCCGCCGGCCGACAAACCGGCAACGCCGCACAGCGGCCGCGCAGGACGGCGGTCGCGGCATTCAGGACCGTGTCGAACGCACCTGTGGGGATTTAACGCAAATGGCGATTTGACCGACTCGGTTCAAGAGCGGGCTGGTTTTTTCGGCCGTAATTCTTCGCGCGCTTTGCTGCGTATTGAGATCGAACGCCGCAACAAAGTTTTCCAGACGCCCGATTAGGTATCGCCGTTGATCGCGGTGAGCACGTCCTGCGCTTCATGCGCCAGTTCGACGAGCGCGTTCGGCATGTCCTCGCCGGACTTGCGCGCCCAATCGATGAGACCGTTGGCGAACTGCACGAGCTTGGGCGCGTTGGCGATCATGCGGGCCTGTCGTTCGATCTTCACCGGATCGAGATCGTATTCCGCACCCGGCACGCGCCAGCCGCCCCACTCGGCGGGGCCGGTCACGACGACGGGATAACTTCCGGGCACGGGATGCCGCGCACAATCTTCCGCCGGCTGCCACTTGTTGCGCTGACGGATGACCCGCCAATGTTCGCCGTCATGCTTGTTGCCCTCGGGCAGCGGCTCTTCCGCTTGCAACTCGTCGGCCGTGAATTCGCGACCGAGACCGACGTCGTAGTGAACGCGGATCGGTTCCTCGAGTCCTTTCGCCCAGTGCGGTACGACTCTCTCGATCAGCGCCCAGGTGCCGACCGGCTTCACGTAGACGCGTTGGCTTTTGTGAAATGTTGCTTTGGCCATGGTTCGAACCTGCCCTTACCCAGGGTAAGGCTATCAAAGCCGCATTAAGTCGGCGTTAAGACGACGGACTCGCTTTGAACCATTTGCGTGTTCTATCGTCCGGTTAAGCAAAACTAATCGAGGCAGGGAGCCGATGAATTTCGACTTTTCAGACGACCAGAAGATGCTCAAGGACCAGGCGCACAAATTCCTGTCCGAAAAGAGCACGACGAAAATCGTGCGCAAGGTCTTCGAGGGCAAGGAACATTACGACTCCGCCCTGTGGAAGCAGGTCGGCGAAATGGGTTGGACGGGAACCGCGATTCCCGAAAGCTACGGCGGGCTTGGCCTCGGCTATCTCGAACTTTGCGTCATCGCCGAGGAAATGGGACGCGCGCTCGCGCCGGTGCCGTTCTCCTCGACGGTCTATCTGTTCGCGGAAGCGCTCCTCATCGCCGGCAGCGAGGACCAGAAGAAGCGCCTGCTGCCCAAAGTCGCGTCCGGCGAACTGATCGGGACGTTTGCGCGCGCCGAAGCGCCGGGCGCCGTCCTGCCCAAGAACATCCGCACCACGCTCAAGGGCGGCAAGCTCAACGGCAAGAAGATCGCCGTCGTCGACGGACCGATCGCGGATTACTGCATCGTGCTGGCGCGCGCCTCCGACGAAGCGGGCGAGCGCGGACTGCAGCTCGCGCTGGTCGATCTCAAGTCGGCTGGCGTCAAACGCACGGCCTGCGAAACGCTCGACGCCTCGCGCGGCCATTCCGACATCAGCTTCGAGAATGCCGCCGCCGAACCGCTCGGCGCCGTGGGCGAAGGCTGGGCCAACCAGAACCGCGTCCTCGACCGTGCCGCCATCCTGATGGCGTTCGAGCAGGTGGGCGGATCGGATGTGTGCCTTGCCATGGCGAAGGACTACGCGCTCAACCGTTACGCCTTCGGCCGCCCGATCGCCTCGTTCCAGGCGATCAAGCACAAGCTCGCGGACATGTACGTGTTCAACGAGCTGGCGCGTTCGAACGCCTATTACGGCGCCTGGGCGCTGCACACCGGCGCGCGCGAGCTGCCGCTGGCGGCCGCTTCGGCGCGCGTCTCGGCGACGCAGGCGTTCGACTATGCGTCCAAGGAAAACATCCAGACGCATGGCGGCATCGGCTTCACCTGGCAGATGGATTGTCACTTCTACTACAAGCGCTCCAAGGAACTGGGCCTCGCGCTCGGGCCGCAGCGCGCCTGGAAAGACAAGCTCGTCAACGAACTCGAAGTCACCAACGCGGCCTAAGGCGCGCGAACCGAACAACGGAGAAGAACGATGGATTTTGAAGACAGCCCGGAAGAAGCGGCATTCCGCAAAGAAGTGCGCGCCTGGCTCGACGCCAATGCGAAGAAGCGCAGCGGCAAGCGCGATGTGAGCGCCGAGGACATGGAGAACGGTGCCGCCAACCAGATGGCGGCGTCCAAGGCCTGGCAGAAGACCAAGGCCAAGGCCGGTTACGCCCGCATCACCTGGCCCAAGGGCATGGGCGGCATCGGCGGCACGCCCATGCAGAGCATTATCTTCGGCCAGGAAGAGGCGAAGTACGACGTCGCCAATGGCGGCCCGTTCGCCATCGGCCTCGGCATGTGCATCCCGACGCTGATGACCTACGGCTCGGAAGAGGCGAAGAAGCGCTATGTCTGGCCGGCGGTGCAGGGCGACGAGATCTGGTGCCAGCTCTTTTCAGAACCGGCGGGCGGATCCGACGTCGCCAACCTGCGTACGCGCGCGGAAAAGAACGGCGACACCTGGACCATCAACGGTTCCAAGATCTGGACGACCGGCGCCCAGTTCTCGGACTACGGCATCATCCTGACGCGGACGGACCCCAACGTGCCCAAGCACAAGGGTCTGACCATGTTCTACATCAACATGAAGCAGCCGGCGGTCGACATCCGCCCGATCAAGCAGGCGTCAGGCGGTTCGGGCTTCAACGAAATCTTCTTCACCGACGTGAAGGTTTCCGACAGCCAGCGCCTCGGCGAAGTCGGCCAGGGCTGGACCGTCGCGCTCACCACGCTCATGCATGAGCGTCTGGCGGTCGGCGGCGGACAGGGCGGCGGCCTCGACGTGCCGCAGCTCATGCAGCTCGCGCGCGAGCTCGAGCTCGAGGACGGACCGGCGATCAAGAACGCCGCCGTGCGCGAGAAGATCGCGGACTGGTACGTGCGTTCCGCGGGCCTCAAATACACCACCTTCCGCACGATGACCGCGTTGTCGCAGGGCAAGCAGCCGGGACCGGAGGCCTCGATCGCCAAGATCGTGGTGGCGTCCAAGCTGCAGGACCTGTCCGCCTTCGCGATGGAACTGGAAGGCGAGGCCGGAATCCTGCAGGGCGATGCCGCGCCGATGAGCGGCATGTTCCAGGGCGGCTGGCTGTCGTCGCCGGGCCTGCGCATCGCCGGCGGCACGGACGAAATCCTGCGCAACATCATCGCCGAGCGCGTGCTCGGCCTGCCGCAGGACGTCCGCGTCGACAAGGACGTTCCCTTCAACAAGATCCCGACGGGGCGCTGAACATGATCGGATATGCGACAATCGGAACCAACGACTTCGAGAAGTCGAGGGCGTTCTACGACAAGGTGCTGACCGCTCTCGGCGGCAAGCGCAGCTTCGCCAGCGACCGCATGCAGGGTTTCAGCGGCAAGGGCGGCGCGATGCTCGCCGTGTGCAAGCCCTATGACGGCGGCAAGGCCGCGCCCGGCAACGGCAACATGCTGGCGCTCGCCGCGCCGTCGCGCGAGGTCGTCGACAAGACCTATGCCGACGCGCTCGCCAACGGCGCGACGGATGAAGGCGCGCCGGGACTTCGCGGCGACACGTTCTACGGCGCCTATTTCCGCGATCTCGATGGTAACAAGATCTGCGTCTTCAAGTCGGGCTGACGGCGTGCCGGCGCTGCCGCGCGGACCGGCGGCGGCGCGCGGATGATCTCATCGCCCTGCATCAAGGTGTGCGTCGTGGACGGCCGGACCGGACTCTGTTTCGGTTGCGGCCGCACGCTGCCCGAGATCGCGCAATGGGGGAGCCTCGGCGAGGCGGAGCGACTCGCGATCATGGCGACGCTGGCGCAGCGCCTGCGCGACAACGGCATCGAGCCGCCGCGCGCGCCGGGCTGAGTTTTCGCGAGGCCCTGCCGTTCAGATCGCGTCGCTGAGATCGTCCCGACCGAGCGGATGCGGCTCGAGGACGCGACCGGCCATCGCGCCGATCCAGTCGAGACCTTCGCGCAGCTTCACATTCTCGCCGATGACGATGATCGCGGGCGCGCTGCTGGCGGCCGCGGCCTCACCGAGCCTGGCGAGCGTGGTGACGACGACGTTCTGGCGTCCGGTCGTCGCGTCGCTGACGATCGCGGCCGGCTCTTGTGCGCGGCGGCCGGCGGCGATGAGCTTCGCCGCGATTTCGCCGGCGTGTTTGCGGGCCATGAACAGAACGATGGTGGGCGATGATTTACCGAGCGCGGCCCAGTCCAGCTTCGGCAGCTTGCCGTCGGCGCCGTGCCCCGTGACGAACGTCACGGCATGGTTGGTGTCGCGATGCGTGACCGGAATGCCGGCATAGGCGAGCCCGCCGATGCCTGAGGTGACGCCGGGCACCACGCGGAACGGCACCCCGCCGCGGGTGAGCGCCAGCGCCTCTTCGCCGCCGCGCCCGAAGACGAACGGATCGCCGCCCTTGAGCCGCAGCACGCGCTTGCCCTTCTTCGCGAGCGATACCAGCGTGCGCGAAATGTCGGACTGTTTGCAGGATTTCACGCCCGCGCGTTTGCCGGCGAACAACAGCTCGGCGCCGGGCCGAGCCAGCGTCAGAAGCGTCTCGTTGATCAGCGCGTCATAGAGGATGACGTCCGCGTTCTGGATCGCGTGGATGCCGAGCGCCGTGATGAGCCCCGGATCGCCGGGCCCCGCACCGGTGAGCCACACCCAGCCCTTCTCGAAGACAGGCAGGTTCAGCGCGTCGGCCACCTGGACGCGGCGGGGAAGGTTCAGGGGCCTATTCGGCAAAATACACAAACTCCGACGTTATTATAAGTATACCACAGAACGACGCTGGAAAACCATCCCGCCCAAACCGGGCGTTCACTGGAACGAAGGTGGAAACTTGCACACTGGCGGCGGACCGGCCAAACACGCGCCGGCACAGAACAGCGAGCATCCATGTCCGAAAAACCGCGCTCCGACCTCAAGCCCAACACGTTCGAATACGAAAATCACCCGCTCGTCACCGCGAACGGATTTCGCGAGTACGACGCGCGCTGGATGTTCGGCTCGGAACTCAATCTCCTCGGCGTGCAGGCGCTCGGCCTGGGGCTGGGCACGTTCCTGCACGAAGCAGGCGTGAAGCCGAGCGTCGCCGTCGGCCACGACTTCCGCTCCTATTCGCTGTCGATCAAACAGGCGCTGACCATCGGGTTGATGAACGCCGGTTGCGAAGTGCACGACATCGGCCTGGCGCTGACCCCGGTCGCCTATTTCGCGCAGTTCGCGCTCGACTGCCCGGCAGTCGCGATGGTGACCGCGAGCCATAACGAAAACGGCTGGACGGGCGTGAAGATGGGCGCCCAGCGCCCGCTGACCTTCGGTCCCGACGAGATGACGCGCCTGAAGGAAATCGTCCTCGGCGGCGCGGGCAAGACGCGCGGCGGCGGCTCCTACGTGCCGGTTCCGGATTTCCGCGAGGTCTATCTCGACGCGGTCACCCGCGGCCACAGATTGTCGCGGCCGATCCGCGTGGTCGCAGCCTGCGGAAACGGCACCGCCGGGGCGTTCGCACCCGAAGCGCTGCGCCGGATCGGTGCCGACGTCGTCGCGATGGACGCCGAGCTCGACTTCACGTTCCCGAAATACAATCCGAACCCCGAGGACATGCACATGCTGCATGCCATGGCCGACGCGGTGAAAGCCCACAAGGCGGAGATCTGCCTCGGCTTCGACGGCGACGGCGATCGCTGCGGCGTCGTCGACGACGAGGGGGGCGAGATCTTCGCCGACAAGATCGGCGTCCTTCTGGCGCGCGACATGTCCACGCTCAAGCCCGGCGCCACGTTCGTCGTCGACGTGAAATCGACCGGCATCTACGAAATCGATCCCGTCCTGAAGAAGAACGGCGTGAAGGTCGATTACTGGAAGACGGGTCATTCCTACATGAAGCGCCGCACGCACGAGCTCGGTGCGCTCGCCGGATTCGAGAAGAGCGGGCATTACTTCTTCAACCCGCCCGCCGGGCACGGCTATGACGATGGCATCGTCTCCGCCATCGCCATCCTGGAGATGCTGGATCGCGCCGGCGGGACGAAAATGTCGAAGCTGGTCGAAGCTCTGCCGAAAACCTGGGGCTCGCCGACGATGGCGCCGTTCGCGCCGGACGACAAGAAGTACGGCATCGTCGAGGCGATCACGAAGGAGTTCGAAATCCTCAAGGCCGGCGGCGGAAAGGTTCTCGGCCAGTCGATCGCGAGACTCGTCACGGTGAACGGCGTCCGCGTGACGCTGGAGGACGGAACCTGGGGTCTCGTGCGCGCCTCGTCGAACAAACCTTCGCTCGTGGTCGTCGTCGAGAGTCCGGTTTCAGAGGCCAATATGCGTGCAATGTTCCACGATATCGACGCTCGGCTGAAAAAGCATCCGGAAGTCGGCGAATACGATCAGAAGATCTAGGTCAGCGCGTCGTACAGCATCCGCGCCGCGGTCACGGCGATGAAGAAGGCGAACAGCATGCGCAGGCGCTTCACGTCGGTCATGTGGGCGATCTGCGCGCCGTAGGGCGCGACGATGTACGACGCCGGCGCGATCAGGATGAAGCCCAGAAGGTTCACATAGCCGATGGAGTAGGGCGGCAGGTGCGCCGCATGCCAGCCTGCGATCATCGCGCCGATCGTGCCTGGAATGGAGATGATCGTGCCGAACGCGCTGGCCGTTCCCACGGCGCGGTGGATCGGCACGCCGAACAGCGTCATCGCGGGAACGCCCACCGTGCCGCCGCCGATGCCCATCATGGTCGAAACGCCGGAAATCCCCGCGGGCAGCAGAATTCCGCCGAGGCCGGTCGGCAGATGATCCGCGATGCGCCGGGTCTCGCTCGCGAATGCGAGGTGCACTGCGACCGGCAGCGCGACGCACGCGAAGAACAGGGCGAGCCACTGGCCGCGCGCCCAGCCGGCAAGCACGCTGCCGATAAGCACGCCGACGACGAGCGGCACGATCCAGCGCCGCAGAATGTCCCAGTCGACGGCACCCTTGGCGTTGTGCGATCGCGCGGACGAGAACGATGTCGGGATGATCGTCGCGAGCGAAGTGCCGATCGCGATATGCATGCGCACGTCGGGGTCGACGCCCATCAGCGCGAGCACGTGATAGAGCACCGGCACGATGACGATGCCGCCACCGACGCCGAGCATGCCCGCGACCAGTCCGCCCACCACGCCGGCAATGATGAGGCCCAGAGCGAACGTGCCGAGTTCGCCGCCGGATGCGCTTGCGAAGAATTCCATGGATCACCGAGAAAGACGGCTGGAGTGAACTTGCATTTGCGCGCCGGCGCAAGGAGCCGGGTCCGATTCTTCGGCGGCGTGCGGCGCAATACGTCCGCGCGAGCGCCACTTACGACGCCGCGAAACGGCCTACACCTGGCGCATCGGGCCGATCGTGCGGCCTCATCATGCCGCGACGGCGTCTTCGCGTCTGAGATGGGCCAGCGCGTCGCGCAGGGTCTGCACATCGGCGCCGTTGCGCGTGGCGTTTTCGCTGAGATGGCGGCGAAAGAGGCGCGCGCCGGGCTTGCCGTTGAACAGCCCGAGCATGTGCCTGGTCATGGCGTGAAGCGGAACGCCCTCGGAGAGCTTGCGTCCGACATAGGCGAGGTAGGCGTCGACCGCCGCCTCCACATCGCAGCCCTCTCCGGCGAAGAACCGCGCATCGACGCCGGCCAGCATCGCCGGCGACTGATAGGCGGCACGCCCGAGCATCACGCCGTCCACGCGTGCGAGATGCGCTTCGCATTCGTCGAGCGTCGCGATGCCGCCGTTCATGACGATGGTCAGGTGCGGCTTCTCGCGCTTCAACTGGTAGACCAGGTGATAGTCGAGCGGCGGGACATCGCGGTTTTCCTTCGGCGACAATCCTTCCAGCCACGCCTTTCGGGCATGGACGATGAACGTCGTTACGCCGGCGGCTTCGCAGCGCTCGACCAGCCGGCGCAGGGACTCATGCGGGTCCTGGTCGTCGACGCCAAGGCGGCACTTGACCGTCACCGGCGCGCGCACCGCCTGCCTCATGGCGGCCACGCACTCGGCGACGAGATCGGGCTCGCGCATCAGGCAGGCGCCGAAGCGTCCGGACTGGACCCGGTCCGACGGGCAGCCGACATTGAGATTGATCTCGTCATAGCCCGCCTGTTCGGCGATGGCGGCGGCCTCGGCCAGGCGGCGCGGCTCCGAACCGCCGAGTTGGAGGGCAACGGGATGCTCGCTCGCGTCGAAGCCCAGCAGCCGGGCGCGATTGCCGCGTATCACCGCCTCCGCGGTCACCATCTCGGTATAAAGCCGCGCGCGGCGCGTGAGCAGGCGGTGGAGCACGCGGCAATGCGTGTCCGTCCACTCCATCATCGGGGCGACGCAGAAGCGATGGCTGTTCATCGGGGCCTTTTAGCCGATTTTCGCCGGCCTGCATCCTTCAGGATTTCGCGCGCCGCATTGTGGCCCGGCGCCCCTGTGACGCCGCCGCCGGGGTGGGTGCCGGCGCCGCACATATACAGGCCTGGGATAGGGCTTCGATAGTTCCCGTGACCGAGGACGGGTCTGGCCGAGAACATCTGATCGAGTTCCAGCCGGCCGTGCATGATGTCGCCGCCGACCAGGCCGAACGTCCGTTCCAGGTCGAGCGGGGTCAGCGCCTTCATGCCGAGAACGGAATTGCGGAAACCGGGTGCGAAACCGTCGACCGTGTCGATCATCAGCGCCGCCACCGCGTCCCGATGATCGTCCCAGGAACGCCCGCCGGACAATTCCGGCGCGACGTGCTGGCAGAACAGGCTCGCGACGTGTCGTCCCGCCGGCGCCAGCGAGTCGTCGAGCGTGGAGGGGATCAGCATCTCGACGATCGGCTGCCTGGACCAGCCGGCGGCGCGCGCGTCCGCATAGGCGCGGTCCATATAGGCAAGGCTCGGCGCCAGGATGATGCCCGCCGTGAGGTGCGGACCGGCGTCCGGCAAACAGGTGAAGCGCGGCAGCTCGGACAGCGCGACATTCATGCGGAACGTGCCGGAGCCGTTGCGATAGCGGGACATTCGTTCGTTGAAGTCGGCGGGCAGCAGCGCGGCGTCGACGAGTTTGCCGAACAGGAGTTTGGGATTGAGGTTCGAAACGACCCGGGCGGCGCGCAGAACGTCGCCGCCTTCGGTGACGACGCCGGCGGCGGTGCCGTCCTTCACGATCACCTCGCGTACCGCGCAATCCGTGCGGATACCGACGCCCACGCCGCGGCATGCTTGCGCCATCGCCTGGGTGATCGCGCCCATGCCGCCGATCGCGTGTCCCCACGCGCCCTTTGTGCCGTTCACTTCTCCGAAGACGTGATGCAGGAGCACATAAGCCGAACCCGGCGTGTAGGGACTGGCGTAGTTTCCGACGATGGAATCGAAGCCGAGCACGGCCTTGATCGGATCGCTCTCGAACCAGCCGTCGAGCCAGTCGCCACCCGACTGCGTGAAGAGCGCCAGGAGATCGCGCCGCGCGGCAAGTTCGAGCTTCGCGACGCGCCGGCCGAGCGCGGCACTCTTGACCAGCTCCGGCAGTGCCGCGCCCCAGCCGCTCACGGTCATGTTGGGCGGCGTCTCGAGGACGAGATCGCGCAGCACCTGGGCGACGGATTCCAGTCTCGCATTGTAGTCGCCGATGCGCGCCGCGTCCTTGGTGGAGAACTTGGCGATTTCGCCGGCGCCGATGCCGCACAGATAGTCCCGGTCGTTGACGGGCAGGAAGTTGGACACGCCACGCTGGACGATGCGCAGCCCGTGCGCGGGAAGATCGAGATCGCGAATGATCCTCGGATTGAGCAGCGACACGGTGTAGCTGGCGGTCGAATTGCGGAATCCGGGGAAGAACTCTTCGGTGACCGCCGCGCCGCCGACGACGCTCCGGCGCTCGAGCACCGTGACTTTCAGGCCGGCGCGCGCCAGATAGAACGCGCAGACGAGACCGTTATGGCCCGCGCCGATGACGATCGCGTCGCTCTCCTGCGCCATCAACCGATGCGTACCGACATGCCGCCGTCGACCGGCAAGAGAATGCCGGTGATGAACTGCGCTTCGTCCGAGGCGAGGAACAGCGCCGCATAGGCCGTGTCCCACGCCGTGCCCATCTTGCCGCCGAGCGGGACGCGCGCATTGCGCTCCTGGCGCACCGCCTCCTGCTCGCGTCCGCTCGCCTGCGCGATTCCCGCGACCGCCATCGGCGTGTCCATCAGCCCCGGCAGCACGGCATTGCAGCGAATGCCGTAGCGCGCGTTCGACTGCGCGACGCTCGTCGTCAGCCGGTTGACCGCTGCCTTGGAGACTTCGTAGGCGATCTGGATGCCGCCGGCGATCGATGCCAGCGAGGATATGTTGACGATCGCGCCTTTGCCCTGTTGGCGCATGACCGGAAGGACCGCCTTGGTCACGAGCAGCGTGCCCTTGAGGTTGACGTTCAGGATGCGGTCGAACGCCGTCTCGTCGATCTTGTGCGCGGGTGCGTCGCCGCCGCCGATTCCGACATTGTTGACGAGTATGTCGATCTGCCCGAAGCGCGCCTGCGCGGCCGCGACGATCGCGTCGGCGGCGCCCGGCTTGACGGTGTTCGCTTCCAGGCTCGCCGCCTTGCCGCCGTCCTTGACGATCAGCGCGACGGTCTCGGCCGCGCGCGCCCCGTCGCGATCGACGCACAGGACGTCCGCGCCTTCGCGGGCGAAGAGCATCGCCATGGCACGGCCGTTGCCGATCGTCGTGCCCGGCGTCTGGCCGGCGCCGACGATGATCGCGGTCTTGCCCTTCAGGCGCATGCTCAAAAGCCCTTCAGGTCCGGATCGAGCGTCTGGCCGGCATCGAGCTGGACCCCGAACGTGTTCAGGAACATGGAAACCTGCGTGTACTGTCCGGCGGTGAAGACGACGTCCATGCACTGCTTCCGGTCGAAATGCCTGCCGAGTTCGGCCCAGGTCGCATCGGTGATGAACTGGTCCTTGTGCAATTCGTCGCTGGCGCGGATCAGGGCCGCGTCCTTCGCGTTCCAGCCGGCATCGGCACCCTTCTTGATGCGCGCGATCTCGTCGTCGGTGAGGCCCGAACGTTTGCCGATCGCCGTGTGCTGGGTCCATTCGTAGCCGGATTTGCACAGATAGCCCGTCCGCAGGATGACGATCTCGCGTTCGCGCTCGGGCAGGGAGTTCCGCCGCGACAGGACATAGCCGCCCCATTGCTGGAACCGGGTGAGCGCCTTCGGCGCATGGGCGAGCGTACGGAAGATGTTGATGACGCGTTCGCCCATCGGCGCGAGCGCGACTTTCTGCTCGTCGTCGAGTTCGGCGTCCGAGAGAGCTGGAATGCGGGCTTTGGTCAGGCGCATGGCGTTGTCCTCTTCGGAGCGGTCCGGAAATCGGCCGACAAAATAGCCTAGTCGGGGCGCACATCAACACCGATCTCGCGCAGCAGCGCATGCTGCTGGCCCTGGCTCACAATGAGCCCGTCATAGTCGGCGAGCAAAGCCAGATTGAGGCCGGAGATGAAGGCGCCTTCCAGGTTGGCGCCGCTCAGATGGGCGCGATCCCATTCCGCCCGATCGATGTCCGAGCCCTTCAGAACCGCGTCGGTGAGGTCGGCGTCCCAGAAGATGGTTTCCAGGAACTTGCAGGCGGTGAGCTCGCATGTGCGCAACGACAGGCTCGAGAGATCGGCATAGCTGAAATTGCAGTTGCGGAATGCAGCCTTGTGCAATGCCACTTTTCGGGAGACCTGCCGGTCGAAATGCGAGCCCTTGAAACGCGCGCCGCGGAAACTGCTCTCCGAAGCGCGCACGTCGTGGAAATCGCAGCGTTCGAAAGACGCCGAGGCGAAATTGCAGTCGACGATCCCCGCCGAGCGCAGTTCGCAGCGCGCGAATTCGCAACCCTTCTTGGCTTCGGCGTCGAAGAACTGGCACTTGGCGAATTGCGTCTCGACGAACGCGCAGCCGGCGAAGCGCGCGCGGACGAACCGGCAGCCCGTCAGCGTCGCGCCGGAAAAATCGGCGTCGCGGACGGTCACGGCGTCGAACAGGCAGCGCGAGAATTGCGCGTGGCTGAAGTCGAGATCGTCGAGCGCGAGATCGGCGGCGAAAAGCGCACCGTCGAAGGTCCGCGGACCAGACAGCCGCTTTTCCAACTCGTCCTGCGCCAGCGGCGCGACACCGGTATCGTCCTGCGGCATGGGATTGCCGTTCGGTTCAGGCGGCGCGTGCGTCGGGGAAAATGCGCAGGAAATTCTCGGCGTAGAACTTGTCGCGCACGGCCGAAGAACGCGCGCCGAGCGCGCCTTCGAAGCGCCCGATCGGATTCCTGCCGCCCTCGATATGCGGATAATCGCTCGAGAAGAGATAAAGATCGGGGTTCGACTGGTCGATGAAGGCGCCGACCTCTTCGAACACGAACGGCGTGAACGCCATCTGCTGGGTGAGCTGTTCGGCGGGCGTGCGCTTGAACGCCGCCATCGTCGCATCGGTACGGCCCCAATGCTTGGCGACCCAGTCGAGACGTGTGAGCAGTGAGGGTACCCATCCGGCGCCGAGTTCCACGCTGGCGCCGCGCAGCTTCGGATGGCGCTCGAACACGCCTTCGATCACCATCATCGAAATGAACGTCTCGGGCCCCTGGTGCAGGACGGCCGCGTCCTTCGTGCGGACGTTTTCCCCGCCGCCCAGCCAGTCCTTGGTCGCGGGCCTGCCATTGTTGGCCCAGGCTTTGGCCAGCTGCAGCGGCGAGCCGCCGACATGAAGGAGGAACGGCAGACCCGCTTCCGCCAGACGCGCCCAGAAGGGCTCAAAGGCGACATGTCCCGGCGATTTGTCGCCGCAGGGACGGTGCGGCACCCAGACGGCCTTCAATTTCGACCTGGCGACGAAATCCAGTTCGGCCAACGCATAGTCGGGATCGTCGAGTGGAATGATGGCGACGCCCATGAGACGGTCGTCGTGCGAGCAGAAATCGATCATGTGGCGGTTGTGGGCGCGGGCGCCGGCATATCGGCGCTGCGGCGCGATCTTCGAACTCGGCGAAAAGGGCATGGCGACGCTGTGCGTGGCGAAGACGAGCTGCTTCTTGAATCCCAGCATGTCCATCGCCGTCTTGCGTTCGGCGCCGTCGAAGGCGCCCAGCGCCTGGATCTCCTTGGATTTCTCGATCAGCCGGTCGCCCAGCCCCAGCAGCTCGGCCAGGTGTGCGTCGCTGTGACGGCCGCCGCGCGCCATGATCTCGGCGACTTCCTCGTCGGTGACAATCGAGGCCGAATAGTTGACGGCCGGGATCTCGTCGCGCATCGACGGGTCCGCGTACTTCTGGAGAAAGTCCGGCAGCTCCATGATGTGGCTGTCGGCATCGTACATGGCGCGATTGGCGTAGGTCATGGCGTCTCCTCGTCTGCCCGATCCTAACACCGAACCCCGGGGTGTCCGCCAAGCCGAATTTGCAGTCCTGCGTCTTGTTCCGGACGGGAAGGCCTTTAACCTTGCGCCGCACCCGGTCCGCGTAGGGCGGGATCGCGCGAGCCTGTAGCGGACGACATGACCAGCGACACGAATTTCGAGGTGCCGGACTTCGGCCTTGGCTGCGCGCCGATCGGCAATCTCTACAAGCCGTTGCCCGACGCGCAGGCCATCGCGGCCGTGCTCGCGGCGTTGCAGGCAGGCGTCCGCTATCTCGACACCGCACCCTATTACGGCCACGGGCGCAGCGAGCAGCGGATCGGCCGGGCGCTGCGCGATTGGCACGGACCTCTGCCGGTCCTCTCGACGAAGGTCGGGCGCGTTCTCGATCCCGCGGCTCCCGGCGAAGAGGGCGATTTCGGTTATGCGGATCCGCTGCCGTTCCGTCCGCGCTTCGATTATTCGCGCGCCGGCGTGCGACGCAGTCTGGAGGAAAGTCTGGCGCGGCTGGGCGTGCCGCGCGTCGACATCGCCTTGATTCACGACATCGGGCAGATGGCGCAAGGCGAAACCCATGGCGCGGTCTTGCGCCAGGTTCTCGACGAGACATTGCCCGAACTTCACGCCGCGCGGCGCGAGGGTCTCATCCGCTGGATCGGCATCGGCGTCAACGAGTGCGAGGTCTGCCTGGAGCTGCTGGCGCGCGCGCCGCTCGACTGCATCCTGCTTGCCGGCCGCTACACGCTGCTGGAACAGCCTGCGCTGACATCGGGCCTGCTTGCGCTCTGCGCCGATCGCGGAACGCGATTGCTCGCGGCGGGCGTCTTCAATTCCGGCCTGCTGGCGTCGCGGCCGGATGCGCGAAGCACGTACAACTACGTCAGCACGCCGTCCGCCGTCCTCGAACGGGCGCAGGCGCTCTGGCGACTCTGCGAATCGTTCGGCGTTCCGCCGCAGGCGGCGGCGGTGCAGTTTCCCGCCCACCATCCGGTGGTGGCGTCGACGGTCGTCGGGGCGAAAAGCGCGGACGAAGTGAAACAGGTGCTGGCGTGGCGCGCCGCCGACATTCCCGCGGGACTGTGGACGGCGCTGAAAAAAGATGGATTTATCGCCGCCGACGCGCCAACCGAAGGAACCTGAACGTGCGGCTCAAGGGAAAAAAGACTGTCGTAACCGCGGCCGGCGCCGGCATCGGCCGCGCCACGGCGCTCGCCTATGCCCGCGAGGGCGCGCGCGTTTTTGCATCCGACATCAGCGCCGCCGCGCTTGAGGCGCTGCGCGCCGAGTCGCCCGGCATCGAAACCGAAACGCTGGACGTGCGCGACGAAGCCGCCATCGGCCGCTACTTCGCCGCGCTCGGTCCTTGCGACGTTCTCTTCAACTGCGCCGGCGTCGTGCCGAACGGAACGATCCTGGAATCGTCGGTCGAGGCGTTCAACACGACCTGGGACCTGAACGTCGTTTCCATGGTGCGCACCATCCGCGCCGCGCTGCCCGCCATGCTGGAGCGGGGCGGCGGCGCCATCGTCAACATGTCGTCCGTCGTCTCGAGCATCAAGGGCGTCGTCAACCGCAGCGCCTACGGAACGACCAAGGCGGCGGTGATCGGACTGACGAAGTCGGTCGCCGCCGATTTCGTCGCGCGCGGCATCCGCTGCAACGCGATCTGCCCCGGCACCGTCGACACGCCTTCGTTGCGCGGCCGTCTCGCCGCGCACGACGATCCGAAAGCCGCCTTGACGGCATTCCTGGCGCGCCAGGCGATGGGCCGGTTCGGAACCGCGGAGGAGATCGCCGCGCTCGCGGTCTATCTCGCGTCGGACGAAGCGAAATTCGTCACCGGCCAGACCTTCGTCATCGACGGCGGCATGGCGATCTGATCAGGCGATCACCGCGCGGTTCAGGTCGGGAAACACCTTCGCGACTTTTCCGAGCAGATAGTCGCCGTAGGTGCCCGAGAAGTCGTGCACGCTTTGCTTGTCCCACCGCGAGTCTCGGTCTTCGCGCTTCTGCGCGGACGGCAACGGCCTGATCTCGGCGTCGAAGCCTGGATCGAAGAAGAAGGGAAACGAGAGGCGGCCGCGTCCGCTGACGTTCTTGGCGCGGTGCGGCGTGGAACGGTAGAGTCCGCCGGTCAGGCGGTCGAGCATGTCGCCGATGTTACAGACCAGCGTTCCCGGTATCGGCGGCGCCTCGATCCAGCCGTCGCGCGATTTCACCTGCAGGCCGCCGGCATCGTCTTGCGCCAGCAAGGTCAATAGCCCGTAGTCGGTGTGTTCGCCGACGCCCCACTGTCCGGACTGGAGCGTGTCGCTGGGATAATGGAAGATGCGGAAAAGGACGGTCGGTTCTGCCGTGTAGTGCCGCCGGAAATACTGCGCATCGAGCCCGAGACTGAGGGCAATGCCTTCCATGATGGCATGCGCCGCGCGCGTATTGCTTTCGAGATAGTCCATCACCGCGCCGCGCAACACCGCAGGATGATCCGGAAACTGGTTCGCGCCGTGCAGCGGCAGGCCGGCGCGCACGCGCGGATCCGCCGCGTCGAGCTCGGTTCCGAAATAGATGCCTTCCTTGAGATCGGGCGCGCCCGACGTCAGTTCGCCGCCGACTGGGAAGTAACCGCGCCAGGCGCGACCGCCCTTCGCCATCGCGATCTTCATTTTCTCCGCTTCCGGCAGCGCGAAGAAGACGCGTGCGGCGCGGTCCAGCGCCGCGGCGTCGACCCCGTGTCCCGTCGCATAGAAAAAACCGTTGTCGCGGCAGGCGCGGCCGATCGCGTCGCCGGCGCTGCGGCGCAACATCTCGTCGCGCCCGAAGAGCGGCGCCACGTCTATCAGCGGCAGGCTGTCCGTCATTGTCCGACTGTGCCGCATTTTCCGCGTCGCGTCAGCCGTGCCATGCTGGCGCCGGAGCAAGTAACGGAGTGCAAAACCCATGAAAACCTACGATCTGGTGATTGTCGGCGGCGGCATCGCGGGCTCGGCAACCGCCATCGTCATGGGACGGGCCGGCAAGAACGTCCTCGTGCTCGAGCAGATGCCGACGTTCGAAGACCGGGTACGCGGTGAATGGATCGCGCCCTGGGGCGTGCAGGAGGTCAAGCGCCTCGGGCTCTACGATCTGCTGATGAAATCCGGAGGGCATCACCTGGCGCGCCACGTCACTTATGACGAAAGCCGCTCGGCGGCCGAATCCGAGGCACGCACGCTGCCGCTCAACATGTTCGTGCCGGACGTGCCGGGGCCGCTTTGCCTCGGTCATCCGGCGCACTGCCAGGCTCTTTATGACGAGGCGTCGCGCACGCCGGGCGTGACCGCCATCCGGGACCTGCGCGTCCTCAAGATCGTGCCGGGCGCGGCGCCGACGGTGACGTTTGAAAAGGGCGGCGTGTCCACGGAGGTGGGCGCAAAGCTCATCGTCGGGGCCGACGGCCGCACGTCCCCGGTCCGCGAGGCGGCCGGGATCAGGCTGCACCAGGACAAGCCGCACCACTGGTTCGCCGGGCTTCTGGTCGACGGCGCCAACGGCTGGGCCGACGACCTGCAGGCCATCGGAACCGAGGGCGATCTGGGCTTTCTCGCATTTCCCCAGGGAAAGGGTCGGGTTCGGCTCTATGGCGGCTATGCGCTGGAACAACGCAAGCGCTTCAGCGGCGTAGACGGGGCACGGAACTTCCTCGATGCGTTCCGCATGCACAGCGCGCCCGACAACAAGTACCTCGCCGACGCGACGCCCGCCGGTCCGCTGATGAGCTTCTTCAACAACGACAGCTGGACCGACGAACCCTTCGCGCAGGGCGTCGTGCTGGTCGGCGACTCGGCGGGTTGGAACGATCCGATCATCGGACTCGGACTCTCGATCACCTATCGCGACGTGCGCATCGTGACGGACATCCTGAAGGCGGGGAGCGACTGGTCGCCGTCCGCATTCAAGCCCTATGCCGACGAGCGCAGCGAGCGCATGCGCCGCCTGCGGTTCGTCGCCGGCATCCAGGCCAGGCTCGACATGGAATTCGACGCGGCGGCGCGCGAGAGGCGCCGGAAATATCAGGAACGCGCCGCGAACGACATGTCTCTCGCCGTGCACACGCTGGCAGTCATGGCCGGGCCGGAAGTTCCGCCGGCCGAGGCGTTCACCGACGCCTATCGCTCGCGCGTGCTGGAGAACTGAGATGGATCTGGAATCATTCAATGCCGACTGGCTGCGCGCCTGGAGCGAAAAGGACGTGCCGCGGCTGGTGAATTTCTACACCGAGGATACGGTCTATCGCGATCCGCAGACCGCTGCGGGCATCCAGGGCCATGCCGCGCTCGCCGGCTACCTTACGGGCCTGTTCGGCGCGACGCCGCCGATGACTTACACGCCGGACGAGATTTGGCCTACTGCGACGGGCTATTGCGGCCGCTGGTACTGCACCATCGACGGCGCCGTCAGGATGCGCGGCTTCGACCTCGTCGTCCTGCGCGGCGACAAGATCGCGCTCAACGAAGTCTATGTGCATCAGCTTTGATGGCCGACATTCCGATCCTGAGGCCGGAGGCGGTCACGCCGCGCTGGCTGACGAAGGTGCTGGCGCAGGGCGGGGTGGATGCCGACGTGCGCGGTTTTTCGTCAACGCCCATCGGTACCGGGCAGATCGGCCAGAGCGTCAAGTTCACGCTCGACTATGCGCGCAAAGGTGAGGACGCACCCGCCTCGCTGGTCGGAAAGTTTCCCTCGCCGGGCGAAGAGAGCCGCAATACGGGAGTCGCGCTGGGCAACTATGTCCGCGAAGTGAATTTCTATCGCACGCTCGCGCCGACGGCGCTGATCTCGCTGCCCAAATGCTATTTCACGGACGTCGATCCGGCGACCAGCGAGTTCGTCCTGATGATGGAGGATCTCTCGCCCGCCGAGCAGGGCGACCAGCTCCGCGGCTGCACGCTCGAACAGGCGCGACTCGCCGTGGCCGAGGCGGCCAATCTCGCGGCGTCGCATTGGGGAGATGCGGCGATCGAACAATATCCCTGGGTCAGCGGCACCAAGGCGGCGGCGAACCTCGGCTCCGCCGACGCCGGCGCCGTCGTCGGCTTGTGGCAGGCCTTCTGCGCACGGTACGAGTCGCGGCTCGACGACGAATGCCGCACGATCGGGGAGGTGCTGAGCGCCAACTACCCGCGCTACGCCGCGCTCTACGACGGCCCGAAGGCCCTCGCGCACAACGACTTCCGGCCGGACAACATGATGTTCGCGAGCGCGCGCGGCGGCCGGCCGCTGACGGTCCTCGACTGGCAGTCGCTCAGCTTCGGCTGCGCTGCGACGGATGTGGCCTATTTTCTCGGCGGCTCTCTGCCGCGCGAGGTGCGGCGCACGCAGGAACGCGAATTGCTGGCGGAGTATCTGGAGAGTCTCAGAAAGCTCGGCGTGCGCGATTACACGTTCGATCAGCTGTGGAACGACTATCGCTCGCACACTTTCCAGCTTTTCCTCACCGCGTTCTACGCGGCCGTGATCGTCACCCAAACGGCGCGCGGCGATGATATGTTCTTCGCCATGCTGCGCGGCGCGGCGGATCAAATTCTCGATCTGGATTCGCTGTCGTTCATCCGCTGACCGGGAGAATTCTCATGGCCGACAAAGTCTGCGTCATCACCGGCGTCGGTCCGGGCACGGGCGCATCGCTAGCCCGGCGTTTTGCCGGGGGCGGTTATCGCGTCGCGATGCTGGCGCGCAACGCCGAGCGGCTCGGCAAGCTGGAAAGCGAAATCGCCGGCAGCCGGGCCTATCCCTGCGACGTGTCCGATCCGTTGCAGATCGATGCGGCGGCGGCGGCGATCGAGCGCGAATTGGGTCAGCCGGACGTCGTCGTCCACAACGCCGTGAGCGGCAAGTTCGGCACCTTTCTGGAGATCGCGCCGGCCGCCCTGAACGAGAATTTCCAGACCAACACGATGGGGCTGCTGCATCTCGCGCGGCGCTTCGTGCCGGCGATGATCGCGCGCGGCTCCGGCGCGCTGATCGCCACCGGCAACACGTCGGCGCTGCGCGGTCGCGCGGGGTTCGCGAGCTTTGCGCCGACAAAGGCCGCCCAGCGCGTCCTTGCCGAGGCGATTGCGCGCGACGTCGGACCCAAGGGCGTGCACGTCGCCTACGTCGTGATCGATGCGGTGATCGATGTGCCCTGGGCGCGCGAGCGCTTCAAGGACCGGCCGGAGACGTTCTTCATCAAGTCGACGGCGATCGCGGACGAGATATTCCATGTCGCGCACCAGGACAGGTCCGCCTGGTCGTTCAACGTCGAAATCCGTCCCTTCGGCGAGACCTGGTGACGCGCGCGCTCCGCGTGCGGCGTTATGGGGCCTCGATGCACGTGTCGTTCGACACGACAATCCGGACGCTGTGCATGAGGTGCTCATGAAAGCCGCAGTCCTCCATAGGTTCGGCGCGCCGCTTTCCATCCAGACATTGCCCGACCCGGTTCTCGGCACGGGCGAAGTCATCGTCGACGTGGCCGCCGCAGGCGTAGCCGGCTACACCGCGCGCATTTTCTCGGGCTCGCGCAACTACGTGCTGGAACTGCCGATCGTGCCCGGACCGGGCGGTATCGGCCGCGTGCGCGCGATGGGACCCGATGCGACGAAGCTGAAGCCGGGCGACTGGGTGTTCTGCGACTCGACGATCCGATCGCGCGACGACGCGGTCAATCCCGACACGATCCTGCAGGGCTGGACGGCGCGCAGCGCGGCCGGGCTGCCGCTGCACCGGTTCTATCACGACGGATCCTATGCCGAGCGGATGCTGGTGCCGACCGAGAACGCCACGCCGATCGGCGAGATCGACGCGGCCGACGCCGGTCGCTGGTGCGCCTTGAGCAGTCTGCTCGTGCCTTATGGGGGCCTGCTGGCCGGCGAGCTGCGGGCCGGCGAGACGCTCGTGGTGAGCGGTGCCACCGGCGGCTTCGGCAGCGCCGGCGTCGCCGTCGCGCTGGCGATGGGCGCGGGGCGGGTGGTCGCTACCGGCCGCAACGTGCGCGCGCTCGACGACCTGGTGCGCCGTTTCGGCGCGCGGGTGCGGTCCGCGCCGATGACGGGCGTCGAGGCGGACGACCGGCGCACCATCGGCGAACGCGCCGGCGGACCGGTCGATCTGGTGCTCGATCTTCTGCCGCGCGAGGCGAGCGCCGCCCAAGTCCATGCGGCCCTGCTTGCGGTGCGGCCGGGCGGGCGCGTCGTCCTGATGGGCGGCGTACGATCGGACCTGGCGCTGAACTACAATTGGCTCATGCACAACGACGTGACTGTGCGCGGAAAATGGATGTACCCGCGCGACGCGGTTCCGCGCATGATCCGACTCGTCCGCGAGGGGCTTGTCGATCTTGCGCAGTTCGAACTGTCGGAGTTCGGCCTCGACGATGCGAACCGGGCCATCGCCCACGCCGATGCGACGGCGGGCCCGCTGCGTCTCACGGTCATCCGGCCGGACCGGAAAGGCGAGGGGGACGGACGATGAAGACAAGGCGCAGCGCCTTTGCGAGAGGCATGACCTTCGCCCGGTTCGCCGCGCAGCAACTGGCCGCGAAAGGACGCGTCGCCGGCGAGATCGCAGAATCGGAATCCGTGCCGTTCGCGATCGAGGGTCAGACGATCGGCCTCACCGCCAATGAGCGCGAGTGGCGGCGCAGCGGCGTGACCGTCAGACGCGGGGAGAATTTCGCAGTTTCCGCGCGCGGAGCCGTCTGGGCGTCGAGACCGTTTTCCATCGTGATGGAGCCGCGCGCGGCGCTCTGGGTCCGCATTTCGGGCTCCGGCCGGATCGCCAAGCCCGCCGACAACGATCACGTCTTTTCGGCCTGGGCCGACGGCGAAGTCGAATTCTTCCTGAAGGCGCTGAGCGAATGGGCATCGCCGGCCGGCGATCTTCTGTCGCCGGAGCGGGCCCCGACGCAAGGGGACATCAAGGTCCGGATCGCGCCGACCGAACGCGCGGCGACGGAATGTGCGATGCCGAAGGACTGGCATTATCTCTGGCGGCTCGGCGACGGCACGATCTATAAGCCGCGCGCGGACGGTGAGATCGGCATCCGCACCCATGGCGACGTCGGCATCCTGCAGACCGAGGTCGATCATCCGATCACGCCGCGCACAAGGCTGGAATGGTCCTGGCGCGTCGACCGGTTGCCGTCCCGGCTTCCCGAGGATCTGCAACTGACCCACGACTATCTGTCGGTCGCAGTCGAGTTCGACGACGGCAACGACCTCACCTTCATGTGGTCGGCGGGACTGCCGCACGATCACATCTTCGCCTGTCCGCTGAGCTTCTGGTGCGACCGCGAAACGCACTGGGTCGTCCGCACGCCGCGCGACGGGCTCGGCGTCTGGCATACGGAAAGCCGCGACCTGTGGAACGACACCCAGCGGGCCTATGGCGCGCGACCGGCACGCGCGGTCAGGCTGTGGCTGATCGCCAACAGCGTGTTCCAGAGAAACGACGGCGCCGCGATAGTCCGTGACCTCAAGCTCAGCGAAAGCGGCTGACGCGACGCTCCCCCGGGCCGCGCGGCTCAGAATCCGTGGAACGTCGCGAAGCTCTCGACGGGCTCCCGTTCGGACTCGAGACGGTTTACCGGCGCCGCTTCATCGGCGTAGCCGAGCGAGATGCCGCAGATGACGTACTGATCGTCCGGAACGTTCAGCACTTTTCGCGTCACCGACCAGAATCCGTTCCACGCTCCCTGTGCGCAGGTGTCGAGGCCGTGCACCTTCGCCGCGAGCATGAAGCTCTGCATGAAGATCCCAAGGTCAAGGAAGCTCATCGCGTCCAGGTCCTTGTCGATGGTGAAGATGAGCCCCACCGGCGCGTCGAAAAATTTGTAGTTGCGGCCCCATTGCGCCCACATGGCGGCTTCGTCGCCCTTGGGGATTCCGATCAGCGAATACATGTCCTTGCCGAGCTTGCGCATACGCCCGATATAGGGCTCCTTGCGCTTGCTCGAACGCGGGAACTCGGCGCGCTGGTCGACGGGTTTGGATTCGCGATGCGCCAGCACCGCGCGCTCGAGCTCCTGTCGCACGGCGCCCGCAACGACATGCACCTTCCAGGGCTGGACGTTCGTCCCAGAGGGTGCGCGCGAGGCGAGGCGCAGCAGTTCCTCCACCAATTGCCGCGGCACCGGGTCGGGCCGGAAGGCGCGTACGGATCGGCGCGCGTGCAGCGCATCGACGACGTTCATCGCGCGCTCCTACTGGGCAGCGACCCTGGCCCCGGCGGGCGCGCTCAGCTCGAAGTCCGCCGGATTGGGCGCGCGCGTGGCGGTCCAGTAGTCGACGAGCGGATAGGGCCAGTTCTGCGACACGCGGCCCTTCTTGTTCTTGTACCAGCTCGTGACGTTGGGAGAGCCCCAGGCCATCTGCGCATTGGTCGCGTCGACCTTCACGTTGAAGGCGTCGTGCACGTTCTTCTTTACCTCGATCGCGCCGCCGCCGGACTTCAGCAGCAATTCGAGCAGGCCCTGGATGTAGCGGACCTCGCACTCCGAGAAGAAGATGATGCTGCCGTTCACCACGATGTTGGTGTTGGGGCCGTACATGATGAAGAGGTTGGGAAAGTTCGGCACCGTGATGCCGAGATAGGCGCGTGCATCGCCGTTCCACTGCTGGTGCAGGTCGACGCCGCCCTTGCCCTTGAAGCGCATGGGCTCGAGGAACTCGCTGGCGGTGAATCCGGTGCCGTAGACGATGACGTCCACGTCGATCTGGCGCCCGCCCTTGGTCTTGATGCCCGCCGGCGTGATCTCCGCGATGGGATCCGTCACCGTCTCGACGTTTGAACGCTTCAGGGCCGCCAGCCACACGCCGTTATCGCGCACCGAGCGCTTGCCGCCGGGCGGATAGTTCGGCGTCGCCGCCTCCTGCAGATCGGGACGGCCTTCGAGCTGGCTGCGCGTATAATCGGTCAGCATCTGCCGCAGCATGTCGTTCTGTTCGCCGACGGAATCCTTCTTGTTCCAGCCCGGATCGGCCTTGACGAATTCGTATATGCCGTCGGTCAGCATCCAGAACAGCCAGAAGCGGTACCACTTGGCGTAGAAGGGCACGTGCTTGAGCAGCCACTTCATGCCGTCGTTGACCTTGTCGTGATAGTTCGGCGTCGGGCCGAGCCACGGCGCGGTGCGCTGGAAGACGGTCAGATGGGCGACGTCGGGCGCGATTTCGGGAACGAACTGGAAGGCGCTCGCGCCCGTGCCGATGACGGCGACGCGTTTGCCCTTGAGATCGATCGAGTGATCCCACTCGGCCGAATGGAACGATTTCCCCTTGAAGGTCTCGATGCCCTTGATGTCCGGCAGGCGCGGACGGCTGAGTTGTCCGACCGCCGTGATCACGGCGTTCGAGACCAGCGTCTCTTCGCTGCCGTCCTTGTGGCGCACGCGCGTTTTCCACAGCGCATGAGTTTCGTCGTAGACAGACTCGATCACTTCGGTCTCGAAGCGGATGTTCTCGCGCAGGCCGTACTTGTCCGCGACCTTGCGGAAATAGTCCCACAGCAGCGGCTGCGTCGAGAAATGGTACGGCCAATCGTGGTTCGGTTCGAACGAGTAGGAATAGAGGTGATTGGGGTTGTCGACGCGGCAGCCGGGATAGGTGTTGACGAGCCATGTGCCGCCGACATCCTTGTTCTTGTCCACGACGGTGTAGGCGATGCCGCCCTGCTTGAGACGGATGGCGGCGAGCAGGCCCGACATGCCCGCGCCGACGATGAGAACGCGGAAATCCTTTTTGCGGCTCTCGGGAATCTCGTCCAGGCCGTGGACGGCTTTCGGATCGACACCGTCGAGCGCAAGTTCTTCCTCGAGGAACGGAACGTAGCGCTGGGGAATCTCCGCGCCCGCGACGAAGTTCATCATCTTGTGCACGGTGTCGAGGCTCGGCTGCCGGGGCAGCTTGCAACCGCCGTCGCGATATTGCTTCAAGGCCGCCATCGCGCGCGCCTTGGTCGCGGCGATCTGGTCTTGCGTCAGTCCGCCCTGGCCGTCGCCGAAGAAATCGTAGACCGGCTTGATGTCTCCCGAGACGAGGCTTGCATCGCCCGTGACGTGCACGAGAGCCGCGATCAGGGATGGAAGATGCGCCTCGTCGATCGCGGCCTTGATGACGGAATCGGACTCGGTGATCGGCTGGACGGCAGTCGTGTCGGCCATGGTGTACTCCCGCGATTTTTGGGGGAGCTTACCCTGTCCGAGGCCCAAATCGAGAGGGCCATGACGCTGCGGAATTCTAGTTTGCCCAGAAAATCAGCTCGTCGTTGGGGCTGTCCGGATAGGAAAGCGGATGGTCGATCGCCTCCGGCACGAGCGCCAGGGACGGCCAGATCGGCTTGGCCTGGCTTGCGCTGATGGTCCGCAGTTCCTTGAGGAGACTCGAGGTTTCGGACGCGTTCGTCGTCACGAGATTGTTCTTCTCGGTCGGATCGGTGGCGAGGTCGTACAACCAGAGTTTGGCGTAAGGCTTGTCCATCACCTGCAATTTGAAGTCACCGTCGAGAAGCGTCGCATAGGGACCGGAGCGCCAGAACAAGGTCTGGTGCGGCCGGCCGGTATTCTCGCCCGTGATGTAGGGCATGAGATTTACGCCATCCAGTTTGCGATCGGTCGGCACTTGCGCGCCGGCGACGGCGGCCGACGTCGCAAAAATGTCGACGTGAGCGACGGGCCGCGCGTAGGTCGAGCCCGCCGGAATCTTGCCCGGCCAGCGCATGAAGAACGGCACGTGGATCCCGCCCTCGAAGAACGTCGCTTTCCATCCGCGATAGGGTTTGTTGATGTCGGGCAGGCCGATGTAATAGGCGCCGCCATTGTCGCTCGTGAAGATGACGAGCGTGTTGTCGTCCAGGCCGTCCCGCTTCAACTCGGCCATCACCTTGCCGACATTGCGGTCGAGCCCGCGCAACATCGCGGCGTAAACGCGCAAGCGGTGATCCTTGATCGTCGGCAGGGCGTCATAGTCGGACTTGAGCGCCTGCATCGGCGTGTGCACGGCGTTGAACGTCAGATACATGAACCAGGGCTGGTTGCGGTTGGCGTGGATCGCTTTCACCGCTTCGTCGCCGAGATAATCGGTCATGTACTCCGAGGGCTGGAACCGGTGCCCGCCATTGTTCTCCACCGAGAAGGTGAGGTTGGCCCAGAGGAACTTGTCGATCGGATCGAAATCCTGGTGGGATTCTTCCACGCTCGGATCGCCGGCGGGCGCGTAAAGCGAAGCGCCTTCCAGGAAGGTGAGCGTCTCGTCGAAGCCCTTCGCTTCGGGGCGTGACGCCGGCGTGCCGCCGAGATGCCATTTGCCGAGGAACAGCGTGTGGTAGCCGGCCTGGTGCATCACGCGCGGCAGCATGATCTCGCTGCCCGGTACCGCTTCGTCATTGTCGGTCGGCGGCAGGTCGTGCGCGTGCGCCGCGTCGTAGAAGCCGTGACGTCCGCCATAGTCGAACGTCGCAATCATTTTCTCGAAGGCGCCGGGCGTCGGCGTGAACTCGAAGCCGAAGCGCGTGGCGTAGCGTCCCGTCATGATCGCGGCGCGCGACGGCGCGCAGGTCGCATTGCCGGCATAGCCGTTCGTGAAGGTCACCCCTTCGCGGGCGATGGCGTCGATGTGCGGCGTCGGAGCCGCGCCGTGGGCGACGCCGCCGCCGTTGAAGCTCGGATCGTTGAAGCCGAGATCGTCCGCGAGGATGAAGAGAACGTTCGGCTTGCGCGGTCCCGGCGCGGGCTGTGCCGGTCCTTCCTGCCAGACGACGGGATGGTTCGGCAGGACCGGGTCCTTGATGCGCGCGATGATGCCGGGGAGGTAGTACCAGTACTGCTCCCAGGCGGCGTATCCCGCCGCCGCAATCACCGCGACCGCGCCAAGCGCGATCCACCGCTTCCTGATAGCCATGCCCGGAGCCCCTGCCTGAATTTCGGGCCTATAGCACGCGTCCCTCAGAAAGTGAACCTTGATTCCGATTTTGCCGCGCGGCGACCGCCGAGGGCGCGTCAGCGGCCCGCGTCGAGGATCTTGAACTGCCGTTGCGGATCGTCCTGCGCCGTGCGCACGCCGTCGCGGATCGTGAAGGCGCCGTCGGGCGCATATTGCAGGATATAGGCCTTGCGCACCGATCCCTTGTTCAAATTCGGTCCCGTGCGGTGCGGTGCGAGCGACGAGAACGCGATCACATCCCCCGCCTTCGCCGGCACGGCCACCGCGTCCGGCACGTCCTGCAGGCATTTGAAACCGACCGGTGTCAGCCAGTGCTCGAGCGTGCCGCGCTTGTGAACGCCCGGCGCGATCCAGGGGCAGCCGTTCCGCTCGTCGACGTCCACCAGCGGAATCCACAGAGTCAGGTACTGCTGCGGATCGATGAAGGTGTAGCCATTGTCCTGGTGCCAGGGGAACTCCTGCTCCTTGCCGGTCTTCTTGTAGACCGACTGGTCCCAGTAGAGCCGCACCTCGTCGCCGATCAGGTCGTGGCAGATGTCCTTGATCTTCGGATGCGCGGCAAACGCCCGCAACACGTCCGAGCGGGTGACCAGATGGGTCGTGAAGGTGATGACGTCGGCTTCCGAGATGCTGACCTTGCCGCCTTTGCCGCGCAGCCACTCCTCGCCCTTGCGTTCGATCGGATCGATGGCCGCGATGACGTTTCCGACTTCGGCGGGCGTGAAGACGCCGGCGAGCTTCACGAAACCGGTTTCCTGGAAGGCCCGATGCTGCGCGGCAGTCAGCAAGCGCAGCCCGTCCGGCTCGGACGATTTCCAGACGAAGTCGAGGCTGAGCGGATGCGGCTTGATTTCCCGGGCGGACGTGGACATGGGCCACCGTTTTTGTTCTCTTGCGAGCATAACAGAAATCCGGGTGGGCACGTCCATGCAGAAGCTAGACATGAAGGGCCGCTGGTTCGTGGACGAATCCGGACGGCGCGTGATCCTGCGCGGCGTCAATCTCGGCGGCGACTGCAAGGTGCCGTGGCCGGACGGCGGAACGGAGCATCCGTCGGACTTCTCCGACCACCGCACGGTCTCCTTCGTCGGACGGCCGTTCCCGCTCGCGGAGGCGGACGAACATCTCGCGCGCCTCAAACATTGGGGCTTCAACTGCCTGCGCCTGCTGACGACATGGGAAGCGGTCGAGCATGCCGGTCCCGGCCGGCACGACGAGGCCTATCTCGATTATTTCGCCGAAGTTTCGCGGCGGGCGGGAAAGTTCGGCCTCTATGTCTTCATCGACTTCCATCAGGACGTCTGGAGCCGCATGTCGGGCGGCGACGGTGCGCCCGGCTGGACGTTCGAGGCCGTCGGCCTGGACTTCACCAGGTTCCACGCCGCCGGCGCCGCACATGTCATGCAGTACAAGTACGACTATGCGAAGGGCGGGCGCCAGGACGCCTACCCGCAGATGACGTGGTCGTCGAACTACCGCCTGCCGGCCAACCAGATCATGTGGACGCTGTTCTTCGCCGGCCGCGACATGACTCCGCAATTCACGATCGACGGCCGCAACGTGCAGGATTATCTGCAGGACCACTATCTCGGCGCCATGCGCGCGATCGCCGAACGCGTGAAAGACCAGCCGCACGTCATCGGCTTCGACACGCTGAACGAGCCGGGCGAAGGCTTCATCGGAGAACCGTTGCTGCGCCGCGACGCCACCGACTCGACGGGAATGTCCGACCTGCGCGCCGGCCTTGCGATCAGTCCGATGGACGCGCTGCTCGCGGCGCGCGGCGTGCCGCGCAAGGTTCCGTTCATGGCGATGGACCGCGAGAGCGGCAAGATGAAGGAAGTCCGTCAGGAAACGCTGAATCCCGACGGCGTCTCGATCTGGACCCGCGCCTGTCCGTTCGAGCAGGCGGGCGCCTACGACTCGGTGCACCGCGATGCGCCGGTGAACGAACAATTCTTCACGCACCGCGACGGCCGCAAGCTGTCCATCGAAGCGGACTACATGAATCCGTTCTTCCACCGTGTCGCGCAAGCCATCCGCGCGGTGCGCCGCGACTGGCTGATCTTCGCCGAAGTGAGTCCCTTCCGCGCCTTCGCGGGCGAGGGTTTTGCGCCCGGCGCACCCGAGCGCACGGTGAATGCCAGCCACTGGTACGACATCCAGACACTGGCCACGAAGAAATTCCGGCCGCGGGAATTGCGCGAGAACAAGGACGATCCCGCCGGCCAGGAAGCCGTCGCCGGAAAATACACCGCCCAGCTCGGCCACATCGCGCGCATCGCGGACACGCTCGGCAAGGATGGCGCGCCGACCTTGATCGGCGAGTTCGGCATTCCCTTCGACCTCGACGAGGGCGCGGCCTACGCCGCCTGGGCGAGCGGCGATCGCTCGTCCGCGCCCTGGCGCGATCACGAAACAGCTCTCCGTTTGATGTACGACGCGATGGACCGTCTTCTGATCTCCTCGACGCAGTGGAACTACACCGCGGCGAACCGCAACGACGCGGCCACGGGCGACAACTGGAACCAGGAGGATCTTTCGATCTACTCCAGGGATCAGGGAACCGGTCCGAACGATCCCAATTCGGGCGGGCGCGCAGTGAAGGGTTTCTGCCGTCCCTATGCGCGCCGCATCCAGGGCGAGCCCAGATCGGTGACGTTCGACGCCCGCACGAGCACCTTCACGCTGGTGTTCGACGCCGAGCCCAATCTGCCCGCGCCGACGGAGATCTACGTCCCGACCATCCATTTCCCGAACGGCGCCAAGGTCGATGCACCGAACTGCGACGCGGAGTGGATCGGAGCGACGATCCTTCAGCTCCGCGCCAAGTCGCGCGGCCCCAAGACCGTGACGGTCACGCAGCTTTGAGGACACGATGAGTTGGCAGGTCTGGAGCGCATTTTTTGTGATCGAGACGGTGCTGTGCATCACGCCGGGCCCGGCGGTGCTGTTCGTCCTGTCCCAGGCGCTGACGCGCGGGACGGCGAAGACGGTCTGGTCGATAGGCGGCATCCTCGCCTCCAACACCACATACTTCATCCTGTCGGCCACCGGCGTGGGCGCGATCCTGCTCGCGTCCCATGACCTGTTCTTCGCGATCAAGTGGCTCGGCGCGGCCTATCTCGTCTGGCTCGGAATCGGCGCCTTTCTGGGCAAGTCCAAGGCGCTCTCGATCCGCCGCGGCGACGCCGCGCCGATGCCGCGCCGCCGGCTTTTCCTGAACGGCTTCATTCTGCAGATGTCCAACCCGAAGGCTCTCATCTTCTTCACCGCTTTCCTGCCGCAATTCATAAACCCGCACGCGTCGATCGTGCCGCAAGTTGCGATCCTCGCGATCACCTCGGTCTGCATCGAGTTCGTCGTGCAGCTGGTTTACGCAGTGCTGGCGGACCGCGTATCGCACCTCGCTTCCCAGCCGCGTTTCGCACGCATCAGCGACCGCCTCGCCGGATCTCTCCTGATCGGCGCGGGCGTTGGCATGGCTGCGTTACGGCGATAGGGCGTCCGGCCGAAAACTTATCCAACAAAGCCGGGCGTCGCGCGTTGAATGTGCACGACAATTTCTCGTGCGGCTGTTGGATAAGTTCGCTTGCCGGATTTTTGTGAAAATATATTTTGTAAGAAGTCAGGCGGCTCTTGAACCGAGTCGGTGCAATCACCAATTCGGCTATATCCCTACATCTGCGTTCGCAACGGACCGTAAATCGCTTTGCCGTCGTGATGAGCGACTGTGCTCGATCGAGAACGCCGTATGGGGCTGCGGGTGTTACCGACTTTGTCGGGCGCTCAGGCGCCGCCGCGCATGTGACTGACGCCGCCATCGACGATGACCGTGGAGCCGACGACATAGTCGCCCGCGCGCGATGCGAGATAGATCGCGGCGCCGGCCATATCCTCGGCGGTGCCGATTCGGCGCGAGGGGATGATGCGGGACAAGGCGTCGCCATGGTCGCGCGCGTCGCGGTTCATGTCCGAGGCGAAGGCGCCCGGCGCGATGGCGCTGACGACGATGTTGTCTCGAATGAGGCGGATCGCCATGCGCTTGGTGAGGTGGATGAGACCGGCCTTGCTTGCGTGATAGGAGTAGGTCTCCTGCGGATTGACGGCGATGCCGTCGATGGAGGCGATGTTGATCACTTTCGCCGGCACTTCCCTGGTTGCGACGGCCCGCAGCGCGCCGTGCAAAGCCTGGGTGAGAAAGAAAGGAGTCTTGAGGTTGAGATCCATCACCTTGTCCCAACCGCTTTCGGGAAACTCGTCGAAATCCGCGCCCCAGGCGGCGCCGGCATTGTTGACGAGGATGTCGAGCGTCTTCTCATGCTTGAGATAGGCGTCGGCCATGCCCTTGGCGCCGTCGGCACCCGAGGCGTTCATGGTGAGCGCGATGCAGGGTCCGATCCGGGAAAGCTCCCGCGCCGTCTCTTCGAGCGCGCCGCCCTTGCGGGCCGAGATGTAGACCTTGGCGCCCTGATGCAGAAACCCTTCGGCGATCATCTTGCCGATGCCGCGGGAACCGCCGGTCACCAGAGCCGTGCGCCCCTTGAGAGTGAAAAGGTCTTTCATCGCAGCCTCCGGTTCGAGAGGGACCGATGTTTTCCGTTCGGAGAGTTGCTGTCAAACCGGGCGTTCCCTATTACAGTCCGGGACAGGAAGAGGGGACATCCATGACCGCCGTCGAGCCCGAACTCCAGCGCCTGCGCGAAAGCATCGACAATATCGATGCCGCGCTCATCCATCTGCTGGCGGAACGGTTCAAATGCACGAAGGCCGTCGGCCAGTTCAAGGCGGCGCACGGCTTGCCGCCGGCCGACCCGGCACGGGAGGCGCAGCAGATCGCGCGCCTGCGCCAGCTCGCCGACACGGCCCATCTCGACCCCGATTTTGCGGAGAAATTCCTCAACTTCATCGTCACCGAAGTGATCCGCCACCACGAGGCGATACGCCAAAACCGCGGTTAAGGCTCCGCTGCGGCAATTGTCTCGCCGCTCGGCGGCGCCGTTCCCTTGAAGCGGGGCGGCACGTCGCTATCATGTTCCGACATTTTCCGGTCGCCGTCTGGAGATCCCCATGGACCTGACTTTTTCGCCCGAAGAAGAGGCCTTCCGCCAGGAAGTGCGCGCCTTCATAGCCGACGCCAAGACGAAGCTGCCCGACGTCGGCGCACCGGAACTGGCGACGCGCACCAAGGAGGACTACCTCGCCTGGCACAAGCTGCTCTACAAGCGCGGCTGGGTGGCACCGCTATGGCCCAAGGAGTATGGCGGCACGGGCTGGAACGTCACGCAGCGCTATATCTTCAACGAAGAATGCGCCAATGCCGAGACGCCGACCACGCTGCCCTTCGGGCTCAACATGGTCGCGCCGGTGATTTTCACCTACGGCAACGACGAACAGAAGAAGAAATATCTGCCCCGAATTCTCTCCGGCGAAGATTGGTGGTGCCAGGGCTATTCGGAGCCGGGATCGGGCTCCGACCTCGCGAGCCTGCGCACGCGCGCCGTTCGCGAAGGCGATTACTACATCGTGAACGGCCAGAAGACCTGGACCACGCTGGCGCAGTATGCCGACTGGATCTTCTGCCTGGTCCGCACGAATACGGAGGTAAAGCAGCAGGAAGGCATCTCGTTCCTGCTGATCGACATGAAGACGCCCGGCATCACGGTCAAGCCGATCATCGTTCTGGACGGCGCACACGAGGTGAACGAGGTCTTCTTCGACAATGTCAAGGTGCCGGTCGCGAACCGCGTCGGTGAGGAGAACAAGGGCTGGACCTACGCCAAATTCCTGCTCGTGAACGAACGCTCCGGCATCGCCGGCGTGGCGCGTTCCAAGAAGGCCGTCGAGCGGCTGAAGGAAATCGCCGGCGCCGAGCTGCTGGACGGAACGCCGCTCGTCGAAGACGAGGACTTCGCCAAGAAAATCGCCGACCTGGAGATCGATCTCGCCGCGCTCGAGTTCACCGAGCTGCGGACGCTGGCGGAGGAATCCAAGGGACACATGGCCGGCCCGGAAAGCTCCATCCTCAAGATCCGCGGCACGGAGATCCAGCAGCGCATCACCGAGCTGACGGTCGAAGCGATCGGCTACTACGCCTATCCCAACGAACGCGCGCTCGGCAGCAACGAGTTCATCGGTCCCGATTACGCGCTGGGTCAGGCCGGCCACTATTTCAACATGCGCAAGACGTCGATCTACGGCGGATCGAACGAAATCCAGCGCAACATCATCGCAAAGGCCGTCCTCGGCCTCTAAGGGAAACGACCATGGACTTTTCGTACACGGAGGAGCAGACGCTCCTTCGCAATTCAGTTTCGAAATATCTCGCGGACAGGTACACGTTCGATTCCTGGCGCAAGTTCACGCGCGCCGAGCCCGGGCGCGACCCCGCGCATTGGGCCCAGTTCGCAGAGCTCGGCCTGCTGGCCGCGCCGCTGCCCGAAGCTTATGGCGGGCTCGGCGGCGGACCGGTCGACGCGCAGATCGTGATGGAGGAATTCGGCAAGGCGCTGGTCGTGGAGCCCTATGTGTCGACCGTCGTGATCGGCGGCGGCGTTCTCAAGCATGGCGGCGACGAAGCGCAGAAGACCGAGTGGCTGGCGAAGATCGCGGGCGGCGAAACCATGATGGCCTTCGCGTTCGCCGAACCGAAGGGCCGCTACAATCTAGCCGATCTCACGACGACGGCGAAAAAGCAGGGCAGCGCCTATGTGCTGAACGGCCAGAAGGCGGTGGTCATCGGTGCGCCCTGGGCCGACCAGCTGATCGTCACGGCGCGCACGGCCGGCGGCCAGCGGGACAGGAAAGGCGTCAGCGTCTTCATCGTCGACAAGAACGCCAAAGGCGTCTCCTGCCGCAACTATCCGACCGTCGACGGATTGCGCGCCTCGGAAATCACCTTCGAGAATGTCGAGGTCCCCGCCGCCAACCTGATCGGGCAGGCGGACAACGGCCTGCCGCTGGTCGAGCGCGTGGTGGACGAAGCGATTGCCGCCACCTGCGCGGAAGCGACGGGCTGCATGAAGGTCCTGGTCGACACGACGGTCGCCTACTCGAAGCAGCGCAAGCAGTTCGGCGTTCCGATCGGCAAGTTCCAGGTGCTGCAGCACCGCATGGTCGACATGTTCGTGAACTACGAACAATCGGTGTCGATCACGCTGATGGTGACGCTCAAGCTCGGCGAGAGCGATGCGGAGCGCGGCAAGGCTGCGTCCGCCGCCAAGGTGACCATCGGCAAGGCCGGGCGCTTCGTCGGCCAGCAATCGGTGCAGATCCATGGCGGCATGGGCATGACCGACGAACTCAATGTCGGGCACTACTTCAAGCGCCTCACGATGATCGATGCCCTGTTCGGCAGCACCGACCATCATCTGAAGCGCTATGCGTCGGTGAGTTGAAGGGCGTCGCGTAGACACGGAAAAACCCAGAACGGAGCCGGGACATGAAGCGGGCCTTACCAGCGATCGCGGCGGTTCTGGCCGCTTGTGTCTGTCTCGCGTCCTCCGACGGACGGGCCGCGGACGCCGCAGCGCCGCCTGCGAAAGTCACAGCGCAGTGCCAGGCGTGCCACGGCGCCGGCGGAGACAGCGAGACGGCGAGCGTTCCGCGCCTCAACGGCCAGCAGAAGGACTATCTCGAGAAACGGCTCAACGATTTCCTCGATCCGACCCGCGAGGATCCGCATGCCACGGCGGCCATGGGCAACATCGTCTCCAGCATCGACAATGCCTCGTTTGCCGCCATCGCCGCCTACTATGCGGCGCAAACGCCGACCGAGGCGCAAACGGGCGCCGCGCACGCCGCCGAGGGCCGCAGGATCTATGAGCATGGCGCGGCGGCGCAGAACGTCCCGGCCTGCGCGGCGTGCCATGGCGCGGCGGGCGAAGGTTCGGGCGCGAACCCCCGGCTTGCCGGCCAACACGTTCTCTACCTGACGCGGCAGCTTGAGCGCCTGCGCCTCGCCATGCGCGAAAGCAAGACCATGTACCACGACATCAAAGCGATGACCGATCAGCAGATCGCGGCGCTGGCCGCCTATCTCGGCAAGAACTGAAACCGCGACGCTAGCTTAGTTGGGCGAGCCACACCGTGTGGCGACCGCAGGTCGGGTCTTCGACGATGTGCGAAACGACCTGAAAGCCGTTGGCCGCCAGAAGCGCGACATATTCTTCGCCCGCCAGGCTGGCGTGGTAGAGCGGTTCGCCGCAGAGCGTACCGATGGCCTCGCCGGCTCCGGGACCGGTCGTGAACAGAAGCGCGGCGCGCGGTGCGGCGTGCGTTCGGAATAGCGGGAACATCGCGCGTTGGGCGTCGGGGTCGAGGTGGAAAAAGCTGTCCCAGGCGACGATGCCGCCGAACGTTTGCGCAAGCGACAGACGGCGCATGTCGCCGACGCGCCAGTCGCCGCCCGGAAAGTTTTCGCGGCACAGCGCGATCATCTCCGGCGCGGAGTCTACGCCGGTGACGGAGTGTCCGTATTCGATCAGGTAGCGGGAGATCGGCTGTCCCGAACCGCAGCCGATGTCGAGGATCGCGGTTTCGGCCGGCACCAGACTGCGGAAACTGTCGAGCCAGGCGCCTTCAATCAGCCGGTTGCCGCGATCTGCCGCCCAGGAGCGGGCGTGGCGCCGGTATAGATCGATGATTTGCTCGGACGCGGGCGTCATGCGCTCTCAGCGTGTCACCGCCTCCGGCGCCGGGCAAGCTTCGAGCGCGGGGATTTCAGACGACGGCGTTGCGCCGCCTGATTTCGCGGTCGAGGGCCGCGTAGTCCACGAACCCGGTTTTGGGCGCGACGACGTCGGTCCAGATCGCATCGAGCGTCGCGGCCAGTTCCGCGGGCATGTCGGTCTTGTGGCCGCCGACACCGCCTTTGCGGACCTTGGCCGAGTCGCTGCCGGGCGGCAGGGCGCAGCGTTCCTCGGTCAGGCGCCGCATCATCGCGTCGTCGAAGCGGTCTTTGTGTTCGAGCATGTAGGCGAAGGAGCTGCGTTCCAATGTCAGTGTCAGAAGTTCGCGATCCAGCGCGATGCCGCAGAACGCCGCCAGCTTTCGCACACACAGCTCGGGATCCGCCGTCATATGCTCGTACGAGAAGAGAAGGACGTTCGGATTGTCGCGCTGTTCCCACCAGCTCAGCAAATGCTGCCAATAGCCGGGATCGCGGCCGCCATTGGCGAGACGATCCGGGGCGAATTCCTCGATCGAAACGGCGCCCGGCTCGAGGAACCAGCCTTCCATGAAGCGGTACATCGAAACCAACGCGTCTTTCGGATCGCGCAGGGAGACGACGTACTTGGCGCCCTTCGGTACAGCGACATAGGAAAGGTGGCTCTTGAAGCCGCGCGGCTCGGCGCGCTGCGGAGCATTCAGGTCGATATTCAGGAAGCCGGCCGTTTCGATCCAGGGAACGACGCGCGAAATGTCGTCGAAGTTCATATCGCCCCGTGTGCGCAGCGTATGGAACGTCTGTTGCAACCATGTCGTGCCGCACTTGCCGAACGGCGTGATGATGATGTCGGTCGGACGCGGATGGAATTCGGCGGCGGGTTTGGCGTCGCTGCCCGGTCCGAAGGCCCGCCCCATGAGCGCGCCGAATTCCGCCATGCTGCGCGCGCGATGCGGCGTGTCCTGTTTCATCCGACTGCCCCGTGTACCTGCCCGGTCGGCAGTAGAGACAGAAGGCGGAGTGTCGTGCAACACCGGCCCGGGCGAATGCGCTCCGTTCGAAGCCGGCTAGACTGCTTCGCGAATTCGGTGGCGCGCGCGTTCCCTCGGCAGGATCACTGTCACGCACGTGCCCTGGCTCGGCACGCTGTTGAGGATGATGCGCCCGCCATGCGCTTCGGCGAGGCCGCGCACGATGGGAAGTCCAAGACCGGTCCCCTGGTCGGAAAGAACGGCGTCATGGCGGCCCTGGCCGAAGCTTTCGAAGACTTTCTCGTGGTCTTCGGGCGCGATGCCGACGCCCGTGTCGTCGACGCCGAAAGCGAGTGAACCGTCGGGCAAGATGTTCGCGAAGGCCGTAACGTGTCCGGCGGGGGGCGTGAACTTGATCGCGTTCGAAACCAGGTTGACGAGTATCTGGCGCAAAGCGCGTTCGTCCGCGAACACTTCGGGAAAGCCGGCATCGACGTTGACAGACAGCTTCACGCCGCCGCCGAGGGCGCGCGGACCGAACATCAGGACGATGTCGTTCATCAGCCGGGCCAGATCGACCTTGGTCTCGCGCAGATCGAGCCTGCCGGCTTCAATCTTGGCGAGATCGAGAATGTCGTTGATCAGCGAGAGGAGGTGCTGACCCGAACCGTGAATGTGGCCGGCGTATTCGGCATATTGTTGTGAGACCGTTGGTCCCATTGCCCTCGTGTTGATGATCTCGGAGAAGCCGAGGATGGCGTTGAGGGGCGTGCGCAATTCGTGACTCATATTGGCGAGAAATGCGGACTTCGCCCGGCTTGCGATCTCGGCGCGCTCCCGCGCGAGATCCGACTCGAGCTTCGCCGTCTTGAGATTGTCGATCAGGCCGGTGCGCTCCTGCTCCAGCCGGATCATGCGTTCGCGCGTGCGGTAATTGCTCATCAGCAATGTGCGCATGAGGACCCAGAAGGCAACGCACAGCCCCGCCAGCATCCACGCGTTGGCGGTTCTCTCCATCAGCGACATCGTGGAAAGCGTAACCAGATAGATCGGCATCGAGACGAGGCCGGTTGCCAGATGGAACGCCCCCATGGAGCTCCAGCCGGAGACGGTGCAGGCGATGATCAGGATGAGAAGAGCGTGGTTTTCGGCGTTTCCCGGCGCCCAGAGAACAAACCCTGCCGAACACCAGACCACGGCTTGAAGCAGGGTCATCCGCGCATAGGCCCGCGCACGCACGCCGATGTCGCGCGGGGAATGGTCTGCGTTTCTCAAAAGGTGCCTGTAGTAGAGATCGCAGCCGACATTGACGAGCGACATGACGAGCGGCCAGGCGATCAGGCGCGGCGCGGCAATCCACTGCGCATTCGCCAGGGCCACTATGATCGCCGCCAGGGGCATCACGAAGACGTTCGTCCAGGTCGCGCTTTGTGCGAGGGAGAGCTGCTCATCGACCAGGCGCAGTTGCGCGGCCGAACGCGGGCGCAACGACGTAAGGATGTCGTTGAGGTAGCTTCGGACAGGTTGGGGCAACCAGTCGAAGAGAACCGCTGAGGACAAGATGCTTTGCTCCGGCGCGCGCGTGATCGCCGGCCAGTGTGCCTGCCACCCGTTAATGGAGCTTTTCGCTTTACAATGTGCGACGTGGTAAACGGAAATTTACCCCACCGCGAGGAACCTCATGTCCGCCCTTCTTGTCGAAAAAAACGGCCCGCTGGTCGTGATGACGATCAACCGCCCCGAGAGCCGCAATCCCTTGGGCGAGGAGGGCGACGGCGAGTTGTTCGGAGAAGCCTGCCAGCACATCAACGCGGACCGCGAGATCCGCTGCGCGATCCTGACGGGCGCCGGGCCGGCCTTTTCGGCAGGTGGAAACGTCAAGGCCATGCGCGAGCGGAGCGGCGCCTTCGCCGGCGCCGGCGTCCACATCCGCGAGCGCTACCGCAGCGGAATCCACCGGATCGTGAAGAGCTTGTGGGGCCTCGAAGTGCCGCTGATTGCGGCGGTCAACGGCCCCGCGATCGGCCTTGGCAACGACGTGGCCTGCCTCGCGGACATGCGGATCGCCGCGGACAACGCGATCTTCGGTGCAACGTTCCTGAAGATCGGGCTCGTGCCGGGCGACGGCGGATCGTGGATTTTGCCGCGCACCATCGGCCATGCGCGGGCCGCGGAGCTCTTCTTCACGGGAGACACGATCGACGCGCAGACGGCGCTGGCATGGGGCCTGGTCAGCCGCGTCGTTCCCGCGTCAGGTTTGATGGACGAAGCAAAGGCGCTTGCGGCGAAGATCGTGCGTCAGCCGCCCGACGTGCTGCGAATGACCAAGCGCATGATGCGGGAAGGTCAGAACGTCAGCTTCGACATCATCATGGAGATGTCGGCGGCGTATCAGGCGATCGCGCATCTGACCGAAGATCATCAGGAAGCGGTGGACGCGTTCTTCGAAAAGCGGCCGGGAAGCTACAAGGGACGGTAGCGGCAGGCCGTTCAGGAAGCCGCGCGCAGCAATCGTTCGTTGCGCACGCGCATCGGCGGCAGGTGGACCGAAACCATCGTGCCTTCGCCGACCTGGCTTTCCAGAACGATGCGGCCGCCATGCGCTTCGACGAGGCCTTTGACGATCGGCAGGCCCAGACCCGTGCCTTTGTCCTGTGTCACAACGTCGTGACGGCCCTGGCCGAAGTTCTGGAATACGCGCTGCTGGTCGTCCGGCGAGATGCCGACGCCCGTATCGACGATGCCAAAACACAATCCGCCATCCGCTTCGCCGCGCGCGAATGCGGTCACGCTGCCGCCCCGCGGCGTGAATTTGATGGCGTTTGAGAGCAGATTGAGGAGGATTTGCTTCATCGCGCGCTCGTCGCAATGCACGAGCGGCAAGTTCGCCTCGACGCTGTGGCCAAGTTCGCAACCGGCAAAGTCGGCGCGCGGCCGAACCATGGTGCAAGCGTCCACGATCGCCGCTGCGAGATCGAGATCCGTTTCCTGCAACGACCAGCCGCCCGCTTCGATCTTGGCCAGATCGAGGATGTCGTTGATCAGCGTCAGCAGGTGATAGCCGGAGCCGTGAATGAGTTCGGCGTATTCGTAGTGCTTCTCGGGCTTGTGCGAGAACACACGCGACGTGATCATTTCGGAGAAGCCCAGGATGGCATTCAGCGGCGTGCGCAATTCGTGGCTCATGTTGGCCAGGAACTGCGATTTCGCGAGGCTTGCCGCCTCGGCCTGCTCGCGCGCGAAGTCCGACTCCTGCTTGGAGCGGGCGAGCTGTTCGATGAGTTCGTTCTTGTCGTTCCGCAACAGAAGCATGCTGCGCGCTGTCATGTAGACCTGCCGCGACATGAATCCCATATAGGCGATGTAGAGGACGCCCAACAGCGAAATGCCGTGATAGAGCGCGCCACCCGCCTGGAGTGGAGAAAGTACGAGGGCGGCGCCGTAACTCGAGTAGGATGCGCCCAGCAGGGCGCGGCTCGGCCCCACCAAAGCGGAATTTCCCGCCACGGTGCAGGCGAGGAGCATCACCACGATCATGTGGTTCAAATCGCTTTTCGGCGCCCAGAGAAAGTATCCCATCGACGCCCAGATCGAGGCGTGGATGAAGTAGACGACCGCCGACAGCACGATCTGGGTTCTCGCCCCGGGTGCGTCGGGTCGGCTGTCGCCGAACCGGTAGCAGATGAAGCCCATCGGGATTCCGGAGAGCGTGACGAGCGAAAGCCAGAGGAGGAGTTGTGGAGTCGCGATCCATTGACGGAACATCATGCATATGACGCCGCCGAGAACGGGCAGGACCCACGCATTCGGTCGAAGGTTCCGTAGCGCCAGTCCGAGTTGGTCGAGCGCAAGCTTGCGATCGCGCGATGACGCGATGTTGTAATCCGCAGACACGGATCCCGCTGCTTGCATTTTCGCCCCCGGGCGGATCGAGGTCCGCCGGCGACGATCCTGTGCGCGTGCGGGTTAAATCGGGCTAAAGAAGCTTTGCGGTCCGTTTACGGACGGTTTACTTTCGTCGGCGGCTAACAATCGGAGGAAAGCATGGCCATCGGTGTTGTGGCGACGATCAAGATCAAGCCGGATATGAACGAGCAGTTCGAAGCTGTCGCTAGGGAACTTATGGCGGCCGTTCGTGCCAACGAGCCTGGCAACAAAGTGTATCAGTTCTGCCGGTCCAAGGCCGATGCCTCGACCTATGTCGTTCTCGAGATCTACGCCGACCAATCGGCAGTCGAAGCGCACGGCAAATCGGAACACTTCCGCACGATCGGCGCGAAGATGGGCCCCTGCATGGCGGGGCGCCCCGACGTCCAGTATCTCGACGCGGTCTAGAGCTTCACGAACGGTACAAGCATCGCGGTTCTGCGCGCGTAGGCGTCATACGCCTCCGTGCCCAGTTCCGTGCGCAGAAAGCGCTCCTCGAGCCGCGCCTTCATCCAGTAGCCGGCGACGATGAACGCGAGGCCCGCGATTGCGAATCCGGACCCCTTGACGGCCGTCGTAGCCGCCGATGCCAGGAGGATGCCCGTGTAGATCGGGTGACGCACGAGCGCGTAAGGCCCAGAGTCCACAATGCGATGGCCTTCCTTGCGCGTAACACTCGCGGACCAGAAGCGACCGAGATGGATTCGCGCCCACCAGCAAAACAGGAAGCCTGCGGCGGCCACGCCGACCATCAGCCAGCTCGCCGTCAGCGGGAGAGCCCAATAGCGTTGAACGAACGGGTTGGACGCTACGAACCCACGGCGAAAGTCGAAATTGTCCTGGCTGTAGCTAAAGAGGAGAGTCGCAAAACCGCCGAACTCGAGAATGCGATAAGGCCATTCGCTTCCGATGTTGGGTCGCTTGAGCGTCCGGTTTGCCCATATGGCTGCAAGGACCCAGCTCACGGCCCAGATGTCCCAGGGAATATTGATAGCTTCCTCAGGCCACATGGTCGGTCCGCGCTTGCCCACTCTTACACTTGGTGGGGACGCGCACGGTTTGCAAGGGTCCTAGAACGCGAGAGACTTGGCCTGCTTCACAAGGGGCAGTTTGCGGATCTGGTTCAGAACGTTCTCGCCGATGTCTCCGTCGATCTCCACCAGCGCGATGGAGTCCTGACCAGGCCCGCTTCGGCCGAGATTGAAATTGGCGATATTGACCTTGGCTTCGCCGAGCAAGGTTCCGAGCCGGCCGATGAAGCCCGGTTTGTCCTCATTGGTGACGTAGAGCATGTGCGGCGCGAATTCCGCGTCCAGATTGATGTTCTTGATCTGGATGAGGCGCGGTCTTCCGTTCGAGAACACGGTACCCGCGACGCTGCGAGTCATGTTGTCGGCTGTGACGGTGATCTTCATGTAGCCTTCATAGACGCCCTGCTGATCGCGGCGCGTCTCGCTGACCTTTATGCCGCGCTCCTTGGCGACGATCGGCGCGTTGACCATGTTCACGTCCGACAATGCCGGCTTCAACAAGCCCGCGAGCGCGGCCTGCGTCAGTGCGCGCGTATTCAGCGTCGATGCGGTGCCTTCGTAGAGAATTTCGACCGCCGTTATGCCGCTGTCCGTGAGCTGGCCAGCGAAGGCGCCCAGCTTTTGGGCGAGATCGATCCATGGCCGGACCTTCTGCGCTTCCGACGCGCTGATCGACGGCATATTGAGCGCATTGGTGATCGCGCCGGTGAGAAGATAGTCGGAGATCTGCTCGGCCACCTGCAACGCCACGTTCTCCTGCGCTTCCGTCGTCGAGGCCCCGAGGTGCGGCGTTGCAACGACCTTTTCGTTGCCGAAGAGGATATTGGTTTTCGCCGGCTCTTCTTCGAACACGTCCAGTGCAGCGCCTGCGACATGGCCAGAATCCAGCGCGGCCTTCAAAGCGACTTCGTCGATCAGGCCGCCGCGCGCGCAATTTACGATGCGCACGCCCTTTTTCATCTTATTGATGGCGTCGGCGGAAAGGATGTTTTTGGTCTCCGACGTCATCGGAACGTGAAGGGTTATGAAATCGGCGCGCGCCAGCAGGTCGTTCAGCTCGACCTTTTCGACGCCAAGGTCCTGTGCGCGTTCGACCGACAAATAGGGGTCATAAGCGATGACGCGCATCTTCAGGCCGCGGGCGCGATCGGCGACGATCGAGCCGATATTGCCGGCACCGATGAGTCCAAGGACCTTCCCCGTGATCTCAACGCCCATGAACCGGTTTTTCTCCCACTTGCCGGCGTGGGTCGATGCGTTCGCGGCCGGAAGCTCGCGCGCCAACGCGAGCATCAGCGAAATTGCGTGCTCTGCGGTCGTGATCGAGTTGCCAAACGGCGTGTTCATGACGATGACGCCGGCGGCCGTCGCGGCGGGGATGTCGACGTTGTCCACGCCGATGCCGGCGCGACCAACAACCTTGAGATTCTTTGCTGCCTTGATGACGTCGGCTGTGAGCTTGGTCGCCGATCGAATGGCGATCCCGTCATACTGGTCGACGATTTTGAGCAGCTCTTCCTTGGCGAGCCCGGTCTTCACATCGGCATCGACGCCGCGTTCTTTGAAGATCGCGACGGCGGCCGGCGAGAGCTTGTCGGCAATGAGAACCTTGGGCATGGCGAATGCTCCGGATGGGACGTTTGACTATTTCGACTTCAGTTGCGCGAAGGCCCAGTCGAGCCAGGGCGTCAGAGCCTCGAGATCGGCCTTGTCGACGGTTGCGCCGCACCAGATTCGAAGACCTGGCGGCGCCGAGCGGTAGCCAGCCACGTCGTAAGCGACGCCTTCTTTCTCGAGCAGCGAGGCGATCTTTTTCGCCGCGTCCGCCTGCGCGTCGGGTCCGAGAGCCGTGAACCAGGGATCGACGATTTTGAGGCAGACCGAGGTGTTGGAGCGCGAACCCTGTTCCGACGCAAGAAACGCCGCCCAGTTCGACGTACGGGTCCAGCGATCCAGAACGCCGAGATTGTCCTGCGAACGCGCGATGAGGGCCTTGAGGCCGCCCAGCCCTTCGGCCCAGGTCAATGCATCCAGATAGTCCTCGAGCGCCAGCATAGAAGGCGTGTTGATGGTTTCGCCTTCAAAGATGCCTTCGACGATCTTGCCGCCTTTGGTCATGCGGAAGATTTTCGGCATCGGCCACGGCGGCGTGTAGCTTTCCAGGCGGGCGACGGCGCGCGGCGAAACCACGAGCATGCCGTGCGCGGCTTCGCCTCCGAGCACCTTCTGCCAGGAGAACGTCACAACGTCGAGTTTCTGCCACGGCAAATCCATCGCAAACGCGGCGGACGTGGCATCGCAGATCGTCAAACCCTCTCGATCGGCAGCGATCCAATCGGCATCGGGAACGCGGACGCCGCTTGTCGTTCCGTTCCACAGGAAAACGATGTCGTGCTTGGGATCGGCCTGATTGAGATCGGGCAAGGCGCCATACTCGGCCTTGATAACGCGACTGTCCCTGATCTTGAGCTGCTTGATTGTGTCGGTAACCCAATCCTCGCCGAAGCTCTCCCAGGCGAAACAGTCGACCGGACGAGGCCCGAGTAAGGACCACAGAGCCATTTCGACGGCGCCCGTGTCCGACGCAGGCACGATCGCGACACGATAATCGGCTGGGATGCCGAGCAGCGATTTTGTGCGATCGATCGCGTCTTTCAGCTTGGCTTTGCCCGGTTTCGAGCGGTGCGAGCGTCCCAAAAGTGCGCCGTTCAGCGCTTCAGGGGTCCAGCCCGGCCGTTTGGCGCAGGGTCCGGACGAAAAAAAAGGCCGTGCGGGTCGCACGGCCGGCATATTTCCGGTCATGTTCATTCCTTTCAGAATGACTGCACCTCGTTGGGGAGGCGTGGCCCGTTTTCTATGTAGAGATTCGCGTGGCGAACGTCAATTCCGTAACATCGAACTGCGACACAATGGGAAAATCGTCATGAAGTTTCGATTACTTACAGCCGCGGCAGTCGCTGTGTTTTCGTTCAGCGTCGTGGGATCGCACGCTGCGACCACCGTCGACGACCCTCTCAAATTTGTGAAAGCCGAATATGCAACCGTCGTCGGAAAGAAGCCCGAGCCGGAAGACATCTACACCCCGCGTCTGAGTGCGCTCTTCGATCTCGACACGAAGGAAGCGGGCGGGGAGGTCGGGCGAATGGATTTCGATTTCTGGATGAACGGCCAGGATGGCACGATAAGCGCCGTTACCGTCTCGAAAATCAGCGTCGAAAATACAAAGGATCGTCAAATAATCGTCGCCAAGTTCAAGAACGAGAAGACGCCGAATGAGATACACTTCTATTTCGAAAGGACGTCGAAAGGTTGGAAGCTCGACGACGCACGATCGATGGTCGGCGATCCTTGGGTTTTGTCTTTGATCCTGAAATATGGCTGGGACGGGAAACCTTAGCCGCTTTGATCCGTATCAAGCACGACTGCCGTGTTTGGGGCATTGTGCCGTTTGTCGGAGGAATACTGACGGGAGACGAACATGACACGCTCGATCCAGACGCCTGACACAAGCGAAGGGCCGAAACTCAACATTCCGATCGACAAGATTGCATTCATCATCGTCAAGGCGCGCGAATACGACGCAAAAGAGGCCGACAGTGACCCCGATTCGGGCTCCAATCCGACGGACGATAACGACCGCGACGTGCTCGAGGACAAACAGGGCGATCAAACGCGTCACGAGCTTGTCGCCGCCATCAACGACCTAAACGAAGATGAGCAGAATGAACTTGTGGCGCTTGCCTGGCTGGGCCGCGGAACATACGACATCACGGAATGGGAAGACGCCGTCGAAACGGCAAGTGACGCCCACAACAAGCGCACCGCTCAGTATCTGCTCTCCCTTCCGTTGCTGGGCGACTACCTCGAGGACGGACTGGAAGCGTTTGGCGACTCGATCGTCGATATGGATGACACCCGGGACCCCGCTTCGTAGATCCGGCGGTTAAAGCATCTGATAAAGGATCAATGCATCGACATAGCCATGCGTCGGATGCTCAAACGCTTCGCGCAGCCGACCCACGATTGTGAAACCGCATGACTGCCACAAATGAAGCGCGCGGGCGTTTGTGGATACGACCAGGTTGAACTGCATAGCGCGGAAGCCGCGCTTCCTCGCTTCATCCAGCGAGTGCATGCATAGCGCGCGTCCGATGCCGCCGCCCCATTTTTCGGGCAAAGTCATGTAACCGCAGTTGGCGACATGCGATCCCGGCCCGCCCGTATTGGCCTTGAGATAGTAGGTTCCGACAATGAGATGGGTCTCGTCTTCCGCGACATAAATCGCATGTGCGGGAAGCCACCAATATGCGAGTGCCGCTTCGCGGCTGATGTCGCGCGGTTGCGGATACGTCTCGCCGGCGCGCAACGTGGGCTCCAGAATGCGCCAGATCGCGTCGTCGTCATCGCGAGTCGCCGGACGAATTCGGATCATGCCTGACGTCCCTCGATGATGTGAACGGGGCTTATGGCATATCGGCGCCCGATGTCGCACGTACTGGCAGTGTTTTCAGATCAAGCCCCGCCAGGCAAAATACATTAACGCCGAAAAAGTCGGGCGTCACCCGCTTGCGATGGAATGTGTAGATGCCGCAGCGCCTGCAGAAATAGTGCTTGGCCGTGAGAGTATGGAATTGGTACAGGCCCAAAAATGCTTCTCCGCGCAGCAAGCGAAAATGGCCTTCGTGAACCCGCAGCATGAGGGCGTTTCTGCGCCGGCAAATGGAACAGTCGCAGGTAGTCAATTCCTTGAGGTCGCTGTCGACTTCAAAACCGACCTCGCCGCAATGACAGCTCCCAATGAACGTCTGGAGTGTCAAATCGAAATCTCACCCGTCATGTAGAGCGAACACGGCCCGGAGAGAATCGTCCTCCCATCAGCGTTCGTGCAGATCAGATTGCCGCCGCGTGGGCTAACCTGTCGAGCCTTGAGCGTCTTCTTGCCGAGACGATTCGACCAATAAGGCGTCAGGGCGCAATGCGCCGAGCCGGTCACCGGATCCTCGGGCACGCCCTTGTCCGGCGCGAAAAACCGCGAAACAAAGTCGAAGTCTTCATCGCCCGGTGCGGTTGCGATCAATCCCCAGAGATTGTGCCGACGCAGTACGCGCGCAATCTCTCCTGGTCCGGACAATCGTCGTACGTCGCTTGCGGCGTTCCACACGCCGACGAAATATCGCCCCCTGAGAACAAGCGCAGGTGGCGGAGCGTCAAGCGCAGCGCCAATCTCATTGGCCAGTCCTGGCGCCGCAAATTCATCGATAGGGTCCGATGGAAGTGACATGACGTGAAAATCGCCGGCGCCGCGCTCGACGACGAGATCGCCGGAACGCGTCGCGAATGTCAGGCGCTTTTGTTCGGGTTCGAGAAATCTAAAGATGATCCAGGCGCTGGCCAAGGTCGCGTGGCCGCACAGATCGACCTCCGACTCGGGGGTGAACCAGCGAAGTTGATACCGGCCTCTGTCTTTGCGCACGAAATAGGCCGTCTCGGCAAGGTTGTTTTCATTAGCGATTTTCTGCATCAGATCGTCCTCGATCCACGCCGCGAGCGGAACGATCGCCGCCGGGTTTCCCTCGAGCGGCTTTGCGGCGAATGCATCGACTTGCCAGAGCTTCAGATTCATCAAACGTCTCCCGAATTGGAGAAGACGCTATCGCTTGACTGCGCAACGCGGAATGGACACCGGTGCATGGCGGATCAACGATCCGCTCATGTCCTTTAGATCGACGCGTCGATCGGGACGGGGCGGCGATCCTGCAGCGCGCTCTTCATCTGCGTCTGGAGCTTTTCGAACGCCCGCACTTCGATTTGTCGAACGCGCTCGCGGCTGATGCCATATTTCTGGGACAGCTCTTCGAGCGTCGCGGGCTCGTCCTGGAGGCGGCGTGCCTTGATGATGTCGCGCTCGCGTTCCGTCAACTCGCCGAGGGCGGATTCAAGCAGCGTATGGCGTTCGCCGAGCTCTTCCCGATCGGCCATGCGCGTTTCCTGGTCGAGCGAGTCGTCCGCCAGCCAGTCCTGCCACTCGCTTTCCGAATCCGAGCGCAGCGGCGCATTCAGCGAGGAGTCGGGTCCCGACAAGCGCCGGTTCATCTCGGTGACTTCCTGCGCAGAGACACCCAACTTGTCCGACAGCTCAGCCACGTGTTCGGGCGTCAGATCGCCCTCTTCGATGGCATTGATCTTGTTCTTGGCCTTGCGGAGATTGAAGAACAGTTTCTTCTGATTCGCCGTCGTGCCGAGCTTCACGAGGCTCCAGGATCGAAGGATGTATTCCTGGATGGCCGCGCGGATCCACCACATCGCATAGGTGGCCAGGCGAAAGCCCTTGTCCGGTTCGAAGCGCTTCACCGCCTGCATTAACCCGACATTGCCTTCGGCGACGATCTCAGAAACGGGAAGGCCGTAACCGCGGTAGCCCATGGCGATTTTGGCGACGAGGCGGAGGTGGCTCGTGATGAGCTTGCGCGCCGCGCTGGGGTCCTCATGCTCTTTCCACCGCTTGGCGAGCATGTACTCCTCTCCCGGGTCCAGAAGCGGAAACTTCCGGATTTCCGAAAGATAGCGAGACAATCCGCCTTCGCCCTGGAGCGTCGGCAACCCGCGGCTGCTCATTTCATCTACCCCATTTCGTCCGTCGTCTTGGCGCCCAAGCGCGCTTTTCGACGGGAGCGTGCCACCGCAGTCTACAATGTCCCAGCACGCCGATGGATAACCTGACCGTGATAATTCCGGTCGCAGACCGACTAAGACTTAGTAACAACTAATTGTTTTTCAAGGCGCGCAAGGCGGAAATGAGCCCGGCGAGATCCGCAGGCCAGGGCGACTCAAAGCGCATGGTTTTGTGCTGGGTCGGGTGCTGAAAGCCGAGCAGATAGGCGTGCAGGGCCTGCCGCTGAAAGTTTGTCGCCGCGGAATAGGCCAGTTCCTGCGCTGTGGTTTTCGCCCTGGGTGCCTGGCGTGACCTTCCGTAGGCGGGATCGCCGATTAGCGGATGTCCAAGATGGGTCAGGTGGACGCGAATCTGGTGTGTGCGGCCCGTCTCAAGTCGGCATTCGATCAGGCTGGCGAAGGGCTTTTCGGGGTCTCCGAAGTTCTCGATCAGGCGATACCGTGTTCGCGCTTCTTTGCCGCCCCCGCGCAGAACCGCCATGCGTTTTCGGTCGAATGGGTTGCGCCCTATTTGCCCCTCCACAATTCCGGCGCCGATGCGAGGTGCGCCCCAAACGACCGCGTGGTAGGCGCGCTCGATGGTGTGATTGGCAAACTGCTTCGCCAGGCTCGTCATTGCGCGCTGTGTCTTAGCCGCTACCAGAAGCCCGCTCGTATCTTTATCCAGCCGATGAACGATACCGGGTCGTGCGATTCCTCCCACTCCGGTCAGCGAGTCGCCGCAATGAGCGATCAGCGCATTGACCAAAGTGCCGTCGGGATTGCCTGCCGCTGGGTGCACTACGAGCCCAGCCGGCTTGTCGATGACGATGAGATCTTTGTCTTCGTAGACGATCGATAACGGAATGTCCTGACCCTCCGGGATAGGCGGAATGGTCCGCGGAATTGCGATGACGTAATTTTCGCCTGGTTTGACCCTGAAATTTCCATCCCGTATCGTTTTCTGAACGAGGCTGACGGCGCCGCTTGCGATAAGTTGCTGTACGCGGGAGCGACTGAAGCCGCTCATGCTCGCGGTCAAGAACCGGTCCAGCCGCCAACCGGCTTGCCCATCGGCGACGACGGCACGACGTTCCGCGGCTTCGACATTTTCGGAGGATTTCGTGTCTGACATGAGAGCGCCGGCAGAGCCTCAAAACACGCTGGCGTATCGCGGAGCGAAGTACGCGGTGATTGTTCTGTCCGCGCTTATCATTCTCGCGCTCGTGGGGCTAGTGGTCGGATCGATTCTGAAGCTGTCCGGCCGAGCAAGCAGCCCTGTCGGCAGACAGCCAGCGACCCTCTGGCTCCCGAGCGGCGCGAAGATTATCAGCAGCGAGTCGCAGCCGGGTCGCCTCATTCTCCATATCCGGTCGGGCGCGGGCGATGAAATCGATATCTTGGACACGGACGACGGCAAAGTGGTCGGCCAAGTGAAGATCATGCCACCATCGCCGTCGGTCGGGCGATGAAGCGGATATTGCTTGCAGATTTGCATAGGACCCTGTTTGAAACTGAGGCGCGTGCGGCCTTCCCGCGTGAATGCTGCGGTTTGATCGTAGGGCGTCGCGACCAAACCACGTTCCACGTCGAACGGCTGCATCCGACCCGCAACCTTGCGTCCGAGGCAGATCGTTTTGAGATCGACCCGGCAGAACATCTGCGTCTGCTCCGCACTCTCCGCGCCGACCGTCAGTTCGTCCTCGGTTGCTATCATTCTCACCCGAATGGAAACGCAAAACCATCGCGGCGTGACCTGGAAGGGGCGGCCGAAGCTGGCTTTGTGTGGTTGATCGGCGCGCTGTCATCCGAGACCGGTCGAGTATCGCTTGCCGGATTCGAGTATTGTGGGGGCGCGTTTGCGCCACTCTTGGTCGAATGTGAACGCGCTATTGCGTCAGTCGGGGGTACATCCGCGTCGCAATGACGGCCACGACCCCAAAGGCGACGAGCAACGCCAGAAAATCCAAACCCAGCCCGAAAACACTCACGCCTCCGGCGAGCATCATCGCGCGCAGCCCATCGACCTCGTAGCTGAGTGGATTGGCGGAGGCGATTGCCTTGAGCCATGTCGGCATCAGGGCGATCGGGTAAATCGCATTACTGGCGAAAAATATCGGCATCGTCAGCACCTGACCGATGCCCATGAAGCGTTCGCGTGTTTTGACGATGCAGGCGATTATGAGTGAAAACGTCGAAAACAGACCTGAACCGAGCACAACAAGCAAAATGACCACGGTAACGTGGGACGGCGACAGGTTGAGCTGAACACCGAGCAGGACCGAGCAAATATAGACGAACGTGGCCTGCGTGAGCGCGCGCACGCTTGAAGACAACGCCTTTCCCAGCACCAGGGCACTGCGCGGGGCTGGACTGACCATGTAACGATGGAGCACGCCCAGATCGCGTTCCCAGATTGCAGAGATTCCGTAGAAGATCGAAACAAAAAGGGCGCTTTGAGCGAGAATGCCGGGCGCGAGAAAGTCGAGATAGCGCACGCCGCCCGAAGTGATGCCGCGAACGCGCGCCATAACCTCCCCGAAAAGCATCAGCCAAAGAACCGGCTGAAGCGCGCGACTGAAAATTTCCCATGGATCGTGGAGAAGTTTGCGCACTTCGGCGTCGGCGACGGCAAAAATGTGTGTTGCATAGTCCGCAGGCCTCTCGACCATTTCCGAAGCTCGCCCGGCATCGCCGCTCATGCCTGCGCTCCAACGTTCGAAGTCACGGCCTCGTACACATCGTCCAGAGACGCACCGGGGGCGTACTGCGCTTTCAGTTCACCTGGTGTACCGACCGCGCGCAACTTGCCGTTTTGAATGATCGCAACGCGATGGCAGAGTTCGTCCGCCTCATCCATGTAGTGCGTCGTGAGAACGATAGCTGATCCGAGGTCGCGATTGAGGGCTCTCACGTGCTGCCACACCGTGTGACGACCGCCCGGGTCGAGTCCAACGGTGGGTTCATCCATGAAGAGGATTGCCGGTCTGTGGAGCATGCTCTGCGCTATCTCCAAGCGACGCAACATTCCACCTGAATAATCGCGGACCAGACGATGCCGCGCATCGCCGAGCCTCATCATGTCGAGCGCCTCGTCAATTCGCCGCGCACGCTCCGAATGTGGGATGAGATAGAGCCGCGCGGATAGAAGTAGGTTCTCGTAGCCGGTCAATTCCCGATCGGACGACAGAAGTTGAGGGACATAACCAATGCGTCTTCGCACTTGTTCTGGCGCGTCCAAAACGTCGAATCCCGCAACTCGGGCGCGGCCCGAACTTGGCGGCAGCATTGTCGTAAGTATCTTGATGAGCGTGCTTTTTCCGGCACCATTCGGGCCGATCAGGCCGAAGATCTCGCCCGGGTCGACGGTGAAGGAGACGTCGCTCGAGGCGACCAGCTGGCCGAAACGTCGGGTCAAATTCTGGGTTTCAACGACCGGGCAAGTCGACATCGAGGCTCCGCAGGTGCGCCGGCAGGTTCGCCGCGCCATGCATACCATCGGTCGGCGCCGGGCGGATGCGAAATTGCCTCCTATTCTTGCGGGTCGTTCCACTTGCCCGCGCCGCTGGCCGGACGCTATAAGCGCGCACTGCCGCTGGCCCCCATCGTCTAGCGGTTAGGACGCGGCCCTCTCAAGGCTGAAACAGGGGTTCGATTCCCCTTGGGGGCGCCAGCTTTGGCAGGAACACCGTCCCGTTCTATCGTACCGTTTCTGGCCGGGCCTAAGGCCAGGTCGAAAGGGAGTGACACGATGGACGTCGACTTGTCAGCCGTATCGAGCGAACTCGAGCGCTTATTGCGTCTGCGTAGCATCGTGTTTGCGATGCAGCTTTTTGAACGCCGCGAGGATATGGAGGCGATTCCCCGCATCCGCCGACCCACGGCCGTCCACACACTGGATCAGATTGTCGGGCAAGCTTCGAGGCTTGGCTGGACGGTCGGCGTCACCAGCGAAGACCTGGTCGGCGCCCAGTGCCGCGCTGTGGTCGGTTTGGGCGGCGCAAAGACCGATGCATGGAGATCCGGCGCCCACATGAAGGGCGTTTGGTACAAGACGCTCGACGACGCCAGCGCACATCAAAGCGCCATGCACTGCGTCCCCGACGGACAATACCAGGCGCTCGCGGTCGGCCCGCTCGGCGCAGGCAAGCTCACGCGGCCGGACATCGCGCTTTTCTATGCGACCCCCGGCGCCATGATCTATTTCATCAATGGGCTGCAGTGGTCCGGATACAAGCGTTTCGACTGGAGTGTGGTTGGAGAGTCTGCGTGCGCTGACTCCTGGGGCCGCGCCTTGACGACGCGCCTGCCGAGTTTGTCCATTCCATGCTTTGCCGAGCGGCGGTACGGCGGCGTCCTTGACGACGAGATGTTGATGGCCTGTCCGCCCGAGTATCTGGTGCAAGCGATCGAAGGTATGAAGGCGCTTGCCAAGAACGGCTTCCGCTACCCGTTTCCGCAATATGGCGTGCAGCAGGACGTTCGTGCCGGTATGGCTGTGAGCTATGCCGACAAGACGTGAGTACCCGCCCGAACAGAAATGCGCGCGCGTCTTCGGCGAATGTGCCAGCCATTGCGGTGCGGCCGACCGCGCAACATAGCCAATCAGATCGGGCGCTCGTCAAATTGGACAAGGCCGCGTTTCACGATTGGTGTCCGACCGCCGGATTCGCCGGTCGCGCATCGCTCGCAGCAATCGGAACATCGAGGTCCAAATCGACCGCTGCCGAAGCTCAAGCTCATCGCGTCGCTTCGACGCCGCTTCGAAATCTCAATTTAGGTCACGAGCACCGAAGGTTTGAGGGCGAGTTCCTTCAAAAGCGGTTCGGCGTAGTCGATGCGACCCGTCATCTTCTTGGGATCACCCGACGCAAGGCGG
>DATJZB010000027.1:0-38542 GCA_035499335.1 Rhizomicrobium sp. | reverse complement strand
GGCGCCGTCGCCCTCCACCAGGAAGAAATCGAACAGGATCTTGCCCTGGGGCGTGAGCAGGGCCGCGTAGACGCCGATGCCCGGCGCGAGCCGTTCGACGTCGTTTGTGATCAGGCCTTGCAAAAAAGGGCGGGCCTCGGGCCCGGCGACAGCGATGACAGCACGATCTTCGAGTTGTGCGACTGGCATGACCTTGAATTAGTCGCAACCGCAACGGTTGCCAAGGCCGAATGTCCGTCCTACTCATTTTACATGGCTGAGATGTTTGATCTGATCATACGCGGCGGAGTGGTCGCCACCCCCAACGGCATCGCCGGCGCCGACATTGGCGTGCGCGCGGGAAAGATCGCATCCATCGGCTCGCTCGGTGCGGCGAAGGCCGCGGAGATTTTCGACGCCAAAGGTCTCCACGTACTGCCGGGCGTCATCGACAGCCAGTGCCATTTCCGGGAGCCCGGAAATGAGCACAAGGAAGACCTCGAGAGCGGCAGTCGCGCGGCGGTGTTGGGAGGCGTGACCGGCGTATTCGAGATGCCGAACACTTTCCCGCCGACGACGACGCGCGCCGCGATGGAGGACAAGCTCGCGCGCGCCGCCGGACGTATGCACTGCGACTATGCTTTCTACATTGGCGCCACGCCCGCCAACGTCGGTGCGCTCGCCGAGCTCGAACGGATGCCGGGTGTCTCTGGCGTCAAGGCGTTTCTCGGATCATCGACGGGAACCCTGCTGCTCGATCACGAGGAGGATATCGCCGCGATGCTTCGTGCCGGGAGCAGGCGTGTCGCGGTGCACTCCGAAGATGAAGCCAGGCTGCAGGCGCGCAAGAGCTTCGCAATCAAAGGCGATCCCCGCTCGCATCCGATCTGGCGCGATGCCGAGGCGGCGCGCCTGTCGACGGAGCGCGTGATCCGCCTCGCGCGGGCGGCCGGCCGCCGGCTGCATGTGTTGCACGTCACGACGGCCGACGAGATTCCGCTTCTTGCGGACGCCAAGGAACTCGTCACGGCGGAAACCACGCCGCAGCACCTCACCCTGGCCGCGCCGGAGTGTTACGAGCGACTAGGCACCTACGCACAGATGAATCCGCCCATTCGCGATGCAACACATCGCGAGGCGCTTTGGCGAGCCGTGAATCAAGGGGTGATCGACGTCATCGGCTCGGATCACGCGCCGCACACGCGCGCGGAAAAGGAACGGACATATCCCGATACACCGTCAGGGATGCCGGGCGTGCAGACTCTGGTCACCATTCTTCTCGATCACGTCAACGCTGGACGGCTTACGCTGGAGCGCTTCATCGATCTGACGAGCAGCGGCGCCGCGCGGATCTTCGGCATCGCGGGGAAGGGACGCATCGGTTTGGGCTTCGATGCCGACTTCACCATCGTCGACCTGAAGGCGAAGAAGAAGATCGAAAATAGCTGGATCGCGTCGAAGTGCGGCTGGACTCCGTTTGACGGCATGGAAACGACGGGTTGGGCGCTCGCCACGATCATCCGCGGCAAAACGGTCATGCGGGACCGCGCGCTCGTTGAGGCAAGTCAAGGAAAGCCGATCCGGTTCGGAGAGACCATTACCCCAACGCCTTGACGCGGCGCACATTTTCAGGTGGCCTCGCGGCCGGCATCCCGTAAACGAGTAATCCCGCCATGAAGAGCCGTTTCAAGGCCGTCCTGATCCGCAAGGATAACGACAAGCAAACCGTCGACGACGTCGAACTGACTCCCGCCGACCTCATGGATGGCGACGTCACGGTCGCGGTCTCCCATTCCACGGTCAACTACAAGGACGGTCTGGCGCTCACGGGCCGCTCGCCCATCGTGCGCAAGTTTCCGATGATTCCGGGGATCGATCTCGCGGGCGTCGTCGAAGAGTCCTCCCATCCGCACTTCAAGGCGGGTGATCCGGTTGTGCTCAACGGCTTCGGGTTGAGCGAGGTGCATTATGGCGGCTACGCCGAACTCGCCCGCGTCAAGGGCGACTGGCTCGTGCCCTTGCCGAAGGAGTTCACGCCTGCGCAGGCCATGGCGATCGGCACTGCCGGATACACCGCCATGCTCTGCGTCCTCGCGCTCGAAGACGCCGGCGTTTCCCCCGCAAAGGGAGCGGTCGTGGTCACCGGCGCAGCCGGCGGCGTCGGTTCCGTTGCCGTCGCGCTGCTTGCCAGGCTCGGCTATCGGGTGATTGCCTCGACCGGGCGGCCGGAAGAAAGCGACTATCTCAAGGCGCTGGGCGCAACGGAGATCGTTCCGCGCGCGGAATTGTCCGGCGAACCGCGCATGCTCGGTAAGGAACGCTGGATCGGAGCCGTGGACAGCGTCGGATCCAAAACGCTCGCCAACGTCATCGCGTCGACGTCGTACGGCGGCGCCGTCGCGGCGTGCGGGCTGGCGCAAGGGCTCGACCTGCCCACCAGCGTCGCGCCTTTCATCTTGCGCGGGATTTCGTTGCTGGGCATCGACTCCGTGCAAATGCCCAAGCCGCGCCGCATCCAGGCCTGGAACAGGCTGGCGCGCGATCTCGACGTCGCCAAGCTCGCTTCCATGACGCATACCATTCCGCTTTCTGGCGTCCGAAAGGCGGCCGAAGACATCCTTGCCGGCAAGGTTCGGGGCCGTTTGGTCGTCGAAATCTAAATCGGCGGGTTCACCGGGGGATGGACTTTCTTTTTCTTGCTGTGTCCGGGGTCGTGATCGGACTGATCGTGGCGGTGCCCATCGGTCCGGTGAATCTGATCTGTATCCGGCGCACGCTGGCCTTCGGGCCGGTGAACGGATTTGTCTCCGGCCTCGGCGCCGCGATCGGCGATACGGTGTTCGCCATCGTCACCGGCTTCGGTCTCACGGCGATAGCGCATCTCATCAAGGGTTATTCGCATTATCTCGAGCTCGCGGGCGGCGCGATGCTGATCTATTTCGGCATCCACACCTTCGTCGCCAGAGTCGAGACGCGCCTGGAGGACAAGATCGCGGCGAAAGAAAAGGGCGCATCCACCTTGTTCCGTGCGATGGCGTCGACCTTCGCGCTGACGATCACCAATCCGGCGACGCTTCTCGGCTTCGCGGCGCTGTTCGCCGGGCTGGGTGGGCTCGCGGGTGGACACCCCAATTTCATTTCCGCCGCCTTCGTGGTGCTGGGAGTCGCGGCGGGTTCGACGCTGTGGTGGCTCATGCTGACCGCGGTGGTCGGCCTGTTTCACGCCAGCATCAACGACCGCGTCATGGCCATGATCAACAAGGGATCCGGTTTTGCGGTGGCCGGTTTCGGCCTCGCCGTCCTGATCCATCTCGCGATCAAGCTGCTCTAGGCGCTCGCCGCTTTCTTCGCCAGCGCCGAAATGCGCGCGATGACCTCTTCGGCTTCCTGCATGATCTCGCGGATGATCTGGGCGGACGGCTTGACGTCGTCAATCGCGCCGGCGCCCTGACCCATGGCGAAGGCGGAGCGTTCGCGCGACAGGCCCTCGATCTGTCCGCCGATCCCGCCCATCACGCCGGCCTGGCCGGAGATCATGGCCTGTTGCGGGAACGGCTTGATGTCCTGCGGCCGCTTTTCCCAGTCCGCGACCCACTCGTTCTTGAAGACGCGCATCGGCTTGCCCGAATAGGAACGCGTGATGATCGTGTCTTCGTCGGTCGCGTCGACAATGACCTGCTTGTAAAGCCCTCCGGCGTGCGCCTCGGTCGAGGCGATGAACCGCGTTCCCATCCAGACCCCCTGCGCGCCGAGCGCGAGCGCCGCGGCGAGCCCGCGTCCGTCGACGATCGATCCGGCGGCGATCACCGGGATCTTCACCGCGTCGACGACTTGCGGGATCAGCGCCATGCCGGCGATGCGCCCGGTATGGCCGCCGGCCTCCGTTCCCTGCGCGATGACCGCGTCGAGCTTTCCGGCTTCGGCAATGCGCGCATGCTTCACCGCGCCCGCCACGTTCATGACCTTCAATCCCGCATCGTGGAACTTCTTGACGAGGTGCGGCGGCGGCACGCCGAGTCCGGAGATGAACGCCTTTGCGCCGCCTTCAATGATGATGTCCGCCGTGCGTTCGAGGGACTCCGGCACGGCGGCGAGGAGGTCGACGCCGAATGGCTTGTCCGTGAGATCGCGCACGATGCGCATCTCGTTCTTGATTTCGTCGGGCGAGCGCCCGGCCATGCCGAGCGTGCCGAATCCGCCGCCGGCGGACACCGCCGCCGCGAGTTCGCCGTAGGACACGCCGCCCATGCCGGCGAGCATGATGGGATATTTGATGCCGAGCATGTCGCACAGCGGCGTTCGGATCGTCATGGCGTTTCCTCCCGTGTCGTCGTTGCGAAGCATTCACCGGGCGACGCCGTGGGGCAAGTCAGCCGAAACGCCGTTGCGCCTCGCGCGTCAGGCCTAACGCAACGGAAAGGAAGTCGGAGCCGGTCGCGGCCCGCGCCGAGGGTGCCGCCCGGTGGATGGCGTCCCGAACCGCCGGAACGCGGCTCGATCCGCCGGTGAAAAAGATCGTGTGAATGGCGTCACGCGTCAGACCGGCGTCCCTGATGCACTTCGCCGCAGTCGCATGGAGCCTTTCGGTGCGCGTCGCGATCGCATCGTCGAAGCCGCCCCGGGTCGCCGGCGCGGCGAGCGCAGCCTCGACGAACTCGAGCGGAATCCGGGTCGCGACCCGCTCGCTGAGTTCGATCTTTGCGTCTTCGACGGCGAAGGCGATGCGGTGACCCAGTCGCGCTCGGATCACCTTCAACAGCCGCGCGACCTTTTCGGGCTGTCGCGATTTCGACACGAGTTCGAGCAACAGGCGCTCGTTCTGAAACGTGTAGGTGAAGTTGATGGTCGGCCAGGTGGCGAGTTCGAAGTAGAGCGAATTGGGCATCGGCAGGTTCTTTTCGACCAGGTGCGTGCCCAGACCCAGTTGCGGCATGACGGCGTCGAGACTGAGGAGCGCGTCGAAATCCGTGCCGCCGATACGTGCACCGTCGTTGGACAGGATGTCGCCGGAGCGGTCGGGCAGGGCGCGCCGCTCCGGCCCGATTCGGATCACGGTGAAGTCCGACGTGCCGCCGCCGATGTCCGCAATGAGGACGGTTTCCTCGCGGGCGACCGTCTCCTCATAGTGATAGGCAGCGGCTATCGGCTCGTAGACGAAGGCCACGTCGCGAAAACCGACACGGTTGGCGATGCCCGTCAGCACGCGCTCGGCCTTGGCATCGGCCGCATCGTCGTTCTCGACGAAGCGCACGGGACGGCCGTGCACGACGGACGTTAGCTCTTTGCCTGCAAAGGCTTCGGCTTTGACCTTCAAATGCCGGACGAAGATCTCGACGACGTCGGTCAGCGCGACGAGCTTGCTGCCCAGCGCCGTCTTCTCGTCGATCAGGGGCGAACCGAGGATCGACTTGAGGGCTCGCATGAGCCGCCCGTCATGCTGGTCGATATACGTAGCGATGGCCTCGGCTCCGAAGAGAACACGGCCTTTGGTTTCGTAGTCGAAGAACACGGCGCTCGGTATGAGCGTGTCGTTGCCTTCGACCGGCGCGAGGGCGGGAACACCGCCCTGCATCAGACCGATCGCTGAGTTGGATGTACCGAAGTCGAGTCCGCAAGCCGTCATGAGTGTCCCCGTTCCACCTCGTCCGTTGACCGGACGAGGTCATTGCCAGCGCGCCCGAGGTGAATCGCTTGAACCAGGAGAGCGCAAAGGGGACGTCATCTATTACGATAAAAGCGGCCTTGCCAGACTGTTTCTTTGTCCCTAAAATATCTCTCGATAGTGGGATGTCCGGGAAACCGGGCGTCCCATTTTTCGTTTCGGCGCGCTCAGGCCGGGAGCCCCGTTGAATTCCGCCATTTTGCCGAGGTCGCCAGCGTGTAGAGCGCGACCGCGATCACGTTGGGAATCCACGCCGTGTAGGCGAGCCAGACTGACATGTCGCGATAGCTCGCGAAGTGGAAGAGAATGAAACCGAACGGAATCTGGAGCCGCAGGGTCACCGCGCCGAACGTCATCGCGTAGCTAAAACGCATCAGGATGCGGTGGGCGTCGAAATTGCGCGCGACCGCGGTGCGCCAGCCGGCGAACGTCGTCGCGATCCAAAGCGCGGCGAGGGTGCCGAAGCCGAGCGCGGCGATGGGTCCGCCTGACGCGTAAGGCGCGGTGAAGAGCGCAGCGATCCCCGAAATAAGGCACGCGGCGACATAGGTGCGTCCGGTCCAGCGATGGAGTTTGGGATTGCGCGCACGCAGTTTGGCGAAGAACTGCCAGGGTCCCGTCAGCAGCGCGATGGGGCCGAAGATCATGTGCGTCAACGCCTGCACCGGAACGCGCTCGATGACGCCGCGGATCGCGCCGTCGACGCCGAGGTAGAGGTTGGCGGGCACCAGGTCGTAGCGCATCGCGTGGAGGGCGACCCCGACCGCGAGGATCGTCATCGTGTAGAGGCTGTACCGCGCAAGTCCCTTTTCCAAAGCTCGCTCCCGGGCTATGATCTAAACACTGTATAGATCAATAGAGGTCGATTTGAACAGTGTCAAGATAGCGGCCGCGAAAAAGACCGCCAGAAAATCCTCCTACCACCATGGCAATTTGCGGAAACAGCTGATCGCCGCGGCGGAGGAAATAATCCTCGAGCGCGGCGTCGACGGTTTCACCCTGCGAGAAGCGGCACGTCGCGCGGGCGTCTCACCCGCCGCTCCCGCGCATCACTTCAAGGACGCCAGGGGTCTGTTGTCGGAGGTCGCGCTGCTGGGCTTCCAGGAATTCGGCGACGCACTCATCGAAGCGGACCGGCGCGGCGGTTCCGATCCGAGCCGTCGGCTCTATGAGCAAGGACTCGCCTACGTCACGTTCGCACTGAAGAACCCGGCACGCTTCCAGCTCATGTTTTCACCGGGCAAATGCGACATGGGTTACAGGAAGCTCGGCGAAGTCGCCGACCGGTCGTTCCAGGTTCTGGAAAATGCCGTCCGCGCCGCGTCCGGGCTGAAGCCGAACGACGCAATGACGCCGGACGCCTACGGCCTGCTGATGGCGATGTGGTCCATCGTGCACGGCTTCTCGCATCTCGCGCTCGGCGGGCAACTCGACCGCGCCGCGAAAATTCGGGGCGGCAGAAACGCGATCGTGAAGACGTTCCTGCCGCTGACCTTGAAGCACCTGCCGACTAAAAGATGATGTAGCCGCCGTCGATGATGAACGTGTCGCCGGTATGGTATTTCGAAGCGTCGCTTGCGAGATAGACGGCAATACCGCCGAAATCTTCGGGCTTTCCCCACCGCCGCATCGGCACGCGCGGAATGACTTTCTCGGCGAATGCTGACGAGTTCTGGGCCATCTGCGTCATGTCTGTGGCGATCCAGCCAGGCGCGATGGAATTTGCCCGGATGCCGTAGCGTGCATGCTCGACGGCTATCGAGCGCATCATCGCGAGCACCGCACCCTTGGTGGCGCTGTAGGCTTCGTTCCGGCCCGCGCCTTCGAGACCGGCGAGACTGGCGACGCCGACGAGCGAGCCGCCCGCATCGCCTTTGCCGGCTCTCTCCACCATATGTTTGCAGGCCTCGCGCAAGGTGAAGAAAACGCCTTCTTCGTTCACGGCGTGGACGCGGCGCCAAACCTCGATCGACATCTGGCTGAACGATGGCGCACCGCCGCCGATTCCGGCATTGGCGATCACGGTGTCGACCCGTCCCATCTCCTTGATCGTGGCGCCCATCGCGTCGATGACTTCGGCTTCGCTGGCGACGTTGACCTTGCGGGTCGTGACGCGCTTGCCGTGCGCTTTGAGCTTACGGGCCGCGTCGTCGTTCTTTTCGGCGTTCGTTCCCCAGACCGCCACGTCGGCGCCAGCCATCGCCAGGGCTTCCGCCATGCCGAAACCAATGCCGCCATTGCCGCCCGTGACGAGGGCGACTTTGCCCGACAGATCGAATGGTTTGTACATGCAGCGTCTCCCTTTGATATCAGTTGGTTCGAACCTAGACGCTGCCACCAACCCCGGCAACTCTGTGGCCCATTCCGGCATGCGGCGCGCGACGTTGTTTCTGCATGCGGCGGTATGTCGTTGTCGGAGATTGGGAGTGGTCCCGACAGCGCTGTCCGACTGAGCGGACTGCCGACCGCTTTCCGAGCCGCCCCGATTTCGTCCAAAATTGCGGTTTCTCTCGCCCCCGCAAGGCCTTGGCGTCGGCGTCGCCAGCGCGTAAGGAATTGAGCTGCGTCGGGGCGTTTGGCATAACTTGCCGAAGCGATCGAAAGGAAAGCTAACATGAAGCGTATCGGGGCCTTCCTGGCCGCGTTGACCGCGTTTTTGTCTCTCGCGACGGCAGAGGTGAAAGCGGCGGATCCGGCTCTCAGCGCCGAGGCAAACGCCGCCTTTCTCGCGGCCAATGCGAACAAGCCCGGCGTCGTGGTGCGGCCGAGCGGGCTGCAATACAACATCATCAAGAACGGCTTCGGAAAGCGTCCGCTTCCCACCGACACGGTAACCGTCAGCTACACCGGCATGCTGATCAACGGGAAAGTGTTCGACGGTACCGAACCGCTGACGCCGGCGCAGTTCACCGTAAACAAGTTGATCCCCGGCTGGACCGAAGCGCTTGGCCTCATGCGCGAGGGCGACAAGTGGCACCTCGTCATTCCGTCCAACCTGGCCTATGGCGCGCGCGGCGCGGGCGAGGGTCTCATCCCGCCCAACCAGACGCTGGTGTTCGATATGGAACTCCTGGAGACGAAACCCGCCCCGAAAGGTCCTCCGGATCAGGACGATCAGGGTAGCGGGCAACAATAACGCCGCGCCGGACACAGACCCGGCGACTTGATATAATTTTCGCAATTGCGCGGGTCGGGCTGCGCAGTGGGGTCGTTAAACGTGTTGAAGGCAGTCCTGCGCGGCTGGCGGAAATGGATCGGGAGCGGGCGGCTCCGGATCGCGGTCGCGCTCGTCCTCGTGGTGAGTGCGTCGATCCTGTTCTGGGCGAGCCGGGACTATACGGTCGTCGCACCCGATTGGGGCGGCCAGGTGCGCGGGATCGCGTACAATCCCAGTCACGTCTTCACGCTGAAAGAAAACGGCCACATCTCACCCGAGCAGATCGACCGGGACATGGCACAGCTTTCGCAGCTGACCGGACGCGTCCGCACCTACACGGTCGCCGGCGGCATGGACAAAGTGCCCGAGATCGCGCGCCGCTACGGGCTGACCGTTTCGCTGGGCTGCTGGATTTCCGCCGATCTGGACCAGAACGAGACCGAGCTGACGCTGTGCATCAAGACCGCACTCGCCAATCGCCGCGTAATTGATCGGGTTTTCGTCGGCAACGAATCCATTCTCTTCGGCTTCGTGACGCCGGACCAGTTGAACGCGTACATCAAGCGCGTTCGGGAGGCACTGCCGACGCGCATCAAGGTGACCACCGCAGAACCGTGGTCGACATGGCTGCTGACGCCGGAGATCGGACAGTATGTCGACGTCGTTTCGGTTCATCTCCTTCCTTATTGGGAAGGCGTCAGCGCGCACGACTCGCTCAGGTTCCTCCAGCGGGCCTACAACGACGTGCAGCAGGAATTCCCCGACAAGACGATCATCATCGGCGAAGCCGGCTGGCCGTCGGAAGGGCGCAGCAAGCGATTTGCCGAACCGTCGATCGCCAACGAAGCCTACTTCATGCGCGCCTTCGTCCAACTCGCGATGGAGAAGGGCTACGACTACTATCTGCTGGAGGCCTACGACCAGCCCTGGAAGGGCGGCAACGAGGGATCCGTCGGCGCGAGCTGGGGCCTGTACGACGCGTTGGGCAATCCGAAGTTCGGGTTCACGGGACTGCTCCGCACGTTCCCGCAATGGCGAACCTATGCAGGCTTCGCAGCGGCGCTGACGCTCTTTCTCGGCTTGCTGATCCTCGGCTGGATGCCGCGCATGCGCCAGCAGGGCTATCTGGTGATGGGCGGCCTAGTGGCGGTCGTGACGACCGGCCTGCTGATGTTGATCGACGCAAGCTCGCTCGAATATGTCGAGCCCGCCGATCTTGCCATGATCATCGCGATGACGCCTCTGGTGCTGCTGGCCTCGACCGTGATCCTCACGGAGGGTATCGAGCTCGCCGCCAGCCTCTGGCGCGTCGAGCGTCGCGCCGTGCCCGTCGCCATACCGGAGGCGAGCCCGCGCGTATCGATCCACGTTCCCTGCTACAACGAGCCGCCGGCCATGGTGATCGAGACGCTCGATGCGTTGTCACGTCTCGACTATGACAATTTCGAAGTCATCGTCCTCGACAACAACACGCCGGAACGCGAGACATGGCTCCCGGTCGAGACGCGATGCCGGGAACTGGGCGAGCGTTTCCGGTTCTATCACTACGACGACATGGCGGGCTTCAAGGCCGGCGCCCTCAACGAAGCGCTGAAGCTGACCGATCCGAGGGCGGTCTATGTCGCCGTGATCGACAGCGACTATCAGGTAGAGCCGTTTTGGCTCCGCCGTGCGTTGCCCTTCTTCGCGTCGCACGACATAGCGCTGGTGCAGGGACCGCAGGATTATCGGGACGCCCACCAGAATATCTTCAAGGCGATGGCCTATGAGGAATATCGCGGGTTCTTCCAGATCGGCATGGTGGAGCGCAACGAGCATAACGCCATCATCCAGCACGGCACGATGACGATCGTTCGCAAGGACGCGCTGGAGGAAGTCGGCGGCTGGGCGACCTGGTGCATCACCGAGGATACCGAGCTCGGTCTCAAGCTTTTCGAGGCGGGCTACAGCGCCGCCTATATCCCCGAAACCATGGGCAGCGGCGTGATGCCGGACACGCTCGACGCCTTCATGAGTCAGCGCTACCGCTGGGTCTATGGCGCCATGCAGATCATGAAGCATCATGCCGGCGCGATTTTCTTCGGCCGCAGCAAACTTTCCTGGGCGCAGCGATATCAGTTCCTGGTCGGCTGGCTGCCGTGGATCTCCGACGGCCTCGGCATGATCGTGACATACATGGCCCTGATCTGGACGGGTTTAATGTGGGTGTCGCCCCAGACGTTCGACGTGCCGCTGCCGACGCTTTCGGCCGCGGCGCTCGCGCTGTTCTTCGCCAAGACGATGAAGACGCTGCTGCTCTATCCGCAGAAAGTGCGTTCCGGATTGAAGGGCGCGGTCATGGCTTCGGTCGCGGGCTTGTCCCTGACCCATGCCGTCGGCAAAGCGGTGATCTCCGGACTGGTGACCAGGGGCAAGCCGTTCCTGCGCACACCGAAATGCGAGGATCAGGCGCTGCTTTCCCAGGCGCTGCGCAAGGTCTGGCAGGAGACGACATTGTTCGGACTCTGCATGCTCGCGCTCGCCTCTCTCGCCACCGGCGGAAACGTCGATGATCCGTCGATCCAGCTCTGGATGGTGATGATTGGCGTGCAGAGTTTGCCCTATCTAGCGACGATCGTGACGGCGGCGATCAGCGCCATGTCGTACAAGTCGCAACGGGCGAAACCGGCGAACAGCCAGGCGCCCCAACCGGAGCCGGCACTCCCGAAAGCGGCCTAGAGCGCGACGACCTTTCCGGGATTGAGAATGTTCTTCGGATCGAATGCGCGCTTGAGCGTCCGCATCAGCTCGATTTCGACCGGCGACTTGTAGCGCAGGAGCTGATCGCGCTTTTGCACGCCGATGCCGTGCTCGGCGCTGATCGATCCGTCGAATTTGTGGACGACGTCGTGCACGATCCTCTGCACGTCGTCCCAGCGGGCAAGGAATGCGTCGTCCTCGCCGCCCTTCGGCGCGCTGAAGTTAAAATGAATGTTTCCGTCGCCGATATGTCCGAAGCTGACGGGCCGCGCGTCCGGGATGAGGCGCAGAACCGCGGCCGTTGCCTCTTCGAGAAATCTCGGGATCGCGGAGACAGGGACCGAAACGTCGTGCTTGATGGACGCACCCTCGCGCTTTTGCGCTTCGGACAGATTCTCGCGCAGCGACCAGAGCTCCAGGCGCTGCGCCTCGCTCGATGCGACGACGGCATCGGCGATCGTTCCCTTCGCGGCAACCGACGCGAGCGTGGTTTCGAGGATCGCGGCCAAATTGGAATTTGCCGCTCCCGCCGCCTCGATCAGCGCATACCAGGGGAAGCGGTCGCGGAATGGGTCGCGGGCGCCGGGAATGTGCCGTACGACAAGGTCGAGGCCGATACGCGGAATGAGCTCGAACGCCGAAATCTGACCGCCGGTTTCGCTCTGCATGTCTGCGAGCAAGGCGATGGCGGCGGCGGGCGAAGGCAGCGCCACCAAGGCCGTACTACGTACGGCCGGCTTCGGCGACAATTTGAGCGCGGCGGCCGTGATGATCCCAAGCGTTCCTTCGGCGCCTATGAAAAGCTGTTTGAGGTCGTAGCCGGTATTGTCCTTGCGCAGCGTGTGCAACAGGTCGAGCACGCGGCCGTCGGCGAGCACGACCTCGAGGCCGAGCACGAGGTCCCGCGCCATGCCGTAGCGCAAGACGTTCACGCCGCCCGCGTTTGTCGACAAGTTGCCGCCGATCGTGGCCGAGCCCTCCGCGGCGAGGCTGAGCGGAAATAGCAAGTCGTCTTGGTCCGCCGCGCGTTGAACGTCGGCGAGAATCATTCCCGCTTCGACGATGATTGTGTGTGCGGCCGTGTCGAGCTTTCGGACGGCATTCATGCGCGACAGGCTGAGAAGGACTTCGCCGTCGAACGGTATCTGACCGCCGACCAGTCCCGTATTGCCGCCTTGCGGCACGATGGGCGTGTTCGTGTCGCTGCAGATCTTCAATATTTCGGAGACCTGCGACGTCGTCGACGGCATGAGCAGAAGCTCGGACCGGCCCTTGTACTTGCTGCGCCACTCGACGAGGTGCGGCCCGATGATCGCGGGATCTCCGGTGTGACCGTTCGGGCCGGCGGCCTGCTTGAGACGGGTGAGGGTTTGGGCGTTCATGGCACGGCACGCGGGGCAGCGGCCCGCCTCAGCCGATCGTTGATCGCCTCGCCAAGGCCTTCCTCCGGAATGGGCATGACGGCAATCGGAAATCCGGTCGCATCCAGCGCATGAAGCATCGCGAAAAGGTTCGCTGCGGCTTCCGCGAGATTGCCCGTCGAGCTGAGGTTCAGCGTGACTCTCGCACCGCGCAATGCATCAGGTCCGAAAGCCAGTAGTGCTTCGTGCGGCGAAACGCTGCTCGCATTCAGGCGCACGGCCGCATGGGGCGCGTAGTGGCTGGCCAGTTGTCCCGGCGATTGAATCGTATCGCTCACCGGCGCGGCAAGCGTGCCCGCGACCCTTTCGATGTCGTTGCGCGCGATCGCTCCTGCGCGCAGCAAGACCGGCACGCCATCGGTAAAGCCGATGACGGTCGACTCGAGGCCGAGCGGAGTCTGCCCGCCGTCGACGATGAGGTCGACCTGGTCGCCAAGACTTTCCTCGACATGCGCGGCGGTCGTGGGACTGATGCGGCCGGACGCGTTGGCGCTGGGCGCGGCGATCGGAATATCGGCTTCGGCGAGCAGTCGTCGTGCAACGGGGTGGGCCGGGACGCGCAACGCGACCGTATCCAGTCCGGCGCTGACAAGCTCGGACAGCCGGCAGCCGGCGGCGCGCGGCAGAACCAGCGTCAGTGCGCCCGGCCAAAAGGCGGCCGCGAGCTTTCGCGCGACGGGATTGAAGGTCGCGTACGTTTCCGCTTGAGCGACGTCGCGAACATGGACGATGAGCGGATTGAAGTGAGGACGCCGCTTGGCGGCAAAGATCTTCGCGACCGCGCGCCCGTTCGTCGCGTCGGCCCCCAGGCCGTAGACGGTCTCGGTCGGAAAAGCCACGAGTCTACCGCTCCGCAGCAGCTTGGCGGCGTCTGCGATCCCGGCCGTGTCGGCCTGGCGCACGCGCGGTTGGGTGGCGATCCTCATCGCCACACTCTATAGCGGAAATCAGCGGGCTTTTGTCGCCGTCAGATCGATGGTTACCGTCACCGCGTGCGCGATGGTGTCGGCCGAGGCCCATTCCCCGTGGCCGAGGCCGAAGTCGATCCGCGAGAGTACGGTTTTGCCGGTCATGTGCACCGCGTTGCCCGCGAAGGTGAGGGTGAAGGGCAGGGTGACCGTCCGTGAGACGCCGTGAAGGTCGAGACGTCCCGTCGCGACGTAGCGCCCGTTGCCCACCGACCGGAATTCCGTCGTCTCAAAGCGTGCGACGGGGAACTGGCCGACAGCGAAGCCTTCCGTTCCTTTCAGTCCGTCGTCATTGTCCGGAACGCCCGAGATTTCGCTGGCCAGCTTGATCTCCACCACGGCCTTGGCGTGGGCCAGGTCCGCCGGATCGAAGTCGATCTCTGCGTTCCACGCCGCGAACGTCGCCACGAAAGGCTGGCCGCTCCACGCTACCGTGAACCCCAGACGGCTCTTGGCGTGATCGACGGTCCACTTCGCCGCAACGGCTGGTTCGGTCACGAGGCAAAGGAGCGCAACGAGGCTTAAGAGGACGCGCCTCATGCCGGATCACTCACGCGCGCGCCCGGCAACATGCGCGCGAGCACGTCGTCGCGCCGACCGAACTGGTGGTACAGCGCCGCCAGGACATGGAGCGCGATCAGCGCCAGCGCCGAATAGGCGAGGAGGGCGTGCGTATCGTGGAACAGGTCTTCATACGCCATCTTCGATGCGGTGGGCTGGTGCGCAAAGAAGGCGATGTTCGGCCAGGCGAAGAGCCCGAAATAAGGGGTCGGAAGTCCGATCGGCGACGAGGAGACCATCGCCCAGCCGACCAGCGGAATCGAAACGATCAGAAAGTAGAGCAAAAAGTGTACCGCACGTCCCGCGAAGCCGAGCAGTGGATGCAATCCCTGCGGCATCGGCGGTATCGGGTTCGCCACGCGCCAGACCAGGCGCAGGATGCTCAGCACCAGGACCGTCAGCCCGACGGATTTGTGAAGCTGATACAGCATGAATCGCGAAGCATCGCTGCGCGGCAGGTCGGACATGTAGAGGCCGAGGCCGAGATTGACCAGAACGAACGCCGCGATCGCCCAGTGAAACGCCATGGCGACGATGCCGTAACGAAGTCCGCTGTTGCGAAGCGCGTTCAACTACGATCTCGGCTGTTCGAACAAGGCTTCGATGATCAGCGTCACATCGTCGCCGACAAAGCTCTTCCACATCATCTTGTCCAGTCCGTAGTCGCTCCGCTTGATCGTCGCCGTCGCGTGGAAGCCGAGATTGTAAGCGTTGCCGAGCGGCGCGCTCATTCCGCCGTTGAACCTGATGTCGAAGACGACCGGCTTGGTCACGCCATGGATGGTCAGGTCGCCCGTCATCTTGCCCGTCGTCGGGCCCGTACGTTCGATGGACGTCGACTTGAACGTCGCGGTCGGGAAGTTCGCAGAGTCGAACACGGCCGGGCCGACGAGCTGGCCCATGAGTTCGCTGTTCATGACGTTGACGCTTGAGGTATCGATTGTCGCCGATACGGAACTCTTCTCGGGCGCGCCGGGATTGAAGTTCAGCGTGCCTGAAATCTTCTCGAACCTGCCGTAATAGTCGGTGAGTCCGAGGTGAGGGATGGCAAAGAGCACCAGCGTATGCCGGGATTCGGTCTGATACGCGCCGGCCGGCGCCTCTTTGGGATCGACCGACGGCCCGTCGGCATGCGCCGCGCCGGACAGGGCGATCACGGACAAACCGAGAGCAAGGGCGAAGCGGCGCATGAGTCCTCCACGGTGCAAGAAAGCCGAGACAGGTATACCCGGCTCGGGCCGCTTATGCAGCGTCGTTACGGGGTAAAAATCTCGTGCTTGACGGGCCTTACACCCTCTACCCATATTCGACCATGCTTTATTCCCGAAAGGCTCCAGCGTGAGCACGACCGAACCCCGGGTCCGACCGGGAAGCAATCTCGACTACCCGTTCGAAGGCCGTCCCGAAACCGGCGAAAGCATCGTGGTGGCTCCCGGAATCCACTGGGTGCGCATGCGCCTGCCAATGCAGCTCAACCACATCAATCTGTGGTTGCTCGAAGACGGCGATGGCTGGACCGTCGTGGACAGCGGGATCAAGAACGAAGAGACCACCGCGGCGTGGGAAGCGCTCTTCGCCGGTCCCATGAAGGGACGTCCGATCAAACGCGTGATCGTGACACACATGCATCCCGATCATATCGGCCTGGCTGGGTGGCTGGTGCGCAAGTTCGACGTCGAGCTGTGGATCACCCGGTCGGAGTTCTTGATGTGCCGGAACCTGGCGGCCGACACCGGTCAGGAGGCGCCCGTCGAGGGCCTGCGCTTCTACCGCGCCGCGGGCTTTCCGGAAGACCAACTCGAAAACTATCGCGCGCGCTTCGGCGGCTTCGGCTACGGCGTTTACAAGCTGCCAAACGCCTATCACCGCATCATAGAAGGCGACGAGATCCGGATCGGGGCCAATGTCTGGCACGTCGTCGGCGGAAACGGGCATTCGCCGGAACATGCCTGCTTGTGGTGCCCCGCACTGAACATCTTCATTTCCGGGGACCAGATCTTACCGAAGATCTCGTCGAACGTTTCGGTCCATCCGACGGAGCCGGAGGCAAACCCGCTCCAGGACTGGCTGGACTCCTGCCACAAGCTGAAAGGCATCGTGCCGATGGAGGCGCTGGTACTGCCTTCGCACAACGAACCGTTCCGCAAGGCCTCGCTGCGCTTGGAGGAATTGATCGATCATCACGAGGAAGGACTCGAGAAGCTCTATGAGCTCTGTGGCGAACCGAAACGGGCGGTGGACGTGTTTCCCGCCCTGTTCCGCAGCCGCATCACCCAGGGCAATTTCGGCATGGCGACAGGCGAGAGTCTGGCGCACCTGAACTGCCTGCGCTCGCGCGGCATGGTAAGACGCAACGCCGACAAGAACGGAATCGACTGGTACGAGGCGATCTGATGTCACTTCGGGGAAATACGCTTTTTATCACCGGCGCATCGCGCGGAATCGGCCTGGCGATCGCGGTACGCGCGGCGCGGGACGGCGCAAACGTGGCGGTCGCAGCCAAGACGGCCGAGGCGCATCCGAAGCTGCCCGGCACCATCTTCACCGCGGCGGAGGAGATCGAGAAAGCGGGCGGCAAGGCGCTGCCGATCGTGTGCGATATCCGCTTCGAGGAACAGGTCCAGGCCGCGGTCGAGAAGACGGCGGCGGCCTTCGGCGGCATCGACATCTGCGTGAACAACGCCAGCGCGATTTCGCTCACCGGCACGCTGCAGACCGACATGAAGCGCTTCGACTTGATGAACCAGATCAATTCGCGCGGCACATATCTGGTCTCGCGCACCTGTCTCCCGCACCTGAAGCGCGCCGCGAATCCGCACGTGTTGATGCTGTCGCCGCCGCTGGACATGTCCGCGAAGTGGTTCAGGAACCACACCGCCTACTCCATGGCGAAATTCGGCATGAGCATGTGCGTGCTCGGCATGTCGGCGGAATTTGCGGACGAGGGCATCGCGTTCAATGCGCTGTGGCCGCGCACCGGCGTTGCCACGGCGGCGATCCGGAATGCGCTGGCGGGGGACGAAGGCATGCTTCGCTGCCGGACGCCGGATATTCTGGCCGATGCGGCCTATGTCATCTTCAACAAGCGCGCGAAGGACTTCACGGGAAACTTCCTCATCGACGACACGTTTTTGGCGGCGAACGGCGTGAGCGACTTCGACCAGTATCGCGTCGATCCGACCAAACCCCTCATGCCGGATTTTTTCGTGCCCGATTCCATGCCTCTTCCCGCGGGTGTCAGTCTGGATCCGGCCCGCTAGGCTATCATGATGCGACCGGTCGTCATGGCCGCCGCCGCGATGGTTCTCCTTCTACCGGGAACGGCCATGGCGCTGCCCTCCTGTGCCGGTCCCGTCGAGATATCCGACGCCCGTTTACGCCAGGTCGAACCGGACGGGTCCATTGTTCTCGTAGACGGTCGCAGGTTGCACCTCGAGGGCGTTCGTCTTCCGTCCGGCGCCCTGGATCGCGCGCCGCGCGCGTTCGGGAGTCAGGCGCTGACGGCCCTCGCGGCGCTATTGCGTTCGGGTCCGCTGACGCTGACGGCCCTGTCCCCCAAGAAGGACAGATACGACCGCATCCGGGTGCAGGCGTTCGCCGGCGACGAATGGGTCCAGGGCGCGCTTCTCGATCGCGGGCTCGCCCGGGTCTGGATCGCGCCCGACCGGACGGAATGCGCGCCGGAACTCTTCGCAGCAGAGGCAAGGGCACGCGCGGCACGCGCCGGCCTTTGGTCTTCGCCGGCCTATGCCATCCGCAATCCTTCGAACCTGGAGTCCGACACCGGCACCTTCCAGATCGTCGAAGGGAAAGTCCTGGACGCCAGCGTCCGGAACGGCCGCGTTTACCTGAATTTCGGCGCGGACTGGCGCACCGATTTTACCGTCACGATCGATCCGGTCGACCGCGGGAACTTTCGCGGCTCGGGCGTCGATCCCACTTCCTATGTCGGGCAGACGGTACGCGTACGCGGCTGGGTCCAATCGCAAAACGGGCCCGAGATCGAAGTGCCGAATCCCCAGGGCATCGAGGTGCTGCAATAAAAAAGGCCCGGGTTTCCCGGGCCTTTTCAGCAATCTCTCATTCGGACTTAGGCCGCCTTCTTGAGAAGCATGCCTTCGACACGTTTCACAGCGGTGACTTCGTCGGTGCGCTCGACCGCGGCCACTTCCCGAGCCATGCGGGCGAGGGCGGCTTCATAGAGCTGGCGCTCGGAATAGGACTGCTCGGGCTGGCCGCTCGCGCGGTGCAGATCGCGGACGACCTCGGCAATCGAAACCAGGTCGCCGGAATTGATCTTCGCTTCGTATTCCTGCGCGCGACGGGACCACATCGTACGCTTGATGCGGGCGCGTCCCTTCAGCGTATTGAGCGCGTTGTTCACGATGTCCGGCGAAGACAGTTTGCGCATGCCGACCGCCTTGGCCTTCATGGTCGGGACGCGCAACGTCATCTTGTCCTTCTCGAAGGTGATGACGAAGAGTTCCAGTTTCGTACCGGCGACTTCCTGTTCCTCGATCTTCATGATCTTTCCGACGCCATGCGTCGGGTAGACGACGTGATCGTTGGTCTTGAACTCGTGCTTCTTGCTGTTCGAGTTGGCCGGGACCTTCTTGGCGATAGCGGTGGCTGGTGCAGTTTTTGGGGTTGTCATCGGTCACTTTCGTTCGGCTCATCCGTCGCGCTCGAAGCGCGCCCAAGAGCTCGGTCACATTGCACTGCGACAGAGACGAGCGAGGGCACCGGATTGTTTCCAGTCCGGAAGGTGCCATCGGGTCATTTCTGATCGTGGAATTATATAACACACTTCGTCCGTGAACGGAAGGACAAAGTGACAAGCCGTTGAATCCGCGGCGTTAATTCCATATTGGCGTAGAATATGGCGCGAATTCAAAAGGTTAAATTCGCCGCGCCAATTTGTTAACGCAGAAAAGAGGCGGGATACTGGCCAATTCTACGAGCCGGAACCGGGTTTATCCGAAAAGTACTTTTCGAACTTGTCAGGAACGCCTTCCCATTCCTTGGCGTCGGCAGGGGCCGTGCCGTGTTGGGTGATGTTCGGCCACTTCTTGGCGTAATCCGCGTTCAGCTCGAGCCATTTCTCGAGCCCGGGCTCGGTGTCCGCCTTGATCGCTTCAGGCGGGCATTCCGGCTCGCAGACGCCGCAATCGATGCATTCGTCGGGATGAATGACGAGCATGTTCTCGCCCTCGTAGAAGCAGTCCACGGGGCAAACCTCCACGCAGTCCATGAACTTGCACTTGATGCAGGCTTCGGTGACGACATAGGTCATGCGGCGGTCCCGTGCGGAATAGCTTGGCCAGCGTCATTACGGCCCGGACGGTCGGGGATCAAGGGTGTCGCCCGCGACGATTTCGTACAGCGCCCGCGCTTCCGGCGCAGGGCCGCGCCGCTCCCCGAAGGCAACCACACGAACCGCAAGGACTTCGCGCCCCTGGGGCACGGTAAGGACGTCGCCGCACTTGATGCCGTGCCCGGATTTTACGACGCGCGCACCGTTCAGGCGGACCAGTCCGGACTCGGCCGCCTTCTGTGCAAGCGCGCGCGAGCGATAGAAGCGCGCGTGCCAGAGCCATCGATCGATGCGGATTCGGTCTTCCTTCGGCACGCGCCTATTTCCGGATCAGGGCGGCGAGCTCGGCGAACGGCGAGTCCGGACGGACCTCGATCTTCGCCGGCGTCGCACCGCCACGGCGCTTGCGGGCGTTGCGCGCGTGCGACTTACGCCAGACGCGCGCGGCGCCCTGTCCCGTGTCAGCCACGTCCACGATGCGCCAGTCCAGCTGATCAAGAACGGCCTTCAGTTCGTCGTTGCTGCAACCGAGCAGCGACACGAGCTTGGGCAACAGAATATCGGCCTGTGCGCCGTTGGCGGCGCCCTTTTCCAGCTCCTCTTCAAGCCTGTTCAGCATGTCGAGACGTATCGCGCGCCCGCCAACGATGCGAAATCCCGCCGCGGAGAGAAAGGCCGCCGGCAGATTGCCGTCATTGGCGAAAGAGGTCAGGCCGGGCTGCGGCGGCGCAGGCATCTTTTCGAGTTTGTTCCAGACGCTCCACAGCAGGCACAAGAGCGACGACGCCTCGGGTCGAAGCATTTTCGGCAGGTAGACCGTCCGCCGACCGAACCAGACGCCGAAGACTTTCAGAGCATGGAGGATGGGGCGAATGTCGTCCGGCAATCCCGAACCCTCGCGATCGAGCGAACCGAACTGCTCGAGCAGCCGGTGCGCGACGCCGCGTGCCTGCGCCGGCAGCGCGGTAGGAGAGCCCGGCTTGGCCTCGATCGCCCGGCGGAGCGCCAGCAGCGGTTCGAGGCGCGTCGAAATTCTCGTCGCGAGCCACCTGTCCAGCCGGGCCTGGATTTCGTCGCGCAGTTCCGCCTTGAGAAGCGCGTCGCACAGGACGGACACTCTCGGCTCGAGCGGCGATGCGCCGGCCACGAGACTTGCCACGACGGCGCCGTCCCACCAGATCTTGCCGTGTTCGCTCAGCGTGATGTCCTTGTCGTCCGCCTCGACAAGTCGCCGGGCGCGCCGGAAAAATTCGCCCTCCAGCCCGCGCAGGGCCGCGGCGCGCAGCGTGCGTCCATGGATACCTTCGGCGCGCGTGTCCGCTTCGAAGCGGAATCCTTCGAGCTTTCCGACGAGCTCGCCGCCGATGGCGACGCCTCCGGAGTCGTCGAGCGTGAGGTCCAGCGTGTCGTCGGCGCGCAGACGCTTCATCAGCATGGACGTGCGGCGGTCGACGAAGCGTTCGGTCAGCTTTTCGTGAAGCGCATCTGAAAGTTTGTCCTCGATGGCGCGCGTGACCGCTTGCCAGTGCGCGCTGTCGGTCGTCCAGCCGGGACGATTGGCGGCATAGGTCCAGGTGCGGATCTGGGCGAGGCGACCGCTGAGCGTGGCGACGTCGCCTTCCGTTTGGTCCAGCCGCGAGATCTGGCTCGAGAGCCAGTCAGGCGGCAAGACGCCTTCATCGCCCATAAGGTGAAGGAATATGGAACGCACGAGCCGGACATGCTCGTCGACGGAAAGCTTTCGGAAATCCGGCAGCTGACACGCTTCCCAGAGCCGGTGCACAGCATCGCGGTTCGTTGCGAGTGCAAGGACGTCTCCATCGGCCGAGAGGTGCTTTAGCGCGACGTAGTCGCTGGAAGGACGGGCTTTCGAGAGTCCCTTCGCAGGCGGCGGCTCCTCGAGGCTGGCGATCAGGGCGTCAAGAGAACGGAAGTCGAGCGCCGAGTTGCGCCATTGCAGTACGCGCACCGGATCGTAGCGGTGGCTCTCGATGCGCGCGACGAGTTCCTCCGATAGGGGCTCGGCGTCGCCGGTGACGCCGAACGTTCCGTCGTTCATGTGCCGTCCGGCGCGACCCGCGATCTGTCCCATCTCCTCGGGCCGGAGCGGCCGCACGCCGATGCCGTCGAATTTCTCGAGGCTGGAAAAGGCGACGTGATCGACGTCCATGTTGATTCCCATGCCGATTGCATCCGTCGCGACGAGAAAATCGACGTCGCCGCTCTGATAGAGCTCGACCTGGGCATTGCGCGTGCGCGGGCTGAGCGCACCGAGCACCACTGCCGCGCCGCCACGCTGACGCCGGATGAGTTCGGCGATGCCGTAGACATCTTCGGCGGAAAATCCGACGACCGCCGAGCGGCGCGGCAATCGGGTCAGCTTTTTCGAGCCCGTGTAAGCGAGATCGGAAAAGCGCGAACGGGTCATGAAATAGGTGCGGGGGACGAACCGCTGGATGGCCCCGCGCATCGTGTCTGCGCCGAGAAAGACCGTCTCTTCCGCGCCGCGCGCGTGCAGGAGGCGATCCGTGAAGACATGCCCGCGCTCGGGGTCGGCGCAGAGTTGGATCTCGTCGATGGCGAGAAAGGCGGCGCCGATATCGAGCGGCATCGCTTCCACGGTGCACACGAAGTATTTGGCGTTCGGCGGGACGATCTTCTCCTCACCGGTGATCAACGCGGCGAGATTTTCGCCCTTGAGGCGCACGACCTTGTCGTAGACCTCGCGGGCCAGAAGCCGCAGCGGCAGGCCGATCATGCCCGACTTGTGCGCCAGCATCCGCTCGATGGCAAAGTGGGTTTTTCCGGTGTTGGTTGGTCCCAGGATGGCCGTGACGCGCGATACCGCGTCGGGCCTTGGTCGCGCGTGCAAATGGTTCATCGCTTGTCGAAGATGGGTGCTTTCACGGGCCGTCGCAAGCGGACTCGTCGTTCAGAACCAAAGGCAAAACTGTCATCTGTGCATCGTCAGTGAACGGAAAGAACGATATTGGAACAAATACCGTCCGAATCACTAACTGTTTGGATATCATCCTTTGTTCTCATACGTTTAGTGGTTTGTCAAGAATGGAGGGGCACAAGATATTGTGGACAGGGCCAGACATGGAGTCGGACGCGCTTATCCACCGAACCATCCGTGTAAGGACAATTGCGAAGGTTCCGCAACGGTCGCGTGACGGCGGATTGCCCCACTTCTCGCAAATGCAATAGTGGGGCAAAAGCAGTGCGACAGGACAGGGTGATCACGATGAGCAACGGCAAGACACCGGAAAGCTGGGCAAAGGCAGCTCAGAAGGAACTCCGAGATCGCCCGCTTTCGAGCCTGACGTGGAAGACGCCCGAAGGCTTCGACGTCAAGCCCCTGTACACCGCGGCCGACCTCGAAGGTTTTGAGGCGGCGAACTCGCTTCCCGGCCAGATGCCTTATATGCGCGGCGTCCGGTCGACCATGTATGCGGGACGTCCCTGGACGATCCGGCAATACGCCGGTTTCTCCACGGCCGAAGAATCCAACGCCTTCTATCGCAAGAATCTCGAGGCCGGGCAGATGGGCCTGTCCGTTGCGTTCGACCTCGCGACGCATCGCGGCTACGACAGCGACCATCCGCGCGTCGCGGGCGACGTTGGCAAGGCCGGCGTCGCGATCGACTCCGTCGAAGACATGAAGATCCTGTTCTCCGGAATTCCGCTCGACAAGATGAGCGTGTCGATGACGATGAACGGCGCCGTCATTCCGATCATGGCCAATTTCATCGTTGCGGGCGAAGAGCAGGGCACCCCGACCGAAAAACTCTCCGGCACGATTCAGAACGACATTCTGAAAGAGTTCATGGTTCGCAACACCTACATTTATCCGCCGGCGCCCAGCATGCGGATCGTCGCCGACATCATCGAGTACACGGCAAAGAAGATGCCGAAGTTCAACTCGATATCGATTAGCGGCTATCACATGCACGAAGCCGGGGCGACGGCGGTGCAGGAGCTCGCCTATACGCTCGCGGACGGCATCGAATATGTGCGCGCCGCGCTGGCCAAGGGCCTGGACGTGGACGCTTTCGCGCCGCGCCTCTCGTTCTTCTTCGGTATCGGCATGAACTTCTTCATGGAGGTGGCGAAGCTGCGCGCGGCGAGGCTGCTCTGGTCGCAGATCATGGCCGGTTTCGGCGCCAAGAATCCCGAGAGCCTGATGCTGCGCACGCACTGCCAGACGTCGGGCGTTTCGCTGACGGAGCAGGATCCCTACAACAACATCGTGCGCACGACGATCGAGGCGCTTGCCAGCGTCCTGGGCGGGACGCAATCGCTGCACACCAACTCCTTCGACGAAGCGATCGCGCTGCCGACCGAGTTCTCGGCGCGCATTGCCCGCAATACCCAGCTCATCCTTCAAAACGAAAGCCATGTGACGAAGGTCGTCGATCCGCTCGGCGGCTCCTACTATGTCGAAGCGTTGACGCACGCGCTTGCCAGCGCGGCGCGCAGCGTGATCGACGAGGTCGAGGCGATGGGAGGCATGACCAAGGCGGTCGAGGCCGGCATTCCCAAGCTGCGCATCGAAGAGGCGGCTGCGCGTCGTCAGGCACGTATCGACAAGGCAGAAGACGTCATCGTCGGCGTCAACAAATTTCAGCTGCCCGAGGAAGACGAGATAGAGGTTCGCGCGATCGACAATGCGCAGGTCCGCGACTCGCAGATCGCGCGGCTCAAATCCGTGAAGGCCAATCGCGATCCGGCGAAGCTGAAGGCGGCGCTCGAGGCGCTCACCGCCGGCGCGAAAGGCGGCGGAAATCTCCTGGAACTCGCCGTCGAAGCCGCGCGCGCGCGCGCCACGGTCGGCGAAATCTCCGATTCGATGGAAAGCGTGTTCGGCCGGCACCGCGCGGAGGTCCGTTCGATCTCCGGCGTCTATGGCGCTCAATATGAGGGCGACAACGAATTCGGGGCGATCCGCGGCGAGGTCGACGAATTCGCGAAGGAAGAAGGCCGGCGTCCGCGGATGCTGGTGGCCAAGATGGGGCAGGACGGACACGACCGCGGCGCCAAGGTGATCGCCACGGCCTTCGCCGATCTCGGATTCGACGTCGATATCGGAGCGCTCTTCCAGACGCCGGAAGAAGTCGCCAAAGACGCCATCGACGCGGATGTCCACGTCATCGGCGTGTCGAGCCAGGCGGCGGGCCATCTGACTCTCGTCCCCATGCTGATCGAGGCGCTGAAGAAACAGAAGGCCGACGACATACTCGTCGTGGTAGGCGGCGTGATTCCGGCCCAGGACTATGACGCGCTGAAAAAGGCCGGCGTGTCGGCGATCTTCGGGCCCGGCACCAACATTCCCGATGCGGCGCGCAGCGTGCTGAAGCTCATCCGGTCGCGCCGGCTCGATCACGCCGCAGAATAAAGCCGTTCAGCCGCCCTGAGGTTTGGGCGCAACACCGTCGACCTTGAGGCTCGTCGCCACCGCCGCGATGACGCCGTAGGACGTGTCCGCCCAGACGCGCAGGGGCACGACATAATCGCGTCCCGTCACGGTGCTGGGGAAGGTCGCGACCCAGGCGTTGATGACCGGAAAATTTGCGCCTTCCTTGATGACGCGCGGTTTGAAGCCGGCGAGCTGTTTGTATTTGATCTGGCAGAGGAGGGCGTGGCCCTTGTACAGGCCGTTATCCATCGCCACGCTCGTGTCCTTGATCTTCGTGATCTCGACATTGTAGCGGCGTCGCCCGTCGAAGACCGGCAAGACAACGTCGCAAGGGTTGTCTGCGGAGGCGCCGACGCCCGACACCATGTAGGTGATCGCACTCAGCGGATCGAAAGTCGCCTTCTGCTGTTCCGGCGTCACTTCGTATCCGGTCGTGCTGTACGGAGGATCGGCATAGAGCCGGACGGGCCCCGCATTGTCGTAGGTCAGCGACACTTCCTGCTTCTTGTCCGAATGTCCCGTGTAGAAGGAATCGTACAGCGCGGGGTGGAACGCCCGCGGCGCGACGGTGCCGTTGGACGTCGCCTGGATCTCGGACTGCCAGAACGCGTTGACGACGCCGCCGGTCTGCAAGTTCGATACTGCGTGATACTGGTCGCCGCGAATGGTCGCGTTGAGGTCGACCTTGCCCAACGTGACGCCGCCGGCATAAAGCGTCATGGCGACCTGCAATTGCGAGCCGGCCTGAACCGGCGTCTCACCGCCGGCTCCGCCCGCGGCCTTTGCCGCGGTCGCCAGCGGCAGCGTAACGGCGAGCGCGACAACGAGGGGGCGCAAAATCATACGGCGTGCTCCAGGCTTCGAATTGGCGGCGGGACGCTCTGAAACTACTATGGTCCAATTATGACAGGGTCCAGTCCGGACAAGACCGTTAAACCAAAGACGGAAATGGTGGAAGCCTTGGCTTCCGGCGATCGCCGGGCGCTGGCGCGCGCGATCACGCTGGTTGAATCGACGCGGCCCGACGACCAGGACGCGGCCGAGGCGCTGCTCGGCTCGGTTCTCTCCCGTACGGGACGCGCGATCCGGGTCGGTATCTCGGGTGCGCCGGGCGTGGGCAAATCGACGTTCATCGAGGCTTTCGGCCAGCACCTTACGGGCCTCGGGAAAAGAGTCGCGGTGTTCGCGATTGATCCATCCTCGCGGCGCTCCGGCGGTTCGATACTCGGAGACAAGACCCGCATGGAGAGGCTGTCGCGCGATCCGAACGCATTCATTCGCCCTTCTCCGGCGGGAACGACGCTCGGCGGCGTGGCCAGGCGCACGCGGGAGTCGATGCTGATTGCGGAAGCTGCCGGTTTCGACGTCGTCCTGGTCGAAACGGTCGGCGTCGGACAATCCGAAACGGCGGTCGCGGACATGACCGATCTGTTCGTTCTCCTGGCGTCGCCCGGCGGCGGCGACGAACTGCAAGGCATCAAGCGCGGCGTCATGGAACTCGCCGATCTCCTGATCGTCACCAAAGCGGACGGCGATCTGCTGCCGGCCGCCCGGCGCGCGGAAGCCAACTATCAAATGGCGTTCCACCTGATGCGACCCAAGCATCTCGGGCTCTACCCCAAGGTGCTCAGCGTTTCTTCCATCGAAGGCACGGGCATCGCCCATTCATGGGAAGAGATGGCGGCCATTCACGCATACCTTTCGGCCGACGGCCGGCTTACCGCGCTTCGTGCCGATCAGGCGCGCGGGTGGTTCTGGGGCGAGGTCCAGACCGTGGTCAGCGAGATGATCCTCTCGAACGCCCATCTGGCCGCGGAGGCGGCCGCTCTGGAAAAGTCGGTGTCCGAGGGGCGAGCGACGCCTTTCGGCGCGGCGCGCAGCCTTTTGGCCGCCATCGTACCAGCCCTGAAACGTTAAGGCCCGGACGCTTGACCGGGGCCAGCGCTGCCCTTAAGAGAGCCCCTCTTTTTGGTGAGAAAACTATGGCCCGCCGCTGCGAATTGACCGGAAAAGGCGTCCTGGTTGGCAACAATGTCAGCCACGCTAACAACAAGACCAAGCGGGTGTACCGCCCGAACTTGCAGGAGGTTTCGCTGGCGAGCGAGATTCTGGGCAATTCCTACGTGCTCAAAATCAGCATGAACGCGCTGCGGTCCGTCGACAAAAGCGGCGGCCTTGATCCGTATCTCCTTGCCGCCAAGGCCGGCGTGCTTTCGCCGAAGGCGCTGCGTCTGAAGCGGGCGATCGCCAAAAAGACGGCGAAAAAAGCGGCTTAGGAACGCCGCGTAAGTCCTTCAAATATTTACTGTGTCACCGGCGCGCGCGACGATAGCGCGCGCATTTCCTTTCGCCTAGTCTCGCTCAAAAGTGCACGGCATGTGGATAAGTGCCGACGGGTGGGGACGCAGTGAGCGGAGCGGATTCGATCAATGTTGACAGGCGTCCGATTGCCGCCGCACGGCTCTCGGGTGCCGTTTCGGACGGGCCCTATCGCCTCCGCAGCGCGGCGGCCGTTCAGTGGCATGCGGCCGGATATCGGCCGGGTTTTGGGCTTGGCGAACAGCTCGCAGGTGCCGTGGTCGCGGTGGGCAGGTCGATTCTGCCGGTTCTGTTCCTGACGCTGACGATAGGCTCGATTTACCTTTACCTTGACCACCCGGCGTTCGCCGCTTGGGCGGCAAACCTGAATTGGCTAAAGGTCAGCCACTTGCTCGTGCCGGTTGCGTACTTCACGGTTCACGTGACCAACCGTCGTTACGGGCCGTCCTACGCCTTCGCACAACTCGTGCTGTCGTTCCTATTGTGCGCGACGATCGTCGTCTTTCTCCCCGACCTGGCCCGCGATCTCATCCCCGCGCGGGCCGTGCCGAGCGTGCGCGAAGTCGCGGCATTCGTCGCAGCCTTCGTCGGAGCGGGGTTCTTCGCGATCGTCGCGTTCGACGGCGCACGCGGACCGCGCTGGTGGGCGGCGCCGCTGGTCGGCTCGCTCGTCGCGGCCGTTACGTTTGCGCTCTTCTTCTATCCCTTGGCGTATGCGGCGACAGACGTGCACTGGCCCGAGCGCATGCTGGTCCATAGCGGCCTCTTGGTCGCCGCCGCTTTCGCGGGACTGTTTCCGTTCTGGATGCTGCGCGACGCGATACCGCCCCTGCCGGGGTTCGGCGGCTACTGACGTCCTTCAGTGCGCTACGTGCTTGGGTGTGTGCCGCGCACTGCCCGCGACGCGCCGCGGGGCGCGCACATGGCCTTCATGGCCTTTCTCTTCGTGGAAGAGGCCGATGAGCTGCTCCGTCATCGCGCCGCCCAGCTGCTCGGCATCGACGATCGTGACCGCCTTGCGGTAGTAGCGCGTGACATCGTGGCCGATGCCGATGGCGGTCAGCTCGACGTCCGACTTCTCCTCGATCTCTTCGATCACGCGGCGCAGGTGCCGCTCGAGATAGTTTCCCGCGTTGACCGACAGGGTGGAGTCATCGACCGGCGCGCCGTCGGAGATCACCATCAGGATCTTGCGCTGCTCCGGCCGCCCGACCATGCGGTTGTGCGCCCACATCAGCGCCTCGCCGTCGATATTTTCCTTTAGCAGGCCCTCACGCATCATGAGTCCGAGATTCTTGCGCGCGCGGCGCCACGGCTCGTCCGCGGCTTTGTAGATGATGTGGCGCAGATCGTTCAGGCGTCCGGGGTGGGGCGGTTTGCCGTCTGCGATCCATTTCTCGCGCGATTGTCCGCCCTTCCAGGCGCGGGTCGTGAATCCGAGGATCTCCGTCTTGACGGCGCAGCGTTCGAGCGTGCGGGCAAGGATATCGGCGCACATCGCCGCCACCATGATCGGGCGTCCGCGCATCGAGCCGGAATTGTCCAGCAGCAGCGTGACGACCGTATCGCGGAACGTCATGTCCTTCTCGCGCTTAAACGAGAGCGGATACATCGGATCGATGATGATGCGGGGCAGGCGCGACGTGTCGAGCATGCCTTCCTCGATGTCGAACTCCCAGGTGCGGTTCTGTTGCGCCATCAGCAGACGCTGCAGCTTGTTGGCGAGACGCGAGACGACGCCCTGCATGGCTTGCAGTTGCTGGTCGAGAAAGGTGCGCAGGCGGCCCAGTTCCTCGGCATCGCACAAATCGGCGGCCCCGACCTCTTCGTCGAACTGAAGCGTATGGACCTTGTAGCCCCATTCGTCCTGGTGGCTGAACGGCTGCTCCGGCCGATGCGGCTTCATGCCGTCTTCTGGTTCTTCGGCGTCCGAAAGCTCGTCGGTTTGCTCGGCGCGCATCTCGGCGGCTTCTTCGTCGCCTTCTTCGCCTTCGGACTCCTGGAGATCGGCTTCGCTGGACTGCGACTCGCTGGAGGAATCCTGGTCTTCGCCGTCCTGTTCCTGGTTCTCCGAATTCTCGCCTTCGCCGGAATCCTCGGACGCCTCGTCGGCGTCGAACTCATCGCTCAATTTCAGGTCGCGCAGAATGGTGCGCGTGAGCTTCGCGAAGGCGGCCTGATCGCGCAACGTGTTGCCCAGTTTTTCAAGGTCCTTGCCGGCATTTTCTTCGATGAATGGCCGCCAGAGATCGACCGCATAGCGCATCGAATCCGGCGGGGCTTCGCCGGTCAGTTTCTCGCGCACCATCAACCCCAGCGCGTCGGCGATCGGCACGTCGGCCTTCACGCGCGCCCGGGACAAACCACGTTGCGTCAGGCGCTGTTCCAGTCCGGCGGCCAGATTTTGTGCAACGCCTTTCATGGCAAGCGCGCCGATCGCTTCCACGCGCGCCTGTTCCGCGGATTCGAATACCGCGGCGGCGTCGGCGGATTGCGGCTTGAACTGGTCGTGCACCCTGTCTTCGTGATGGGCGCGGCGCAGGGCATAGGCATCGCCCGCGCCCCGCACGACCGCCACTTCGCTGGGCGGCAGGTTTCGCGACGGCAGGGGCAGGCGTGCCTTGAGGCCGCGCAGGGCAGGCGGCTCGGCGCTGAAAGTGACTTCGAGTTCCGGCTCACCCGACAAAGCGCGAACGGCGGTGCCGACCGCACGCTTGAAGGGTTCGGACGGATTTTCCGGCTTCACGTCACCAACACTTTGGCCGCGCTCTCGGGCAGATCTTCGCCGAAGCAGCGCTGATAGAACTCCGCGACGCTGGCGCGCTCGAGTTCGTCGCACTTGTTGAGGAACGTCAGCCGGAACGCGAAGCCGACATCGTTGAATATCTCGGCGTTTTCGGCCCAGGTGATGACGGTGCGCGGGCTCATGACGGTCGACAAATCGCCGTTGATGAAAGCGTTCCGGGTCATGTCGGCAACGCGGACCATCGCGCCGATCTGCTTCTTCTTCTCGGGCGAGGCGGCGTAGGACGGGACCTTGGCCAGAACGATGTTCACTTCGGCATCGTGGGTGAGATAGTTCAGCGTCGTGACGATGCTCCAGCGGTCCATCTGGCCTTGGTTGATCTGCTGCGTGCCGTGATAGAGACCCGTCGTGTCGCCGAGGCCGATCGTGTTCGTCGTCGAGAACAGACGGAAGGCCGGGTGCGGACGGATGACCTTGTTCTGGTCGAGCAGCGTCAGCTTGCCCTGCACCTCGAGCACGCGCTGGATGACGAACATCACGTCGGGACGGCCGGCGTCGTATTCGTCGAACACGAGCGCCACGGGATGCTGGAGACACCAGGGCAGCAGGCCTTCGCGGAACTCGGTGACCTGTTTGCCGTCTTTGAGGACGATCGCATCCTTGCCGATGAGATCGATTCGGCTGATGTGGCTGTCGAGATTGATCCGGATGCAGGGCCAGTTGAGTCGCGACGCGATCTGTTCGATATGGGTCGACTTGCCGGTGCCGTGATAGCCCTGGACCATGACGCGGCGGTTGAAGGCGAAGCCGGCCAGAATCGCCAGCGTCGTCTCACGGTCGAACCGATACGCCGCATCGCGGTCGGGCACATATTCGTTGCCCGTCTTGAACGCCGGTACCTTCATCTTCGTCTCGATGCCGAAGACCGACGCCACATCGACGGTCGTATCGGGCATGAGTGAGGGATCAAGGGCCTTTTGTTCGGTCGTCATGGCTTGTGTCCGGCTCAAAACTCTCGATGCGGGAATAGACCGCCGCATGAGGCGAGGGCGCTGGAGCCCTCTAGGTCATGCCGGAGGCGCGCAACACGCCATAGGCTTTGATAACCTGCTTCAGACGCTCCTCGGCGCCCCGATCGCCGCCGTTCGCGTCGGGATGGTACCGCTTCACAAGTTCCTTATACCGCGCCTTGATCTCTATCAAGGTGGCGCTGTGAGGCAGGTGGAGCGTGTCGAACGCCATCATCTGAAGGCGAGTCAAGGTGCGCTCGGGGCGGCGCGGGCTTTGCGGCTCGGCTTCTCCCGGAAAGGCGCCGTAATCGTCTTCGACGCGAATGCCATGGGGATTGTGCATACGAGCCGTGCGCTTGCCGAGAGGCCAGGTGGGGCGATGACCGGTGATGGCATCGTTACGGAAGGATTCGATGCTTTTTTCGTCCATGCCCCGGAAGAAGTCCCATGACTCGTTGTGCTCGCGAGCATGTTCGAGACAAAGCCAGATATATTCGCCCAACCGCTCCCGGCTTCGGGTGACGCGGTAACTTCCGTCGCCGTCGCAGCCCGTGCGGGCGCAGGGCCGAGCTTTCTTGTCCGGCTCCGCGCGTTTGCCCTCAGGCTTGATGCGGATGTCGGCTTTGAATCGCGGCGTCTTGTTCGCTGCAGCCATGATCCAATTATGGGGTGTAAGGGTGAAAAAACAAAGAAAACGTATTGCTTGACTTACGCTCGAGGACGCAGGACACGCTGGTTCGATGACTGTCGCGCAGACGATCACGGAAAAATTGACGGCTGCCTTCGCGCCGGCCGAATTGTCCGTGGAAGACGACAGCGCCAAACATTCGGGCCACTCTGGCGCGCGCCCGGGGGGCCAAACGCATTTCAGCGTGCGGATCGTCGCCGAGGCATTCAGCGGCCTTTCGCGCGTCGAGCGTCAGCGGCGCGTCTACGCGGCTCTGGCGCAGGAGTTGACGCCGAGCGGCATTCACGCCCTGTCGCTGACCACGCTCACGCCTGCTGAGGTCTGGCAGGAACACTAGCCTTCGTCGACGGCGGAATGACGCGCAGCGCGGTGATCTGGTTTCGCTGCCGCCTCAAAATCTCGAACTGATAGCCGAAAAACGCGAAGCGCTGGCCGACCTCGGGGATTGTCCGCGCCTCATGGATAACGAGGCCCGCGATCGTGGTCGCCTCGTCGTCCGGCAGGTTCCAGTCCAGATCGCGGTTCAATTCGCGGATCGGGACCGTGCCGTCGACGAGATAGGAGCCGTCGGGCCGGCGGCGTACATCGGGCCGTTCGAGCGCTTCGTGCTCGTCGGGAATATCGCCGAAGATCTGCTCGAGAATGTTCTCGAGCGTGATGAGGCCCTGCAAGGCGCCATATTCGTCGACGACGAGGGCGAAATGGTTGCGCTGGACCCGAAAGGCGTCGAGCTGCTCCTCGAGACTCGTCGTCTCGGGCACGAACCAGGGCTTGGTGGCGAGCTGGGCGACGTCGACGCCCTCGACCGAACCCTTGTGTTCGATCGCGGCCCTCACGATGTCCTTGGTGTGCATCACGCCGACGATGTTTTCCGGCTGCTCGCGCCAGAGCGGCAGGCGCGTGTGTTTCGAATCCAATACCGCCGCCAGAATCTCCTGCGGCGGCAGGTCGGCGTCGACCGTTTCCATGTTCTTGCGATGGATCATTACGTCGCCGACCTTGAGCTCGCGCAGATCGAGGATGCCGCCGATCATGTCGCGATGTTCCCGCTCCACGGCTCCTTCCTTGTGGTGCAGATCGACCGTGCCGCGAATTTCAGCGTGCGCCTGGACCTCCTCGACGTCCTGCTGACGCACCCCGAACAGGGCGAGGACGCGCCAGACCAGATACTGGACGGCGTTCACGATCGGCGCCAGAACGGTCACGACAAGGCGGACCGGTGTCGCGACGGCCAGCGCGAAACGGTCCGTCCGGGCGATCGCCAGCGTCTTCGGCAGGACTTCGGCGAAAATGAGAATGAGCACGGTCATCACCGCCGTCGCCACGAACACCGTGCGCGAACCGAACCGCGACTCCAGGACCATCGTCGCGATGGACGACGCGAGAATGTTGACGAAGGTGTTGCCGAGCAGGAGCGCGCCGATCAGCCGCTCGCGATCCGCGACCAGCCGGTTCACGTCGCGGGCGGACCGCGATCCATCCTTTTCGAGCTGATACATGCGCCCGCGCGACACGGCGGTGAGAGCGGTCTCGGATCCCGAAAAGAAGGCTCCGAACACGAGCAAAATCGCGATCGGTGCGAAGGAGATGAGCAGAAGCGTGTCCATAACAGACTCTCGAACTTGGCGGACGGATAGAATGTCACCCCCGCAGCTCGGGGGCCAGCGGTGCTACGGCTAGGAAGCCAGCACTTTGCGGACCGAGTCGAGCGGTGCGTCGCTGGTCAGAAAGGCCTTGCCGATGCCGCGCAGGAGCACGAACGCCAGCCGGCCGTCCTTGGCCTTCTTGTCGTGCGCCATGTGCGACAACAACTCGTCGGCAGAGGGACGGACGCCGGGGATGTCGTCGATCGCCGCGGGCAGACCGACCGATTTGAGATGGCGGGCGAAGCGATCGGAGTCCTGGCCGCTGCACAGGCCCAGTTCGACCGACAGTCGGAACGCCAGCGCCATGCCGATCGCGACGCCTTCGCCGTGCAGAAGACGGTCGGAATAGCCTGTCGCCGCTTCGAGCGCATGACCGAATGTGTGGCCGAGGTTCAGAAGCGCGCGATCGCCCGACTCGCGCTCGTCGCGCGCAACGATCTCGGCTTTCATGCGGCAGGAATGCGCGACGGCGTGGGTGATCGCGACGGGTTCGAAGGACAGCGCCTTGAGGCCGTTCGACTCCAGCCACTCGAAAAAGCCGGCGTCGCCGAGGGCGCCGTACTTGGCCACTTCGGCATAACCGGCCAGCATCTCGCGGCGCGGCAAGGTCTTCAGCACGTCCGTGTCGGCGATCACCATTCGGGGCTGGTGAAAGAGCCCGACCAGGTTTTTGCCCTGCGCCGTGTTGATCGCCGTCTTGCCTCCGACCGAGGAGTCGACTTGCGCGAGCAACGTCGTCGGAACCTGGGCGAAGTCGATCCCACGCTTGAGAAGACCCGCCGCCAGGCCGGTGAGATCGCCGATCACGCCGCCGCCGAGCGCTACGACCAGGCCGCTTCGGTCGACTCCAGTGTCGAGCAGCGCGCCGCAAAGCTTCTCGAGTCCGGCGAAACTTTTGGTGCCTTCTCCGGCGTCGAGGACGATGGGGCGCACGTCGATCCCGCTGGCGCCCAAGGCGCTGGAGACGGCCGCGAGGTGCAGCTTGGCGACATGCGTATCGGTCACGACGGGAACGGGACCGCGCGCCAGGGGCTTCAGGAGCGGGCCGGCCTTCGACAGCAGGCCGGGTCCGACATGGATGTCGTAGCTCCGGTCGGCGAGGGCGACGGAGATTTTCTCGGTCACGGCGTCAGCGCTCCTCGTTCCGTCAGCAGGGTCACGATGCGCTCGACGACCGCGACGTGCGGGCCGTCTTCGCTGTCCAGGGAGAGGTCGGCTTCGGCGTAAATGGGCGAGCGCTCGTTGAGAAGTCGTTCCAATGTTTCGCGCGGATCGCCGGTGCGCAGCAAGGGCCGGGTGTTACGCCGCTGCGTGCGGGCGAGGAGCAGATCGACCGGCGCCTTCAGCCAGATCGTCACCGCGCTCGTCTTCAACTTTTCGCGCGTGGAGGGGTCGATGAACGCGCCGCCGCCCGTCGCCATGACATGCGGCGGTTCCGTCAAAAGACGGGCGATGACCTTTCGCTCGCCGTCGCGAAACGCCGGTTCTCCGTAACGCTCGAAAATTTCGGAAATCGTGCAGCCGGCTGCCGATTCGATTTCGCTGTCCGCATCGCGAAACGCGACCTTCAGGCGTGCGGCCAGGCGGCGGCCGATCGAGCTTTTGCCCGCGCCCATCATGCCGACCAACGCCACGGTCCGGTTCAGTTTCATGGCTTTCGCTTACACGGACAATGGCGGCCTCGCTAGCGGGACTTGCGGGACCGCCTCCAATTCCGCCACAAACACGACGGAGAATGAGGCATGCGGACAAGGAATAGCGAAGAGATGGGCTGGGGATTGCGGATTGCCGCCGGTGTCGGCGTGCTGGTGGTCGTGGCGGCTGTCGGGCTTGCGGTCTATGGCGGCCGCGTCCAGCCCGTGAAGCACCCTGTGGAGCAGATCATCGCCAATGACCGTCTGCCGCAATAGTTGGCTGATCGCTGGTTGGCTTGCATTGCTGGCGCCTTCCGCGGCGCACGCACAGGATACTCCGCCGCCGGCAAGCGCCGCGCCGCAAACCTTGCCTGGGACCGGCGCCCCGTCTGCGCCCGACACCGCGGCGCCAACGACGCAGACCGAACAGGCGCCGCCCGCCGACGCCGCGCCGGTCGAGTTCAAGCCCGGAATGTTGGAGCACGGCGCCGAAACGGGCGTCACATTCACCGACCTGGGCATCGTCGATGGCGCGCCCGTCGGAACGTTGAATGACACGAACGGCGGACTCGGGCAGGGCATGTGGGCCGGCGCGCCGCGTGCGGATGTCGAAGAACTGCTCGGACGCATTCCGTTGGTCAGCGCCGATCCATTCGTGCATGGGCTCGCGCGGCGCGTGATCCTGACGACGTCGGATTCGCCTGTCGGCCCGGCGAAACGTGCCCTGGTCACGATCAGGATCGAGAAACTTCTGCAAGCGGGAATGGTCGACGAGGCCGGCGAGATTGCCGCCGCGGTCTCGCTCAATGGCGATGCCGATTTCGCGCGCTTGCAGGCGGACGCACTTCTGTATGCCGGCCGCGACAAAGATGTGTGTTCGGATATGACGGCGACGCGGACGACTTCGGCCGATCCGTTCTGGCTGCAACTGCGCCTCTGGTGCTTCGCCGCCTCGGGCGACTCGGCGATGGCGGATCTCACCCATGCGATTCTCGACGCCCAGGGAGCCGGCGACAAGGCGCTAGACATTCTCATTGCCGATGCGACGACGGGAAAGAAGATGTCCCCCGGCGACATCGCACACCCTACCGCGCTGCACATTTTTCTGCTGCGCAAAGCGGGCCTGCCCGTGAGCGCCGCGGTCGCGGCCAAACTGGGCACCGCGGCCGCGGCGATGGCGGCGCGCGACAAGCGCAATTCACCGGCAGAGCGCCTCGCGGCCGCGACGCGCATCTCGCAGACGGGCGCACTCGGTGCCGTGGAGATCGACGCTATACTGAACGCACAGACGATCGCCGCCGCCGACATCGCCCATGTCAACGATGTCGCTGCGGGGCTTCCCTTTCTTCCGGCGCAGTCGCTTCTTCGCCGCGCTGCCAAACTTGAGACCCGCCCGGGCGAGAAGGCGGCACTGGTGGCGGCCGCTCTTTCAGCCGAGGGCCACCCCGACCGTTTGACGCTCACAGCACGGCTTCACGCCGACCTGGCCGCGTCGCTCACGCCCGATCCGAACCTGACGGAGGTACGCGGTCTTCTGGCGCGCGCGCTCCTGCTCGAGGGCCATATCGAGGCGGCCGAGGCGTGGTACGGAGGAGCGGCGGATGACACCGACACGCGCATATTCCGCATCTTGGCCGGGCTTGCCGCACCCGGTCGCGACGCGGCTGCGCAGGCGGCGATGGGCGCCCTCGCAGCGGGCGTGACACCGCAGGTCGCACCGACGCCGGCGATTGCACTGGCGCTCGGGCTGAGCGACGTGCTGGGCGCGACGATGCCGCCGGACGCCAAATCGCTCGCCGCGACTCTGGAAGGCACGCGGTGGGACAATCCCAGCCGGCGTCCGTCCGCCGATGACCTGCGCAAGCTCGAGGAAGCGGCGGCGCAACCGGGACGCAAGGGCGAAGCGGCGCTGAGGGTTCTCGACATCGTCGGCACCAACGGTCCTTTCGGTCTCCCGCCGGACGTCACAATCGAATGCGTGCGGATCCTGACGCAAATCGGCCTCGCCGATGAGGCGCGGTCGCTTGCGATCGAGGCTCTGGCGCTCCAGCCTGCGTCGCCATGAAAGCCGGCGACGCCACGCTGATTGAATCGTTCCTCGACATGATGAGCGCGGAGCGTGGAGCTAGCATCAATACGCTTTCGGCGTACCGCCGCGATCTCCTGGATTTTTCCGGACAGCAGGCCGCGAGAGGCGCGCGGGCCGGGGCGGCCACGCGCGACGACATCAAGGCTTATCTCGCCGCATTGTCGCGGGCGGGCACGACCGGTTCGACGCAAGCGCGGCGGCTGTCTGCGCTTCGTCAGTTCTTCGCCTTCCTCTACGCGGACGGTGTTCGCAAGGACGATCCCACCGACGCGATCGAGGCGCCAAAACGTCAGCGTCCGCTCCCGAAGACTATGACGCGCGAAGACATGACCGCGCTGATCGACGAGGCGGCGAGAGAATCCGAAAAGTCCGCCGAGGGCCTTCGGCTTTTGTGCATGGTGGAGGTTCTATACGCTTCCGGGTTGCGTGTGTCAGAACTGGTGACCCTGCCGCTCGCCGCCGCGCGGACACGCGACGGTTTTCTGCTGGTGAAGGGCAAGGGAGAGAAGGAGAGGCTCGCCCCTCTCAATCGGACGGCGCGCGACACCATTGCGCGCTATCTCGGCGTTCGCGAGGAGTTCCTCCCCAAGGGGCATCGCCGGACACATGCGGAGCGGTTTCTTTTTCCCTCGCGCGGCGCGGAAGGGCACATCACGCGCCGCCGCTGCCACCAGATGCTCAAGGAACTGGCCGTGCGGGCGCACCTCGACCCGGACAAGCTCTCGCCGCACGTCCTGCGCCACGCATTCGCGACACACCTGGTCGAGGGCGGCGCGGACCTGCGGAGCGTGCAGACCATGCTGGGTCACGCCGATATCGCAACGACGCAGATCTATACCCATGTCGCCAAGGACCGACTGACGCAGGTCGTTGAATCTGCTCATCCATTGGGCAAAAAGAACAAGCGGCGCAGTTGACGCCCGCGCCCGCCCGCGCCACGTTCCCCCTTCGCTTTTTTCCGGAGTGTCCGTCGTGAGTTTCACCACCGTCGAGCGCGTCGCGCCTGTCCGAATCTATCGTTCCAAGCTGTTCGTTCCCGGTTCGAAGACGAACTTCTTCGAAAAGGCCGCAGCGGGCCCTGCCGACTGCGTCTGCCTCGATCTCGAGGATGCGGTGGCGCCGGCCGACAAGGACAAGGCGCGCGACAATGTCGTCGCGGCGCTTAACGACGTCGACTGGAAAGGCAAGAT
>DATJZB010000026.1:0-4611 GCA_035499335.1 Rhizomicrobium sp. | reverse complement strand
AGTGGGTGATGTGGAGGAACGTCGCGGTCTCGAGCCGGGACGGCTGCCGCTCGGCGACGTGGCTCGCCGCGAGGGCGAGGCTCTCGCCGGTGTCGGTGATGTCGTCCACGACGAGCACCGCTTCCCCCGCGATATCGCCGGCCATCGCCTCGGGGATCGACGCCATCCCGTCCGGGGCCGCCGTCACGCCCCAGTGCTGGGCCCGGAGCGCGAGGAGCCGGCGGACGCCGAGCCGGTCGGCGAGGAGGCGCGCGCCGACCCACCCGCCGCGGGTGAGCCCGACGATCGTATCGGGCGTCCGGTCCGCCGCGACGATCGCGGCGCCGAGCCGGTCCGCCCAGCCGTCGATGTCGGCCCAGGAGGCGACCCGGCAGCGCGGGAAGTCGGCCACCGGTCGCCGTCGGCCCCCGGAACCGGTCCGGATCCTACGGGTAGATCCCGCGGAGCTTCATCGCGTCGACGACGCGCTGGATCGCGAGGACGTACGCCGCCGTCCGGTTGTGGACGTGGCGCGCCTCGGCGACCTCGTGCACCGCCCGGTAGCTCTCGACCATGACGCGCTCGAGCCGGCGGTTGACCTCGTCGAGAGTCCAGAAGAACCCCTGGATGTCCTGCGCCCACTCGAAGTAGCTCACCGTGACGCCGCCGGCGTTGCCGAGAATGTCCGGCACCGTGAAGATGCCCTTGCCGTCCACGATCGCATCCGCCTGCCAGGTCGTCGGGCCATTCGCGCCTTCGCACAGAATGCGCGCCTGCACCTGGTGCGCGTTCTCTTCGGTAATTTGGTTCTCGATGGCCGCCGGAATCGCGATCTCGCACGGTTGAAATAGCACATCGCGCGCGGACATTTTCGTTCCGCCGCCGGGGAATTCCTGCAGCGGCTTCTTTTGCCCGTAAACCCACTCGATGGCCTTCGTGACGTCCAGTCCATTCTCGTTGTACAACCCGCCGCCGATGTCCGCGAGACCGATGATTTTGTACCCGGCCTGCTGCATGAGCTGCGCCGCGAGCGACCCCACGTTGCCAAACCCCTGAATCACCACGCGGCAGCCTTGCTTCTTCATGCCCAGCTTGGCCAGCGCCTTGTCGCAGCAAATCATCACGCCTCGGCCGGTTGCTTCGCGCCGTCCTCGCGAACCGCCCAATTCGATCGGTTTACCGGTCACCACGGCCGTCGTTGCTTCACCGACGTGCATGGCGTACGTGTCCATCACCCACGCCATGGTCTGTTCGCCTGTGCCAATGTCCGGCGCCGGCACATCGCGCTCGGGCCCCAACCAATCCGCAAGCTCGGCCGTGTACCGCCGCGTCAAACGCTCCAATTCTCCGCGCGACATTTTGCGCGGATCGCAAATGATTCCGCCCTTCGCGCCGCCGAACGGAATATTTACCACCGCGCACTTCCAGGTCATCCAGGTCGCCAGCGCCCGCACTTCATCGATGGAAACGTCCGGCGCAAAACGTATCCCGCCCTTGCCGGGTCCCCGCACCGTCGAATGCAGCACGCGATAGCCCACGAAAACATCCAGTTGACCGCTGTCCATGCCCACCGGAATGTACAGCGTAATTTCTTTTTTGGGATGCTTCAGATACCGATACAGGCCCTGCTCGAGACCCAGCTTCTTCGCCGCCACTTCAAAGCGCGCTTCCGCGTTCTCGTAGACGTTCATCTCTTCGGGCATATGGACTTGCGACATGCGGAAACTCTCCTTAGAAGTTGCAACGGCAGTGGAAGTCAACTTCGCGTACTTCGGCCTTCAAATCAAAGATGCAGGACCGAATTGCAGGCCAAAAGTAAGAACCCCGGCGGGCTACCCCATTCATTTTGCTTCGTGCCGCGCAGTTAACCGACCCGCCAGATTCGCCATTTTGGCCGGGCCGCCAGTATACGAACCTGACCAGTTAGCTGCAAGGGACAGGCCGGAGAACTGATCAACATGGTGCTCAGCGCGATAGACAGTTCGAACGGCTGCGTTGCTATAATCGCGCACTCTCGACCTTGTCCCAGGAGATACATCCATGCACCGATGCTCCTCTTTTTTGCTGGCCTTCGCGTTCTCGCTGGTTGCCAGCGCGACCGCTTTCGGCCAAGCTCCGGTTTCCTCTCTTGCCGACCTCACCAAAACTCACGACTACGTCTTAAAACGCATCTCGAGTTATGACCGCAGCGGCGGAAACGACGACTACCGCCCGCTCGCTCCCGGCGAAACATTGACGCTCCTCGATGAAGCCGGCCCCGGAGAAATTTCCCACGTCTGGATCACCATCGCCAACGACGAACGCTTCCATTTAAAAAAAATGGTTCTCCGCATGTATTGGGATGGCGAACCTGCTCCCAGCGTCGAAGCTCCCGTCGGTGATTTTTTCGGCCTTGGCCTCGGCGACTATTTCTTGTATCAATCCATTCCGCTCGCAGTGAGCTCGGACAAGGCTTTGAACTCGTTTTTCCCCATGCCTTTTCAAAAGCGCGCCCGCATCACGCTCACCAATGAAGGCTGGCAAAAAGCTGAAGCCGTATATTGGAACATCGACATGCGCGCGTACAAATCGGCGTTGCCCGCCGACACACTCTACTTTCACGCGCAATATCGCCAGGCCGCTCCCAACAAAGCCCTCGTCGGCAACAAGACCAATCTCGACGGCAAGGACAACTACACCTGGATGGAAGCCACGGGCAGAGGCCATTTCGCTGGCGTAACGATGTCGGTCATCGAAAATCAGGACGGCTGGTGGGGCGAGGGCGACGACATGTTTTTCGTCGATGGCGAGAAGCTGCCTTCGATCAACGGCACCGGCACCGAAGACTATTTTCTCGGCGCTTGGGACTTCAACGGCAAATCCTTCTCTTATGGCCTATTCGGCGCGCCCGTTGTCGGCCAGGAATTGCAAGGCGCGCACTGGTCTGTCTACCGCTTCCATCTCGATTCGCCAATTCCGTTCACGCAATCGCTTCGTGCCACCATCGAACATGGCCACGCCAACGATCGCGGCGACAATTTCTATTCTGTGGCCTATTGGTATCAGACCGAACCGCACGCGCCATTTCCGCAGCTTCCCGCGGTGCAACTGCGGTTGCCGCGGGTGCTACCGCAGACTCCTGCGCAGCAATAAAGCGATTGCAGCCAGAGAACTTCTTCGTCGATGGAAGTTTGCGCGAGCGAATCGCGCTTACTGAATGCGGAACTGCACCGTCACGGTAAGATGCATGGATACCGGCTTGCCGTCCAAAGCCGCGGGTTGATACTTCCACTGGCGCACCGCGTCCATCGCCGCCTGCCGCAACAGTGTCGGACCGGAGAGCACGCTCATCGTCGTCACTTTACCGTTGGCGTCGATCAGCGCATCGATGCTCACATCTCCAGAGATGTGCTGCGTCTTGGCCAGCGCGGGATACATCGGTGGAGTCGTCTTCAGCAGCTTGGCTGGCTTCACGTCACCGCCAATGGCCAGCGGTGCCTTAGGCGCGGCGGGCTGATTGGAGTTGCCCGGCAGCAACTCGGATTCGAGTCCTCCGGCAGCGCCATCCGTGCCGGACGAAATCGTCGGAGCAGCCACGCTATCGCGCGCAGCTCCGCGGCTGACCGTCGGCGCCGCCAAATGAACTTCGCCGAGGCCGGCCTTCTTCGGTTCCGGCTTGGCGGGTATCGCTGCTGGCGGCGCAGAACGAGCAATTCGTTCCGTTGAAGCGGCTGGAATTGCAGAAGCCGAGGTGCGCGATTCGCGGGTCATCGGCGCTGGCTGCGCCGTGATCGGTGGCGTCGCCGCAGGCGCATTGGACAGCGGCTCAGAAACTGTCGGCCGCGAAGTTTGCTGCGTTGTCGACGTGGTGCTTTCCGGAGCGGTTCGACCGGCGGGCTGAATCGCAGGCGCCGCCGTGCTGGTCGCAGGAAGCGCCGCGCGCACATTTTGCGCTGTCGCAGCAGGACTTTGCGCTCCACCGGCCGGGCGCAGGAAATACCAACCGCCGCCCGCCGCTGCCAGTACCGCCGCTGCCGCCACTCCGATCCACAAACCGCGTTTGGACCCACTTTGCGCCGGTTGGCTCAATGATTCGCCTTCCAGCGGCAGCAGATTCCCTATTCCCACAGCTTCCGGCTCTGGCATGTTCGCCGCAACAACCGGCGCCTGAGCCACCGTGGCCAAGGGCAAAGGTTCTGGCTTAACTTCTTCCTGTTCGCGCACGGCCAGCTCCGCTGCATGCTTGGCCTTTTCCCGTTCGATCAATTCTTGTGTCGACGTCGGCGCCGCAGCGTTGCGCGCCAGCGGCTCGAGCCAGGACGGAATCTTCACTTCTTCCGTATCGAGAGACGATTTCGCCGGTGCCGGCAGCGGCTTGCTGGGCACTACCGGTTTGACCGGTGCCAAAGGTTCTGGCTTCGCCAGCTCCAACACCCTCGAAATGCGGTGCGCGTCTGGATTCGTATCCAGCTGCGGTCCATCCGTTGCCGGCGCGGACGGTTTCTGTGTCGCGGTCGGCGCTGCGTTGGGCGTTTCGCCAAACAGCATCGAAGAGAGTTGCTCTTGCAACCGCGCGGCCTGCTGTTTCAATTCCTCAGTCGAAGCATCGCTGCTCTTCGCCGGCACATTGTTCTGCACCGTGGGCTGCGGCGC
>DATJZB010000025.1:0-125522 GCA_035499335.1 Rhizomicrobium sp. | reverse complement strand
CGGCGGCGATCCGGGAACGCTGCTCGACGATGCGCTGACAGTCGCCTGCGGCAGCGGCGCCTTGCGCCTGACGCGGCTGCAGCGTCCGGGAAAATCGGCGATGGACGCGACCGAACTCTTGCGCGGGTTCTCGCTGCCGCGCGGCACGAAGTTCGTGTGACATGGCACGCTATCGCCTCACGCTCGAATATGACGGCCGCGATCTCGTCGGCTGGCAGCGGCAGGAGAACGGACCCTCCGTGCAGGGCGCGCTGGAGGACGCCATCGTTCAGCTTTCCGGCGAGCGCGTCACGGTGCATGGCGCGGGGCGTACCGATGCCGGGGTGCACGCGCTGGGACAGGTGGCCCATTTCGACCTGGTGAAGGAATTCGCGCCGGACCGCGTGCGCGACGCGCTGAATCATCATCTCCGGCCCGCGGCGATCGCGGTACTCGAGGCGGCTTATGCGGCACCGGACTTTCACGCGCGCTTTTCGGCGACCGCGCGGCACTATCTGTATCGGATCCTGGTGCGGCGCGCGCCGCCGGTTCTGGAAAGGGGACGCGTCTGGCATGTGGTCCATCCGCTGGATGCCGAGGCGATGGATCGCGCGGCGCAGGCGCTCGTCGGTCAGCACGATTTCACCACCTTCCGCGCCGCGGAGTGCCAGGCGAAGTCGCCCTTGAAGACCCTGGACAGGCTCAGCGTCCGCCGTGCCGCCGACGAGATTCACATCGAAGCGTCGGCGCGTTCGTTCCTGCACAACCAGGTCCGGTCGATGGTCGGTTCGCTGAAGCTCGTCGGCGAGGGCCGGTGGCGCGCGCAAGATCTCGCCGACGCGCTGGCAGCCAGGAACAGAGCGCGCTGCGGTCCCGTTGCGCCGCCGGACGGCCTCTACCTGGTGCGTGTGGACTATTGAAGATCGATGAGTTCGACCGTTCCCGGATCGATCGGCTGACCGAGGAAGATCTCGCCGACGCGGGCGAAGCGGTCCGGCGCATCGGTCGCGAGGAAACGCACGGACTGGGCGCCCGACGGGTTCGCGAGCTTGCGTTCCGCGAGAAGCGCCGCCACCGCATCTGCGGTCGTGACCGCGCTGTCGACCAAGGCGATGCCGGCGCCCGCGGCACGCGCGATCTGCGGCTTCAAGGCGGGATAGTGCGTACAACCGAGAAGGAGACATGTCGGCCTCGGCACCGTCGCTAGCACCGGGTCGAGGTAGCGATGGATGACGGCGTCGACGATCGGACCGTCGATCAGGCCTTCCTCGGTCATCGGCACAAACAGGGGACAGGCCTGCTGCACGATCGGGACGTTCGAGCCCTGGGCGCGAATGGCGGTGCGATAAGCGCCGCCCTTGACCGTGCCCTCGGTGGCGATCACGGCGATCGGGCCGTCGCCGGCGGCCGCGACCGCCGCCTTCGCGCCCGGTTCGATCACGCCGATGACCGGCAGCGGCGCGATGGCGTCCTTGAGCGCGGGCAGCGACACGGACGCGGTGTTGCACGCGACGACGATCAGTTTGACGCCGCGTCCGACCAGCGCGGCGGCGGCCTGAAGGGCGTAGCGGCGTACCGTGTCGGCGCTCTTGGTGCCGTAGGGCAGGCGTGCCGTGTCACCGAGATAGAGAAAGCTTTCATGCGGCAGGCGAGTCATGAGCGCGCGCATGACGGTCAGGCCGCCCATGCCCGAATCGAAGACGCCGATCGGCGCGCTCATCTGGGCGGGTTGGCGAAGTAGGCAGCGATGACTTCGGAATAAATGTCCGTGAGCAAGCCGATGTCCTCGAGCGTCGCGCACTCATTAGTCTTGTGCATTGTGGCGTTTGAAAGACCGAGCTCGGCGACCGGACAATGGTCCTTGATGAAGCGCGCGTCGGACGTTCCGCCGGTGGTGGAATATTCCGGACGCTTGCCGGTCACTTTCTGCGCCGCCGCGGCGAGGAGTTCGGTGAAAGGGCCGGGCTTGGTGAGAAAGGAAACGCCGCTGATTTGGTACGCGACATCGATCTCGCAGGCGAATTCTTTCCTCATCGCTACGACGATCTCGGCAATGCGGCTCTGAAGGCTTTCGGGCGTGTGCTGATCGGTAAACCGGATGTTGAAGCCGGCACGTGCTTCGGCCGGAATGACGTTGGTGGCGGCATTGCCGGTGTCGATGGTGGTGAAGGAGAGTGTCGAGGGGTCGAAATGTTCGTTCCCCGTGTCGAGTATCTGGGACGACAGGCGCGAGACCAGCGCCGCCATGACCGGCAGCGGATTGGCGGCCTGGTGCGGATAGGCGACGTGACCCTGCGTGCCGCGGACCGTCAGCCGCGCGTTCATCGAACCGCGGCGGCCGATCTTGATCGTGTCGCCGGCGCGCACCGTCGAAGTGGGCTCGCCCACGACGCAATGATCGAGGCGCTCGCCGCGTTCCTGCAGCCAGGCGAGCATCTTCTTGGTTCCGTTGGTCGCGATGCCTTCCTCGTCGCCGGTGATCAAGAGGCTGATCGAGCCGTAAGGCTTGCCGGTCGCGAGATAGCGCGCAGCCGCCGCGACGAACGATGCGATTGCGGACTTCATGTCCGCGGCGCCGCGGCCGTAGAGCGTGCCGTTTTCGACGACGGCCGCGAACGGACCGTGACGCCACAATTTCGTATCGCCCGGCGGCACGACATCGGTATGGCCCGCGAAGCAGAAATTCGGTCCCTGGGTGCCGATCCTTGCGTAAAGATTTTCTATCGCGGCCGTGCCGTTTTCCTCGAAACGCAGACGGTGACAGGCAAACCCGAGGCGCTTCAGCGCGGTTTCGAGGACGGCGATGGCGCCCGCATCCTCGGGCGTCACGGATGGACAGCGGATCAGGGCCTGCGAAAGTGCCACGGGGTCGGGAATGGTCATCGGTTGCGATGTACGCGCACGCCTCGCTATGGTCAATGAACGAGTAAGGGAGGACGTCATGGCGCGCCGTCTGGAAGGAAAAGTGGCTGTCATCACCGGGGCCGCGAGCGGCATCGGCCGGGCGACGGTCGATCTATTCGTCTCCGAAGGGGCGCGGGTCATCGCCGCCGATATCCAGGACGACAAGGGCGCGCGGATCGAGGAAGATCATCACGGCATGGCGCGCTATGTCCGCTGCGACGTGATGCAGGAAAAGGACATCGAGAATGCGGTCGCCGCGGCCCGGAAGCATTTCGGCCGTCTCGACATCCTGTTCAACAATGCGGGCACCGGTGGAGCCAGCGATCCGCCCGACGGCGTGACTGCGGAAGGATTCGATTCGGTCATGCACCTTCATGTCCGCGCCGCGCTGTTCGGCATGAAGTACGCGATACCGATGATGCGCGCCGTCGGCGGCGGATCGATCATTTCCACCGCCTCGGTCGCCGGCCTGCGTACCGGATACGGTCCGCTGCTCTACTCGATCGCGAAAGCGGCAATCGTGCACATGACGCATGCGAGCGCAGCGGTGCTCGGTCCGGAAAACATACGGGTGAACTGCATTTGTCCCGGGCTCATCGCGACCAACATTTTTGCCCAGGCTTTCGGCATGCCCAGCCAGCTCGCCGAAACGCGCATCGAGGCGATCGCGGAATCCACCCGGCAATCGCAGCCGATCCCGCGCGGCGGCCGCGCCCGCGACATCGCGGAGGCCGCGCTCTATCTGGCGAGCGACGGCTCGGGCTTCGTCAACGGGCACGCTCTCGTCGTCGATGGCGGTTTGACGCTCGGGGCGACCGGTGTCGCGCAGATGGCAGTGTTCGCCCCTATCGTGCAGGCGCTCGGCGTCGACCCCGAAGTCGTCGCTGCGACGCTGTCGGGAAAGCCCTAGGCGCGACGCACCAGCGGATCGGGACCGTAGCGGTTATCGCCCTCCGTGCCCGAGAGGCAGTAAAGCTCCACGAAGGCCCAGAGCGAGATCAGCGCCGAGGCGCCGCGCGCGATCGTCACCAAGGGCGGTTCGGCGGGCTGCATCGGCGGCTGGGTGTGGGTCTGCGCGGCGTGCACCACGTCCCGCAGATAGCCAAGCACGACGGGGAAGTAGGTGAGCAGCGGGATTTGCAGAACCAGGGGCAGCGCGAAAAACACGAGCAGCCACCAGGCGCTCTTGTCCCGATCGTGCAGCCGCTTAACCGCGACGGCGCAACCGATGTAAACGCCGATCGCGTACAAGAGGATGAACGTCGCCAGAAACAGATGGGCCTGCGGCGTTGCGATCAGATCGTCGAGCGTCGTCCGGCCTCGCATGACGTTCGCAACGGAGACGAAGCCGATGGTGCCGGAGAAGACAAAGGCGACGACGATGACGTGAATCAGCGAGACGATGAGAACGGCCCACTGTTTGGCGCGATTGATCCGGCCCGAGAGGCCGAACAGATAATGCAGGATGGTCATACGATCCCCCATCGTTCGGGCGAGTATTGCCCGTACGACCGGTCCCGGGAAGAGCAGCGCGTGGCTTTCCCGTCAGTCGCGCAGAAGTTCGTTGATCGACGTCTTGGCCCGCGTCCGCTCGTCGACCCGCTTGATGATGACGCCGCAATACAGCGCCGGTTTCCCGGGACCGCCGCCCAGCGAGCCCGGCACCACTACCGAGTAAGGCGGGACGCGGCCGGTGACGATCTCGCCCGTGTGGCGGTCGACGATCTTGGTGGTCGCGGTCAGGAACGTGCCCATCGCCAGCACCGAGCCCTCGCCGACGATGACCCCTTCGGCGACTTCGGACCTTGCACCGATGAAGCAATTGTCCTCGATGATCGTCGGCGCCGCCTGCAGCGGTTCGAGGACGCCGCCGAGCCCCGCACCGCCGGAAATGTGGCAGTGCGATCCGACCTGTGCGCAGGAACCTACCGTCGCCCAGGTGTCGATCATGGTGTTCTCGCCGACATAGGCGCCGACGTTCACGAAGCTCGGCATCAACACGGCGCCCTTGGCAATGAAGGCGGACTTGCGGACGACGCAGCCGGGGACGGCGCGAAAGCCCGCCGACAGGAACTCCTTTTCGCCCCAGCCGGCGAATTTGGAATCAACCTTGTCCCACCAGGGCGCATCGCCGGGCGCACCGGGGATGAGTTTCATCGCGTTGAGACGAAAGGAGAGCAGAACCGCTTTTTTGAGCCACTGATGCACCAGCCACTCGCCATTCGCCTTCTCGGCGACGCGCAACGTGCCGGCATCGAGTCCGGCGAGAGCGGTCTCGACTGCGTCGCGCGCGACCCCCTTCGTGTCGGGGCCCAGCGAGTCGCGGTTTTCCCAGGCTTCGTCGATCGTGCGTGCGAGGCTCATGACGTCAAATCCCGATAGTGTGAAGAAAATCTACGAGATCGGACGTCTCGTGGTCTATGTGCTGGTCCGCATCCTCGATCTTCCAGTGCGATTGGCCAAGTCCATTGTTGAGCCAGATCGTGGTCATGCCGAGCGCCTTGGCGGGAACCAGGTTCCGGGCACTGTCGTCGAACAGGGCTGAGCGCTCCGCGACGAGGCCGCAGCGCTCGACCAGGGCGGTGTAGGCCGCAGGACCGGGTTTGGGGACGAAGTCCGTGGCGCGTGCGTCGACGATGTCGTCAAAAAGGTCGCCGACACCCAGTCGCGTCAGGACGTTGTGCGCGAAGCGGCCGCAATTGTTGGTGAACACGAACCGTCGTCCGGGTAGTCGCGCCAGACCGGACCGCAGTTGCGCATTGTGCGACAGATCGAGCGCGTCGATGTCGTTGACGAAGTCATGGTACGAATCTGCGTCGACGCCGTGCCTGCGCACGAGGCCGCCGAGCGTGCTGCCGAATTCGCGTAGATAGCGCTTCTGAATTTCCCAGGCGGGTTCTCGCGCGATCGCGAAGTGGCGCTGGACGAAGACACAGATGCGTTCCTCCATCGCCGACTGCTGAGCGGCGTCCAAAGTGTAAAGCGTGTGGTCGAGATCGAAGATCCACGCTTCGACGTGACGCAAATCTGGACGGAGTTGTGGGACGACGGAACGCATGGCCGGGACCATGGTCGAACACCGGCCGCGAGGCAAGCTTCGTTAACGCAGGTCAACCAAGTCTCTTAAACATGGATTAAAGCCATAGCGTCCACACTCGGGAACGATCAGGGGACCGATATGCCGAGCAAAGGGCAGAACGCCGCGTTGCCGCCCGTCGAGGGCAACATGACGCGCGATGAAGTGCTCGCGCTCCTGGAGCAGCGCGCCCAGGCGGCCCAGAGCGAACTAGCCAGCCAGACCGACGCCGGCGAAGATGTTCTCCATTACCTCGCGCAAAACGGGGCGGTTGCGACGCGTCGCGCGGTAGCGGCCAATCCGGGTGCCGCGCCGCACACCAACCGGCACCTCGCAGACGACGTAGACGATGACGTGCGGCTGGAGCTGGCGCGCAAGATCGCTCGCCTGATGCCCGATCTCGAACGCGACGAAGCGAGGCATTTGCACGCGCTGACGATCGAGACCATGGAGCGGCTCGCTAGAGACCAGTTGCCGCGCGTCCGCGCGGTGCTCGCGGAGAGCATCAAGTCGCTCGACTGCATCCCGAAATATATCGTCTTGACGCTGGCGCGCGATGCCGAGTCGATGGTCGCCGCCCCGATTCTGGAATATTCGCCGCTCCTGTCGGATACGGATCTCATCGAGATCATCGCCACCGCCAAGGTGGAGGAGATCATCGCCGCCGTGGCGCGCCGCAAACCGGTGAGCCCGGACGTCGCCGATGCGATCGTGGCCTCGCTCGATATTCCGGCGATCGCGACTCTTCTCGCCAATCCGAACGCCAAGGTGCGCGAAAAAGCGATGGAGAGCATCGTCGAGCAGGCCGAGAAGATCGAAGAATTCCAGCAGCCTCTGACAATGCGCTCGGACCTCTCCAAGCGCGCCATCTGGCGGCTTGCTTCCTTCGTCGGCGCCAGCCTCATCGAGCAGCTCATGATGCGCTACGGGCTAGACGAGGAGATCAAGCATCAGCTCAACAAGGAGCTGCGCGCGCGCCTGCAGGAGGGCAGCCAGAAGGAAGTCACGCCGCTCGACAAGGCCAAAAAGGACGTTGCAGCGGCGCAGGAAGCGGGCAAGCTCGACGAGGCGTTCGTCGACAAGGCCGCCAACGCCGGCCAACGCGATACGGTCGTGCTGGCCCTCTCGGCACTTGCGAAAGTCCCTGAGGCCACGGTGCGGAAAATCATACAGTCGGGATCCCCCAAGCCCGCGGTCGCGCTGGTTTGGCATGCGGGACTTTCGATGCGCGTCGCCTTCAAGATCCAGAGCTTCGTCATGAAGCTGACGGCGAGCGAGTTGCTGCCGGCGCGCGCGGGCGTGCATTTCCCGATGACCGAAGACGAGATGCGCTGGCACCTCAGCTACTTCGACGTCGCCCTGTAGCCGGGCCCGATAAGACCGCCGTCGCCGATGTGGACGGCATAGCCTGTACGCCCTTTGACGGGGGTTTCGGCGAAGCCGATTTCATTCAGGCCGCGATCCTTGCAACGCGCGCGGCCTTCGATGTCGAACTCGATGTCCGCGACACAGAATTTCTCGCGACCGGTCACGAGCGTGGGCCCACCGATCTTCTGGGCGAAGAGATAAAGGCTGTCGGCAGCCAAGGGAGCGGTGATCGCCCTGGCGCAGTCTCCGGCATCGATCTTCCACCAGCCGTGCGAGATCCATGCCGCGCCGGTTCGTTCGCCGATCGCCGCTGCGAGCGGCTTGGCCGTATCGTTGCAGATCGAATAGCCGGCCGGAGCGGAGACCTTCAGGGCGCTCGTTTCCAGCGCGTCGAACAGATCGGCGTCCGTCGCGGCGGGCGAGATCCGGAGCTTGCGGCGAAAATCGCTGAGCGCCGCCTCGACGGATTTGTCCTGCCGGCCGTCGATCGGCCCTATTTTGTAGCCGAGATCGGTGAGCAGGCGCTTACGACCTGCGATCCGCGCCAAGTCGAGGGTCGGGAGGGCCGGCGTCTCGCTCAGCGTTGTCGTCCAGGACGTTTTGCCGTGCGTGTCCACGGCAGCGAAAGGCAGCGTGAAAAAATCGTCGGCCGGACAGTCCTGCTGTCCGCTTGCCATGCGGGCCGAATAATTGCCGTCCTTGGCGCAAATCGGCTTGTCGCCGCCCCACGCACGCATCGGTCCCGCATGCGCTTGCGACGAGCGCGCATAGACGTAATAGGCGCTCGCGTCCAGATTGCCGGGGAGCACGGTCTCACAGGCGCCGGGCGCAATTCTGGACCAGCCCTGGCTCGAGACGGTGGCGCCCGTTGCCATCGCGGTCGACGCGTAGAGGACATAGGAAGTGCGATTGCAGATTCTCAAATCCGCCAATGCCGATCCGCACCACAGGCAGAGAACCGACGTCGCGAGCCCGATGCTACGCCATTGCCGCTTCATCCGGCGGTGATCAGCGTTCCGGCGCCGTGCTCGGTGAAAAGTTCGAGCAGCAATACATGCGGTATGCGCCCGTCCAGAATTACGGCAGCATGAACGCCGCCGTCGACCGCATCGATCGCGGTCTGGATCTTTGGGATCATGCCTCCCTTGATCGTGCCGTCCGAAATCAATGCGCGTGCCTCGCTGACCGTCAGGCGCGGGATCAGCTTCTTGTCGCGGTCGAGAACGCCCTCGACATCGGTAAGCAGGATAAGACGCTCCGCTTTCATCGCGCAGGCGATCGAACCGGCGACCGTGTCGGCATTGATGTTGAACGTTTCGCCGTGCGAGCCGACTCCGATCGGAGCGATGACGGGAATGATCTCCGAGCGCATGACGGTATGAAGCACTTCGGGATTGACCTTTTCCGGCTCGCCGACGAATCCGAGGTCGACACCGTTCTTCATCAGTTTGCGGGCGAGGATGAGCGTGCTGTCCTTGCCGGAAAGTCCGACGGCGCGCCCGCCGGCGGCATTGATGCCGCTCACGATCTGCTTGTTGATGGAACCGGTAAGCACCATCTCAACGACATCGATCGCAGCCTGGTCGGTGACGCGCAACCCGTCGACGAATGTGGAAGGTATCTCGAGCTTTGCCAGCATCGCGCCGATTTGCGGCCCCCCGCCATGCACGACGACCGGATCGATGCCGGTCTGTTTCATCAGAACGATATCCTGCGAAAAGTCCGCGGCCGTGCCGCCGCCGGCCATGGCATTGCCGCCGAATTTCACGACGATGGTCTTCTGATCGTATTTCAGAATGTAGGGCAGCGCCTCGACCAGCACGCGCGCGGTCGAACGCCAGCGCGCCATGACGCGCAGGTTCCGCTCCTGTGCGATTTCGTCCTGCAGCGCCATGCTGTGTTCCCCGGCAAAAATCGCGGCCTTATAGCCCAATCGTCAAAGGTCAGCCAGCGCCGCCAGCTGCAGCTTGAGTGGATCCAGGCCCAAACTCCGAAAGGCCGATGTGGCGCATACTTCGGGGAATGCCGCGGTGTGCCGGCGGGCTTCGGCTTCGGTCGCGGAGACGACAGCCTCCAATTCGCCGGGGGCCAGCTTGTCGATCTTGGTCAAAACGAGTCCGTACGACACCGCGGCCTCGTCGAGCAGCGTCATGACCTCCCGGTCGAGATCGAGCACGCCGCGGCGCGCGTCTATCAGCAGCGAGACGCGCCGCAAACTGGCACGGCCGCGCAAGTAGGCGAAGATCAATTTCTGCCACTCAGCGGTCAACGATTTGGATGCTTTGGCATAACCGTAGCCCGGCAGGTCGGCGAGCATGAGACGGTCGCCGAGCCTGAAGAAATTGATCTCACGCGTCCGTCCGGGCGTGTGGGACACCCGCGCCAAAGATTTGCGGTTGGTGAGGGCGTTGATGAGACTCGACTTGCCGGCATTGGACCGCCCGACAAAGGCGATCTCGGGGAGATCCTCGGGCGGCAGACTGGCGATGTCGCCGGTGCCCCACACGAATTCGCACGTCCCGGCGAAAAGCTTCCTCGCGCCGGCCAGCTCGTCTTTGGCTTCGTTGTGCCCCGGGCTCACTCGCCTGCGGCCGGCTTTGTTCGGCCGAAAAGGCGCTGAACTATCCCCTCGAGCCGGAGGTTCTTGAACAAGTGAACCTCAACGCCTTGGCGGCTCATGATGTACCACTGCTGTGCGATGCCGAGCAGGTTGTTCCACGTGTAGTAGATCACCAGGCCCGCCGGAAAGGTCGCGAACATGAAAGTGAACATGATCGGCATCAATCCGAACATGCGCGCCTGGATCGGATCGGCCGGCGCGGGATTGAGCTTCGTCTGAACCCATTGCGTGATGCCCATGAGGATCGGCCAGATGCCGATCGACAGATAGGCCGGAATGAACGAGGGCACGCTGTAGGGCAGGAGGCCGAACAGGTTGATGATCGATGTCGGATCCGGCGCGGCGAGGTCGTGAATCCAGCCGTAGAACGGTGCCTGGCGCATCTCGATCGTGACGAAGAAGACCTTGTAGAGCGAGAAGAAGACCGGAATAACGAGCAGTTGCGGCACACAACCAGTGAGCGGGTTCACCTTCTCGCGCCGATACAGCTCCATTATCGCCTGTTGCTGCTTGACCGGATCATCGGCGAAGAGTTCCTTGATCTTCTCCTGTTCCGGCTGGACTTTCTTCATCTTCGCCATCGTCTTGGCCGATGCGTTGGCGATCGGGAACGTGACGAGCTTCACTGCGACCGTGAGCAGGAGAATGGCCAAACCGAAATTGCCGAGCAGCTTGTAGAACTGGTCGAGCACCCAGAACAAAGGTTGGGTGATCGGTTTGAACCAGCCCCAGTCGATCGCCATGTCGAAATTCGAGATGCCGAGCGTATGGTCGTAGTGGCGCAGCGTGTCCACGACTTTTGCACCGGCGAACAGATGGTGGACGACATGCACGATGCCGCCGCCGGCCGCGGCCGTGTGCGCGCCGAGCCGATAATTGGCTTCATAGGCCTTGGCGCTGCCGAACGGCGTCGCGAGATAGGAACCGTCGAAACTCTCGTTTTGCGGTGGCGCAATGGCCGCCATCCAGTACTTGTCGGTAATTCCGACCCAGCCGCCGACGGAAGTGAAGGTCTTGGGCGGCGTGCCTTCTTCCTTGAAGTCGTCGTAATTTGCGTCTTTGAGCGTGCCGTCGGCGACTCCGACAAAGCCTTCATGCAGCACCCAGTAGTGCTGTGTCGATGGGACGCCATCGCGAACGACGAGTGCGTAGGGGTAGAGCGTAGCCGCGGCTGCGCCCTTGTTTTGCACGCTATCCGTCACGGTGAACATGAATTTGTCGTCGACGGAGATCTCTCGCGTGAAGACAAGGCCATGGCCATTGTCCCATTGCAGCGTCACTGGCTTTCCGACCGACAGCGCTTGGCCCTTCGTCAGAGTCCAGACCGTGTTGGCGTCGGGGAGCGGTGTGTTGACGCCTTCTGCATTGGTCCAGCCGAAGTCGACGAAATAGGGATAAGCCGTCCCCTTGGGCGCGAGGAGAACGATCTCGGGACTCTTCTTGTCTTCCGTCTCGCGGTAGTTCTTCAGACGCAGATCGTCGAAGCGCGCGCCGCGCAGCAGGAGACTGCCGTCCAGAGAGGGCGTGTCGATTCTGACCCGCGAACCGCCGAGAGCCAATGCCTTGTCGCGGGGCAGTTGCGCCGGCATGCCCCCGGGAATCGGTGCGCCGGCCGGCATGGCCGGTTTGTGCTGCTTGGCGAGCAATGCCTGCTTGGCCTGGTCGGCCTTCATCGCGGGCATTGCCACAAAATATTGCCAACCGAACAACACGGCCGCCGACAGAGCGATCGCCAGCATCAAGTTGCGGTTAGGGTTGTTGTTGTCGTTCATCAAGAAGACCTATCGGGGCGGAACGGGATCGAAGCCCGACGAGCCGCCGAGCCAGGTGATGGGATGGCAGCGCGCCAATCGTCTGAGAGCGAGGACGAAGCCTTTGAAGGCGCCGTGCGTCTGGATCGCCTCAATCGCGTATTGCGAGCAGGTCGGCTGGAAACGGCACGCCGGCGGAAACAGCGGCGAGATAAAAATGCGGTAGAAGCGGATCGGCGCAATCAACGCCGCCGCGGCCGCTCCGCGCAGTCTCCTCGTCATAGCCGTCAACGGGCTTCTCCTGCTCGGCCAAGCTTCAAATGGGCCGCGCGCAGCGCTTCGGCCAGGTCCGCAACCAAGCTGTCGAAGGGCCGGTCGACCGTGCCGCGGCGCGCGACCAATACATAGTCTGTGCCTGCCCGGCCTGAAAGGGGAAGGACGGCCGACGCAGCGGCTCGAAGCCGGCGTTTTGCCCGGTTTCGGACGACGGCGCTACCGATCTTCTTGCTGGCGGTGAACCCGACCCGGAGCGACTGTTCGTTAACGCTGCCGGCCGGACTGGGACAGACCTCCAGGGTGATACCGGCAGTGGTGCGGCGGATACCTTTTTGGGCGCGCAGGAAGTCCGCGCGGACCCTCAGGTGCTCAAGCGAAAGGCCCTTGTCGGGCCGGGAACCAGGCCTGCTCAGGCGGACAGCTTGGCGCGCCCGTGGGCGCGGCGGCGCGCCAGGACTTTGCGCCCGCCCTTGGTAGCCATGCGGGAGCGAAAGCCGTGACGCCGCTTGCGGACGATTTTGCTCGGCTGGTAGGGGCGCTTCATGGCGGTTCTCGGGTGGCGTCGAAAAGAGGGCGGTTTCTAGGGTGTGGCTATTGGACTGTCAACCTGCGGAGGCAGGGCAGGGGAACCGGCGGACGCACTGTATTTTGGCCCCTTCTTGAGGCTTTATGAGACCATGCTTGGTCGTGTTCGCGCTCGACTTGCCGGAGCCTATGGGCTTGTCGCCCATAGCCTTTCGGGACGGCTGCTTCTTCTGACCGTCTTTTACGTGATGGTCGGCGAAGTCTTGATTTTCGTGCCCTCGATTGGACGCTACCACCGCGAATTGCTCGAGAATCACATCCAGTCCGCAGAGCTGGCCATTCTGCCGTTCACCGAACCCGGTGGGGACCAGCTTTCGCCGGCCATGCGAGAGCAGCTGCTCAAACGGGCGGGGGCCGCGGCCGTCCTGCTGAAGCGACCCGAGCAGCGAGAGCTCTTCCTGGTCGAAGGCATGCCGCGCTCGATCGACAAGACGATCGATCTGACGAGAATGATGATGGTCGGCAGGATGGGTGACGGACTTGACTGTCTGCTGAATGGTGGCAATCGGACGCTGCACGTCATTGCACCTACGCGGATCAAACGCGCCGAATCGATAGGAATTATCCTTGGCGAGGCACCGATACGCGCTGCGCTCGTGAACTACGCCTGGCGCGTGATCGCGACGGGACTGGTCGTATCGCTGATCAGCGGCATCCTCGTCTTCGTCAGCCTCTACTTCGTGATCGTCAGGCCCATGCGACGCATTACGGGATCAATGATCTCATTCCGCGACAATCCGGAAGATCCGGCACGCATCATCAGCGCCAGTGCACGCCGGGACGAAATCGGAATTGCGGAACGCGAACTCGCCGCCATGCAGCGCGATCTTTACGGCTTTCTGCAACAAAAGACGCGCCTTGCCGCGTTGGGCGCGGCCGTCGCGCGCATCCAGCATGATCTCAGGAACATCCTGTCCACGGCGCAATTGGCGTCGGATCACCTGACCAGCGTCCAGGACCCGGTCGTCAAACGGCTGGCACCACGGCTCGTTTCGTCCATAGACCGCGCCGTGTCCCTGGCGAGCAACACCTTGCGCTATGGACGTGCCGACGAGCGCCCACCCAAGCGCAAGCGGCTGCCGCTAGCGCCGCTCGTGAGTGAAGCAGGCGAGGCGGCGATTGAGGCGCGGATCGCGCCGGTCGACATCGTGTTCGACAACCAGGTCGAAGCGGAACTGCAGATCGACGCCGACCCTGAACAAATTTATCGCATTTTGCTCAATCTGATCAGGAATTCGGTCGAAGCGCTTGTCGAACGCGGATCGCAGGGATGGATCCGCGTAACGGCCTCGCGCCAGGGACAACGCGTGCGCGTCGACGTGGTGGACAATGGGCCCGGAATCCCGGCGGGCATTCATGCCAGGCTCTTCCAGCCGTTCGCCACCGCGGCGCGCAGCGGCGGCTCGGGCCTCGGGCTCGCGATCGCGCGCGATCTGGCGCGCGCTCATGGCGGCGATATCGTGCTTGTCGCCACTAGCGTGGATGGAACGATTCTGCGAATCGAAATCCCGGACAGCGAGCTGACGTGATGGTGTGGAATCCGACTGTGTACATGACTTATGCCGAGGAACGGACGCGGCCTGCGCTCGAGCTTCTGGCGCATGTGCGCAACGAGAATCCGCGCCGGGTCGTCGATCTGGGATGCGGTCCCGGAAATTCGACAGGCGCGCTTGCCGCGCGCTGGCCTCAGGCGCAGTTGCATGGGCTGGACTCGTCCCCCGCGATGCTGGAACAAGCGCGAAAGACCGGCATCCGCGCGGAGTGGGTTCTCTCCGATATTGCGAAATGGTCCCCGCCCCAAACGTATGACGTGATCTTTTCCAATGCCACGTTGCAGTGGCTCGGCGACCACCGCGGGTTGCTCACGCGTTTGATGGCGTTTGTCGAGCCAGGCGGAACGCTGGCGTTTCAGGTTCCTCACAATATGAATGCGCCGTCACACGTCCTCATGCGCGAGGCGGCAGGGAGCGGTCCCTGGTCTGTGCGATTGAAAAATGTGCGCGAAGTCGCCGTGCTCGAACCGTCAGAATACTTCGACATACTGAACGGGTGCGGTGCGGAAGCGGATATCTGGGAAACAGAATATCTCCACGTCCTGGACGGCCAGGACGCCGTCTACACCTGGGTCAGCGGTACCGGCCTCCGTCCCTTTGTGCAGGCGCTTGAAGGTCGTGAGCGGGAGGACTTCATCTCGGACTACAAAGCCAGACTGAATACCGCCTACCCGCGGCGCCGCGACGGAAAAACGTTGTTCCCCTTCAAGCGCCTTTTTGCGGTTGCACGCCGCTAGTCGCCGAGCGCAACTCCATCGCGGCGAGGATCGGCGCCTCCGATATAACCTCCTGGTACGCGCTCGACGATGTGCAGCCCGCTCTCTAATTCGCGTGTTATGACCGAATGGCCCATGGCCGTCAGTTGCGGCGCGAGTGCTTCCAGTGCGGTGCCTTTCTCCAGAATCGTCGGGCTGTTAAGATTGAGCGGGTGCGGCAACGCCGCGGCGTCTTGCGGCCCCATTCCGCCGTCGATCATCGCGATCAGCGATTGAGCGACAAAATCGATGATCGCCGGACCTCCGGGCGATCCGGTCGCGATGGCGAACTTCCCGTCCGGTCCAAAGACGATCGTCGGTGACATTGCGCTCATCGGGCGCTTGCCCGGCGCCGGTGCGTTGGCGACCGGCCTTCCATCGCGCGTCGGTTCGAAGGAAAAGTCGGTCAACTCGTTGTTGAGAAAAAATCCGTTCGCCATGATTTCCGAACCAAAGACAAATTCAACCGTCATCGTCATGGAAACGACTTCCCCGCGATCGTCGACGACGGAGAGGTGGCTGGTTCCAGGCAATTGCTGCGTTCGCTGGGGCGAGAATTCGGCATGCTTCTGAGGCGGTTCTCCGGCGATCGCCGTGCCCATATCCTTGGATGGGTCGATGAGCGCTGAACGCTGAGCGAGATATCCTTTATCCAACAGACCCGCGACGGGGACGTGGATAACATCAGGATCCGCGAGGAACATGGCCCGGTCGGCAAAGGCGAGACGGCTCGCCTGCGTGAACAAATGCACCTCGCTGAGCGTATTCGGTTGCAACTGCGATTGCGGGAAACGCTCGAGCATGCCCAGGATCTGCAGCACTGCGACGCCGCCCGAACTGGGCGGCCCCATGGAGCATAAGCGGTAAGCCCGGTAGGCGCCGCACACGGCCGGCCGTTCGACGGCGCGGTACGATGCGAGATCGGCCAGGGTCATGCCACCTGGGTTGACGGGTGCATGTTGGACGGCGTCGACGATATGTTGGGCGATCTCGCCGGTATAGAATGCCTTCGGTCCGCCTTTCGCGATCAGGCGCAAAGTTCTTGCCAGCTCCGGGTTCCTGAGAATCTCGCCTTGCGCCAACGGCGTCCCGTCGGCCTTGTAGAAGTAGCGCTTGATGTCCGGCATTCCGGCCAATTGCGGAAACGCGCGTAGCGTGGCGGCGAGCTTGCGGCCGACCGGGAATCCATTCGCCGCGAGCTTGATTGCCGGCTCGAACAGTTTCGCCCATGGGAGACGACCGTATTTCATGTGCGCCATTTGGAACATGGCGATGACGCCGGGAACGCCGGTAGAGAGGCCGCCCGGGATGGCGCTGAAATGGTCGCGAGGCTTTCCGCTCGGGTCCAGGAACATTCCAGGCGTGGCCGAGGCCGGCGCGGTTTCGCGGCCGTCGAAGCTGGTGACGAATTTGTCCTTGGGGTCGTAGACCATCATAAAGTCGCCGCCGCCAATGCCCGACGATTCAGGTTCGACCAGGGTGAGGACCAATTGAGCGGCAATGGCCGCGTCGACCGCCGACCCGCCCTCGCGCATCATCTGCCGTCCTGCTTCCGCAGCGTAGGGATTGGCCGCAGAAATGATATGGTGTGATGCGATCGTTCCAGCCGCACGTGCCGGAACGGCCGCGACGAGCGCAACGGTGACAACACAAATCGCTCGGCGCACGATGCTCATGTGACCTTCTCATTCGGGCTGCACACGCTAGCGTGACACATATGGTTCAATCAGGCGCGCGAAATCTCATTACCGACGTAGCTGGGTTGCGCGTCGGGCATGCCGAAGACCTCAAGGTCCGCACTGGCACGACAGTCGTCGTCGCGGACGCGCCCTTTCTGGCGGTAGCCGACGTCCGGGGCGGCGCGCCTGGATCGCGGGAAATTGACGCGCTGGAGCCGAGCAATCTGCTCTGCACTGCCGACGCGATCGTCCTGTCAGGGGGATCGGTACATGGGCTGGATGCTGCGTCCGGGGTCGTAGCGGCACTGCGTGCGGCTGACCGTGGGTTTCGCATGACGCCATCGGCGCCGCCCGCGCCCATCGTCCCGGCCGCGATTCTGTTCGATCTGGTCAATGGTGGGGACAAAGACTGGGGCGACGAGTCGCCCTATCGCCTGCTCGGCCGAAGGGCATTCGATTCGGCCGGCACGGATTTCGCGCTCGGCAATGCCGGGGCAGGCGTGGGCGCGAGAGCCGGAACATATAAAGGGGGCCTGGGCAGCGCCTCGGCGGTCGTGGATGACCGCTTCACGATCGGGGCACTTGCCGCGGTCAACTCGCTCGGATCGCCTGTGATGCCCGGTACCGATGTCTTTTGGGCCTTCCCGTTCGAGCAGAACGGGGAGTTCGGCGGGCGTCGCCCGGCCGCGCCGTCGTCTGGCGACCTCGATCTGCCCACGGATATGAAGCGGCCGGCGGCCAGTACCAACACGACGATCGCAGTCGTCGCGCTTGATGCCGACGTCAGCGCAGTCGAACTCAAGCGCATCGTTATCATGGCCGCAGACGGGTTCGCGCGCGCGTTGCGTCCCGTGCATACGCCGTTCGATGGCGACATCGTTTTCGGGATCACGATGGGAAGAGTGCCCGTCGCTGAGCCGCGCGCCAGAAACCTGATGCGCCTCGGAAGCATCGCCGCCGATTGTCTCTCGCGCGCGATCGCGCGTGGCGTCTATGAGGCTGAAACGCTCGGTGAAATGCAAAGTTACCGAACGCTGTTTCGCAAATAACTCGGAACGCGCGAGTGGAACGCAGCCGTCTGTGCCTTTAATTTACAGGCTCTTGGCAAAATTGCGTTGTGTTCTGCGCGCGCGCTGAGAAATACTCACCTGAGCTCAATCGGCATCCGCACGGGAGGACGCTTTGGATACAATCACGCAGAACATCCCCGAATCGATCGAACGCCGCGCGTTCATTACCACGTTGGTAGTCGGCTTTGCTTTGGCCGCAGGACCAGCGCGGGCCGATGCCATCGTGACGGACACAGTCGGGCTCGATGCGGGAGCGGTCGACATCCCCGTTGCGGACGGGAAAATTCCGGCGTATCGCGCAAGGCCGTCTGGCAGCGTTGGCGCGCCGGTAATTCTCGTCGTTCAGGAAATTTTCGGCGTGCATGAGCACATAAAGGATCTCTGCCGCCGTCTCGCGCACAGTGGCTACTACGCGATCGCCCCGTCGCTCTACGCCCGATACGGCGATCCGGGCAAATACGACATGGCGCACGTCATGGATATGATGAAGGATGTCGTTGCCAAGGTGCCCGACCATGAGGTCATGAGCGATCTAGACTCCACGGTCGCTTTCGCCAAGAGCGAAGGTGCCGCGACCGTGCGGCTCGGCATCACGGGTTTTTGCTGGGGGGGACGTATCGTCTGGCTTTACGCAGCGCACAACCACGCGCTCAAAGCCGGCGTCGCCTGGTATGGGCCTCTTGCTGGGACGGACAGCGCGCTTCGACCACGTTCCGCAATCGAAGTCGCTGCGGACGTGAAATGCCCGGTTCTGGGCCTCTATGCAGGTCTGGATCAGAATATCAGCGGCGCCGATATCGACGCGATGCGCAAGGCACTCGCCGCGTCTGGCAATGCCGGTTCGCGCATCGACGTCTTCGCTGATGCGCAGCACGGATTCAACGCGGATTATCGCCCCTCTTATAACGAGACAGACGCCAAGGAAGGCTGGGCGCGCATGCTGGCATGGTTCAAGGCGAACGGCGCGGCATGATGCGATCGTTTTGACGAAAGTCGCGAGACTTGCCGGGGCCTTCTTGGCCTCGTTACGCGACTAGCGGACGAAGACGCGAACTTCGCTCGACGTCGCGCTCGGGTCCGTCGCCGATGCCACGGCCAATCGCGTCGCGGGCACGCCCATATCGGTCATGGATCTCAAGACCTCTTGCGCATGGTTTTTTGCGGACGTTTGGGCAAGCTGGACCGCCGCAGCGGTTCCGCGTGTCGGGGACACGGCAACGACAGAGAATCCGGCGTTCGGACGGCTCTGAAGGGCTTGCGTCAGCGCGGCATAGAGAATTTGCTGATAGTCGACTCCGGGATGATCGAAACGAATCACGACAAGCGGCGTGCCCGCCATCGCGAGCGTCGATGCCGACATCGGTCCGCCAGCCGAAGCCAGGGCAGGCGCGCCGAGGTCTGAGTCGTAAAGCTCGCCATTCTTGATCGCGGCGGCGAGCGTCGTCAGGTTGGCGCGCTCATTGGCGGCATAGGCTGTCTGCCTCTGGGTGTTTTCGGACGTCGACTTGAGAATGCGGTCGATCAATACGATCGTCTGGTTCGTCTCGTCTTCCAGGACGCGGAGCTGGCGGTGATCTTCGTCAACCGCACCCGAAACATTGTAAGTCGCCTGAATCTGGTCGAGCGCGAAATGCGCAGCGGAGGAGTCCGCGGCGATCGTTGCACCGAGCGCATTCAGGTTGTTGATGTTCGTGGCGATGGCGTCGAGAGCGCTTTGCGCCACATTCCACTCGTTGACGAGTTCGGGATTTCCGCGCGTGGTTCCGACCTGCAGGCGCGTCGTAATGCGCGCTTTTGCGTCTTGATAGCTGCTGGCCGCATCGGCGCCCTGATTCCGCAATTCGGTCAGCCGCGCGGCATTTGCCGCCAGATGCTCCTCGAGCGTCATGATTTGGCTGCGCATCGTCGCGATCGTGCCGCTCACCGCCGTACCGGTATTTGTGCCGGGTTCGATCGTCACCGGCGTGATCGCAATTACCGGTGCGGAACCGGGTGCTGCACTGGGAGCTGCAGCGGGGAGCGTTCCAGGCGTAGCGCCTCCCGAGTTGCCGAGCGGGAACTGGTCGGACGAGCCCGCGGCGCCGCCGCCATTATCGGCCTGGTCGCCGAACAAGGCGTTGTCCAGATCGGAACAGCCGGCCAGGCCGAGGCCCGCGCAGACCACCAAAGCACTGAAAAGGCGAGACTTAATTCTTGGGTCTGTCGCCAGAATTCCCCACATGTGCCGATCTCCGCGCAACCAGACCTCGCCCCCGACGGAGGTGCCCGGTTTTCCAGCCCACCCGCGCAAATCCTGAGCGAGTCCGGAAAGCAGTCTTAACCAGCGCGCGCCATGGCGACAAGGGTGCGCGATGACGCTTTCTGGGGAGATTTCCCGGTCGGCGGAAGGACTTGGGCAGATCGGCTACGTCACAGGCTTGTCGTAACATCGCTTGCCTTTGCACGCGCCGGTGCATAGGTTCTGCGCCCTTAAACGCACCCGTAGCTCAGCTGGATAGAGCATCAGACTACGAATCTGAGGGTCAGGAGTTCGAATCTCTTCGGGTGCGCCATTTTCTTTGTAGCGCCAAAACCGACCTCATCCCTCGACGGCGGAATTCGGCCCCAGCCGGGCTCGAGGCCGTTCGCGTAACGCCGATCCCATCGCTGCGGCGGGTGTCCAACAGACCCGGCCGTATCGTCGCGCACCCCGGCGCCGGTCCCCAAAACTGAATGTGCCGGATCCGATCCACCGGTTTGCCGGTCCTTCGGGGACCTGCTTCTCATTGTGGGGAGATACTCGCCCCAAGGACGGCTCGTCTGGGGCCGGTTGCGTTCAAGCCGGAATTCGCACCGGCATGGCCTCAAATCCCTTCACGAAGTTCGAATTCATACGTTTGGGTTCGCCCACAACGTCGATTCGAGGGAAGCGCTTCAGAATCTCTTCCCACATTATCCGGAGTTGCATCTCTGCCAGCCGCATACCGACGCAGCGGTGAATGCCGAATCCGAAAGAGACGTGCTGGCGCGGACGTTCTCGGTCGATGACGAACTCGTCGGGACGGTCGATCGCGTCTTCGTCGCGATTGCCGGAGACATACCACATGATGACTTTTTCGCCCTTCCTGACCTGCTTTCCGCCGATTTCAATATCCTGCAATGCCGTGCGGCGCATGTGAGCGACCGGGCTCTGCCAACGAATGATCTCTGGCACCATGTTCTCGATCAGCGCGGGATTCGCTCGGAGCTTTTCGTACTGCGCCGGATTTTGATTTAGCGCGAGCAAACCGCCGGTTATCGAGTGACGCGTCGTGTCGCTGCCGGCGACGATGAGAAGAATGATATTGCCGAGATACTCCTCGGGCGTTTCGCGTCGTGTTGCGCCGGCGTGTGCGAGCATCGAGACGAGATTGTGCGCCGGCGGTAGCGCTATCCGTTCGTTCCAGAGACCCACGAACTGCCCGAGAATCTGGAACAGCTCGGCCTGGCGCTGTTCCTCGCTCTCGACGATGCCGCCCGGCTCGGGTTGGGCAAGAATCAAGTCGGAACAGCGCGGGAGAACGCGTCGCTCGTCGAACGGAAAGTCGAACAAGGTCGCCAGCATCTGGCTGGTGAGTTCGATCGAAACGCGGTCGACAAAATCGAAATCCTCACCGCGCGGGAGTTCATCCAATATTTTCGCGGCACGCGAGCGGATCAGGGGGGCGAGCGTTTCCAGGCTGCCCGGCGCGAACATCGGCATAATGACCTTGCGCTGCTGATCGTGCATGGGCGGGTCAAGGGCGATGAAACTGGACTGCTGGCGAGGCTGGTACCCATCCATAATCGTGATTCCGCCGATCTCGGAATCGGACGAAAATACGCGGTGATTGCTGTCGACGGCGACGATGTCGCGATGCTTGGTTACGGACCAGTACGGACCGAAGCGGCTTTCGCGGCACAAATGAACCGGGTCTTCGCGCCGCAGTCGCTCGAACCACGGCCAGAGCGTGTCGCTGCGAAATAGTTCGGGGTCGGCCACGTCGAACTTGTCGAGCGGGGTGGCGAATGCCTCTGCTCTTGCCGCTCTCGCCTTTTCTTTGCCTGAGATATCCATGATGCCCCCGTCCCGGCCCGCACCGATGAGACCCGAACAGCGGCAGGATGCGCAAGCCCGGCTGGAGGCGATTCAGGCGTGCCAGGTCGTGGCGATATGGTCGGGGTCTTCCTGAGCGTTCCGTTCCGACGAGAGGAAGTCGTAGTACCCACAGCGTCCGCCGGGATATGTCCGGCAAATGGTCGGTCGCGCCGTATATATCGTGCAGCGTCGCTGGTTGGTGTCGAAGAACCGGCAGACCTTGCCGAAGAGCTCGTCCGCCTTGCGCCGCATCGCGAATTCCTCGTCGCCATCGACCTTGGTAAACTTGGTCCGGGCGGCTGCAAAGCTCAGATTAAAGTGTTCGGCCAATCGTTGAACGTCGCGCTTCGTCAACGGAATTACCGGATAGGAACAGCAATATCCGGGACATTTCGAACAATTGTACATGAGCGGCCGATGTTTGGTTCGATGCTTCGATAGCGGATTCATCGCGCGTATTGCAAAGTGTTTGATGTGGCTGGTGCATACCTTGCTGTCACATTATTGTCTCCGAATGAGCGATTTCACCTTTGTCCAACTGTCCGACGTGAGGATCCGTGCCGTCGTTAGAGGGTCCGGCCCTCTGGTTGTGATGGTTCACGGCTTCCCAGAGTCGTGGTTCTCCTGGCGCCACCAGATCGACCCGATCGCCGACGCCGGATTCACGGCCTGTGCAATAGATGTTCGTGGTTACGGCGGATCGGATAAGCCGCCCGAAATTGCCGATTATTCAATGGAACGGATGATCGGTGACGTCGTCGGGGTCATCGAAGCGCTAAGCCCCGATCGACGTGGCATTTTGATCGGTCACGATTGGGGTGCGCCGATCGTTTGGAACAGCGCTCTCGTGCGACCCGATCGCGTCCGGGCGGTTGCAGGCTTGTCAGTTCCCTATCTCGGCACGCCGACGCGCCCCTTCACGGAAGTCTTCGACGAGATCTTCACGCGCCGCGGTCGCTTCTTCTATCAGGCGTATTTCCAAAAGCCGGTTGAGCCGGAGGCCGAAGCCGAGTCCAATCCCCGCGATTTTCTGCGCAAGTTCTATTACGCGATTTCAGGCGACGCGCCGGACGGCACCTGGCCCACGAACAAGACCGCTGACCAACGCCTACTGGACGGACTTGTCGACCCTGACCCGTTTCCGAACTGGCTGACGCCCTCGGAACTCGACTACTATGTCGGCGAGTTCGAACGATCCGGATTCTATGGACCGATCAACCGCTATCGCAATCACGAGCGGGACTTCGCCTATTTGAGCGGATTTTCGGGCCGCAAAATCAACCAACCCGCACTTTTCATCGGCGGCGACCGCGATCCGGCCTTTAGCATGCTCGGACGCGGCGACCCGATAGCCCTCATGCGCAATTTCGTAACCGACCTGCGGGGTGCCGACGTGTTGAAAGGTTGCGGGCACTGGACCCAGCAGGAGCGCCCGTCCGAAGTCAACGAGCGACTGAGGGCATGGCTGGGTTCGCTTTAAGCGATCTCTTCGTCGAATTTGTATGCGCCATCCAACCAAGCGACGATTTCGCGCGCCGCTTCGTGATCGACGTCGCAATAGCGACGTCGTAGCCGGTCGACCGACTTGCCCAACCTGTTCAATCCGACATCTTGGAAATACAGGATATCTTGCTGCAGCTTCTTGGCCAGCTCGGCGCCCAGTACCTCCTCGGCTGCATTGGCGAAAGCCTCGCCATACGCATATCTATCACCGAGTCGGTAGCTCTCGCTGAGGCTGAGTGCTGGAATGCGCGACAGCACGGGCTGAAGTGCCGGGTTGACGCTGTGCGCCGAAAGGTGCGGCCCGATGTCGGCGTGCCGTCCGGTGAAGGCCCGGACATGCAGGAACTGCGACATGCGCTGCCCATCGTTGACGGGGTAGTTGTCCCAGAGAAAGGGTCTGCGGCCGAGCTGACTCGTCACGCGCGCCAGATGACCAGGCGAATATTCTCGGGAGCATACTTCCTCTCCTGTCCAGAAAACCTCGATCGACGGATCCAGCAATTTTCCCACGTCTTCGAGATAGTTCGGCGGGCGTTGGCCGAAAAAACGATCGAGGACAGGATCGTCCGTGTAGTAACTCGGACAAACGATCAGCTTTTTCGCCCGCGTGCGGGCCGCGACCCAGTGCATGATTTCGACCTGGGTTCGTGCAAGGTCCGGGAGATCGCCGCGCATATCGTCGAACAGAATTGCCAGGTGTTCCACACCCCAATCGTCGAACTGCGAAAGCTTGCGCGCGAGCGACGCCCGCGAGGTCGCATCGAAGTCGCGATAAAGCTCATAAGGGCTGATTCCGATTCCAAAACTCACCTGGCATGAGCGACAATGACGGGCGAGATCGCGCAAGGCAGCTTCGGCGTCGGCGGGATGATTCTCGCGCCAACGCTTGCGAAGATAGGCATCCGCCTTGGGTGCGTAAATGTAGAAGTCGTAGCCATGCGGTTTCAAGAAAGAGATCGCATCCTGGCGCGCCTGCCAGCTCCACGGTTTGCCGTAATAGCCTTCGATCAGTCCGAGCGGAGGGGTCATGGGATTCCTCTCAGTGCGCTGCGAACGTCCAGCGACAAATAAAACAGCGCAAACAGTGCCGACAGATCCAGAAAATAAAGATAACGATAATCGCAAGCGATCGAAATCACGAAAAAGCTCGCCGTGAAAACGAGTGTCGCGACGAGCAACAGGGCGATCGCTATATCCGGCGGTCGGCGGCGCCTCAGCAGCAAGAAGAGAGCGGCCAAGGCCAATGCGCCAAACGCAAGATGCGAAAATACCGGCGTGTTCAACAGCGACATCCCGTAGGCGCGGAGCGCGTCGTCCTTCGCGGACCAGCGTCGGGACATGCCGAGCGTTTTCAGCGCGGCAGGAGGGCCCTCGACCCCGGCAAATAAAGGCCGACATTGAAAGATGTCCTGCGTCGCAAGCACCCACCAGAAAATGTGCGTGCGATTCGTCAGATAGATCAGCGGGTGACGGAAGATCAGTGCGTACCACTCTTCGTCGAGCGCTGCGGCGTTCGACTTCCGCAGCGCCGTCATGAGCGTTTGCGACGCGGCAATCGGGTCGCTGCGAACAGGCGTATACAGTCGCGCTCCTTCGACGCTGATGAGACGCGACAGCTTCGGGTCCGTCCGCGAAAGGATCGTCAGTCCGAGCCGGGGGTCCGCCGCGATGGCTGCGGAGAGGTCATAGACTTCGAGCAGATCGAATTGTTCGCGTGGTCCCGGGTCGCCGTCGCTTCGCGTGTTCAGCGCAAGGGTCGCCCCGCCGGCCAACACTGTCGCGGACGTCAGCATCGCTAACCCGAACGATATCCCGACAGTGGCGCTTTTCGTCTGTCGCCACGCTATCAAACCCGATGCCATGGCCCCGAGAGGAAGCACGATCAGGCCGTTTTGGCGGGTCAAAGCGGCGAGTGCGAGCAGCAGCACGGAAGCCGACAACACGGCTGTCCGCAGGATCGGGCTCGGCCAAACTCTTGCCACATGGGCAAGGCATACGAAACTGGCAACTGCCGCGTCCGCGAAAAGCACGTCCTTCCAGACTATTCCCTGATAGAGAAGGAATTGGGGCGCGGCGATGCATGCAAGCGCGACAAGAGCCGCAGGCCATCCGGACCTGCTCCGGTTGAAGGCCAGCAATGAGAGCAGTGCACCAAAACACAATGCCGCCTGAAAAGTCACAAAAAGCGCGGCTCCCGGCATGATTGCGTCGCCGAGCCCAAGCATCCATGCCATGACCGGAGGATGCCATGTGTTGTAGACGCCGGTCCGGCCCTGCAACAGCTGAAGGACCGAATCGTAAGAAAGGTGACCCGGCCAGTCGACGAGCAGCGTCAGGATGAAGCCGGCGGAGATGACTATTCCCGGCGCGATCGCTGCGCCTGTGGAAGCCGGTCGAGGCGTCATGTCGCCCATTTTTGGCATCGCCTTCGCGAATGAGCTAGAGTACCCGGGCCGCCGCGACGCCCGCGTTGCGCCGCGCATGGAGCATAGAATGACAATCGGGGTCTGCGCGACCGGTGCAGCCGTGAGGCGGCGCGGAGAGCGGTAGGATATGGCCGACAAGCCTGTTTTCTTTGACGCCACGGGAAGGCGTGCTGTCGGCGCGTCGGTGGTCGGCTGGACTGCCGCCATCGTCAGCCTCGTGCTGGGAGCGGTATTTGCGGCCAGCTTGATCGCCGTTCCCCAGGCGACGCAATTGCGCCTGCCGGGACGTCTTACCGCCGTTTCGACGCAAAATCTGGAAAAGAAGGCGCTGGATCCGGGCCTCCTGCGCTCCGCGGCGCGATTGGCGGCCGAAGCGCAAACGCGGCGCAAGGAACGGGCGCGTCTGCGGCTCGAACGCGAGCGGCACGCGCAACCCACTCGGGTGTTGTCGTCGATGCTGCGGCCGCAAGCTGGTCGCCCGCTGTCCATCGCGTTCTATCCAAACTGGGAACCGTCTGCCGGGCTCTCATTGAAGGGTGCATTGCCCAAGCTCGATTGGCTGATGCCGACCTGGTTGGCGCTCCAGGGACCCAATCTCTCGCTCAAGACGGTGCCGGACCAAAAGCTGCTGGCCGAAATCAGAAGCACAAAGCCGAACCTGGTCATTCTACCGGTTCTGCAGAATGCGACGCTCGGCAAGTGGGACGGACCGGGGCTCGGTGCGCTGTTGGCCGACAAGGCGCGGACCGCTGACCTGGTCGACAAGCTCGTCGCGTTCGTCGCGACAAACAAGCTCCAGGGCGTTAGCGTGGACTTTGAGGAAGTTCCGGAAAGCGCTCACCAGGATCTGGCGGCATTTCTGAAGCAAGTGTCCGCCGCGTTCATGCCACGCGGCTGGATAGTGGTGATGGCCGCGCCATTCGACGACGACAAATGGCCTTATGCCGAATACGCCCAACTGGTCGATTACACCCTGCTGATGGCTTACGACGAGCACGATGACTCCAGCGGAGCCGGGAGCATCGCCGGCGAAAGCTGGTACGAGAACCTGCTCGATCGGCGTATGCGCGTCCTGGCTCCAAGCCGAACGATCGTGTCGATAGGCAGTTATGCGTATGACTGGAACGGCGGTCACACGGATAGCCTGACGTTTGAAGATGCCGTCGTCGCGGCGCATGACTCCGACGCCACCATCACGTTCGACGACGCCACCAACAACCCGCATTTCAGCTACATCGAAGACGATCAAACCAAGCACGACGTCTGGTTCCTGGACGCGGCGACCGCCTACAACCAGATGCATGCTGCCGACATTTATCGGCCGGCGGGCTATGCGCTCTGGCGACTGGGCAGCGAAGACCCCTCGATCTGGGATTTGATGGGTCGCAAATACGGCGAAGGCGCTCCCGCAGCGATCCGCGACATACCGATCAGTTCGGACATCGATTACGAGGGCGAAGGCGATTTCCTTCGCGTCGAAGCCGAGCCGCAGTCGGGAAGCAGGACGATCGAAATCGATCCGGTCAGCGGCGACATCGCGGACGAAACCTATACAAGGATCCCGACCAATTACGTCATTCGCCAGTATGGCAGCGGCGAAAAGAAGCTATCCCTCACCTTTGACGACGGACCCGATCCGGAGTGGACGCCCCAAATTCTGGACATCCTCAAATCCAAACACGTGCACGCGACGTTCTTCGTCATCGGCGCAAACGCCCAAGCCAATCCCGATCTGATTCAGCGCATCGTTGCAGAAGGTCACGAGCTCGGAAGCCACACCTACACCCATCCCAATCTCGCTGACACGCCTCAGCAGGTGGTGTCCCTCGAATTGAATGCGACGCAGCGACTCGTCGAAGCGCTCACGGGTCGCTCGATGCGCCTGTTTCGCCCGCCCTATCTGGGCGATAACGAACCGGGTGATCCGGGCGACATCATCCCCGTCGAAATCGCACAGAGCATGGGTTATCTGACCGTCGGCGAGCGGGTCGATCCGATCGACTGGGCACTCCCCGGTCCGGATGTCATCGTTCAGCGGGTGCTGGCACAAGTTGCCCGAACGGGCGGCAACGGCGAGACGATCTTGCTGCATGACGCCGGTGGCGACCGGTCTCAGACGGTTGCGGCGCTGCCGATCCTGATCGATAGGCTTCGGGCTGAGGGATACACCTTCGTCCCGGCGTCGCAGTTGGCAGGACTGACCCCGGATCAGTCGATGCCGCGCCTGCCGGCCAGCATTGCTCTCTTCAACGACCGCCTCGTGTTCCTGGCGATGAGCTTTGCGGGCAGGTTCCTGTATTACGCCTTCATCGCGGCAATCTGGCTTGGCATCTCGCGACTGCTCTTCCTCGCCGGTTTGAGCCTGTGGAGCGCGCGTCGCGAAGCGGCCCAGGTCGCGCAAGCGCCTCCGGATTCGCACCACGTGTCGGTCATCGTTCCGGCCTACAATGAAGAGAAAGTCATCGGGAGCACCGTCGAGCGGCTTCTGGAGAGCGACCATCGCGATCTCGAGATCATCGTGGTCGACGACGGTTCGCAGGATCGCACCTCGGAAGTGGTCCATAACAGGTTCAACAACGATCCGCGCGTCGTTCTTTTGCGTATTCCCAACGGCGGGAAGGCCAACGCGCTAAACGCAGGCCTCAAACGCGCGCGCGGCGAAATCATTGTCGCGCTGGACGCCGACACCCAGTTCCAAAAAGACACGATCGCGCGTTTGGTCCGGTGGTTTTCGGACGAGAAGGTCGGTGCGGTGGCGGGCAATGCGAAGGTCGGCAATCGCACCAATATGATCACGCGCTGGCAGGCGCTCGAATATGTGGTCGCGCAGAATCTCGAACGCCGTGCGCTGGCCGCGCTCGGAACGCTGACCGTGATTCCGGGCGCCGTAGGGGCCTGGCGCCGTTCCGCTCTCGAAGCGGTCGCGGGCTTTCGATCCGACACGCTCGCGGAAGATCAGGATCTCACCATCGGCCTTCAGGAGAAGGGCTACCAGGTGCGGTTTGACAGCACCGCGATCGCCTGGACCGAAGCGCCGGCGTCGTTCCGCGCGCTCGCCAAGCAACGTTTCCGCTGGGCGTACGGCACGCTGCAGTGCTTGTGGAAATATCGTCGACTGACCTTCAATCCGCGGTTCGGCGCGCTGGGCATGATCGCGCTGCCGCAGGTCTGGCTCTTTCAGATCGCCCTGACGGCGCTGGCGCCGCTCGCCGATCTCTTGTTGATCTGGCAGCTCTTGAGCCAGTGGATCGCCTATGAGCAGCACGGAGCGGAATTCAGCAACACCGACCTTGTCACAGTCGGAATCTACTACGTCGTCTTCGTCGTCGTTGACCTGCTCGCAGCCACGTTCGGCTTTCTGATGGAGCGCAACGAGCAATGGAGACTCCTGTGGTGGCTGCCGCTGCAACGCTTCGGCTACCGCCAGCTCATGTACTACGTCGTCGTGCGCTCCATCTCGACGGCGATCCGCGGCGGCTTTGTCGGTTGGGGCAAGTTGGAGCGCACCGGGACCGTTAAAGTTGCGCACTAGCGCGGCGTGAGGAACGCTCGCTCATCATCGGTTCGTGCAACGGAGTAGTTGCGGAATATCGCCTTTTCGATTTGGGGAGGAAGCGGAAACGGCCTGAGCGATTCCAACTCGATGAGCGAATATCGCTTCCGATCGATGGCAGCCAGCAAGTCGTCTGCATGCCGCGCGCCGGTGCGCAGTCCCTGGTCCATATTGAAGACGTCCACCTGGGGCGATCTCTGCGCCCAATAGCAGAGGGACAGCATCTCGCAGAGAACGGGATCTGGTTTTGAATGAAGGAGCCGGATCTCCTGCTCCGCCACGCGAGCATCGTCGGCCATAGGGTGGAGCCAATAGGACGCGTCGAGCCAATCTCCGTCCACGTTGCGCAGCAGGAGTGCCAATGGGATGACGTACAGAGTCGCAACCACAACGGCCCAAATTCGACCTTGAAGGCGGCCAAGCAGGAGGGCCGCACTGAGTGCGAGCGCGATGTCCGCGTCGAAAAAGGCATTGGCGTCGACTCCCGCGCCGCCTGAGAATACCAATCCGCCGCCCGTCGCAATCGCAGTGTAGATTACCGCGAAAATCGCCACCGGTTCTTTCCGTCCCAAGAAAAAGAGACAGATCGAACCGCCGATCGGAATAGCGGCCCACGGCAACCAATTCAGCGCGCCGACGCGAATATTTTCGAGCGAATAAAGACGGGCAGATGCGACCTGTTCAAAGAAGCCCACGCCGAACATTTCGCGAAAAAGCCCGAGTCCGACCAACAGAAACACCGCACCGCTGGCCATGAATATGATGGCCTGTCGTCGGTCGACGAAGGCCAGCCACAAGGCGAGGGATGCGGGCAATAACACCAGATTGTGTTTCACGAAAAAGGCCAGCGTCAAAAGCAGAGCGGACGCGACCATGGCGCGCGACGTTCGCGGTTCCTGCAGCGCCGCGAGCATTCCCGCGATTGCGATCGCGTGCCCGAGCATTTGAGGATCGTCAATGCCCACATAGTCGCTGGTGAGCAGCATGCAGGCGATCAGGATGAGGCCAGCGAATGCAGCGTACTCGACGCTGCACCCGGCGCGGCGCGCCGCCCTTGCCGTCGCGAAGGCCACAAGGCCCAGTGAGACAAGCGAAACGAGTCGCCCGGCGATGATCTCGTCGCCGAGAACGCGCCCGACTTCACCGACCAAAAAGAACGAAAGCGGCGGGTAGTTGTCGACCAGAAAACTCCCGCTCGGCGGGTAGGGCGAGCCGGTTGCGATCGCCATTTGGGCGAAATAGGCGTTCCAGCCTTCGTTCGGGTCCAATGGGACGTGCAACGTCACTACCGACACGGCATGCGCAACTCCCAAGAAGCATCCAATGAACTGGGCGCAGAGCGCGATGCGAAAGCCGAAATTCTGTGCGGCGTTCATCGCCTTGGGCACCGACGATCGGCGACGACGTCATACAGTGCGAAGAAGCTGCCGGTGTATCTCAAACGGAGCATTGGCGGGACTTTTGACTGGGTGCCATCGCCACGAATGACGAGCGCTTCATCATAGTGGCACTGAAAAAAGAGCAGATAGGGCAGAACATTCTGGATGTCTTCATCCGCATCTTTTCGCCCTGCCGCAAGATCGCCGAGCTCGTCAATATCCGGCGGCGAACCTTGTTCGGCTGTCGCCGCGGCGTAGCGGTCCAGTGGCGGCAGAACGCGAATGACATGTTGGCCGCGTGTCGTGAACAGCAGCGGCGTGAATGCGCCGCGATCGATCACGGCGAATTCCGCCATGTGCCAATAGGGCTGATCCGCCGACCAGCCGAGCGAGTCGCCGTCGAGAACGGTTAGGAGGCGACTCCCGGCCGCAATATGTTGCTCGGCTGCGTGAAACTCGCCATAGCGCGCGTCGATCCCGATCCAGTTGTGCTCGAGAACGAGCGCTTGTGCGGCGAGCAGGGCGAGCAGCCCGGTCGTGCACGCCGTCGTCCAGCGGCGCGGCAGCGCGACATCCGCCGATGCAAACAGAAGGGCGCCGAACACCGCCGGAAGCCGGAAATGTACGCCCCAGCCACCCAAAGCCCATTCGGGCGCGAATACCGTGCACAGGAGCAGTACGGCGAGTCCGAGCAACATTGATGGCGCGACACGTACCCTTCGCGCGTACAAACCCAAAAAAAAGGCGACGAGGAGTCCGCCTGTCAGAAAATAAGCGGGACGATCGAAGTGCCATTGGATTGCCGCTTCAAATCGCTCAGCCATCGTGTCGGCGAGATTGAACTGAATGCCTAGCCCACCGCCATGCGGAGCAAGCAGCAGGTAGAACAGCGCGGCCGGCAGACAGAGAATCAGGACTTGGCGGATTCGACGCGCCGCTTCCGATAGCGAGGGCCGCAGACCTCGCCATGCCTTAGACAGCTCGAAGCATCCAATCAGAAGCAAAAGCGTCGCGAAGGCGAACAGATGCGCGAAATAGACGAGCGTGAATGCAACGGTGAAGCCGATCAGATGGCTCGTCCGGCGGCTCCCGTCAGTGGCAATCCACGCGGCGAACACGGCGAAGCTCAGACCCGCAGCGAAGTCGTAGTTGAAGAAACCCCACATGAATGGCGCGTTGTAGGCGAACGCGGCAGCCGCGATTCCACCAAGTCCAATCCTGCCGATTAGAGCTCTCTGGATTGCGATCGGGCCGAGTACCCAGAGTGCGATCGTCGTGGAGAGAAAGACCTTCGTTGCAAATTCGAGCGGAAACAGTTTGGCCATCAAAGGGACTGCGATCTCGCCCGCCAGGTTGGGCAGGAACGCCCATTCGACGCGGTAGTACGGCGATGCGCCGCCGCCGATCAGGTAAAAGCTCGCCAGGTGCGCCGGGTAGTCCGGCATCGGCGGGGATACGACGCACCACAACGGCACTGCCAGAATGACGCAGGCCGCAATGGACGCGAGGTGCGGCCAACCCAGGCCGCGGATGCTGTTCATGGCGAGTCGATGCTTTGCCCCGGAGTGAAAGCGTATAGACCCACCTTGGCCTAATGGAAATCCCGCGACTTGGGCAGGATCCGCATCTTTCGCGGATGATGGGGGCTTCGGGAGTCCGGTCGCTGGAAGGCAAGGTCTTCCAGCTTGCCTTGAAATGGCCGCAGCGTGTCTTCCGACAACCGATCGAGTTCCTGGGTTCGATCGAAAACGCGCTCCGCCACGAGATGCACGACGCCTTCGCTTTTTTGCACCTTGCCCTCGACCACCAGCAGCCGCGCGCCCATGATCTCGCGGCGGAAAGTTTCGACGAGCTTGGGCCATACCACAACGTTGGTGATGCCGGTTTCGTCGCTGAGCGTAATGAACACCACGCCGGCATCGCCTGGCATCTGGCGCACCAGAACGACGCCGGCGCCGCGCGCACGCCGGCCATCATCCATCGCCTCGATCTGGGCGCAGCTTTTGACCTTTTCGGCGGTGAACAGTTCGCGCAGGAACTGCATCGGATAGCCCTTGAGCGACAGTCGCAGCGTCTGATAGTCGGCCAGCACATGTTCGCTGAGAGGCATTTCCGGCAGAGGCGAAATGTGCTCGGTCGGCAGTTCCTTCATACGCTGGGCGTCGAACAGGGGCAGCGTATGCTGGTCGGGGAGGCGGCGCACGGCCCATAAGGCCTCGCGCCGGTCCATGCCGAAGGAGCGCAGCCCGTCCGCCTCGGCCAGAACCATCAGCGCTTTTTTCGGCAGATCGCTGCGCCGGATGAATTCGGAAAAACCAGCGTAACCGTAGCCGCGATTCTCCACGATCGCCCGTGCCCAGTCTTCGTGGAAACCATCGATCTGGCGAAAACCGAGTCGCAAGGAGAGTGAGCGACCGCGCTCAAGCGTATTGTCCCAGTCGCTGAAATTGGCGTCGGGCGCCAGCACCTCCACTTCGTGCTCACGCGCATCGCGCACGATTTCGGCGGGGGCGTAAAACCCCATCGGCTGCGAATTGAGCAGCGCACAGCCGAACGCCGCCGGGTGATGACACTTGATCCAGGCCGAGATGTAGACGAGCAGGGCAAAACTCGCGGCATGACTTTCCGGAAAGCCATAGGAGCCGAAGCCCTCGATCTGTTTGAAGCAGCGCTCGGCGAAATCCGGTGCGTAGCCGCGGCGCACCATGCCGCCGACCATTTTCTCGCGAAACGTGTCGATGGTGCCGACATTGCGAAACGTCGCCATGGCGCGGCGCAGACCATTGGCTTCTTCCGGCGTGAACTTCGCCGCCACGATGGCGAGCTTCATCGCCTGTTCCTGGAACAGCGGAACGCCCTTGGTCTTGTTGAGTACGTTATAGAGTTCGTCGGCCGGACCGTGTTCCGGCGAAGGCGAGGGGTACTCCACCGCTTCCATGCCGCTGCGCCGGCGCAGGTATGGATGCACCATGTCGCCCTGGATGGGACCGGGGCGGACGATCGCCACCTCGATGACGAGATCGTAGAAGCAGCGAGGTTTCAGGCGCGGCAGCATATTCATCTGTGCCCGGCTTTCCACCTGAAACACGCCGACCGCATCGGCCTTACAGAGCATGTCGTAGACGGCTGGATCCTCGCGCGGCACCTTGACGAGGTCGTACTCCTTTCCCTCGTGCAGCCGGATCAAGTCGAACGCCTTGCGGATACAGGTCAACATGCCGAGTGCCAGCACATCGACCTTCATCATACCGAGGCGGTCGATATCGTCTTTGTCCCATTCGATGAAGTAACGGTCGTCCATCGCGGCAGGACCGATGGGAACGATGGTATCGAGCCGGTCGCGAGTCAGCACGAAACCGCCCACATGCTGAGAGAGGTGGCGGGGAAATCCCATGATCTGGTTGGCGAAACCTACCGCCTGCACGATTGCAGCGTTCTGCGGGTCGAGCATGCCTTGGCGAACCTGCTTCTCCTTCACCTCGCTGCCCCAGCTTCCCCATACGCTGTTGGCCATGGCAGCCGTGATGTCTTCCGACAGGCCAAACACTTTGCCGACTTCGCGAATGGCGCTGCGCGGGCGATAGCAGATGACGGTGGCGGTCAGCGCCGCCTTGTCATGGCCATAACGCTTGTAAACGTCCTGGATGACTTCCTCGCGTCGTTCATGCTCGAAATCGACGTCGATGTCGGGCGGCTCCTTGCGTTCCTGCGAAATGAACCGCTCAAACAGGAGATCGTTCTGCGCCGGATCGACGGCTGTGATATCCAGCACATAACAGACGGCGGAATTGGCAGCGGAGCCGCGACCCTGGCACAGGATGTTGCGGGCGCGGGCAAAGCCGACGATGTCGCGCACGGTGAGAAAGTACGGCGCGTATTCGAGCTTTTCGATCAGCGCCAATTCCTTCTTCAGCGTGGCGCCTACGGCAGGCGGAATGCCGTCCGGATAGCGCTTGTTGGCGCCCGCCCAGGTCAGCTCGTCCAGGTACTCGTCCGGCGTCCGCCCTTTCGGAACCGGTTCTTCCGGGTAGTTGTATTTGAGTTGCGCCAGTGAAAATGCGATGCGATCGGCAAAACGAACCGTTTCCCCGATGGCATCTGGCGCATCGCGGAATAGCCGCGCCATCTCTTCCGGCGTTTTCAGATGACGTTCGGCATTGGCTTCGAGCAGCTTGCCGGCCTTGTCGATGGTCGCATGCTCACGAATGCAGGTGACGACGTCCTGCAATTCACGGCGCCCGGGTTCGTGATAAAGGACATCGTTGACGGCAAGCAGCGGTATACCCGTCTCGTGCGCCAGTTTTTTCAGACGCTTCAAGCGCCGCCGGTCTTCGCCGCGGTGGAGCATGGCCGCAGCGATCCAAAGGCGATCCGGCGCCGCCTCGCGCACCGTCTCAATGGTGTTTCGAACTTTACTGAGCGTGCCGTGGACGGGAGGCATCACGACGAGCAGCAATCCGTCCTGCCATTCGAGGAGATCGCTCACGTAGAGCGTGCACTCGCCTTTCTTGGCGCGCAGCTTTCCCTTTGTCAGCAGGCGGCAGAGATTTCCATAAGCCTTGCGATCTGCGGGATAGGCGAGGACGTCCGGCGTTCCGTCTTCAAAAGCGAGCCGCGCGCCTACGAGGAACTTCGGCTTCTTCTCCGGCAACTCCGGATGATCGAATCCGGCGTAAGCGCGTACGACGCCGGCAAGTGTGTTGCGATCTGCGATGCCGATGGCGGCGTAACCGTGCAGGCAAGCCTGCGCTATCAATTCTTCTGGTCGCGACGCGCCTCGCAGGAACGAGAAGTTCGACGTCACCGCGATTTCCGCATAGGCCGTCATGCGAACAGCCCGTGCACATACCAGCGCGGCGCAAATGGCTCACGCCCGTAGAGGCCGTCGCGGTAAAGCCAGAAGCGCTTGCCGGCTTCATCCTCGATCCGGAAATAGTCGCGCGTCGGTTGAGGAGACTGGTTGCGCCACCATTCCATGGCGATGCGCTCGGGTCCTTCGGCGCGGCTCACGGCGTGCAGCACGCGCCTCCAGCGGAACCGCAAGGGCGGTCCGTCGGGGATCTGCGCCATCACTTCGATAGGTTCTGGCTTTGCGAACATGCGCAGCGGCCGGCGCGGCGCCTCGCCTGACACGCGGGCGTCCCAGCAGAGTTTGGTCTCGGGAGCATGCTGGGCCGGCACGGCGGCGCCGGCGGCTTCGGGGATGTGCGTGTCCTGCGGCTGAAAGACGACGATGCGGTGCGAACCGAAGCGCGCCGCCAAACGGTCGATCAGGAAGTCGATCTCCTTGTCGTCATCGGGCCTTGCTTCCAGCCCGATGCTTTCCGGACCGAGACGCTCGGCATGCAGGGCGCCGAGCCGGATGAGGTCGAAACCGAATCCCGGATCGATTGGATCGGCAAGTGCGTCGAGCCTCTCGCGGAATAGGCGCGCGACTATCTTGGGATCGCGCAAAGGCCGCGCGGTCTCGAGCAAAATACGCCTGACGCCGCCATCGCTGCGAAAGAAGCCGGCCTCCAGGATACGGGCGCCTTGGCCGCGCTCCTCCAGAAGCCGACATAGCGTGCCGGCGAGCGAAAGGATGGAGTCCGCAACGACGGCTTGCGCCGTCACCGGTTCGGCAAACCGGTGTTCGGCCATGTAGTCGGGAAGAACGCGACGCGGCGAGATCGGTTTCTCACTCTGGCCGAGCGCGCGCTCCAGCTTGAACACCATCTCCTTGCCGAAGCGTGCATTCAGCTCGGCACGGGTGCGGCCGGCCACCTGTGCGATCGTCTTCAGACCGGCGCGGCGCAACGCATGCGTGTCTTTAGAATCCAGATCCAGCGCCGCGACGGGAAGAAACGCAACCGCCTCGGCCTCCATTCCGGGCGCGGCGGCGGTCGCGTCCGCATAGCGGGCCAGCGCCCGCGCCGCGACCGCGGTTCCGGCCAGCGCCGCGCGGACGGTAAAGCCCTGGCGTGCGATGGCTGCACGCACCGTCTCAAGCATCGCTGCTTCGCCGCCGAACAGATGAGTCGTACCGGTCACGTCGAGCAGCAGTCCGTCCACGCCGTCGATCGCGACGAAGGGCGTGAAGCGGTCGCACCAGTCCGCGATGCCGTCGAGCAGATCGGCATCGGCAGGTTCATCGGCTTCCACGACGGTCAGTTCGCGCACCATGGCGCGTGCGCTGGCCAGCGGCATGCCCGGGCTCAACTTCAGCCGCGCGGCTTTGAGGTCTACCGCATAGATGATGCGCGCATTGTTGCTCTTGATCGAAAGTGCGAGCGGCGGATCATCCGGCGATGCGCGCCGCTGCCGCTGCAGCCGGTCTGTCGGCAGCCGCGCGAACCACAGCGCCAGGATACGCCGCTTGATCGGCGGGCTTGCGGAAAGCTCCATCGTCACAACTCCACTCCATCACCCAGTATCCGGTCTCTCCTTGCCGGTTGCGAACGAGCGCCGCTTCAAAACGCGGCATTCCCCAATCGTCTGTTTCGGAAGAACGGCTGCTGCGCACCTGCCAGCGCGTTTGCGCGGCGCCGGGTTCGACTTGCGCATTCTGGCGCAGAAGAAAAGCGGTGACGCCGTTTTGCTGAGCGGCCAAGACGAGTCGCCGGCTGGCGACGAGATCGAGCACCTTCGGATTGCCCGAGATTTCCATGACCACTGCACCGAGACCTCTGCAGGACAAGGCGTCGACACCGGCACGCAGAGCGTCGGCTGCATCGGCCGCGCGCAGTACGAGAAGCTTCGACGGATTGATTCCCAGCTCCGCAAAACCGGTCGGGGCAAGCGCGCCGTGTTCGAGCGCACAAAAATCCTGGCTGATCCAAAGCAGATGCTTGGAGCCACTCACGCGTTGTGCGGCGCAAGCGGCAAAGCCAGATGCGCCAGCGTCACCGGCGAAAATCTCATGCAGCGCACCACAGCAAAGTCCGCCGCACAGGATCGAATCCGCATCCGCATGGCCGAGCGCACAGCGTCTGCGGCTTTTGTCGCCGCCCAGTATGGGGTCGAGGAGCTGACGGACTCCCGACAGGCTTTTGGCTGCATCAGGCATAATGTTCATGTTTTGTTCCAGTATGAAAAGGATTGCGGACCGGAGTCAATCCGCTCTCTAAGCGATTGTTTTTATGGTCTTTTAGCCGTGCCGCGATGAGCCGTTCGCCAGACACACCGCCCGAAAGCCCTCAGCGGCGTACTTCACCAAACGCGGCTCGATCTGATCGAAATCCTCCGAATGGCAGATACCGCCGGAGAGCCGCTCGACAACGCCATTGGCGATATTCACGGTCGCGAGCGAACCGGAAAACATATGGTAGCTCCAGAACAGGTCGGCATCGTCGACACCGGGCATCGCCTTACGAAGGAGCCCGAGAAAGCGCCTGAGGACCGGATCGAACTTCTGGGCGAAAATCTCGGCGAGTTCCGGCGCGGACGTCAGGTTGCCGACAAACGCGCAGAAATTGCGCCAGCCCTGGCCACCCTGGCGGTTCAAGCTGAATACCGGGCGCAAATAAGCAGCGATGACCGATTCCAGATCGTACTGGCCGCCATTTTCGGCCTCGTACCGATCCATCTCGCGCATCCGCTCGGAATTCAGCACGTCCGCGCGCCGCGCAAAAACAGAATCGAACACGCCGCGCTTGGATTCGAAATAATAATGAAGCAAGGCCGTATCGACGTTCGCCAGCTCCGCGATCTCGCGCATCGTCACGCCGTAGATGCCGTGCTTGGCGAACAGTTCTTCGGCGGCGTCGAGGATACGCTCGCTTGTCGCCATGCTCCGCTGCGTGCGCTTCGACGACTTTTCGTCCATGAGCGCACGGCGGAATGGACGGCGGCTCTTTCTTGCAATCCGGTCCTTCTCGCGGCGGCCAACCGGAGGAGAAACAACGCCATGAATACTCATCAATTGCCCCAACGCGCGCAGGAACAGCAGCAGCGCTCACAAATTTACATCATATGATAAATCATTACGGCAAATTCGTATACGTTGTAAATCTTGCAGTCCGCCAGATCCGCCTGTTTCAGCGATATATTTCATAGGCCTAGAGGGCTACGTGGCGCGTCCGCCACACAAAAATGCATTTACTCAATGAGCGATGAATTGTCTTTGACAATAAAATTGCCCATATGCATGACTCATTGGCCGATGAATTAGCAAAATACAGGGGAGGTCTGTTCGTGGCGGCCAATTTCAAGTCCGGAAAATTCCTGAGCGCGCTGTTGGTAACAACGGCGTTCACGATCCCTGCCTACGCGCAGATCGAAACGGTGGTCGTTACCGCCGAACGCAAGGCGGAAGACATTCAGACGGTGCCCGTGGCCGTTACCGCGCTCACCAGCGCCGACCTCAAGGCAAAGCAGGTCAACAGCTTCCGCGACCTTCAGTTCCATGTCCCGAGCGTGACCTACACGAAGTCGAACTTCGGTGGCGCGCAGTTCCAGATCCGCGGCATTACCACCCAGTTCGGTCTCGGCGCCGCGATCGCGCAGAACCAAAACGACATCTACATCGAAGCGCCGAATCTGGTGACCGGCCAATATTTCGACGTTGATCGCGTCGAAGTCTCGCGCGGTCCGCAGTCGACGTCCTACGGACGCGCGGCAACGGGCGGCGCGGTCAATGTCGTCACGAGCAAGCCCGACCTGGACGCATTCGCGGCCCGTGCCAGTTTCGACTTCGGTTCGTACAACACGATGAAGCCGGAAGTCATGGTCAACATCCCGCTGATCGATGGCGAACTTGGAATTCGCATCGCGGCGCTGGGCGTCTTCCACGACGGCTATGAAACGAACAGCTACAACGGCCCAACGGTGTTTCCCGGTGCGTTCGACGGTTCAAAGGTCAACCGCATCAACAATCAAGGAACAGCCTCCGGCCGTTTCTCGGCTCGCTGGGAACCGAGTTCCGACACGACCGTCGATGTCAGTGCCGAATATGGCTATGAGAACGACCGGCGCGTGCGCGGCGACAAGCAGGAGTGTCATCGCGACCCATCTGGCGTGATCGGCTGTCTGCCGGATCGTCTCGGATTCGACCCGATCAACGTCCTGTCGACCTTGGGCGCGACACTCGGCTCGAAACAAGGTCTGACCGCGGTTCTGAACAGTCTCGGGGTTCCGTTCGCAACGGCTCAGACACTGGGCAACGGGCTTGGCCTCTTCCAACTCGCCGGCAATGGCGGGCCAGGCGATCCGGCCGGCGCGGCGGGACTAGCATTCCTCGGTGCCACTCAATTGCCCGGACCGTTCACGGGTCCGGCGATTCCGTCGCCGCCGGCTCCGGTGCCGGGCCTCTTCTCGGTCTTGCCCGCTGCGGTGAATGGACCCGGTTCGGGCGCGAACGGTGTCGTGGCGCCAAGCCTGCTCGCGTCGAACACGGCATTCGCCCCGAAATATATCGGCAGCGGTGGCACATACACACTCAACTGGGCGCAAACGGTGACGGACTGGCTGAAGTCCGAATTCGATCTCGGCTATGTCAGCGGCTACCAGCGCACCTTTGAAAACTACAACGACTCAACGCCCGAAAACATATCGGCCGAAATCGGCCCTTCGGTCGCTGCGTTCGACGCGTTCTTCGGTAATGGAAATGGTCTGCCAGGTGCCGTGAATGGCACGAACGCGCATGGCGCGTATAATACTTATTTCAGCGTTCCTGGTGCTCTGCCCCTGTCGAACACTTATTACAACGGAAAATTCGCCAGCTACGCGGGAAGCATCGACCCGGCACACGGCATCCTGACCAGAACACCGTTCTTCAGTACCTATGACGAAGACTATTTCGGCCAGCGCGAATGGACGGGCGAACTGCGTTTCCAGACCAGCTTCGAAGGTCCGCTGAATTTCTCCGCCGGCGCGTTCTGGATGAGTTTCGACAGCTGGAACCAGTATTGGGTGGCCTCGAACGGTCTCGACTGGGAGGCGATCGCGATCGGCGCAGTGGCCGGCGGGAACGCGGGAAATCTTCCTCTCGTGGACGCGTCGACGAGTTATGACGGCGAATATCGCCGCGGCGCCGTCCAGTCGCGCTCCGCATTCCTGGAAGCCACCTACGACATCTTGCCGGACGAGCTGAAAGCGATCCTGGGCGCCCGATTCAACGACGACCGCGCCAGTGATTTGACGACGCCGATCGCCGTCGGTGGATCGCTCCTGGCCAACGGCTTCTATCCGGTCGGTACGCCGAGCTGCGGGCCGAACGTCATTCAGACCTCACCGCCGAGCCCGACCTGCGTGGGATGGCAGGGAACATTCCGCCAGCCACTCGGCAGTGACGGCAAGGAAAACAATGTGACCGATCTGTGGACCGGACGCGCCACGTTGAATTGGACTCCGAAACTGGATTGGACCGACCAGACACTCGTCTACTTCACGGCTTCGCGCGGTGAGCTTGCGGGTGGCGTCAACAAAGCGCAGGGCACTGCAAACCTTGTTGTGCCGGTGGCCTACAAGCCTGCGACCGTCGACTCCCTAGAGTTGGGCACGAAGAACACGCTTCTCGACGGAACGCTGCAAGCGAATCTCGACGTCTGGTACTACAACTACGAAAACTACCAGGTCGGCATCATCGACAATCGCGCTGCACTTACCTTCAACGTTCCGGCGCACCTCTATGGCGCGGAGGGTGAATTCCTCTGGCAGCCCGAGGACGACCTGCAGTTCAATCTGACGCTGAGCTTGACTCGGTCGCAGGCAGGCAGCGCGTTTGTGGCCGATCAGCGGAATCCAACGGCAGGCCAAAAGAACGCAATCCTCGTGAAGGACATCACGAACGGTTCGCTCTGCGTCGTGCAGCCCACCTCCGCGGCCACGGCGGGCCATACGCCCGGCGACTCGAGCTTTGCGCCAGCAGGAACGATCGGGTCCCACGTGCCGAATTTCTATCTCCCCAACGGGGGCAACGCCGCGATCGACGCTCCATTCGGCGTTCCCCTGGTGAACTACGGCCTCTGCAATTCGGCTCTCGAACCAGTACTGGAAGCGGCCGGCTACCAATACTCGCTTGCGACAAATCCGACGACGGGCGCTTTGATCGCCGGCAATCACGACGGCACAGGCGTCGCCGTGAATCTTCACGGCAACAAGCTGCCCGATGTGCCCAACGCCCAGGTTGGTGTTGGTGCCCAGTGGACGGCACGCTTGAAGGACGACTACACGCTGATTCCGCGTGTCGACTATTACTGGCAGTCGTCCATGGAATCGCGTGTGTTCAATGACGGCGCCGACTTCATCGGTAGCTGGGACACGATGAACGCGCAGATCCAGTTGAATGCCCCGGACAACAAGTGGTACGCGCGCGTCTTCGCAACGAATGTATTCAACAAACAAAATCCGACTGGTGTGTACCTCACCGATCCGACGTCCGCTCTCTTCACCAACGTCTTTGCTGAAGATCCGCGCGTGATCGGGTTGTCCTTGGGCACGAGCTGGTAAAGCGAAAGCCGTGTCGGTCTGAAATCGGGCGCCGGAAATCGGCGCCCTTTTTCGTTGTACGGCATGTCAGCTAGCGAGATTTTCAGCGTCAACCTACGAATTTTATTGACGAAATCCATCCCTGCCTTATTTTATTCATCAGACAATGAATTGGCGCACGCGTCCCTGAATTGATCGACGGCTTACCCACCACATGGCGCTCTCCCCAGGAGCACGGTCGGTGGCAGAATCCCTCGGCCGGTGCTCCTCCTCGGGCTCGGCCGGGGGATTTTTTTGGTCCGCGGCGGGACGCGGAAATCCGCGTCCAGGCCGATCGAGAACAATCTATCTGAGTTGCAAGTTCCGGCGGCACCTCGGACACTCGATGCATGTCACTCAACATCCTTTTCATAACCGCGGATCAATGGCGCGCCGACTGTTTGTCGGCGGTCGGACATCCGATTGTGCGAACGCCGAACCTCGACGCCCTGGCAGCGGAAGGCGTTCTGTTCGAAAAGCACTTCGCGAATGCCGTGCCTTGCGGGCCGTCGCGTGCCTCGCTTCACACGGGCATGTATCTGCAGAATCATCGTTCCGGCACCAACGGAACGCCACTCGAGTCACGGCACACCAACTGGGCAAAGGAAGCGGCGGCGGCCGGCTATGACCCCGTCTTGTTCGGCTATACGGACACGAGCCTCGATCCCCGCGAGCTTGAGAAAGAAGATCCCTGGCTCAAAACCTATGAAGGGCCGCTACCCGGTATCAGGCCCCTCGTCATCATGGGAGAGACGCCTTACCCGTGGACCAACTGGCTCAAAGCGAACGGTTTTCCCGTTCCCGAGCCGATTTCTCGCGCCTACGGTGCCCGGCCGGATGGACCGGAATATGAAGACGGCGCGCCGGCTCCACGACCACTCGCGTACCCTGAAGCTTTCGACGAGCCCAATTACCTGGTCGATCGCTGCATCGAATATATTCGCGCGGCAGACACTCCGTTCATCGCTCACCTCTCCATACTGCGCCCGCATCCGCCGTTCGTCGCTCCGGAACCCTATAATGCGATGTACGACCCACTCGCCGTTCCGGGTTTCTCCCGATTGGCGACACCGGACCAGGAAGCCTCACAGCATCCCTGGCTTGCCTACCAACTGTCGCGCAGACAGTTCCGCGCGAGTGCCGACGAGCGGAAAATGCGCCGGCTCAAAGCCGTCTACTTCGGGCTGATGAGCGAGGTTGATGCGGCTCTGGGAAGGCTCTTCGAGTTTCTCAAGCAATGTCGTCGATGGGACGACACCCTCATCATCTTCACTTCGGATCATGGCGAGCAGATGGGAGATCATTGGCTGCTCGGAAAGTGCGGTTACTTCGATGCGTCCTATCACATTCCCTTGATCGTCAGAGACCCACGCCAGCGCGCACACGCGACCCGCGGATCCAGAGTGCGCAGCTTCACCGAAAACGTCGACATCATGCCAACGATGCTCAACGCAATCGGTTGCCCCGTGCCGCTGCAATGTGACGGCCGTCCGCTCGCACCCTTTCTTGAGGGTTCCGGCACCCCCTCGAATTGGCGCACCGAGGCGCACTGGGAATTTGATTTTCGCGATCCAACGGACGCGGCCGTCGAGGAAAAGCTCGGCCTGACGCTGCATCAGTGTACAATGAACGTGATCCGCGACTCCGCCTACAAATATGTCCACTTCACCAAGCTGCCTCCGCTCCTGTTCGACCTTCGAAAGGATCCCGACGAATTCGTGAATTGCGCCAACGATCCGGACTATTTACCGGTCATGCTTCACTATGCACAGAAGCTGCTCTCATGGCGCATGAATCACGACGAGCACGCCTTGACGCACATCGCACTCACGCATGAAGGACCGGTCGAGCGCCCTGCGCCGCGCTATTGAACCACTGACGGTCCGACCTATCTCTGACGGTGCAGGGGGTACACATGCTGTCGATCCAAAAACTCAACTACGTCTATCCGGGCAGCGTACACGCCCTTCGTGACGTCGACCTGGAAGTTCCCGCCGGGATGTTCGGCCTCCTGGGACCGAATGGAGCAGGCAAGTCCACGCTCATGCGCTGCATCGCGACCTTGCAGACCCCCACCAGCGGCTCCATTCAATTCGACGGCATCGACATCATCCGAGAACCGGAACGACTCCGCCGCGTTCTCGGCTATCTGCCCCAGGATTTCGGCGTGTACCCGCGCGTTTCTGCCTACGACATGCTCGATCATATGGCCGTACTCAAAGGCGTTACCGGGGCCGGCGAGCGACGCGAAACGGTCGAAACGCTACTCAATCAGGTCAATTTGTGGAGCGTCCGCAAGAAAGCGATCGCCGGTTTTTCAGGCGGCATGCGGCAGCGATTTGGCATCGCACAGGCATTGATCGGACGGCCCGCCTTGCTGATCGTGGACGAACCGACGGCGGGCCTCGATCCCGAGGAGAGAAACAGATTCCTCAACTTGCTGGCCGAAATCGGCGAACAAATCGTCGTGATTCTGTCGACGCACATCGTCGACGACGTGTCCGATCTCTGTCCGCGGATGGCGATTATCGCCGATGGCCGCATCGTCGGCGCCGGTATTCCGGATGAATTGACGGCCTCTTTGAGCGGCCGCGTCTGGAAAAAGACCGTAGGAAAAGGCGAGCTCGACTTTTATCGTCAGTCATACTCCGTGATATCGACCCGCCTCGTCGCCGGCAAAACGGTCGTGCACATCATATCCGATACGAATCCCAAGAACGACTTCACGTCCGTCCCGGCCGGTCTCGAAGATGTCTACTTCTCCACACTCAACAACGCTCGCCGGGCGGCGTAACGATGTTCGCGAAAATCGCCGGCTTCGAGTTCCGCTACCAAGTCCGCTCCCCGGTATTTTGGGTGGCATTCAGCGTATTCTTCCTATTGACGTTCGGCGCAACGACCATTTCGCAAATTCATATCGGATCCGGAGGAAACACGCACGTCAATGCGCCGTATGCGATTCTCGAGGAACTCGGGATCATGAGCGTGTTCGCAATCTTCGCGCTCACGGCATTCGTCGCCAATGTCGTGGTACGCGACGACGAAACAGGCTTCGGTCCGATCGTCCGGTCCACACGGATCACAAAATTCGATTATCTATACGGACGCTTTTCCGGCGCGCTCGCCGCCGGAGCCTTGATGGTGACGTCCCTTCCGCTCGGCATCCTCATCGGATCGCTGATGCCATGGGTCGACCCGGTCAAGGTCGGTCCGTTCCGGCCCGAAGACTATTTGTATGCGTACGCGGTCATTCTGCTTCCCACGATGTTCGTTCTCGGCGCTGCGTTCTTTGCTTTGGCGACGGCGACGCGCTCGATGATGGCGACGTATGTCGGCGTTGTTGCATTCCTGATCGCGTTCTTCGTGCTCACCGGTCTGTTTTCCAAACCGGAGTACGATCACATCGTCGGAATTCTCGAGCCGTTCGGAATCGGTGCCGTGGACGAAGTTGCCAAATATTGGACGGCATCCGATCGCAACACGATGTTACCGGCAATCTCTGGCGTCCTTCTCTATAACCGTCTCATCTGGTTGAGCGCCGGCTTTCTTTTTCTCGGCATCGCGTTTCTGTCGTATCGCTTCGAAACGCGCGGCGCCAGGATGCCCGCGAATGCGAAGGTGGAGCCGATCGTCGTGAGACCAAGATCCGGACCGCTGCCTGCGCCGCAATTCACGAGCGCCGGCGTTCTGACGCAGGGCTGGGCCTGGACGCGGTTCGAAATGGCGCAGGTATTCAAAAGCCCGGCGTTCTTTGTCCTCCTGGCGCTCGGCTTGCTCAATTCCTTCGGAGGATTGGCGTTCGCCACAGATCAACGCGATTTCATCGTGCTTCCCGTCACCAATCTCATGATCACGACACTGGACGGCGCATTCAGCATCATCCCGATGATCGTGGCGATCTACTACGCTGGCGAATTGGTGTGGCGCGAGCGGGACCGCAGGACACACGAAGTGTTCGATGCGTGTCCAGTGCCCGACTGGGCCTTTGTGATTCCAAAGATTGTCGCGATCTCGCTTGTTCTCATCGCGATGATTGCGGTTTCAGTCCTGGCAGGCGTCGCGGTTCAGGCGTTCGCCGGGTATTTCAACTTCGAGTGGACCCACTACCTGGTGCGCTATGTCGTCCCGAATTCGATTAGGGCGATCGAACTGGCGGCCCTCGCGATATTCGTGCAGGCACTGTCGCCGCACAAATACGTGGGATGGGGCATCATGGCGCTGCTCCAGGTCGTCCTGATCGCATTTTCCAACATCGGTTTCGACCATCATCTTTACCTGTTCGGAACAACAATCGCTGTTCCCCTGTCCGACATGAACGGACAGGGCAAGTTCTGGATCGGACGAGCGTGGTTCCAGGTCTATTGGAGCGCGTTCGCGCTTGCGCTGACGGTCTTGACGTACGCGCTCTGGCGCCGCGGAACGGAGGTGCGTTTGCAGCCGCGCCTGGCCCGACTGCCCCGTCGCTTGCGAGGCATTGCCGGCCTGGTCATGGCATTCGCTCTGTTGATCTGCGTCGGAAGCGGCGCCTACATCTACTACAACACGAATGTTCTGAATGCGTATCGTACCAGCATCGACGAAGACGCGTGGGCAGCCGACTACGAAAAGGCGCTCTACCGGTTCAAGGATGTAGCCCCGCCGCGCATCGTGGACGTCCAGTTGAACGTCGCCATCTCACCGCACGTTCCGTCCGTCGTGACGACTGGCCGTTATGTCGTTCAGAACAAGACCGGCAAACTCCTGAAGCAGGTTCATGTGCGATGGATGCGCGATCTCAAGGTCGAGAAATTGGACGTCGAGGGCGCGCGCATAACCCGACGGTTCGAGAAATTCAACTACGTCATCTACACGTTCGACCGCCCCATGCTGCCCGGAGAGACTCGAGCAATCACATTCCAGACCGTCTGGCGACAGGACGGATTCAAAAATAGCGGCAATATGATCCGCGTCGTCGACAACGGCACCTTCGTCAACAATCGGGAAATTACGCCGATCCTCGGCATGGATCGCAACGAACTGCTAACGGATCCTGTAAAGCGCCGACGCTACCATCTTCCGGCCGAATTGCGCCCGCCCAAACTCGAGGACGACTCAGCGCGTGCCTCGTCCTACATCGCCAACGACGCAGACTGGGTCACGTCGGACATCACGGTCTCGACGGTTGCGGATCAGACGCCAATTGCTCCGGGTTATCGCGTGTCAGATGTCGTTCGCGACGGCCGTCACACCGTGCGTTTCAAGTCGGGCGCCCCGATCCTGTACTTCTTTTCGATGCAGTCCGCGGCCTACGCGGTGAAGCGCGACAAGTGGCACAACGTCGAACTCGCGGTTTATTACGACCCGCATCATCCCTATGAAGTCGATCGCATGCTGAAGGCGATGAAGGCGTCCATGGACGTCTATAATAGGGTTTTCAGCCCATATCAGTTCCGCCAGGCACGCATCCTTGAGTTCCCGGGATACGAATCGTTCGCGGAGTCTTTCGCGAACACGATTCCCTATTCGGAGGCGATTGGATTCGTGCAGGACGACCGCGCCATCCGCCGCGATCCGGATAAGATCGACATGGTTACTTTCGTGACGGCACATGAGCTTGGCCACCAGTGGTGGGCGCACCAGCTGATCGGCGCCAACATGCAAGGCATGACCATGCTGTCGGAAACCTTCGCCCAGTATTCCGCCATGCTGGTCATGGAACATCTCTATGGGCCCGAGCATGTTCGCAAGTTCCTGAAGGAGGAACTCGACGCCTATTTGCGCGCACGCGGCGGCGAGGAGGTCGAGGAGCTACCGCTCGACCGTGTCGAAGACCAGGGCTACATCCACTATCGCAAGGGCGCAGTCATCATGTACCGGTTGAAGGAGACAGTGGGCGAAGACGTCGTTGACCGGTCCCTGCGCCGCCTGCTCCGGCAATACGCTTTCAAGGCGGCGCCCTATCCGTCGTCGAAGGATTTCATCAAGATTCTTCGCGAAGAGGCGGGTCCGAAATACGACTCCCTGATCACGGACTTGTTCGACAAAATCACGCTTTATGACCTGACGGCCAAGAGTGCGACATGGACCAAGCGTCCGGACGGAAAATTCGACGTCGCCGTAACCGTCGACGCGCACAAATACTATGCCGACGGCAAGGGCGTGCAGACTGAAGTCAGGATGAATGAGCCGGTCAGCATAGGCGTCTTTCTTGCCAAACCCGGCGATGCGAACTTCGCAAAGGACAAGATACTGACGCTTGCGTCCAGGCCGATCGTCACGGGAACACAAACCTTCCATATCGTCACGGCAGCGCCGCCAAAATTTGCCGGAATCGACCCCTACAACGAATGGATCGACCGCAATTCCGACGACAATGTCGTCGCCGCAACTCCGGCCGGGTCGAGTTAGCCTGCTGGGCTGGCATTGGTCCCGGAATTGGTCTAGCAAACCCGGGCTATACGGAGCCCTGCGTCCTTGGAATCGGTCGACCAGCTAGACGGCGTCTTGCCGGTAAACCAGGCGCGCAGCCGGGATGCGCGCGACCGGCTCCTTCACGCCGGCGAACGCGTCTTCGCGAAGGTCGGATACGACGCGGCCCATGTAACCGACATCGCCGCGGCGGCCGGCTGTTCGGTCGGGAGCTTCTACCGCCGCTTCCGCGACAAGGAAGCGTTCTTCAAAGCCCTGCACCACCGCTTCACGGAGCGCAACCTCGAAAACGCGGCACGCTTTTTTGCGATGGATGAGTGGCAAAATCAGCCGACGTCCGTGATGCTGCGCACGCTGGTTGAGAACACCGCGCACATCATGAAGCGCAACCAGGGATTCTTTCGAGCACTCTTTCAGCGCTCGCTCGCCGGCGCCGGCGCGGATTACTGGCCACAGATGCGCGCCGGTACGCAGAGGCAGGGTGAGCTGCTGGCGAAATTTCTGAGGGCCCGCGGCGAAGGCGTCCATGAGGACCTTACTGCCGCCTGCATTTTCGCTCTGCGCTCGGTCGACGGCGTTCTCGTCCATCGTCTGCTCAATGACGGTCCTTACGTCGACGAGACATTCGTTCTCGACTCGCTGGCGCGGATGGCCCTGTCGTTTCTCGGTATCCCGGATCAGGGCGGGCCCGCCAGCAGGAAGACCCGCCAGAAGTGAACCGCTCCGACGTGCTCGCTGCGCTTACGCTCGGAGCGGTGGTGTGCTTGTTATCCGCGGGCGCGTGGCTGGCGGTTCGGGAGTCTGCGGCAGACGATCCCGCGGCGCGCTGTCTCGACTTGAGCAGGCCTGCACCGCATCGGGGAATGGTGTGGATTCCCGCCGGGTCCTTCCAGCAGGGCGACAATGTCTATCCCGAAGAAGGTCCGATCGCTCCGATAGATGTCGGCGGCTTCTGGATGGATCGCCACGAAGTCACCAATGCGGAGTTCGCCGCTTTTGTGAAGGCGACGGGTTATGTCACGAGCGCAGAACGCGCGCTCGATCCCAGGACACATCCGGAATTGTCGGCCGAGATGCTCAAGCCGGGCGCTGCCGTGTTTCTCATGCCGAAGGAAGTGCACGGCATGGAAGACATCTCGCAGTGGTGGCATTATGTGCCCGGGGCCAACTGGCGTCATCCGGCGGGTCCGAACAGCGATATCGTCGGGCGCGACAATTATCCGGTTGTCGAAGTCACGCATGACGACGCGCTGGCCTACGCCAAATGGCGACACCGCGACCTCCCGACCGAAGCGGAATGGGAATGGGCGGCGCGCGCGGGAAACCCGAAAGCCGCGATGGATCACGATCAGCCCCGGAACGCCAACACCTGGCAGGGCATTTTCCCGGTCGTCAACAGCGGCGACGACGGCTTTGCCGGCCTTGCCCCCTCCGGCTGCTACGCCGCCAATGCCTACGGCCTCTACGACATGATCGGCAATGTGTGGGAGCTCACCCGCGACGTTTATCGGGAACGTCATGGCGAGTCGGCCGGTCCCGACCAGATGCCGATGATGGGCGCGACCAGGCGCTATGTGATCAAGGGCGGCTCATTCCTCTGCGCTCCCAACTACTGCATGCGCTATCGCTCCGGCGCGCGGGAAGGGCAGGAAGCCGATCTTGGGGCGAGCCATCTCGGCTTTCGCACAATCCTGCGTGTGCCGCGCAATCCCGGTCCTTAGGCCTCCGGCACCATCCTGGCCTCAATGGCGCCGATTTTGTCGATCTCCACGCGGACCGTGTCGCCCGCCCTCAGCAATTTGGGCGGCTTCATCGACTGCCCGACCCCGCCCGGCGTGCCGGTGAAGACGATGTCCCCCGGTTCGAGGGTCATCGCCTGACTCAGATAGGCGATCTGATCGAAGCAATTGAAGACGAGGTTCTTGGTGTTCGAGTTTTGCCGGAGCTCGCCGTTGACGAGGCAGCGGATGCCGAGCGCGTGCGGATCGCCGATTTCGTCCGCGGTGACGATGACCGGGCCGAACGGCGCGTGCGTGTCGAACGACTTGCCGACCAGCCACTGCGTGGTGTGAAACTGCCAGTCGCGCACGCTGATGTCGTTGCCGGCCGCATAACCGAATATCACATCGGGCGCTTTTTCCTTCGTCACGTGGCGGCAGCGCTTTCCGATGACGAACACGAGTTCCGCTTCGTAGTCGATCGCGCTGGACGCCTTGGGCATTTCAATCGGGTCATTGGGCCCATTCACTGCGTTCGGCAGCTTCGAGAACCAGATCTGCTTCTCCGGAGTCGCGGCGCCGCTCTCCGCGATATGGTCGGCATAGTTGAGGCCGATCGCCATGACCTTTTGCGGCCGCGGCACCGGCGCCAGCAGCCGCACGGCGCCGAGCTGATAGCTCGGCTTGCCGTCTGCGGCCAGGCGGGCGACCTTGTCCTTGAGGTTAGACCAGTCCGCGATCAACGAATTCATGTTCGGCGCGATGCTCGAAACGTCGACGATCTCGCTGCCATTGACGACGCCGACGCGCTCGCGTCCGTCCGCCACAAAAGTTGCCAATTTCATGCCTGTGCCGCCCTCGGTTTGCTGCCCTTGACGCTCGTGCGCACCATCTCGCGCCGAAAACCATGATAGTCGTTGAGCGCGAAATGCTGCGTGCAACGGTTGTCCCAGATGGCGAGCGTTCCTTTCGCCCATTTGAGACGCCAGGTGAAATTCTCGTTCACCGCGTGTTTGTAAACGTGAGCGAGCAGCCCATCGGATTCGGCCTTCGTCCATCCCGAAATGCGCTGGGTGTATACCGGATTGACGTATAGCGACGGTCTATTGGTCTCCGCATGCGCGATGACGACGGGATGGATCTGTTCGCGATAGGCGTCCTTGGACGGTTCGATCTTCGTCGACATCTTGTCCTTCACGCCGTCCAGATATCCGCCCGTGCCGTAGGCGGCTCCTGCCGAATGAACCGCGTTCAGACCCATCAGCGCATCGCGAAGCCCGGCGCTGAGCGTTTCGAACGCCATGTACTGGTTCGCCCACACCGTATCGCCGCCACAGGGCGGCGTTTCGAGGCAATAGAGCACCGTGAAACTCGGCGGCGCCTCTAGATAGGAAAGATCGGTGTGCCAGGCATTGGCGAAATTCAGCTTTTCATGCGGTTCCTTCAGGATGCGGATGACGTGCGGACGACCTTCGATCGGCTTGACGAAAGGCGTGACGTCGCGACCTCCGAGCGCATCGGTGAAGCGTTCAAGATCGTCCAGCGAAAGGCTCTGGCCGGGTAACGCGACGACGAGGTGGTCGAGCAGGGCCTTGCGAATCCCGGCGATCTCTTCAACCTCGTGCTTTTGCGACAGATCGACTCCGGTCACATAGGCGCCGGCGGAGCCGCCGTCACGGGTGACGAGCATTCGGTCTCTCGCGTGAACCGCTGCGGACATGTTCGCTCTCCTATTTCAGCGCGGCCGAAAAGAACTCGACCGCCATCCGATGCGCCCGTTGCGTCGTCTCGGAATTATAGCGCATGACGACCGTGCCGCCGCGGCCCTGATTGCCGAAGGGATCGGACACTTCCATGTCGACGCCGGGCATGTCGAAGCCGTGATGGCTGTCGGGCATGACCTGTATCCGGATCTTTTCCCGGTCGGTTTTTTCGAGCCCGGCGACGAGCTTCGCGGAGATTTCCGGGTCGTTGTCATATTGGTCCGAAGCGCCGGTGATCAGCAGCATCGGTGCGTCGACGAGGTCGCCGAATTCGAAATCGGGCACGCGATTGTAAGTCCAGGTCGCGGGGTAGACGGGCATGAAGGCGCGAAAGTGGTCACCGTCGAGAAACCTGTCATTGTGCCTGTGGGTCGCCGCGAGCATGGTCGCGACGCCGCCGAACGAGAATCCGCCGACGCCTATACGAGCGCTGTCGACTGCGGGGTGTCGCTCCAAAAATGCGCGCGCGCCGAACAGGTCGGGCAGCGTCTCTATCACGGTACGCGGGCGACCGGATGCACCTCCGGCCAGTCCGCGTGCGGACCACTGATCCGGCTCCAGCGTCACGAAACCCGCCTCGTTCAAAACGTCGGCATAGCCGCCTTCGCGAAGCGATGGTCCGGCGGATCCGTGCAACAGGACAACAGCCGGATGCTTGTCCTTGCCGTCCTGCGGCACGCGCAGCCGCGCCGCGATCGACAGCGGCGTCTCGTGCAGCGAACGGATCGTGACGTAATGCAGGCTCACCATCGGTCTTCTTCTAACCCGTTGAAATTATTTGCACGGCGTACGGCGGCCAACGTTATTCCCTTCCTGCGCTCCGAACACTGCCTCCATCGGCATCGTCCGAAGCCCGAAATAGGAACAAATACCTTGTATTCAAGCGGATGCGGTCTCAAGAATTCGTGAGGTCGCCCGAGTATGGCGCAGGAGTCAGGCCTCGGCCATCCGGCGAGCCGGCGCAAATTTTACAGGCATCACCTGCGGTCCGGAGATGAAATTGGACGGCAGCCATTTCGGTTCGCCCGCAAGACGGAAGTCCTTCATCCGGGTCAGAACCTCGATGAGCATCGCGTCGATCTCGATGCGGGCGATGTGCTGGCCAAGGCAGCCATGCGGCCCCGTGCCGAAGGCGATGTGCTCGTTGGGTTTGCGCGCCAGGTCGAGCTTGTCGGCATGTTCGAACTTGGCCGGGTCACGGTTCGCCGAGCCGAAATACATCACCGCCTTGTCGCCCTCGTGCAGCTTCTTGCCACCGATCTCGACGTCGCGCGTTACGCGACGGCGCATATAGATGACCGGACTGCACCAGCGCAGCAGTTCCTCGCGCGCCGACGGAAGACGTCCCGTCAGGTCTTCCATGAGCCAGCGTAGCTGATCCGGATGTTCGAGCATCGCGATCATGCCCGACGACAAAAGATTTCGCGTCGTGTCGCCGCCGGCGTCGATCAGCAGGAGGAAGAAGAGAAGGAACTCGATGTCATCGAGCTTGCGACCGTCCACCTCGGCCTGCAGCAGCTTGGTCGCCAGGTCGTCCTTCGGGCGCGCGCGTTTTTCCTCGATGACCTTTCGGCCATATTCGAACATTTTGTACACCGCGACCGCGCCTTCTTCGGCGGGTGTGCCGCCGGCCGTGGTGTGGATCGCTTCGGTCAGCTTGTAGAGTTCGCGACCGTCGTCGAGCGGAATGCCCATGAGTTCGGCAATGACGTAGGACGGCATCTCGCCGGCCACCTGGCTGACGAAGTCGCACTCGCCGCGCTCGATCACCTCGTTCACGATCTGGCGCGCCAGCTGCCGCATGCGCGGCGTGCGTCCCGCCGACACCGGAACCGTGAATTCCTCCCGGATGAGGCGCCGAAAATGCGTGTGCTGCGGCGGGTCCATCATCAGCATCATTTTGTAGCCGCCGAAGCTCGTCTCCTGATTCAGCGCATCCTGAATCATGATCGTCGGCTCGGACGAAAAGGTCTGAAAGTTCCGGTCGACGTCGTAGACGTCCTGATAGCGGGTGATCGCGTAGTAGCCGGGGCCGGCCGGCTCCTTTTGGTAGTGCGCCGGTTCGTTGGCGCGCAGCCAGTCATATTGCGCATGGGGGTGGCCGTGCGCGAAGCTCTCCGGATCCCAGAGATCGATCTTCACTTGCCCAGCCCCGTCGGCTTGCCGTCGACGATCTGGTCGAGATATTCGCTCAGGCCGTAACCCTTGATGCCGTTGCAGGTATATTCCGTCATGCCTTCGGTGATCCGGGTATTCAGTTCCTTGCCGTCCGGGGTCTTGCGGCGATTGCGCAGCGGAATGAGCGACAAAACCTTGCCTGTCACTTCGTAGCGCGCGCCGGACTCCGTCTTCACCTTCGCGCGTAGCGCCGTCTGGTACCAGTTCTCGTCCCAGTCGCTTTCGATGGCGCACTCGGTAATCAGGTCGTATTTGCCGTCCTTGAACACCATGCCGCCTTGGCGCGGTTCTCCTTCGGTGCCGGCGACGATCGAGAGCATCATGCCGAAGTCGCGGCCGAAGTTCATTGGGCACCAGCGATACCAGTTGATCGCCTGCCAATAGCGCGGACCCCAGCTCTTGTCCCGCAACCCGAAACCGCTCACGTCGAATTTCTCGCCGCCGATGGTGAACGTGCCCTTCGCAGCCATGTGTTGTTCATAATGGGCCTTGGCGAAAGACTTCTCCGGATCGATCTCGATCGGCTTGCCGTCCTCGCGCACGGTCTCGCCGCCGAACATCGGCGATACGCCCTCATAGTCGAGCTCGACCTTGCAATCGACGGTCGGATTTTCGCGGAACGCCTTGGACGGATCCGCCATGTCGAACGGCTGCGCCATCACGCAGGCCTTGCCGTCGTACTTCACCTTGAGCCGTTTGAACGGCTCGATGACCTCGATTTTCATGCCGCCGGCGTTCATCGCCTTGTTGTCGGCGATCTTGGGTCGGCCATACATGAAGGCGACGCGGCCATCGGGCAGGTACAGGCACGTCGTCATCTCCGCCTGTCCTTCGTTGGGGCGATTGCCGAGCCGGAACCAGCCGCCGATTTTGCGGACCGGGTCGAACACATTGAAATACATGCTCTCGTTGTAATTGGAGGCCGCGTCGGGCGTGTGCGTATATTCGTCCTGTGGCTCCAGGCGCAGTTTGAAACCGGTTCTTGCCGCCATGCGGGCCTCCCATATTGTTTGGCCGATTTTGTCGCCTTTGTGCCGGCGTTCGCAATCGCGTTGTTCGGGGCCGGGACACTTATTACAGTGGCGCAAAAGAACGCGGGGCATGCTTCCCCAGCGTCATCCAGTCGGGGAGTGAAGAATGGCGTGGAATTTCGGCGATTTGTTGGACGCGATCTCGACGGTGATTCCGCCGGATGCGCCGGCTTTGATCCATGGCGATCGTGTCATCAGCTGGGGCGAGACGACGCGGCGCTCCAACAATCTCGCGCGCGCCCTGATCCATCGCGGTGCCAAGCCGCGCGCCAAGGTCGCCTTCTACATGCGCAACCGGCCGGAATATTGCGAAACGCTGGCGGCTTGCTTCAAGGCGCGCCTGACGCATGTCAACGTAAACTACCGCTACAAGCCCGAAGAGGTCTTCTACATCTTCGACAACTCCGATGCGCAGACCGTGGTCTACGGTTCGGAGTTCCGCGACACGATCGCCGAGATCCGGTCGCGGCTGACCAAGGTGCAGAACTTCGTCGAAGTGACGGACGACGGGTCGCCCGCCGACTTCGCGCTCAACTATGAAGCGCTCGTCGCGGAAGGCAACGGAACGCCGGTCGCGATCGAGCGTTCGCCGCAGGACGAATTCTTCATCTACACCGGCGGTACCACCGGCATGCCCAAGGGCGTGATCTGGACCCACGACGATCTGCGCGAAACATCGCTCGTGGCGCTGCGCAAGCTCGGGCCGGTACCGGAGAACACCGAACAGGTGGTCGAAGCGATCCGCGCCGCGGGGCCCGGTAACAGGATGATTCCGGCCTGTCCCTTGATGCACGGCACCGGCCTGCTGATGGCGCTGAACACGATGCTCGGCGGAGGTCTGGTCATCACGCTGAAACATCACTCATTCAACGCGCATGAACTGTTCGAGGCGGTGCAGAAAAACAAGGCGATGACGCTGGTCATCGTCGGCGACGCCTTTGCCAAACCGATGCTGAACGCGCTGAACGAGCAGCCGGGACGCTACGACACATCGAGCATCGTCAACATGGTCTCCTCCGGCGTGATGTGGAGCCGGGAGGTGAAGCAAGGTCTCCTGACGCACATCCCGCAGGCGATCCTGGTCGACAGCTTCGGTTCGTCGGAGGCCGTCGGCTTCGGTACTTCGATGATGACGAAAGACGGCGAGGTGCAGACGGCGAAGTTCCAGATCGGCGACCGCTGCAAGGTGTTCGACGAAGACAACCGGCCGGTTGAGCCCGGCTCGGGCAAACCGGGCATCATCGCCATGAGCCCTCCGATTCCGATCGGCTACTACAAGGACGAGAAGAAAACCGCCGAGACGTTCCGCACCATCAACGGGGTCCGCTACTCCATGCCGGGCGACTGGTGCGTGGTGGAGAAGGACGGAACGCTGACGCTGCTCGGACGCGGAAGCGTCTGCATCAACACGGCGGGCGAGAAAGTCTATCCCGAAGAGGTCGAAGAGACGCTGAAGCTCCATCCGACGGTCGAAGACGCGCTCGTGGTCGGCGTGCCGGACGACAAGTGGGGACAAGCCGTCACGGCCGTCGTCACCGTTACCTCTCGCGACGATTTCCGCGAGGACGACATCCGCCAGCACGTCCATCAGAGGCTGGCCGGCTACAAGACCCCAAAACATGTCCTCATCGCCGGCGTTTCGCTGCGCGCTTCGAACGGCAAGGCGGACTACAAGAGCGCGCTGGAATTCGCCAAGCGGGAACTGGGGATCGCCTGACGCACATGGCCCGGCGGCGAGGCGAGGATCCGGGACCGCCGCGGCGCAGGCCGGAGAGGCGCGGCGCGCGGCCGACGATCAACGACGTTGCGCGCCTGGCGCATGTCTCCAAGAAGACCGTATCGCGCGTCATCAACCACTCGCCGCTGGTGCGGCCGGCAACGCGGGCGCGGGTCGATGCCGTCATCGGTGAAATCGGCTTTTCGCCCGATCCCCAGGCACGCGGACTGGCGTCGCGCCGCTCGTTCCTCATCGGCCTCGTCTGCTTCGACCCGCTGCCGCCGTCATCGATCGCGCTCCAGCAGAAAATTCTGGATGCCATGCGCGGCTCCGGTTTCGAACTGCTGGTGAGGGCGTGCGGCGAACTGGATGCACGAGCGCTCGCCGAAATTCGCGGCTTCGTCGAGGGACATAGACTGGCCGGTGTCCTGCTTGCGGCGCCGCATGGCGAAAACAAGAAGTTGGCCGAACTCCTGGACATGCTGGGCTGCCGGCATGAGGCGATTGCCGCACCCGACCGCGCCGCGGATGCGGTGGCGAAGCTGACCGCGCTTAGGCCCCCGTCCGCTCCTTGAAGAAGGCGATTACCCGCCGTTCGGTCTGGCGCGTCATGCTGTCCGGATCACTGTCGCGCAGATTCAAGGTCAGCACCGAATGGGGACCAAAGCCCGGCGCAGGCTCGGCATGCTCGTCGTCCAGCTCGATGGCCTCGAACTTGTCCCCGAACGTGTCCTTGAAGGATTGAAAGCGCTCCTTGGTGACGATCGGATCGCCCTTGAAGCGCAACCCGATGGCGGAGAGGTTTTCGTCCTCGAAGCGTCGCTTGGCACAGACGATCTCGTCGGGCGACAGGCCCATGGCCGCCTTGGCCGCCGCCGTGAAGCCCAGCGGCAGCGACGGCTGCGACAGGACCGGCGCCACGACCGACGGTTCGGTCATCATCGACATGGCGAAGTTTCCGGTGAAGCACATCCCGACGGCGCCGACGCCCTTGCCGCCGCATTCGCCATGGACTTTCCGGGCGAGCGCGCGCAGCCAGTCCACGATCGGGCTCGAACTGTTCTGCGCCCAGACGGAGAATTCTCGTCGGATGCAGATGCCCTTCAGCATCTCGCCGATGGCATAGCCGGGACTGACGGGACGACCCGGCTCGCCGAACAGGACCGGCAGGAAGGCCGTCATGCCGGCCTCGGTCACGCGGTTGGCGAAGCGCACGACGAGCGGATGGAGCCCCGGCATTTCGTGAATGACGATCACGGCCGGTCCGCTGCCGCGCCGGTAGACGGGACGGACCCAGCGCCCATCGTCGAAGTCAAAGCGGGTGTAGTCCTGCAGCACGTCTTCCATGTGAGCCCCTTTCGGTCCCTACCGCAGGCAACCTAACATGCGAGTCGCACCATTTGGCCAGCCCGGCGGCACTTCCGATGGACGAGCAATACGCAGACGCAATGGTCCTGCCTCGGCCGCAAGCCTGCCTGCGGGTCGGCGTCACCGGACATCGGATCGGTCCGAAATTTTCCGAGGCGCAGGCCGCTGAGGTGCGAAAAACGGTCGACGCCCTCCTTGGGGAGATCGCGCGGCTGGCCCAGGCGACAGTGGCGAAGGACGCGTGGGCTTTTTCCGGGGAGCAGCCGCTGCTTTCGACAGTCTCGGCGCTTGCCGAGGGCGCGGACAGGATCGTGGCGGACGCCGGTTTGGCGGCGGGATTTCCGCTCAGCGCGATCCTGCCGTTTTGGCGAGGCGATTACCGCGACGATTTTTCGTGCGAAGACTCGCGCGCGGCATTCGACTCGCTTCTCGCCCGTGCCAACGTCGTCTTCGAACTTGACGGCAAGCGAGCGGCTGCGGCGCGCGCCTATGAAGCGGCCGGGCTGCTGATGCTCGCGAACGCCGATATCGTGATCGCCATCTGGGATCAGATGCCGGCGGACGGTATCGGCGGGACGGCGCTGATTGTCGAGCATGCGGTGGCCGAAGGCGTGCCCGTCATCCTCATCGATCCCCGCAAGCCCGACGATGCCGCCATTCTCTGGCGCGCGGACATTCCGCTACCCACGGCGCGTGCCGGCATCGAAGAAGTGCCGCGCCGTTCCCTTTCCGGCCTGCTTCCCGACATGGTCTCGATCATGCTCGCGCCCCCGGACGGCACGGAGCGGCAGTCGTACCAGTCTCTGCTCGCCGAGAAGCCGCTGCGCTGGAACATCGCGCTCGCCTATCCGCTGCTGTTGTTTGTCGCCGGCGTCCGACGGCTGCGGTGGAGCGATCTGCACGTCTCCGATCACCGGCAGGACGGCGCCACGCGATGGCGCGACTATCTCGGTGCGGACTCGCGCAATGCGGGCCTGTCGCCCGTCGTCACGGAAAAGCTGCTCGGCGCCTATTCCTGGGTCGATCATCTTTCGATCCGCTACGCGCAGATCTACCGCAGCGCCTATGTCTTCAATTTCGCCGCCGCCGCGTTCGCCGTCCTTCTGGCACTGAGCAGTCTGTTGCTGCCGTCCGACTGGAAGCCCTTGCTGCTCGCATTCGAAATCGGGTTGATCGGCCTGATCGTGGCGGTGATCTGGAGGGGTGGACAACGCGCCTGGCATCGGCGCTGGATGGAGTATCGCCGGCTCGCGGAGACGTTGCGGCACCTGCGAATCCTGGCGCTCATGGGTGCGGCGGCGCGACTGGACCGTCCCGGAAAGCGCGAGCAGAACGCGCATGGTTGGGTCAGCTGGTACGCGCGCGCCATCGAGCGGGAGATTCCGGTGCCGAGTCTGGCGGTCGACGAAGCCTATCTGACTGCCGTGCGCGATGCGGTCCGCAATGCCGAGCTCAAGATGCAGATAGAGTACAACCGGCACAATGCCGAGGCGATGGAGAAGGCGGGCGAGAGACTGCACAATGCCGGCTCGGTGCTGTTTCTGGCGACGCTCGGTATCTGCATCGTCTACTTCGCGCTCTATTTCGTCGCGCCCGGTTTCTCGCACGCGTACAAGGATTGGACCGTGTTCCTGACAGCGCTTTTTCCGACGGTCGGCGCGGCGATCAACGCCATTCGGGCGCAGGGCGATTTTCAGTCGGTCGCCGACCGGTCGCGCGAGACGGGGCAAAGTCTCGAAGAACTGGACGCTGCCATGGCGCAGGAACCGCTGGAATTCGCCCGGCTCAGCGATCGCGTCGACAAGGCTGCGGACCTTTTGATGGCCGATGTGGCGGAGTGGCACGTGCTGTTTCGTACGCGCCCGTTGAGCCTGCCGGCCTAGGCAGCCGGCGAGATCCAGCCCTCGAGCGCGCCGACGATCGCGGCGTCGCCGGTGAGGCGATCTTCGACCTCGTTGAGAACCTGCGCACCGCGCCAGATGAGGCGAATGCGCGTCCGGCGAGCGGCAGCGATCGTTCCTGCGGTTGCGATCTGCGCCGGATTGGACGGATCGACCAGCAGGACCGGAGTGACGTTGGCGGGCAGGGCCTGCGCGTCGCTGGCGCGATCGGACAGGTCGACGACCTGCTCCCGGCTTAGTGCAAATCCGGCCTTCTTGACGATCGCGGGAATGCGGCGAACCAGGTCGCGATTCCAGGCGCGCACGTCGTCGGGAATTTCGCTCCAGTCGCGAAGCAAGGGGTGAAGCTTGCGTACGTCGTCGCGGTGCGGTGCGTAGGTCCAGCCAGCAGCCCACTGCTCGACGCACCAGCGCCAATGGCCGGCGCGGGCGAGTTTTTCGACCATGGCATCGTCGAACGGCGCCGCCTCGCCACTGCCCGCAACGAGCCTGTAGCCGCCCAGGCCCAGCAGCACGGGCATATGGTCGGCGAGTGCGCGATTGGATTTCTTGAAACGCTCCGGCAACCGTTCCCACGGCACGGCGGCCGGCGATTGGTCGGCCGGACCGATGGTTTCGAGATAGGCTTCATGCGCCGCGCGCGCCAGGTGATCGAGTCCGGTGCCCAGCAGCATCTCGGGACAGGTGAGATGCCTGAGATCCCCGAAGGAGATCAGACGGTCCGGCAGCAGCGGGTGGCTCTCCACCTGACGCATGAATTCTCCGAGCTTTCGCTGATGGCGAAGCCGCACGAAGACCGGCGTCTCGAGCTGGCCGAGACCGTCCAGCGTGCTGCGGAACTGGAGCGCCGCGCGCAATGCATCCTCGTCGCGCTCCAGCGCCACCACGACCATGTCCGCGCGAAGGCCGGTGAGGGAGCTCTCGATTCCGGTCCACGACGCGGCATCGTCGTCGGCGAAGACGCAAGCGTTGAACGAAAAATCCGCCAGCGCGATCAGACCGGGGTTGCGCAACTCGAACAGCCTGCCGAGATCGCCGGCGTTCTTGTCGAAAATCGTGACCGCGAGCCGCGTGCCCGGCGTCGCGAAACTCGTCTGGATGGAGTGGCGGACGATCTCCTGGCCGGCGCCGCCGAAGCCCGCCAGCACGATGTGCGGCTTGGCGCCGTGCTCGAGAAACGCGCGCTCGAAGGCGTCCGAATGAAGCAGCGAGCGCGCCGAATTCTCGTAGAGATTGAAGAGCTGCATCTCGGCCGACTTTCGCCCGAGAACCGCCGTGCGATGTCCGGCAAGCGATGCGCGCAGCCATTCGCTGCGCAGTTCCGCGACGAGCCTGACGGTGGTTTCCGCTCTCTCGGCGTCGAGCATCTCCCCGGCGCGCAGGCCGATTTCCAGATTTTGCGCATCGGATCCCGTCGTCATGATCACGGATTCCGCGCGCTTGAGACCCGCCAAAGCGAGCATCGCCGCCTGTGACGCATCTCCCTTGAGCACGGCGACGCCGAGACTCTCGCAGGCGAGCGCGTTGGCGTCTTCGGAGTCCAGCGTAATGGCGACCACCGGCCGGCGCGCCTCGACCAGGCCTTCCACGATCGTGCGGCCCGTGTCGCTGAGACCGCAGACGATGATGTGGTTGCGCGTGCGATGGGCGAGCGCGACGCGCATGTCCCTTCGCACGTTGGCGAGCAGCAGCTTGGCGCCGCCGAGGAGCGCCATCCCGGGCAGCGCGAATTGGGCGATGACGAGCTGCCAGGGGTCGGATCCGAGGACGTAGTTGCTGGAGAGACGCAAGAGACCGATGGCGCGGATGAGCGCGTCGAGGTGCGAGACGGCATGGCAGGGCCGGGACGGATCGCAGACCAGAAAGCCCCAATAGCCAAGGGCGATGGCCGCGAGGCCGAGGGGCGCGATGACGAGCCAGTCGCGGGAGCGAAACAGGTTGGAGAACATGCCGGAGCGGCCTTTCCGGCCCTTGTGTCCGGCAAAGACTAGGAGAAACGACGCTGGCCGGGTAGTGCCGGTTAAGCGCGACGTAACGCCTTTTGGCCCAAGATGGCGCCATGAGCCGCCTGGGACAGATTGCGCGCGGTCTCGGCCGGTTCGTCCCGGCGGATTTCGTGCGCCCGCTCGGCCGCCCCGCGGCCGTCTTCTTCCATGGTGTCGAACGCGAAACGCTCGACGCGCGCGTTCAGGAAAATCATCACGAGCTGGATGCTTTTCGTGCGATCGCGGAAACGCTCAAGGCCGAGTTCGACGTCCTGCCACTCAGCATGATCGACGACGCGCTGAAGGCGCCGGAGCGACACAAGCGCACCGTCTTTCTGATGAGCGACGACGGCTATGCCAACACCTGCGAAATCGCGGCCGACGTTCTCGCGGGGCTTTCGCTCCCCTGGACGCTTTTCGTCAGCACCCATCACATCGAAACCGGCGCGCGCAATCCGATCTTCCTCATCCTGCTGTTCGTTCACTATGCGCCCGCCGGGACTTATCGGGTTCCCCATCTCACGCAGCCGGTCGTCCTGGCGAGCGACCGCGAAGCGCTCGCCGAACCGCTGGTGTGGAAAGTCCGCGGGCTCGACATGACGCGGGCACAGGAGGCCGTCGACGCGATGGTGTCGGCGTTCGATCCGGCCATCCTGTCGTCGCTGCTGGCGAAATTTTCTTCGGAACGGTTTCTGAACTGGGACCAGGTGCGCGCGCTGGCGGCGCGCGGCGTCGAAATCGGCGCGCACGCGCATCGTCACTGGCCGATGCATGAAAACCAGACCGGCGACATGCTGCGCGAACAGGCCGCACGGCCGCGCGAACTGATCGCGCGCGAAGTCGGGCCGTGCCGGTACTTTTCCTATCCATTCGGAAACAAGGGCGATGTGTCGCGCGAGGCCTGGCAGGCGGTGCGGAATGCCGGCTACGACTGCGCCTTTTCGACGCTCTCCGGCTGTCTGGACCGGACACAGAACAGATTTCTCCTGCCCCGCTTCGCGATCGGCAAGCGCGAGCGAAACCTTGCCGCACTCATCCCGATGCTGCGTTCCGGCAATCCGCGCCTTCTGCGCTGGCAGCGCGAGCTCGCAGGCTGATGTAAGCGTGTCCCAGTAAGATACATCGTCTCGCGGTCGATTAACGAGCCGTAAAGACCGCGCGGGCGGCGCTCCGTTTCCGTGCCGTTTCGAAACAATTTACCGAATAAATCGTGGCGCAGCCGCTGCATTTCTTACGACGGATAGTCGTGAGGACAGCGCGTGAGCAGCCGCGAACAACTGGCCGGCAGTCAGGAAGTCATCATTTCGGCAAGCGGTGCTTTGCGCGCCGGCGCCATACCCGACACGCTCGCTTTCCCGTCGCAAACGCGCCGCCGCCAGCCGGCGAACGTCAATACGCGTCCGGACCGGATCGAGCCGCTGCTCAAGCGGGGCGTGGACGTCGTTGTTTCGGGCGTCGCGTTACTGCTGGCGCTGCCCGTGATGGCGCTCATTTCGCTTCTCATACGGCTGGATTCGCCCGGACCGGTATTCTTTCGTCAGACGCGACTTGGGCGCGACGGACGTCCGTTCGACATTCTGAAGTTCCGCACCATGAACGTGATGGAAAATGGCGACACGGTCGTCCAGGCGTGTGAGAACGACAGTCGCATTACGCGCGTCGGCGCCTGGCTGCGGCTTTCGAGCCTCGATGAGCTCCCGCAGCTCCTCAATGTTCTTTCGGGCGAGATGTCGCTGGTCGGACCGAGACCGCATGCCTGCGCTCACGACGCTTATTACGGGGCGCGAATTCCCGAATACGGAATCCGTCAATCGGTGAAACCGGGAATAACCGGCTGGGCCCAGATTCATGGCCTGCGCGGCGAGACCAGGACCGTCGAAGACATGCGCCAGCGGGTCGCCTTCGACATCTGGTACGCCAAGAACGCCACGCTCGCGCTCGATCTCGTCGTGCTGCTGCGCACGCCGCTCGAAGTCTTCCGCAGTCGGAACGCGCGCTGATGGACGCCGCCCTCAGGTCGAACGTTCGCGCCGGTGAAAGGGCCCGGCCGGCGAACGACCTGATCGCCGAAGTCACAGTCGGCGGTCTGCGCACGGCTTGTCTCACGCGCGACCAGCTCGCCACGCTCATGCGCATCGACTGCCGCGCCGCAAGAGCGACCGGAGAGGCGCCCAAGCTTGTATTCGCGGCGAACGGCCATGCAATCGCCATGTCGGCCGTCAGCTCCAAATTCCGCGCGTTGTTCGACGCCGCGGACATCATCCATGCCGACGGCCAGCCCGTCGTGCTGGCATCGAGATATCTGGCGCGTATCGCGATCCCCGAACGCAGCGCGACGACGGATTTCATCCATGATGCTGCTGCGACGGCGCGCAGCCATGGTTTGAGAATCTTCCTGCTCGGCGCAACGGAAGACGTCAACGCGCGCTGCGCCGAGATTTTGAAAACGACCTATCCCGGCCTGCAGATCGTGGGGCGCCGGAACGGATATTTCGGCCGTGCCGACGAAGCCGCAGTCTGCGAGGAGATTAACCGTTCCGGCGCGGATATCCTGTTCGTGGGTCTCGGCGTGCCGCTGGAATATGAATTCTGCGTGCGGAACAAGACGCGCTTGCGGGCCGGCTGGGTCGTGACCTGCGGCGGCTGCTTTAACTTTGTCGCGGGTGATTACCGGCGCGCGCCGGGCTGGATGCAGGACTATTCGCTCGAATGGCTCTATCGGCTCGTGCGTGAACCGAGGCGCCTGTTCTGGCGCTATGCGGTAACCAATCCCCTTGCGCTGATTTTACTGCTGACCCGAACCGCTTAACGCCGAATCTTGGCCCCTCGCTTGCAGTTCCGGGGAGGGATCCTCGGTGAATTTGTCCCAATCGGGACAGGCGCATAGGAACCATTGCCGCAGGAACCGCCGTGCCCAGCCTTTCCCTTTTCTTCGAACCGACAAGCGGGACAAAGGCGCGGCACAAGCTCGTGCGTATGGCGGCACGCTATTCGCTGTCGGCGTTCGGCCCCGTCGCCATTTCCGGCGCGCATTTCCTCGGCGCGGTGCTCGTACTGCACATGCTGCCGCGTCAGCATTTCGGTCTGTTTTCGTTCGTCATGACGATCGTTCCGTTCTGCGTCAGCGCCGCGTCTGCACTGGTGGGCGCGCCGACCATCATCGGGATCCGCAATCGCGGCTATGTCGACGATGCCGAACTCGCGACGTTCCAGAAGGCGAATGTCGCGTTGGCCGTGCTGGCGTTCGGCGTCGTCTTCGCTTCGCTCGCGGCGAGCGGGCTGCTGCTGGCGACCAAACTGCTGTTCGGCGCCTATGCGTCGCTGATGAGCCTTCGCATGCTCGGAAGAACCTATGCCTACGCCACCAGCGCGCCAGCGCGCGCCGCGATCTCCGATGCGATCTATAGTCTCGTGGTGCTCGGCGGCCTCTGGGCCCTGCACCGCGTCGACCGGATCGGTCTGATGAATATCGCCGCGCTGCTCTCGCTCGCCGCGCTTGCCAGCATGGCGGCGTTCGGGCCGGACTATCTGCGCAAGCAGGTCAGGCCGCTCTCTGAAGGAACGCTGTCGGCGTACAAGCCGGTGTGGCGCGATCTGACGCGCTGGTCATTCCTCGGCGTCGCTGCCACCGAGCTGACGGTCAATGCGCACGCCTACTTCGTTACCTTCTTTTCCGGGCCCGGGGCATTCGCGTTGCTCGCTCTGGGCGGACTTTTGATGCGTCCGGTGTCGCTCGTGCTTTCCGCGTTTCCCGACATGGAGCGGCCCATCATGGCGCGCGCCATCGGCTCGGGCGATCTGGCGCGAGGATTCCGCGCGATCCGGGAGTTTCGCATGGCCGGCATTGCCGTCCTGTTCGTCACCGTGCTTCTTGCGGCGGCGCTGCTGATCTGGTTTCCCCGGACGGTGCTCAAACAGGGCTATGACGCCCACCAGGCGATCCTGATCGTGGCGGTCTGGGTCGCCATCATGGGAATTCGCGTGCTGCGCACGCCCGAGGCCGTGTTCCTTCAAGCGGCGGGTGCTTTCCAACCGCTCGCCAACGCCAGTCTGAAATCCTGCGCCGTGTCGCTCACGGCGACCCTCGGCTTTCTCTTCGCCTTCGGCCCGACGGCGTCGCTCTTCGGAATCGTCGCCGGCGATCTGATGCTCACGGCAAGCATCTTCAGCTTGTTCCGGGGATGGAAGCAGCAGCATGGTTGACGTCACGATCGCCGTCCCGACCTATCGCCGTCCGCTGAGCCTCGCCCGGCTGCTTGCCGCGCTCGAGCGGCTGGAGACCGACGCAGAGGTGTCTGTTCTCGTCGCCGACAACGATGCGGAAGCGCGCGAAGGGATCGCGGTCTGCGAGCGACTGCGCGGGAACTATCGCTGGCCGCTGCAGTGCGTTCTCGCGCCGGCGCGCGGCATCTCCCATGTCCGCAACACACTCGTCGAGACCGCGCTGGCGCAACCGGCGATGCAGATGCTTGCCATGCTCGACGACGACGAATGGCCAGAACCGCACTGGCTCGACGCGCTATTGAGGCAACAGGCCGCGACCGGTGCCGGCGCCGTGCAGGGCTCCATCCTCTGCCAGTTCGAAGATGAGCCGCAGGCCTGGGCTTCCTATTTCGACGGAATGTCCGACATCCGGCACGCCAGCGGTCCTGTCGACATGCTGCAAGGCACGGGAAATCTTCTGATCTCCCGCGCCGCGCTGCAGGCCGTGGCGGGACCTTGGTTCGATCCGGCCTTCGCGCTGACGGGAGGCGAGGATCGCGATTTCTTCGTGCGCCTCAAAGCCGCGGGGATCATCTTCGCCTGGAGCGACGAAGCGCTTGCGCACACCTTCGTGCCGGCGTCGCGCGCGAATCTGAATTGGGCGCTGCGACGCGCCTACAGCATCGGCAACTCCGACATGCGCGTGTTCCTGAAATACGGCGCCGGCGTCGCCGGCTGGGTGCGGGAGATGGGCAAAATAGCCGCCGCACTCTTGTTGTCGCCGCTGCTGTTCGCCATCCTCGTTTTCGACGCGAATCGGCGCACCAATGCGCTGCGACGGATGTATCGGGCTGCAGGAAAGATCCAGGCGCTCCTCGGACGGCAATACAATGAGTATTCCGTGATCCATGGCCAATGAGCCGCTGAAACTGGACCTGCCGCGCACGGGATTCGACCGCATCGTCGCCGAAGCCGGCTTTGTCGTACTACTACTCCTGATCTTCATCGGTACGACACCGCTCGACGATCGCAGCGTCGCGGCGCTTTCGGCCCGCAACGCGACGTCGGCGGCGGGCGACCTCGTTCGTCAGGTCAGTTTTCTGGGCACCTTCGCCGTCATCGCTCTGGCGGCTGCGCGCCAGCGCGGCATCGACGCTCTCAAGTCGGTGCCGATCAGCCTCGCGCTGCTGATGGGTTGGTGCATCCTCAGCGCCGTGTGGGCCGCAGAGCCCGGCATCGTTGCCAGGCGCGCGGTCCTTGCGACGATCTTCGTCCTGTCCATGCTGCTCAGCGTCGATACGTTGGGCAGCGCGCGCGCAATACACCTCTGGCGCTATGTCGTGGCGGCGGTGATCGTCGGCGACCTCGTCTCGGTGGCACTCTTTCAGAACGCGGTGCATCTGCCGAACGACGTCGAGTCCAACCTCGCCGGCGCCTGGCGGGGTCTCCACTCGCACAAGAACACGGCCGGCGCCTTCGCGGCGACCTCGACGATCATGTTTTTCTACTTTTCGCTCAAGACGAGGCGATGGAGCGACATGCTCTTGTGCGCCGCCGCCCTGTTCTTCCTGGTGATGACGCGATCTAAATCCTCGCTCGGACTGCTGCCGGTGGCCCTTGCAGCCGGAGGCCTTTACCGCATCGCCTGGCGCAGCACGCTGGATCGCGCCATCGCCGCGGCGGCGACCGGTCTGGTGCTGGTCGTCCTTGTCGTGGCGATCGCGGTGCAATGGCAACTCGTCGCGCGCCTGCTCGAAGATCCGCAGAACTTCACCGGCCGTGCCGCCATCTGGCAGGCGGAATTCGCCTTCATCCGCGACCATCCGCTGCTCGGCGCGGGCTTCGGCACTTTCGGCAATACCGGCACGCGTTCGCCCATCTATCACTACGTCGGCAGCGGCTGGGTCACCCAGATCGGGGAGGGACATAGCGGCTATCTCGAGATGCTCGTCTCCATCGGCGGGATCGGATTCGCGCTTGGCATGACGGCGGTCGTGGTGGTGCCGTTTATCCAGTTCTGGCGGCGCGAACGCACCGACGCCAACCTGAATGCGATGCTGTTTTCGATGTTCCTGTTCGACACCCTGCACAACTTCATGGAGTCCGATTTCATCCAGGTGACGGCCGTGCAGTGGGGTCAGTTGCTGCTGATCCTCGCTTTGCTGCGCGCGACGCGGCGCGGCGGAGCGGAACGCGCGATCGCTGTGGCCGCATGAACCGGGCGCCGCTCTTTTCGGTCGTGATTCCGGCGTACGACCGCGCCCAATTGCTGGGCGACGCCCTTCGCTCGGTTCTTTCGCAGACAGAACAGGACTTCGAGATCATCGTCGTCGACGACGGGTCCCACGACGATCCGAGGTCCGTCGTCGCTTCGTTCGACGATCCGCGAATCCGGTTTATCCGCCGGGAGAATGGCGGCGGCGGCGCCGCGCGCAACACCGGCATCGACGCGGCGACCGGCCGGTTCGTGGCCTTCCTCGACTCCGACGATGTGTTCCTGCCGCATCATCTCGCCAGCATGCGCTTGGCTCTGCGCGATACGACGGACACTGTCGGCTATGCGCGTATCGTCGTCGATCGCGGCGTCGGCCGCACTTTCCTCAAGCCACCCCGCGCCATCGGTCCCGGGCAGGACATGGCGAGCTATCTCCTGCGGGACCGCGGCTTCACGCCGACCAGTACGCTCGTCGTGCCGGCGGAATTCGCGCGCCGCATCCGCTTTCACGAAAATCTCGGAGAAGCGGAAGATACCGATTTTGCCATCCGCCTATCGCTTGCGGGCTGTCGCTTCGTCATGGCGGAGCGTCCCGGAACGATCTGGAAAGACAGCTTCGATCCCAATCGCCTGTCGGCCGGGCGCAGCACGCCGCGACTGGCCGAGTGGCTGGAGTCGATGAAGCCGTTGATCCCGCGCAAGGCCTATCTCGGCGGACGCGGCTGGGCCGTCGCCAAGGGCGTTGCGCTCACGGACGGGTGGCAGGCGTTCCGATTCTACCTGACTGCCGTCCTGAACGGCTGCTACCGCCCCGGTCTGGCGCTCGCCATCTTCATGCAGATTTTTCTTCCGGACCGTCTCTATCGCGCGATCGCCGACGGCGCGATCGCCCGGCTTGGCGCCGGCCTTCGCAATTCCGAAGCGCAGTCGGATGCGGTGCATATCTCCGCCGGAAAAGCATGCTGAGCAGGCGGTCCGTTCTCGGCGGCCTGGCCGCGGCCGCCTGCGCTTCCGCGGCAGAGGCGGACTTTTCGTCAGTGCACGAAACGGACGGACCATCTCTGCGGCGCCTCGCGGCGGCGCGCGGCGTCATCTTCGGATGTGCAGCCGGCAATTTCGAATTCCGCGACCCCGATTTCGAGCTCGCCTTCCTGCGCGATTGCGCGATCATGGTGCCCGAGTACGAGCTCAAGCGCGATCTGATCGAACCCTCGGAAGGACATTTTGACTTCTCCGCACCGGATGCGCTGCTCGAATTTTCCCGCGAACACCGGATTCTGTTTCGCGGACATCCGCTCGTCTGGTACGCCTCGAACCCGCCCTGGCTGGAACAGGCCGTCGCGCAGGCACCCGACGAGTCCATCCTCACGGACTATGTGGCGCGCACGGCTTCCCACTTTCGCGGTCGCATGCACTCCTGGGACGTCGTCAACGAGGCAATCGAGCCGAAGGACGGCCGAGCCGACGGCCTGCGCGACTCGTTCTGGCTGAAGAAGTACGGTCCCGGATATATTGACCTTGCCTTTCACGCGGCCCATGCCGCCGATCCCTCCGCGCTGCTCGTCTACAACGAATATGGGATCGAAGAGGACGGACCGGCTCGCGACGAACGGCGGCGCCAGACTCTCAACCTGCTGGAGGGCATGGTCGCGCGAGGCGTGCCGGTCGGCGCGTTCGGCGTCCAGGCTCATCTCCAGGCATTCGGCAATCCGATCGACCAGCGCAAACTCGAGACATTCCTGGCCGCCGTCCGCGACATGGGTTTGCGCATTCTCGTCACCGAACACGATGTCGACGACAGCGGCGGGCCTATCGATTTCGCGACGCGCGACAGGGCCGTAGCCGATACCAGTCGACGCTTTCTGGACGTGGCGTTGGACAATCGGGCGACGCTTGCCGTCCTGACCTGGGGACTGTCCGACCGCTATCTGCGCGCGGCCGGAATGCGCGACACGGTGCTGCGCGGAACGCCGCGCAAACTGCCGCTCGATTCCGACATGCGTCCGACGCCGATGCGCGCGGCTCTCGCGCGCGCCTTTGCCGGGGCGAGAACGCGCTAGGCAGCGCGGCGCTGCCCGGCTGCGATCCGGTGAAGCAGATGCGCGCTGAGACGGGGCGCGGCGAATTCAGCCCCGCACATGAAGCGCAACAACGGGCCGAAGCTGTTTGCCGCGGAAAGCCCGACGAAATAGAGCCCAGGCAGCGAGGACTCGAAATTGTCGGACAGTATCGGCGTCGAGTCGACTTGCGCGATGCGGCGGCGCATATCCGCGGCGAGGAAGGATAGCCGCTCGAGGTCCACGCGATAGCCGGTGGCGGCCACCACGTGATCGGTCATTACGACTTTCTCGCGCCCTTCGCCGTCGGTCAGTTCGAGCGCGACACGGCCGCCGACGATCCGCCCGCTCTTCAGGCGGCAATCGCCGTGAGCGGGGATCTGCCCGATGAACTTGTCGCGCGTGAACCAGCCGGCCGCCGGACCGAGGTGGCGGCGCGTCGCTTCGAGACGGAGTTTTTGCGGCAGTCGATGAAAGAGAAGCGGCGTGTTGACGCAAAAGAAGGATCGCCAACCCGGGCCGATGCCCGTGTCGGGGCTTTGTATCTGGCGCCAGAGGCTCGGCTCCTGATTGTCCGGCGCGTCGTGAAACCAGATGGATTTGCGGCGGGTTATCACCTGCACCTTCGCGCCGGCTTCGTGCATGGCGATCGCCGTGTCGACGGCGGAGGCGCCGGCGCCCAGAATGGCGACTTCGCGTCCGGCGAACGCGCTGCAGTCGTGATGATCGAAGGAGTGCGTGACGTGCTCATGCGGCAAACTGGCGAGTTCGCCGGGCATATGCTTGAAGGAAGTGATGCCGACGGCGAGCACGACACACCTCGCCACCAGTGCAGTGCCGTCCTCGAGCGTCAGAGCAAATCCGTCCGGGCAGCGCGCGAGATCCGTGACGTCTTTTTCCTCGAGCGCCGGAACATGGTTCTGCGTGAACCAGTCGGCATAGGCGACGAAATCGGAAAGCGCGACGGGCGACTTCTGCGGCGCATAGGCCACGCCGTTCGCCCGGCACCATGCCGCGAGGGTGGAGCTCTCGTCCGGCGCCGACAGGTTCGAGGCGAAGCCTTCCGATTTCAGATGCATGCCCTTGGGCATGTGGTCCCGCCACGTGCTCATCGGCTTGCCGAAGATGCGGAATGAAATTCCAGTGTCGCGCAAATGGGCGGCGAGCGAGAGGCCGTATGGGCCTGCGCCGATGATGGCAATATCGCAAATGGTGGGCATGACATCCTTCTGGGGCAAAAGGAAAACGGGCGCGATCCCGCTGTTCCGAATTGGCACAAAGCTCTCTTTTTGAAACGCCGAAGCTGGGGACCGAAGCGTCTCGAACGGTTCCGTTCCACGTTGCATGCCATGTTCAGAATTGATTGAGAGCCAAGCGGTTAGTCTCGTCGCATGGTCACGCGCGTCATGCTCAGCACCACGGTTAACTGGCCGTCCACCGCACGGCTTGCTGGCGCGTTCGCCGGCGTAGGCGCGCGGGTCGATGCGCTTTTACCGGCCGGCCATGTTGGCACCAAGAGCCGCTTCGTTACCGGCCGACACATCTACAATCCGCTCTTGCCCTTGCCTTCGCTCGCGCTGGCGATCGAAGAGTCATGGCCCGATCTCGTCGTTCCGTGCGACGACCGCGCGGTGCGCCATCTGCTCGCGCTCCACAGCCGCAATCCGAACAGTGACGTTGGCAGTCTGATCGCCTACTCGCTCGGCCGGATGGAAAGCTATCCGGTCCTCTTCTCGCGAAGCGGGTTCATTGCTGCCGCCACGCGGGAGGGAGTCGCGGTCGCGCATACGCTCACCGTCGAAGATATCGACGCGCTCGATCTGGCCCTGCTGGAGACGGGTCTGCCGGCCGTGCTCAAATCCGACGGCAGTTGGGGCGGTGGCGGCGTGATCGTCGCCCATACGCCGGAACAGGCCCACAAGGCGTTCTGGCGCCTCGCCGCGCCGCCATCGAGATTGCGCAGCCTGGCGCGGACGTTTCATCGCCGCGACACACACTTTCTGCTCGATGCCCTCTCGCCGCCGGATCCCGTCGTGAGCGTCCAGCGATATGTCGGCGGAACGCCGGCCACGACTTCGTTCGCAAGCTGGCAGGGCCGCGTGCTTGCCACGATCCATATGGACGTTCTCGAGACGACGACACCGACAGGACCGGCCAGCGTCGTGCGGCGCGTAGACTGCCCGCAAATGGAGGAAGCCGCGCAAAAACTCGCATCGCGTTTCATGCTGTCTGGAATTCACGGGCTCGACTATATGCGCGACGGAAACGGACGGGTGCAGCTGATTGAAACCAATCCGCGCGCTACACAGTCGAGCGCGCTCGCCCTGGGTCCGGGACACGATTTGGTCGCGGCGATGGCCGGATGCATCGCGCCGACGGCTGGCGGGGCCAGGCCCCGGGTGAGCGAGAATCCCGTCGTCGCCCTGTTTCCGCAGGAGTGGCGGCGCGATCCCCGCAGCATCTGGCTTCGCACGGCACATCTGGACGTGCCCTGGGACGATCCCGAAGTCCTCAAAGCCTGCCTGAACCCGGGCGAAACCGAACCGGCCATGCCACGCCGCGACGCGGCAGCGACGGGACGGTCACAGATATTAACGGCTGAGTAGGGTGAATTGTTGGTTACGCCGTTAACCATTCGTCAGTCGGTTAGGCCCTAAACGTTACAAGAGAAGTTAAAGCCTAGCGCGCGTCGCGGGCGGGACACAGGCATGCCGTTTCAGGGAACCGACCCACAGCCGACGACGCCGGCCCGATCTTCAGACTCGGCTCGAGCCTTCGATTTGACGGATCTGCTCGCCATTCTGCGTACGCGCCTCGGAACGATCGTTCGCATCGCCTCGCTCGTCGTCGCGACCGCAGTCGTTGTCGCCACGATCTTGCCGTCCCGCTACGCGTCTTCCGCCGTCGTGATCCTCGACCAGCGGAAGAATACCATTGCCGACCTCACATCGGTTCTGTCGGCCTTGCCGACGGATCCGGCGTCGCTGCAAAATCAGATCCAGATACTCATGTCGCGCGATCTCGCGGCCGAGGTCATCACCAAGCTGAAGCTCTACGACGATCCCGAGTTCGCGGGTCCCGCGCAGCCTACGGTGATGAGCGTGCTTCTCACGGCGCTAAACCCCCGGCACTGGTTTGAGTCCAGCGCGACGGATGCACCGATCGACGGCGCCGTGCGCCGCGACGCGATCATCGATGCATTCCTCTCTCATCTCTCGGCCGACTCGCTGGGCCTTTCGACGACGATCACCGTGACGTTTCAATCGCGCGACGCGGCCAAGGCCGCGCTGATCGCCAATACGGTCGCCAGCGTCTATGTCGAGGACCAGGTCAATTCGAAACTCAGCGCTACGGAGGCGACGAGCGCCTGGCTGACGCAGCGCATCGCGGACCTGGCCAGGCAGGTTCAAGCGCAGGAAGCGGCCGCCTTGACCTACAAGGCGCAGAACAATCTCGATTCCAGTCCCGGCGGGACGTCCCTGATCGAGGGACAGCTTGGCGGCATCAACACGCAACTGGTACAGGCGCGCGCGGATCTCGCCGCCAAGTCCGCGATCTACGCGCAGGTCGCGCGCTCGGTTAAGTCCGGCGACCTAGCCAATATCTCGCAGGTCGTAGCGTCTCCGCTCATCATCCAGTTGCGCAGCCAGCAGGCCGATCTGATGCGCCAGGAAGCCGATCTCGCGGTTCGCTATGGCGAGCGCAATCCCAAGCGCATCGCCGTCGAGACCCAGTTGACCGATCTGGACAAGAAGATCGGGGAGGAAGTATCGCGCATCGCAGCATCCCTCGCGAGCGACGTCGCCATCGCGCGCGCCCAGGTCGGATCGCTCCAGGCCAGCCTGATCATGACCCAGCACCAGGCGTCGGCCATGGACATGACGGCGGTCAGGCTTCAGGCGCTGGAAGCGAATGCCGTCTCGACGCGCAACCTCTACGACTCCTATCTCGCGCGCCTGCATGCAATCCAGGACCAGGACGGACTGCAATATCCCGAAGCGCGCGTGATCTCTCGCGCGCCCGTGCCGGCCGCGCCGTCGTCGCCGCCGCGTCTATTGATCATGCTCGCGTCGATCCCTGCCGGACTGCTTGCAGGATTGCTCTGGGCGTTGCTGACGGAACGATTCCCAAGAACCCGCGCTCCGGCGCACCGCCCGCCCAGTCGTCCGCAGGTTCGGCCCGTTGCGCCGCAGCAGCCATCGCCGCAAGCGGCAATGGCGCAACCGCCCTTGCTCGCCGACGTGCCCGGCGCATTGCTCGCGGGTGCTGCAGATCACATTGTCGACTGGCCCGCATCGGCATTCTCGCGTGCCATCAAAAGGCTGCTCGCGCGTCTGGCAGTTCCCGGCAAGACCGGCAAAGGGCGGGTGGTTTGCGTCGCGCCGGCGGAGCAGGGCGTTGCCGGTTCCACGATCGCCGTCGCGCTCGCACGCGCCGCGTCGCAGTCGGGGCTTCGCACGATCCTCGTCGATGGCAGCCTGAAAAAGCCCGTCATCGCCCACATAATGGGTGTGCATCCTCAGACGGGCATGAACGACGTGCTGAAGGGTTCCGCGGCTCTAAGTCGTACGTTGGCACGTGATACGCGTTCGGACGTCCTGCTTCTGTCCAATCTGCAGCCGATTCTGGATCCGGCGAGGATGCTCGCGGCGCCGCGTACGTCGGAACTTTTTGCGCATCTGCGTACGCTCGCAGACTTTATAATCATTGCCGCCCCAACGGTCGTTTCGTCGCCTGAAACGCCGTTTCTGACCAAGGTTTCGGATGTGGTCGTCGTGGTGGCCGACCCTACGGCAGGTCCCCGGTCCCTGCTGGGCCGGGCGCTTCAGGCGCTCGTGGCCTGGCGTTCCCCGCCAGTCGGAATGGTCCTGGCCCGGTAAATGGCCGGCCCCGCCGGACCCACATGGCGTCCATTTTAGGCAAAATCCGCAACGATTTGCTTGCGGGATACCCCTCGTTCCCGTTAAGTGCGCCCCGTCAAAGTCTTGGGGCTGCCAAAGAATGCCGACTGACATGAATAGTACGACGACGCGCGCGGTGGCGGGAGCGATCCTGTTGCTCGTGGGTCTGGCCGTGGGTTGGTTCGGCCATAAAGCCATAGACGGGAGGCCGGATATTCCGACCGTGTCTCTCTATCAAGACTGGCGCCTGGCATGCCCGGCGACGTCCCAGGCCGACGGTTCCTGCGAGATGCAGCAGGACGTTCTCGACGCCAAGACGCACAGCGAGCTCGCCAGACTGTCGATATTCCGCATCAAGGACGAATCGCAGCTCGTCATCACCGTTCCGTACAATGTGCTCCTGGAGCCCGGCCTCGGACTCGGCTTCGGCAACGACAAGCCGCTGGTCTACCAGTATGAGACTTGCAACGGCATCGGCTGCATCGTGCGCGTGAAGTTCGACGACACGCTGCGCGATTCGATCGCCAAGACGACGCAGGCGCGCGTGTTGTTCGCCGGTTTGGACGGCAAGCCGGTCGGTCTGCCGTTCTCGATAAAGGGATTCAGTGAGGCTGCGGCCGCGTTCGATAGCGCCGAAGCCCAGCGCCATTCCTGGTGGCGGAGATTATGGTCATGAAATCGATGCGCTCTCTCATTGCCGGCGCTGCGGCGCTCGGCCTCCTCTCCATCGGCGCGGCTTCGGCCGATCCCGCCCCCAATCAGCCGCTCCAGCCGAGCGAGACCAAGACTTTCGGCGACTGGACCGTGCGCTGCTATCCGATCGCTTCGCCATCGCCTTGCGACATGTACGAACTGCTGGCCAATAAGCAGAACAACCAGCGTGTCATGAGTCTGTCGATCGCCTACATGCCGAACGGCGACAAGCATGTGATCCAGATCGCGGTGCCGCTCGGCATCCTGATCCCCAAGGGTCTCGTGATCGAGTCCGACACCTTCACCTCGCCGTCGCTGCACTATCGCCGTTGCGACCGCGGCGGCTGCTATGTCGAGATGCTGTTCGACAATGGCGCGGTGAGCGCGCTCGGCTCGGCGACGGGTCCGGCCAAGATCAAGATCGTGGCCGACAGCGGCAAGGTGTTCGAGATTCCGTTCTCGCTGAACGGCTATTCGGATGCGCATGGCGCGATGGTCGACCTGGCGCGCAAGAAGACCGCCGGCAAGCCGGCAGAGGCTCCGGCCGCCCCCGCAGCGACGCCGAGCACGCCTTAAGGTTTAGCCGAAGACCGCGTGATACGCCGACGTCAGCGGCGCGAAGGCGGCCGTCCCCAATGCGCCGAGCGCGATCAGGACCGCCGACCAGAGCAGCGCGGACGACACGTTGGCGATCTGGAACGGCCAGAACGCCATTTGCGAGATGCCGGCGACGATCGGGACCGTCGCGCGCAAGGGCCCGGTGAAGCGTCCAAGGAAGATCGCGCCGACACCCCAGCGACGGAAGAAGGTTAGGGCCTTCTCCATCTGTTCCGGGTAGCGCGAAATCGGCCAGATCGCGAGCGTGTGCTCCTTGTAGCGGTGGCCGATCCAGTAGGAGACCCAGTCGCCGAGGACGGCCCCGACCGCGGCCCCCAGCCAGATCGGGATCGGATTGATGCCAAGCGCCTGAATCAGCACCCCGAGCCCGACCAGGATCGAGGTTCCCGGAACCAGGAACGAGATCCCGACGAAGGATTCGCCGAAAGCCGAGACGAAGGCGATGGCGAAGGCCGATTCGGGGTGTTCCCGGGCAAATTCCAGAAGCCATTTCGCGGCATCGTGAATCCAGGCGAAAAAAACATGCATTAGGCTGAAATCCGGTCTGGGAATCGTTAAGCGGCGGCAGGCTGGCATTTAGGATATGAGTGTTCCAGTCGCACGTTCCAATGTGCGTCGCGACACTTTCGACAAAGATCGAGGCTATCCCTTTGGTATCAACGCCAGGTCGGGGCCACGACCGGAAAGTCAAGCTTCAGTGAGTTTTCCATGAGCAGTCCCGGCAACCTCAAGCACGTTCTCGACACAGCGTGGGACCAGACCGACCGGGCCTGGCGCTGGGGCGCGGCCCGTATCCCGGGCGGGGCCAAGACCCTGGCCATCGGGCTGGGGCTGTTGCTGCTTTTCCTGCTTCTCTGGGCCATCCGGCCCGCGACGAATGCCAACCGAGCGGGGGCGGGTTTCGGCGCCGGAGGGCCCCAGGCGGTCGGTGTCGCCCGCGCGGCGAGCGGCGACATGCATATCACGCTCAACGCCCTGGGCACGGTCACGCCGCTCGCCACGGTTACCGTACGGCCGCAGGTCAGCGGCCAGATCGTCAAAATCCTGTTCCACGAAGGACAGATGGTGAAGGCGGGCGACCTGCTCGCGCAAATCGATCCGCGCACTTTCAAGGCCGCCGTCGACCAGGCCCAGGGCCAGCTCGCACGCGACCGCGCCGCGCTCGCCAACGCCCGCGTCGATCTCGCGCGCTTCAAGGCGCTGCTCGCGGCCAACGCGACATCGCAGCAACAATACGCGACCCAGGCCGCGCTCGTGCAGCAGGACGAAGGGGTCGTGCGCTCCGACGAGGCCAATGTCGAATCCGCTCAGATCAACCTCGACTACACGCACATAACGTCGCCGGTCGACGGGCGGGTCGGCTTGCGTCAGGTCGACCTCGGCAACATCGTCCAGGCCGGGCAGAGCAGCGGCATCGTCGTCGTCACCGAACTGCAGCCGATCTCTGTGCTGTTCACGCTTCCGGAGGACAATATCGACCAGATTCTGGCGCGCACCGGATCCGGCGCGACCCTGACGGCCTACGCCTACGACCGCGGCCAGACGCAGCTTCTGGCGACGGGCGCTCTCGCGACGGTCGACAACGAAGTCGATCCGACGACGGGATCGGTCAAGATGCGTGCGATGTTCGACAATTCGAAGGGAGAGCTCTTTCCCAATCAGTTCGTCAACATTCGCCTGCTCGTCGACACGCAGCACAGACAGACGCTGATTCCCGTCGCGGCGGTGCAACGCGGATCGCAAGGCAACTTCGTATTCGTGGTCCAGCCCGACAAGACCGTCAGCATGCGGACCGTTACGCTCGGTGCGAGCGACGGGACGAACGTCGCCATTGCGCAAGGGCTGAAGCCGGGCGACACGGTCGTCGTCGACGGCGCCGACCGTCTGCGCGACGGCTCCGAAGTTACGTTGCCCAACGCCGCCGCGCCCGTCGCAAAGCCGAGCGCGGCGGCGCCAGCGGCGGCCGGAGCACCAGCCGACGATCGCGCTGCGCGCAGAGCCAAGATGGCGGCCACGCTGAAGCAATACTGCGCCGACGACTTGAAGAAATACTGTCCAGACGCGAAACCCGGTCCGGACCTGTTCATGTGCCTGCGCCAGAATCGCGACAGTTTCAGCGACTCCTGTCAGGCGGCGCTCAAGAAGATGCGCCGCAACCGGCCCAGCGGAGGCGGCGGGCCGTAAAAGCGGGACGCGGCAGACAAGATGAACCCCTCCGCCCCCTTCATCCAGCGCCCGGTCGCGACATCGCTTCTGATGATCGCGATCCTGCTCGTCGGGCTCGTGGGCTTCGACTATCTGCCGCTGTCGGCGTTGCCGGAAGTGGACTACCCCACGATCCAGGTGCAGACGTTCCTGCCCGGTGCCAGTCCGGAAGTGATGACGTCGTCCGTCACGGCCCCGCTCGAAAAGCAGTTTGGGCAGATGCCCGGTCTCAACCAGATGTCGTCGGTGAGTTCCGCTGGCGCCTCGATCATCACGCTGCAGTTCAATCTCAGCCTGAACCTGGACGTGGCCGAGCAGGAAGTGCAGGCATCGATCAACGCATCCGGCAACCTGTTGCCGGCCAGCCTTCCGGCGCCGCCGGTCTACGCTAAGGTCAACCCCGCGGACGCCCCCGTCCTGACGCTCGCGATCAGTTCGAAGACGATGCCGCTCACCTCGGTCGAGGACATCGCCGATACCCGCATCGCGCAGAAAATATCGCAGCTGTCCGGCGTAGGACTGGTCAGCATCGCAGGCGGCCAACGCCCCGCCGTGCGCGTGCGCGCCAATCTCCAGGCGCTGGCTGCGTACGGTCTCAATATCGACGACCTGCGCACGACGATCGCGAACGCCAACAGCAACGCGCCCAAGGGCAGCTTCGACGGTGCGGCACAGTCCTACACCATCGATGCGAACGACCAGCTGCAGAGTCCGGAAGACTACAAGAACATCGTCGTCGCCTACCGCAACGGCGCGCCCGTCCATCTGTCCGACGTGGCGACCGTGCTGGAAAGCGCGGAGAACGTGAAGCTGTCGAGCTGGATGAACAAGACCTCAGCCATCTTGCTCAACGTCCAGCGCCAGCCCGGGGCCAACGTCATCTCCGTCGTCGACAGCATCAAGGCGATGCTGCCGCAGATCCAGGCAGGCTTGCCGGCGGGGGTCGACGTGACGGTTCTCACGGATCGCACCAACACGATCCGCGCCTCCGTCAACGACGTCGAATTCGAGCTCGGCCTTGCGGTCGTGCTCGTCGTGCTGGTGATCTTCCTTTTCCTGCGCAACGTCCCGGCGACGTTCATCCCGAGCCTTTCGGTGCCGCTGTCGATCATAGGCACCTTCGCCGCCATGTATCTCCTTGGCTATTCGCTCAACAACCTCTCGCTGATGGCCATGACGATCGCCGCCGGTTTCGTCGTCGACGACGCCATCGTCATGATCGAGAACATCACCCGATATCTGGAGGCGGGCGAGACGCCATTGCGGGCGGCGATGCGGGGTGCGGGCGAAATCGGCTTCACCATCGTCTCTCTCACCGTGTCGCTGATCGCCGTTCTCATCCCGCTGCTTTTCATGCAGGAGGTCGTCGGCCGCCTGTTCCGGGAATTCGCGGTGACGCTCGCCATCACCATCCTGATTTCGGCCGTCGTCTCGCTGACGCTCGTTCCCATGCTGTGCGCCAAGCTGCTGCGCCGTCACGACCCCAAGAAGCAGGGCGCGGTCGCGCGCCGTTCGGAAGAATATTTCAATCGCATCATCGCCGAATATGACCGGCTGCTGAAGTGGGTGCTGGATCACCAGCCGCTCACCTTGCTCGTTGCCGTCGTCACGCTCGTCGTCACGGTCCTGCTCTATGCGGTCATCCCCAAGGGTTTCTTTCCGACCCAGGACACCAGTCTCGTGCAGGGAATCACCCAGGCTGGTCCCACCGTGTCCTTCGCCGAGATGGCGCGCCGCCAGCAGGCGCTGGCGGACGAATTGCTGCGTGATCCCGACGTCGAGAGCCTCTCCTCGTTCATCGGAGTCGACGGCACCAACAACACGCTGAACGCCGGCCGGTTCCTCATCAACCTGGTACCGAAGGACAAACGCTCGGAAAGCGTCACGTCCGTGATCGGCGATCTGGTCGCGCGCGCCCAGAACGTTCCCGGCATCGCGCTGTATCTGCAGCCGGTGCAGGACCTGACCATCGATTCGACGGTCAGCCGGGCGCAATATCAGTTCGTTCTGGAAGATGCGAGCTCGGCCACACTTACCCAGTGGGTCCCGCGACTCCTGACGAAGCTGGCCGCCGCGCCCGAATTGCAGAACGTCTCGACCAACTACATGGATCGAGGTCTCTCCGCCACCGTTGTGGTGGACCGCGACACGGCCGCGCGCTTCGGCATCACGGCGGCGACGATCGACAATGCGCTTTACGATGCGCTCGGCCAGCGCATCATCTCCACCATTTTCACGCAGTCCAACCAGTACCGCGTGATTCTCGAGGCCGATCCGGAGATCCAGAATTCGCTGACGTCGCTCGCGGACATTCACCTGCCGTCGGCCGGCGGCGGACAGGTACCGCTTTCGGCATTCGCCCGCGTCGAGCCGCAGCCGGTCGCGCTAGAGGTCGACCATCTCGGACAATTCCCCGCCGCGATGATCTCCTTCGACGTCACGCCGGGCTACTCTCTCGGGAGCGCGGTCGCTGCCGTGCGCCAGGCCGAAGCGGATGCCGGCCTGCCGGCGAGCATATCTACGCAATTCCAGGGATCGGCGCTGGCGTTCCAGTCGGCTCTGGCCAACGAACTCCTGCTCATCCTCGCCGCCATCATCACGGTCTACATCGTGCTCGGCGTCCTCTATGAGAGCTTTATCCATCCCGTCACCATTCTGTCGACGCTGCCGTCGGCCGGCGTCGGCGCGCTGCTCGCCCTGATCATCTCGGGCAACGATCTCGGGGTCGTTTCGATCATCGGCATCATCCTGCTGATCGGCATCGTCAAGAAAAACGCCATCATGATGATCGACTTCGCTCTCGAAGCCGAACGCAACGAAGGCAAATCGGCGCGCGAAGCGATCCACCAGGCAGCGCTGCTGCGGTTTCGACCCATCCTGATGACCACGGTCGCGGCCCTGTTCGGCGCGCTGCCGCTGATGATAGGCAGCGGCACGGGCTCGGAGCTGCGCCATCCGTTGGGCATCGCGATCGTCGGCGGTCTTCTGGTCAGTCAGTTGCTGACCCTGTTCACGACGCCAGTCATTTACATCTATTTCGACCGGCTCGGCGGACAGTTTCGCGAATGGCGCACGGCGGAAGCGACATGAGCTTCTCGGAGGTCTTCGTCCGGCGACCGATCGCCACCACGCTGCTGACGCTGGGTCTGGCGTTGACGGGCGTCGTCGCATTCTTCCTGTTGCCGGTCGAACCGCTGCCCAGCGTCGACGTCCCGGTGATCATGGTCACCGCGGCCATGCCGGGCGCCAGTCCGGAGACGATGTCGACGAGCGTGGCGACGCCTCTGGAACGGCACTTGGGTGTGATCTCCGATGTGGACGAGATGACGTCGTCGAGTTCCGTCGGGTCGACCCGCATCGTGCTCGAATTCACCTCGGACCGTAACATAGACGGCGCGGCGCGGGACGTTCAGGCGGCAATCAACGCGGCGCGCGCCGACCTGCCGGCAGCGCTGCGCTCCAATCCGACCTATCGCAAGCTCAACCCCGCCGACCAGCCGATCCTGATCCTGTCGCTGACGTCCAAGAGCCTGACGCCGGGCCAGATCTACGACTCCGCCTCCAACATCCTGCTGCAGAAACTGAGTACGGTGGACGGCGTCGGACAGGTCCAGATCAGCGGCGGTTCTTTGCCCGCGGTACGCGTCGAACTCAATCCGCGGGCGCTGTTCAAGTACGGAATCGGTCTGGAAGACGTGCGCGCCGCGCTTTCGGCGGCAAACGCCAATGCGCCAAAGGGCGCCATCGAACAGGGTGCGCAACGTTTCCAGATCTATGTCAACGACACTGCGACTCGGGCGGATCAGTACAGGACGCTGATCGTCGCCTATCGCAACGGCGCGGCGGTGCGGCTGTCGGATGTCGCCCAGGTCAGCGACAGCGTCGAGGATGTGCGCAATCTCGGCATGTCGGACAACAAGCCGGCCGTACTCGTCATTTTGTTCCGAACGCCCGGCGCCAACATCGTGCAAACGGTCGCGAACGTGAAGGCGGTGCTGCCGCAGCTGCGCGCCGCGCTGCCGCCCTCGGTGGACCTCGCCGTGGCGATCGACCGGACCGGAACCATCCGCGACTCGCTGCGCGACGTCGAACGGTCGATGATGGTGTCGATCCTGCTGGTGATGTTCGTGGTGTACCTGTTCCTCCGCGACGGGCGAGCGGCCATCATCCCGAGCGTTGCGGTACCGCTCTCGCTGATGGGCACGTTCGCCGCGATGTACGCGATGAACTATTCGCTCAACAACCTGTCGCTCATGGCGCTGACCGTCGCGACCGGTTTCGTGGTCGACGATGCGATCGTGGTGCTCGAGAACATCACACGTCACGTCGAAGCGGGAATGTCGCGGCTTCAGGCGACGATTCAGGGAACGCGCGAGGTGGCGTTCACGGTCCTCGCCATGAGCATCTCGCTCATCGCCGTGTTTCTGCCAATATTGCTGATGGGCGGCGTCATCGGGCGGTTTTTCAACCAGTTCGCCATGGTTCTGTCGGTGGCGATCGTGATTTCCCTCATCGTGTCGCTGACCACCACGCCGATGCTCTGCGCGCTGCTGGACTTGCACGTTCCCGGGAAGCGCCACGGCCTCCTGCTGCGCTTCTCCGAAAAGGCATTCGACAGGGGCAAGGCGTTCTATGCGCGCACGCTGGAGTGGTCGCTGGAAAACCCCGGAACGATCCTGTTCGTGCTCGTCGTCGCCGTGGCGCTCAATTTTTATCTCTACTTCATCGTTCCCAAGGGGTTCTTCCCTCCGGAGGATACCGGCCAGGTCTTCGGCGGCATCCGCGCCGGTCCGTCGATCTCGTTCCAGCTCATGGAACAGAAGTTCCGCGCCTTCATGCAGATCCTGAGCGAAGACCCTGCCGTCGATACGGTCACGGGTTCGACGGGGGGCGGGGGCGGCGGACCGCGCGGCGGCGCGACCAACACCGGCAATGTCTTCATCCAGCTGAAGCCGCTCGCGGACCGCGGCGGAATGAGCACGGACGCGGTCATCGAACGGCTCCGCACCAAGCTCGGTGGGGTGACCGGCGCCCGGCTGTTCCTGCAAGGCGGGCAGGACGTGCGCGTCGGCGGTCGGCAGGGCAACGGGGCGTATCAGTACACGATTACGGCGGACACGCTCGAGGACCTCGAACAGTGGATGCCGAAGATCACGGACGCGCTGCAGGACGTCAACGAATTGGAGGACGTCAACTCCGATCGCGGCGATCAGGGACTCGAAGTCGAATTGAAGATTGACCGCGCGACCGCAGCGCGGCTCGGCCTCAACGCCACACAGATCGACAACACCCTCTACGATGCGTTCGGACAGCGCCAGGTTTCGACGATCTACAGCGACCTGAACCAATATCACGTCGTCATGGAGGTGGCGCCGGAGTTCTGGCAAAGCCCCGAGACGCTACGCGACATCTACATCAGCACGTCCGGCGGCGCGATCAGCGGCACGCAGGCGTCCGGGACCGTCGCAGGCACGACGAGCATCGCCGGCCAGACCGCGTTGAGTGCCTCCGCGGTGGCGGCCGACGCGCTACGGAACCAGCAGCAGAATGCGCTGATCAACAGCGGCCGCGGCGGGGCATCGACCGGCGCCTCGGTCACGACGTTCTCGGAGACAATGGTGCCTCTTTCCGCGGTCGCCAGCTACGGCCCGGGTACTGCGCCGCTCGCCATCAACCATCAGGGACCGTTCGTCGTCACGACGTTCTCGTTCAACCTGCCGCCCGGCATTTCGCTCAACCAGGCGACGACGGCGATCCAGCGGACCATGGCCCAGATCAAGACGCCGGTTTCGATCCAGGGCGTCTTCGCGGGCACGGCAAAGGTGTTTCAGCAGTCTCTCTCCAGCGAGCCGTTGCTGATACTCACCGCGATCCTGACGATTTATATCGTGCTGGGCATTCTCTATGAGAGTTACGTCATCCCGCTGACCATCCTGTCGACGCTGCCCTCGGCCGGCGTCGGCGCGCTTCTCGCGCTGCTCATCTTCAACACCGAACTGAGCCTCATCGCCATGATCGGCATAATCCTGCTCATCGGCATCGTTAAGAAAAACGCGATTATGATGATCGATTTCGCGATGGAGGCGGAACGCAATCAGGGGATGGACGCGCGATCGGCGATCTTCAAGGCGTGCCTGTTGCGGTTCCGGCCGATCATGATGACCACGTTTGCCGCGATCCTGGGAGCCATGCCCCTGGCGTTCGGTTTCGGAACGGGGGCCGAATTGCGCCAGCCGCTCGGCATTTCGATCGTGGGCGGACTCGTCGTCAGCCAGATTCTCACGCTCTACACCACGCCGGTGATCCACCTCTATCTCGACGGCTGGCGCAACCGCCGGAAAGCGGCATGGGAGCGCCGGTACACCCGCTTCATGGGCGACGAGGCACCTTCGGCGGCCGAATAGGCCTCAGAGATTGGGCAGGTTTTCCGTGTCCGGCGCGCCGTTGCGGATTTCCGCATTGCGGTGCTGGCGATAGAGGCTGCGCGTCGTCGCGTAGAGATCGACGGACGTCCGCTCGATCTGGTCCAGATTGTCGACATTGCGCGCGCGCAGGTCGACAAAGCCCATACCCGTGCGGATGCCCATGTAGAGCGTGCTGTTGTTCCACTTCATGTATGTCAGCGGGTCCATGAAGTAGTCGACGACGGTTCCGACGGAGTCACGCGGATTGCTCGGACCGGTCAGCGGCACGACCAGATAGGGGCCCTCGCCGACACCCCAGACGCCGAGCGTCTGACCGAAATCTTCCTCGTGCGGGGCAATCCCCATCTTGGCGGCGACGTCTACGAGCCCTCCGAGGCCGATCGTCGAGTTGATCACCATGCGGCCAAGCGTCTGGCCGGCGCGATCCGGGCTGCCTTGCAGGACGTCGTTTCCGAAGGTGACGGGCGCATCGAGATTGCTCAGGAAATTGTGAACCCCGTCGCGCGCGAACTCCGGCACGGCGTGGTTGTAGAACACCGCAACCGGACGGGCGACGGCATGGTCGAGTGCCTGGTCGAACGAGAAGATCGACCGGTTGGTCTTTTCATAGGGATCGTTCTGACCACTGGGATCAGTGGCGCAGCCGGCGAGCGAGGCGGTCGCCAGAACGGCCGCGACGAGGAGCGAATAGCGGTTCATGCCCTCACCAATACTACCCGGTAGATTTCAGAATCGTTTACCAACGAAACATTCCTGCAAAATATCGGGGCTAAATCCCGGCAGGGCAAGTGCCCGATATGACGCGTCAAATGCCTCCGTACCACTGGTAGCCCTGATCTTCCCAATACCCACCCTTGCCGCCATTGATATGGTCAAACCGGTCCACCAGATCAATGCGTTTCACGTACTTTGGCATTTTGTAACCCAGCTGGCGCTCCGCCCTGAGACGGATGGGCGCCCCATGCTCCACCGGGAGGGTCTGGCCGTTTAATTTGTAGGCAAGAATTGTCTGTGGATGAGTCGCCTCCAGGAGGTCCAGGCTCTCATAATAGTAGGGTGGCTGTACGATGTTCCCCTTGGCATCCATGGTCACGTCGCCCATCGGATCGGCGCAATAAAAGACCACGTAGCGTGCTTCGGGTTTCGGCCTGGCCATGGCGAGTACGAGGTGGAGGGGCGTCCCCGACCACTCGCCGATGCAGCTCCAGCCCTCGACGCAGTCATGGCGGGTGATCTGGGTGCGCGACGGCATGGCGCGCAGGTCGGCGACGGATAGACTCAGCCGCTTTTCGACGAGGCCGCCGACATCGATCCGCCAGTCCTTGAACCCGGATGCCAGATGGGCCGCGTACTCATTGGTATTGGGATTGAGCGTTCCGTTGGCGCGGAAGGTCGCCGCTATGTCGGACTTGGCGTATTCCGGCGCCAGGGCATGGCCACCGGCAAACAGACGCTGCGCGCGCCGGGTCAGATTTTCGACCTCGCCGAGAATGCCCAAGACCCAGGCCTGGCTGGACAGGTCGGTGCAACCGGACAACGAAAAGGCGCCGAGCAGCGCTGCGCCGCGCCCGAGAAAGCTGCGACGATTCGGTGCGTCAGCCATTTTTTGCCTCCGTCTCGATCGCATAGCGGCCGGTGATCATCGAACGCAGATTGTTCCAGGTGCCGGACAGCACGACCATGATCATGTGCACGATGAAAAACGCGAGGAACGAAAAGGCGCACAGGAAGTGAATCGTGCGCGCGCTCTGCCTTCCGTCGAAGATCCAGGGCAAGAACGGAAAGGCGCTGTCCATCGTCGGCGACATGGTCAGGCCGGTGAGCACGATCAGCGGTCCGAGCACGAAAACCACGATGAAGTAGGCCATCCGCTGGATGCCGTTGTAGTGCCTGGCTTCCTCGCCCTTGGGGAAACGCAGGCGCGCATGGTTCGCGATTTCGTGCGGCAGGTTGGCGAAATCCCTGGCCTTAGGCAGCAGCTCCGCGCTGAAGTGGCCGCTGGCGAAGGCGTAGGCGAAATAGGCGGCGCCGTTCGCCACGAGCAGCCAGGCGAATGCGAAATGCCAGAGCCGGCCGAGAGCGAGGTTCGGCGAATCCGCGGGCAACGTCACCCAGTCGGGAAAGCCGCGCACTTCCTTGACGCCGTCATGATAGGACGCACCGAGAACGCCGTCCGTGTTCAACGTCCATCCGGCGATCTGGGTGATGCCGTGAAAGTCTTGCTGGGTACCTACGGCCGAAAGCGAAACCACCGGATGCGCAAAGTCCGCGCCATTGCCCCAGTAGAGAGCGGGGTGGGCATTGAAGATCTGGAGTCCGCTCATCAGCATGACCAGCATGCACAGCGCGTTGATCCAATGCAGGGCGCGCACGGGAATCGTGTGGCGATAGAACACATAGGACGCCTTGCGCGGGGTAAGCCCGATCGCCTTGCGGATGCGGTCCGCCGCACCATCCGTTCCAGCATTCCCCTGCGTCACAAGTTCTGAACTTTCCGTCATGCGATGCCCCAATCCGACGCCATCATCATAGCAGGCTCACCCTCGAATTCGGTGCTGTTGCCGAAATCGTTACAGCCTTCCAATATCCGCCCACCGGCCCCATGAGAGGCCGGAAATCGGGAGGAACGCGATGGCTATGCTGGCGCGCAACGGGGTCAACATCTACTACGAAACCCACGGTGAGGGACCGGTCATTCTGCTGAGTCACGGCTACTCGGCGACATCGCAGATGTGGCGCGGCCAAATCGCGCCCCTGTCCAAGGGGAACAAGCTCGTCCTGTGGGACATGCGTGGTCACGGCCAGAGCGACTATCCTTCCGACCAGGCGCAGTACAGCGAGGAGGCGACCGTCGCCGACATGCTCGCGCTGCTCGACCACCTCGGAGCGAAAACCGCGATCGTCGGCGGACTTTCGCTCGGCGGGTACATGTCGCTCGCTTTCTATGCAAGTCATCCGGAACGCGTTCGCGCCCTGCTCATCATCGACACCGGCCCGGGATTCAAGAAGGACGAGGCGCGCGAGGGGTGGAACCGCAACGCGTTGCGCACCGCCGAGCGTTACGAGAAAGAGGGCCTCGGTCCGCTCGGTGCCGCCAGCGCCGAACGCGCCACCGCGCGCCATCGCGACGCCACGGGCCTGGCCCGCGCCGGGCGCGGCATGCTCACGCAGAAAAACGCGCGCGTGATCGAGTCGCTCCCCAACATCAAGGTGCCTTCGATCGTCATCGTCGGCGCCGACGACGCGCCGTTCCTTGCCGCCGCCGACTATATGACGGCGAAAATTCCGGGCGCCGAGAAAGTCGTCATTCCGAATGCGGGACACGCCGCCAATATCGATCAGCCGGCGGCGTTCAACGCGGCCGTCGAAAATTTCATCACCAAACTGGGTTAGGAGCTTCAAGCATGGCCGACCGCGTCAAAGGAAAAGTCGCCCTCGTCACGGGAGGAGCCAGCGGCATCGGCCGCGCCACGGCGCTGCTGCTCGCCAAAGAGGGAGCGACCGTCATCGTCACCGACGTCCAGGACGACCAGGGCAAGGACTGCGTCGCGGCGATCAAGCGCGCGGGCGGCGATGGCATTTTCCTGCACCACGACGTCGCCAGCGAAGACGCCTGGATCAGCGTCGTCACGGAAATCCGCTCCCGCTTCGGCAAGTTGAACGTTCTCGTCAACAATGCCGGCATCGCCATCGCCGGTTCGGTCCTGACGATGACGCTCGCCGACTGGCGCCGTCAGCAGTCGATCAACCTCGACGGAGTCTTCCTCGGCGTGAAGCAGTCGCTGCCGCTGATGCGCGAGAGCGGCGGCGGCTCGATCGTCAACATTTCTTCGCTGGCCGGCCTCAGGGGGTCCGCCACACTGGCCGGCTACTGCGCCACCAAAGGCGGCGTACGGCTGTTCACCAAAGCCGTGGCGATGGAGTGCGCGGCGGCGCGCGACAATGTCCGTGTGAACTCCGTACATCCCGGCATCATCGAAACGCCCATCTGGCTCGGCATCATCCCGGGCTCGGTGCCCGATGCATTCCGGTCCGGCTCGAACGCGCCCAACCTCGATGCCATGTCGGAGACGATCGTCCCCGTCGGGAAGAAGGGTCTGCCGGAGGACATCGCCGCCGGAATCCTCTATCTCGCGAGCGACGACTCCCGTTATGTGACGGGGACCGAACTCGTCATCGACGGCGGGATGTCCACGCGCTGAACCGGCTATTCGGCGATCGCCGAATAGACCAGGCTCTTGAGCTGGCCGCGGAAGTTGAACGCGCCGGACGGCATAAGCTGGGTCATGAAGACCACGGCCAGGTCGTCCTTCGCGTCGACCCAGAAGATGGTCGACGCCGCGCCGCCCCAATACCAGTCGCTGCCGACGATGCTTCCGGACGCCACGCTGTCGAGCGTGCAGGCGAAACCGAGACCGAAGCCGACGCCTTCGTTGGCGGTTTCCGAAAAGCCGCCGATCGCCATCTGCGTCAGGTCTTTGTTGTCCTTCAGGTGGTTGCGGTGCATCAGTTCGATGGTGCGCGGTCCCAGAATCCGCGTGCCGTCGAGCTCGCCGCCGCGCCGCAGCATGTCGCAGAAGCGGACATAATCGGCGGTCGTACCCGTGAGCCCGCCGCCGCCCGAGAAGAATGTCGGTTCCTTGAGATAGGTGCTCTTTTCGGGATCCTCGATCAGCTGGAGCTTCTTGTCCGGTCCGCGGCGGTAGTTGGCGCAGAACCGGTCCAGTTGCTCGCGCGGGACCGTGAATGCCGTGTCCTTCATGTTCAGCGGCGCGAAGATCTCCTCCGCCAGGAACTTGTCGAACCGCTTGCCGGAGATGATCTCGACGAGCGCGCCGCACACGTCGGTCGAGAGCGAATACATCCAGCGTTCGCCGGGCTCGTAGCGCAGCGGCACCTTGGCGAGCTTGCCCATGAAGTCGCGCAAGTCCTCGCCGTCGCCGCGGCGCACGCCGATGCGGGCATATTCCTTGTCGACGGGATGGCCGCTGTCGGGCGCCCCGAGCGTCGCAAGCGCCGCGCCATAGGTGAGCCCGCCCGTATGACAGAGCATGTCACGCATGCTGACGGGCCGCTTGGGCTTCGCCGTCTGCATGGCGGCGCCTTCGCCGGATATCCAGACGCGCTGGTCGCGCCACTCCGGAACGAAGCGATGAACCGGATCGTTGAGCTGAAAAAAGCCGCGCTCGTAAAGCATCATCAGCGCGACCGACGTGATCGGTTTGGTCATCGAATAGATGCGGAAGATCGCATCGTCGCGCATCGCCTTGCCGCGCTCGCGGTCCATCGACCCCAGCGACTTGAAATAGGCGAGATGACCCTTGCGGGTCACCGCCACCTGGCAGCCGGCGATCTTGCCGTTGTCGATATAGGCGCGACTCAGATGGTCCGCGATGCGGTCCAGCCTTGCCGGAGCAAATCCCGCCTGCTTGGGTGACACTTCCATTGCGACCTCCTAGTGCTTCCTCGCATAGGCCCTGGCTTCGCTTCTCACGATGTCGACCAGGTTGCCCATGAACAAATTCATATCGATCAGATGCAGGCCCCAATCCTGCTGCACCTGTCCGCCGATCACAACATCGCCCGGGATGTCGTCGACGCGCGCGTCCGCCGGGTCGGCGTGCACCGTGATGGCGAGATAGTTGCCGACGTCATTGTGGGCGCATTCCGCCGTCAGCATGCCCGGCAGGCTGACGAAAGGCGTGATCACCGTCGTGTCATTCGCCCAGGTTCTCGGTTCGGGGGTTCCCGCGATGCTGCGTCCGCTCGAGCTCAGATAGGCGTGGACGGCGCCCGAGCCGCCGCCGAGCGCGGCCGGATTCACACAGGCCGCTTCCAGCCCCGCTCCGCTGCTCTTGCCGAAGCGGCTGTTGGCGGGCGGCGGAACGTTCGCGCGGAACGAGGCGAAGGCGATGACGCAACCGACATCGGTTGCCGAGTGACAGAGCGCGACATGCTGGAAATCGCCGCCGACATCCTTGCCGACCGGAACCTGCAACCGCGTCCCGCCGAGGATGGCGAGAACGAGCTGCTTCTGGATCGGCTTGCCGTCGATCTCGTTCTTGATCAGGCCGGTGAGCACGCCGGATCCCTGGCTGTGTCCGATCAGTACGACGCCGCGGCCGTGATTATAGTGCTCGAGATAATAGTTCCATGCGTCGACCACGTCGTGATAGCCGAGCAGCGGATCGGCCGGCGTCGGCAGCGTCTTGCCCATCATGCGCGCGGCGAGCGCGGTCAAGGTGAACTGGCGATAGAGCGGCGCATAAGTGTTGCAGACTGCGCCGAAGCGCGCGAATTGTTGCGCGATCACGCCCATCTCTTCGATACCGGGCAGCATGTCGCTGTTGACGCCGGGATCTCGCGAAACCGTCGGATAGACGTAGAAGCAGTCGATGGGCGCCTTCTTGCTGGGACGGAATTTCTCCACCCTCAGCTTTCCGTTCGGCGCGACGATCGTCGACACTTCGTCGGCGCTGCAGGCGTCTTCGTGCCCGGGCAGGCACAGCCAGTTCGAAGCGATCGAGTAATCGTTCTTTGCGGGCGGCGTGGCGTCATCGGCGGTCGCGGTCCCGGCGAGACCGGAGGCCAGCGTCAGCAGAATGGCAAATCTCCTCATCGCGTCCCCCTTGCGAATGGTTCGCGAAATAATGAGCGAAGCGTTGGGTCTCGGTCCAATCGATTCGTTGTGTTCAGGCCTGCCCGGCTTCGTTTTTTGCGACGTGGCCCGTGCGATCAAAAAGCCGCAGGCAGCTGACGGCTGCTGCTGCAAGTGCGAACCCGACGCCGATATACAGTGCAAACACCGTCCCCCGATCCGGCATGCGCGCGAACGAGAGCGCCACAAGAGCGGCGCCGATCGTCTGGCCGAGAAGGCGCGCCGTGCCGAGCATGCCGCTGGCCCCGCCGCTGCGCGCCAGCGGCGCAGAGGAGATCATGGCGCGGGCATTGGGCGACTGGAACAGCCCGAACCCGGCTCCTGACAGCGCCATCCGCCAGACGATGTCGCCGACGCCGGCATGCGGCGGGAGCAGGGCGAGCGACAAGAGGCCGGCGGCGAACACGACGAGCCCTATGCCGCCGAGCAGCCCGGCGGGATAGCGGTCCGCCAGGCGTCCCGACACGGGCGAGACCAGCGAGATCGCGATCGGCCAGGGCGTGATCATCAATCCGGTCTCGACGGCCGTGAAATGAAGCTGGTTCTGCAGCAGGAACGGCAGCGACACGAGAGCGAGCATCTGGCCCGCGAACGAACAGACCGAGGTTGCGATCGACAGCGCGAACATCGGGATGCGCATCAGATCGACGGGCAACATCGGCGACGAGGTGCGGTGCTCGCGCCGGACCATCGCATAGCCGATGGCGACGGTGCCGACGAGCTCGACGACGAACCAGCCGAACGCTTCGCCGTGACCGGCGGCATCGATACTCCCGATCAGGAGACCGAACATCAGTGCGACGAGCGCCGCACCGGTCGTATCGAAGCGGTGCGGCGCGCGCGGCGTGTGCGGCAGGGACCGGGCGGCGATGACGACCGCGGCGATGCCGAACGGAATGTTGACCGCGAAGAGGTAGGGCCACGTCGCCACCGACAGGATCGCCGCCGCTACGGTCGGACCCGCCGCGGCGGAGATCGCCACCATCATCGTATTGATCGCGAGACCGCGTCCGAGCATGCGCTGCGGAAAGATGAACCGGATCAGCGCCGAATTCACGCTCATGATCCCCGAACCGCCGAAGCCCTGCACCACGCGCGCGACCGCAAGCATCGTGAGCGAATGCGACAGCGCGCAGAGCAGCGAGGCGATCGTGAACAACACCAGTCCGGCGATATAAACGCGGCGATAGCCGATGATGTCGCCGAGCGCCGCCAGCGGCAGCAGCGAAATCGTGATCGCGAGCTGGTACCCGTTGACGATCCAGATCGAGAGTGCGGGATCGGTGTGCAGGTCGATCCCGATCGTCGGCAGCGCGACGTTGGCGATGGCCGAATCCATCACCGCCATGATGATGCCGAGCGCGAGCGTGACGACGGCCCAGTGCCGCTGTGGCGTCGCAAGACCGTCGGGATGGAGTGTGGGCGGCATCGGCGCACTTCTAGCGTCGCGCCGCAGCGGGCGCTAGTTCGCGATCCAGCCTTGCGCCACCGCGGCGTCGTGGCGCGCCTTTTCGGGTCCGCCCAGCGCCTGACGGTTGAAGCCGATGCGCTTGAACCAATAGTGCAGGCCGAGAAGATCGGTGAATCCCATGCCGCCATGGACCTCGGTGGCGGTGCGGGCGACGAAGGTGCCGACTTCGGATGTGTGCGCCTTGGCATGGGCCGCCATGCGCCGCGACTGGTCCGGAAACGCGTCGAAAGCATAGGCCGCGTACCAGATCAGGGCACGGCACGGTTCGAGCTCGGCGATCATTTCGGCGCAGAGATGCTTGACCGCCTGGAACGAGCCGATGACGCGGCCAAACTGCTTGCGCTCCTTCGCATAGGCAACCGCTTTTTCGATCATGCGGCCGCCGGCGCCGAGCGTATCGGCGGCGAGCATAATGCGTCCGGCGTCGATCATGCGATCGAGCGTGGCGGCCGGATTGCCGGCGGCGAGCGCTTCGGCGTCCACGTTTTCGAAGTTCAATTCGCCGATCGAACGCGTCGCGTCGATGGTGTGGAGGGCGGTTTGCTCCAGACCCTTGGCCTTGGCGTCGACGAGGTGCAATCCGCCCATTTTGTCGGCGACGACGAAGAGGTTGGCGCCGCCGAAGTCGAGGACGAACATCGCCCGGCCGGAAAGTTTGCCGGCTTTCGCCGCGACGCCGGCTTTTTCGCGCGCGCCGGACGATTGCTCGCTGACGGCGATGCCGGCGATCAGCTCGCCGGACGCCAGCTTGGGCAGATAGCGCGCCTTCTGGCTGTCCGAGCCCGAGCCGACCAGCGCGAGCGGCGCCATCACCGAACTGGCGACGAACGGGACCGGCGCCACATGGCGGCCGAGCATCTCGGCGGCCAGCGCCGCATCGAGCAGGCTCAAGCCTAGTCCGCCGAACTGTTCGGGCACGACGACGCCGGGAACGCCGAGTTCGACCAGCGCCTTCAGAACGTCGGGCGCGTAGGCCTCGCCGCCGGCGGCCTTGCGTACGCGCTCGAGCGGCGAGACGCGCTCCAGCGTGCGATTCACGCTGTCCTGCATCATCTTCTGGTCGTCGGTCAGGCCGAATTCCATGGTCAAGCCTTCGCGAGTTTGGGTTCGCGCGGCATGCCGAGCCCGCGTTCGGAAATGATGTTTTTCTGGATCTGCGCGGTGCCGCCGCCGATGATGAGTCCCAGATCGAACATATAGCTCGATTGCCAGTTGCCGTGATTGCGCAGGTGCGGCGAACCGGAATAGAGCATGCCGAGTTCGCCCAGCGCGTCGATCGCGAAGCCTGCGAGCTGGTGGTTGAGTTCACAGCCCATCAGCTTGACGATCAGCCGCGCCACGCCGGGATCCTCGCCTTTCAGCCCGGCGGTCAGCAGCCGCAGACCGTGATACTCCATCGCATGCACGCGGGCCTGCAGCTTCAGCAGCCGGTCGCGCAGCACCGGGTTGTCCATCAGGCGGTTGCCGTCGACGTCCTCGTCCCGCATCAGTTCGATGAGGGCCTTGAGGCGCGTTCCGGCCTGGTTGGGATCGCCCAGCATGCCGCGCTCATGCTTGAGCGTCGCGTTTGCGACGAACCAGCCCTGGCCGCGCTGTCCGACGATATCCTTTTTGGGCACGCGGACGTCGGTGAAGAAGACTTCGTTGAATTCGGCGCGGCCGGTCATGGTCACGAGCGGCCGCACTTCGATCCCGGGCGTCTTCATCGAGAAGAGCAGGTAGGAGATGCCCTCGTGCTTGGGCGCGTTCGGCTCGGTGCGCACCAGGCAGAAAATCATGTCGGCCTGCGCCGCCGTCGACGTCCAGATCTTCTGGCCGTTGATGATGAAATCGTCGCCATCTTCAGTGGCCCGCGTGGTCAGCGAAGCGAGGTCGGAACCGGAACCGGGTTCGGAATAACCCTGGCACCAGATGATCTCGCCGAGAAGGGTCGGCTCTATGAACTTCTTCTTCTGCTCTTCGGTGCCCAGTTCCAGGAGGGTGGGAACGAGCATCGAAATGCCTTGCCCAGCCATGCCCATCGGCAGGCCGGCGGCGATGAATTCCTCCGCGATGATGCGCGATTTGAGGATGTCCGGTTCCGCGCCGTAGCCGCCATATTCCTTCGGAATGGTGCGTGCCGCGTAGCCGTGCGCGATGAGCAGTTTCTGCCATTCGCGCATGTCGCCGCCGCCGAAGGCGCCGCCGCGCGGCGCGCGATCGCCATACTGCCTGGCGAAGGCGCGAACCTCGTCGCGAAACGCTTGATACTCGGGAGAGTAGGAGAGGTCCATGCTCGTCATCCGTCCTTCGACAGGCTCAGGATGAGGATTGAGCTTTGGACCGCAGACGGAATCTACGGATTCCAAGAAGGCCCCCACCCCGAGTCTGTCGAAGGGTGAGGGCCGGCTCGGTGTGATCCTACAGCCGCTCGACGATCGTCACGTTGGCAAGACCGCCGCCTTCGCACATCGTCTGCAGGCCCCACTTCTTGTTGCGGTCCTTGAGCGCGTACAGAAGCGTCGTCATCAGCTTGGTGCCCGAGGCGCCGAGCGGATGGCCAAGCGCGATGGCGCCGCCATTGACGTTCAGACGCGACGCGTCGGCGCCGGTGTACTGCAGCCACGCGACCGGGACCGAGGCGAAGGCTTCGTTCACCTCGTACAGATCGATGTCGTCGATCTTCATGCCGGCCTTCTCGAGCGCGCGCTTGGTCGCGGGCAGGGGCGCCTCGAGCATGATCACCGGGTCGCCGCCGATCACCGTCATATGGTGGATGCGCGCGAGCGGCTTGACGCCGAGAGCCTTGAGACCTTTCTCGTTGACCACGAGGACGCCGGACGCGCCGTCGCAGATCTGGCTCGACGTCGCCGCCGTGATGGCGCCGCCTTCGCGCAGAAGCTTAACGCCCCTGATGCCGTCGAGCGAAACGTCGAACCGGATGCCTTCGTCCGACGTATGCAACGAGGTCGAGCCGTCCTCGGCCTTCAGCGCCAGCGGCACGATCTCGTCCTTGAACTTTCCGCCCTGCGTGGCGGCGATCGCCTTCTTGTGGCTCTCATAGCCGAACTGGTCGAGCGTGTCCTTCGACAGCTTGTACTTCTCCGCCATCATCTCGGCGCCCATGAACTGGCTGAACTGGATGTTCGGATATTTGGCCTGGAGGTTCGGGCTCATATAGGTGCCCATGCCGTTCTGCGCCGGAAGCGCGGCCGACGCGCCCATCGGGACGCGCGTCATGCTCTCGATGCCCATGGCGATGACGGCATCCATGCTGCCGGACTTCACGGCCTGCGCCGCGAAATGCAGCGACTGCTGCGACGAGCCGCACTGGCGGTCGACGCTCGTGCCCGGGACGTGTTCCGGCAGGCGCGAGGCCATGACGGCGTTGCGGGCCACGTTGATGGCCTGTTGGCCGACCTGGCTGACGCAGCCGCAGATGACGTCCTCGATCAGGTTGGGGTCGGCCTTGCTGCGGTCGAGGAGGGAATTGATGACCTCGGCGCCCATGTCGACAGGGTGCCAATCCTTCAGTTTTCCGCCGCGTTTTCCGCCGGCCGTGCGTGCTGCCGCAACAATATAAGCTTCACTCATGACTTTACTCCCTATGTTCTGGGCGTCCTTTTAGCATCGCCATTCTGGCGCTGCACCCCCCTGAAAAGCCGCGATTTCCTTGCCGTAGCGGAAGACTCGCCGCGCCTCGAACCGCGCGCGTCGGGCACAATTACTCTGTATACGGAATTTTTCCGCTTCCGCGTCGGACGCAGTTGTCGGGATATAGCGCAAATGGAGCTTCGACCGACTCGGTTCAAGAGGCGCCTGAATTCTTATCGCGTAATTCTTCAAAAAATTTTCTGCGTCGAAACTTATCCCGCGATTGGCATCGACCGATCCGCCATTCGTGCGGAGTCGACGCGCAAAACTGTCCGATAACGCGTCACGTGAGAATTACGTTGTAAATATTTTGATGTCACGAAGCGGATACGTTCGCGTCATCGCTCCTTCTCATTCGGATGATTTTTCGGGTGCCGTTGGGCCGCCGCCGCGAAGCGACGATTCAACGGGGAAAAATCTGCGCAAGACGTTCCGGCCGATTTCGACATCGCCGGTGGTGGAATTGCGCACATCGTTGGAGGGGGATCACATGCAATTCCGGAATCGCTGGCTGCTGGCCGCGGCGACAGGCGCTTTATTGTTCGCGCAGAGCCAGATTGCGCTCGCACAACAGGTGACGGCGTCCTTGCGCGGACATCTGACGGGCGCGAACGGTGAAGAAATCTCCGGCGCGCAGATTCATGTTATCGATACCAAGACGGGCGCGACGATCGACACGACGACCGGAGACGGCGGGACGTTCAGCCTCGCAGGCCTTGCGATCGGCGGCCCCTATTCCGTGAAGATCGACGCGCCCGGCTATTCGGAAAAAACGGTCACCGGAATCTATCTTGACGTGGGCCAAACCTCTTCGCTCGAGCTTGCGCTGGCTTCGCTCCAGGTCGAGACCGTGGTCGTTTCGGGCCAAAAAGCCACGGCTGCGGCTTCGCTCGTCGAGACGCGCGGCGTGGCCACCAATTTCGACTCCAAGACCATCACCGCCACCCCGAGCAACGAGCGCGACCTCAAGGACATCGTCCAACGCGCGCCTTACGCGTTCGTCGATCCGGTGGGTGGCGGCAGCAATCCGCCGGTTCCCACGCTCAACATCGCCGGTGCCAATCCGCGCTGCACGAACCTCCTGGTGGACGGCCTGCAACAGAAGGACAATTTCGGTCTCAACCTCAGCGGCTATCCCACGCAGCGCGCACCGATCCCGACCGACTGGGACGATCAGATCCAGATCGCGCCGATACCCTATGATGTCGAGTACAACGACACCTGCGGCGGCGTCATCAACATCGTCACCAAGTCCGGCGACAACGATTTCCACGGCAGCGCCTACGGCTATTACGAGGACGCCTCGCTCAACGGGCGGCAGTTCGGTCAGGTCACGAGCATTCCCGGCGTCGCGCCGACGGTGACCAATCCGGCCAAGCCGCCGTTCCAGGAGAAAAGCTACGGCGGGACGCTCTCCGGTCCGATCGTCGAGGATCACCTGTTCTTCTTCCTCGGCTATGACGAACTGAAGCAGGAGCAGCTTCCGGCACAGAATGCCGTGGGGCCGGTCGGCTCCGGTTTCACGCGCATCGCGCCCGGCATCACGGAAGCCGAAGTGCAGCAGGTCGAATCCATCACCAAGAACGTCTATGGGTTCAATCCTGGCGACCTCAACGACACCTTCCCGCTCTACAACCAGCGCTATATCGGCAAGCTCGAGTGGCAGATCAACGACGACCAGCGGCTGATCGGCACCTACCAGCACGTCGCCGGCGGACAGCTCAGCGTGCAGAACGGCAACACCGGTTCGACGACGCCGCAGGTCTCGCTGCCCTCGGACTGGTTCAACAATGAAGAGAAGCTGGAGACCTATTCGCTTCAATATCTCGCCAATTGGACGGCCAGTTTCTCGACTCAGGTCTATGCCGGCCATATCGGGATCAACGATATCCAGGCGCCGCTCGACGGCACCGACTTTCCCCTGGTGCTGGTTCGCGTTCCAGGCGCCAACGGAAACTTCGAGCTCGGCACTTCGACGACGCCGACGCCGAGCACGTCGGACGACGGCTATATCGCCGTCGGCCCGGATTTCTCGCGCCAGTACAACTTCCTTTTCTACAGCAACAATTTCGTCAAGGGCGTCGGCAACCTGGTGGTCGATACCCACACGATCAAGTTCGGGACGGAATACCACCAGATTCACGTCATCGATAAATTCATCCAGGGCGCGCAATCCGTGGTGCGCTTCGATTCGATCAGCGACTACCAGAACGGCATCATCGCCACGACGCTCGACACACGCTCGAACGCGGTGGGCGGCGCGAGCGGGATCAACGGCGTCGGCGATCCGGTCGCGTACAAGAACGGCATCGGCGGCGTGAACTCGGTCGGCGACGGCAACTTCACCTTCGGGATCGGCTCGCTCTTCGCGCAGGACGACTGGTATCCGACCAACGATCTCAGCGTCGAATACGGCCTGCGCTATGACGACTATGTCTCGAACGATCACCCCGTCGCCAATCCGAACTTCCAGCAGCGCTACGGCTTCTCCAACACGCGCAATCTGGATGGGCTCGCGACGGTCATGCCGCGCGTGTCGGTGAGCTACAATCTGCCGCTCGACAACGACTACATCCCCGGGACGACCGCGCGGTTGCGCGCCGGCGTCGGCAAGTTCTCCGGCGGCTTCCAGACCGTCTGGGTGACGAACAGCTTCGACACGACGGGCGTGCAGACCTTGTCGACGGCAGGTATCCCCGGATTCAATGCCGCCGGTATGCCGGTCGCGCCGGGAACGCCGTGCAGCAGTGCGGCGCCGTTCGCCTGCGTGCCGGGCGTCCTGCCGACCAATCACCAGCAGTGGCTGGCCGATCTCAACAATGGCCCGCTGGCGCAGGCGAGCACGGCCGCCAATTCCGAAGTCGATCCGGTTCTGCCGAGTTTTCATCTCCCCTATGTGTGGAAACAGAATATCGGCGCCGACATCAATTTCGGTCCGGGATGGCTGGGCGAGAACTGGGTCGGCACGTTCGACTATTTCGCGACCCAGGATTTTTCGCAGCCCTTCTGGACCAATCTGCGTATCGAACCTTCGAACAAAACCGCTCCGGACGGCCGCATCATCTATCAGTGGAAATTCGACCAGGCCGCCGGACGTCCGGACCCGGCAGGCCAGCCCGGGCAGATCACGGGCGCCGACATCGGCATGGGCAGCGCCAACGGCGGCGGATCGTCCGTCTTCGTCGTGGACTTCAAGAACCATTGGGACGATACGGGCTGGGGCGATTACGCGGTCGATCTCGGCTACGCCCACACCAACGCGTCGGAAATCAGCGCCGCGACCTCGGCCGTCGCCAACTCGAATTTCGTCGACCAGGCGCGGGTCAACTTCAACAACCCCGACGTCGGCCGGTCGAACTATGCGCGCGATCATCGCGTTACCCTGGACGTGGACGCGACCGAGCACTGGTTCGGAACGCAGACGGGTGACGATGATGACTGGGCGACGCATCTCGACGTCTTCGGCCAGCGCATGTCGGGCGAACGGTTCAGCTACGTGTTCAACGCCAATCCGTTCGGTCCGTTCAACCCGGCGGGAACCGCGTCGAATGGCGGCGTCAATTTCGGTTCGCTCTTCTACGTGCCGGCGGCGGACGGCAATGGAAACGTGACCGCGACGTCGGACCCGCGTGTGGTCTACGCGGCGGGATTCAACGTCGCCGGCTTCAACCAGATGCTGCACCAGACCGGCCTGATCAAGTTCGCGGGAAGTATCACGCCGCGCAACGCCTTCAGCGGCCGCTGGGACTCGCTGGTCAACCTCGACCTCACCCAGGACATTCCCAGCTACACCGACTACGGGCACCTGACGGCGAGCATGGACATCTTCAACTTTCTCAACCTGCTCAATCACAATTGGGGAGTCCTGCAGGAGCCGAACTTCCCGCAAACGCTGCAGGCGGGAACGGTCACCATCGTCGGCAATCAGTACAAGTTCACTGCGTTCCCGACGGCGGCGACAATTCAGAACAGCTTCGCCACGTCGCGCCAGTCCTCGACGTACCAGATCGAATTCGGCTTGCACTACACATTCTGAACGCATGGCCGGGGGGCGGTGCGGGGCCGGTGGCGCAAGCGGCCGGCCCGTCTTTTCCGAGAGCTCCGATGCCGCGATCCGTCCGGCCGCTCGCAGCGGGCAGTTGCGGCAGTTCGCGCGGACGTGCCAGCATCCGCGCATGACCGATGGACCGAAGATGAAGCCTGCGACCATCGCGGCCCAGGCGCTGGGCTGGATCGATGAACAAACGCGAGGCGTATCGCCGTCAATTCATCCTTCGTCGACCTTCATTCGCGATCCCGACAATCAATACCGGTCCGGCCGCAGCTATGCGCGCGCGGACAATCCTACCTACGACCAGGCCGAAGCGGTGATCGCCGCGCTGGAAAACGCGAGCGGCGCGGCGTTGTTCGCATCGGGCATGGCCGCCGCGACGGCCGTGTTCCTCTCGCTCCGGCCGGGTGACCATGTGCTCGCGCCGAAGGCGATGTACTGGCTGCTGCGGAGCTGGTTACTCCAATTCGCGACCGACTGGGGGCTCAAGGTCGAACTTGTCGAAATGACCGATACCGCCGCCGTCCGCGCGGCGATGCGGCCCGGCCATACCAGGCTCGTCTGGACCGAGACGCCGGCCAATCCGACCTGGGACGTCACCGACCTCGCCGCCATCTCCGAGATCGCGCACGCCGCCGGTGCGCGCCTGGCGGTGGACTCGACAGTCGCAACGCCGGTCTTCACGCGGCCGCTCGATCTCGGTGCCGACATCGTCATGCATTCGGCGACCAAATATCTCAACGGACACTCCGACCTGGTCGGCGGCGCGCTCGCCACCCGCGCGGACGACGAACAGTGGGCGCGGATCAAGGCGCTGCGCGTACAGCTCGGCGGCGTTCCCGGCGCGTTTGAGGCGTGGCTCCTGCTGCGGGGCATGCGCACGCTGTTTCCGCGCGTGCGTGCGGCGGCGGCGTCGGCGCAGGCGATCGCCGAGCATTTCTCACGCCATACGCTGGTGAATGCGGTGCTCTATCCCGGCCTCAAGAACTTCCCCGGCCACGCGGTTGCGGCGCGGCAGATGACGGGCGGCTTCGGCGGCATGCTCTCCATTCGCGTCAAGGGCGGAGAGGCGGCGGCGATCGAGACCGCCGCGCGGGTGCGCATCTGGAAACGCGCCACCTCGATCGGCGGTGTCGAAAGCCTGATCGAGCACCGCGCCTCGGTCGAAGGCCCCGACACGCCGTGCCCGCGCGATCTGCTGCGCCTGTCGGTCGGCGTGGAAGAGCCGACCGATCTTATCGACGACCTCGAAGCGGCACTCTCCGTGGCGCACCGCTAGGCGGGAACGCGCTCCTTGCGCACGGCGGTGAGCCTGGCGAGCGCTTCGTCATATTCGCGCACCAGCCGCGCGACGAGTTCGGCCGCGCTGACCACGCCCTTGACCTGGCCGATGCCCTGGCCGCAGCCCCAGATGTCCTTCCAGGCCTTGGCCTTGGTGTTGCCGCCGGAGCCGAAATTCATCTTGGAGGGATCCGAAACCGGCAGATTGTCCGGATCGAGTCCCGCAGCGACGATCGACGGACGCAGGTAATTGCCGTGCACGCCGGTGAACAGGTTGGTGTAGACGATGTCGCTGCCGCCACACTCGGTGATCATCCTCTTGTAGCCCTCGACCGCGCGCGCTTCCTTGGTGGCGATGAAGGCCGAGCCGATATAGCCGAAATCCGCACCAGCAGCCTGTGCCGCCAGCACCGCGCGGCCGGTGGCGATGGCGCCGGACAACGCAAGCGGACCGTCGAACCATTCGCGAATCTCTTCAATGAGAGCGAAAGGCGAAAGCACGCCGGCATGGCCGCCGGCGCCCGCCGCCACGGCGATGATTCCGTCGGCGCCTTTCTCGACGGCCTTGCGCGCGAACCAGTTATTGATCACGTCGTGCATTACGACGCCGCCATACGAATGGATGGCATCGTTGACTTCCTGGCGCGCGCCCAGCGACGTGATGACGACCGGCGCCTTGTACTTCACGCACAGTTCGAGGTCCTGCTCGAGCCGGTCGTTGGTCTTGTGAACGATCTGATTGACCGCGAACGGCGCGCTCGGCCTGTCCGGATGGGCCCGGTCCCAGGCGGCGAGTTCTTCGGTGATCTGCGCCAGCCATTCGTCGAGCTGGGAGATCGGCCGCGCATTCAGCGAAGGGAACGAGCCGATGATGCCGGCCTTGCACTGCGCGAGGACGAGCTCGGGTCCCGAAATGATGAACAGCGGCGAGCCGATCACCGGAACGGACAGACGTTTCTTCAATGCACCTTTGAGAGCCATGACGTTTCCTCTGGTTATGAATGGGCAGTAGCGCGAACGGGCTTGCGATGGGTCCTGGATGCGCGCGTCGGACGCGTGCGCGCGCCGCGGAAGGTCAACCGCATCGTTTCGAAGTAGAGGTCGTAGACATCCATGCCTTGTGGCAGGCGCCCCGCGAGGTGCAGCACGATGACGCCGTGCGACGCGGCCCACAGCGCATTGCCGATCAGCCGCGGATCGCCGTGCACGATGCCGGCCGCCGCCAGGTCCTTGACGTGGCGCGTGACCGTCTCGCCGGCCCGTTCGCCTGCGCGGCGCAATTCGGCGTGCCGGGCCTCGTCGGGCGGGCTCATGTCGAACATCAGCCGGTAGGCATTGGGATTCTGGAGCGCGAAGTCGAGATAGGCGCGGCCGACGGCGCGCGCCCGGGCGAAGGCGTCGCCGCCCGACGCGAACGCGGCCTCCAGCGCATCGGCGAAGCGGTTGAAGGCGTCCGCGCGGACGAAGGCGAGGATTTCGTCGCGGTCGGAAAAGTAGCGGTAAAGGCCCATCGGGCTGCGGCCGAGTTTCTTGGCGATATCGCGGATGGTGATCGCGTCGGCGCCTTTCGCGGCATAGAGCGCCGTTGCCGCCGCGCCGATCTTGGCGCGTACGGCCTGAACGTCTTCACCGGAAAGTTCTCGCGGCATCGTATTTCGTACCTTGTACTCGTACACTGTACGACAATGGCGGCCGGAGTCAAGCGCGTGGCGAGTCGAGTGTGGCATGGCACATTCGCCAGCGCCGTCGTAATTTCCCCGGCCGGCGGGATTTCCATGTCTCTGAAACATTTTCTTCTGGTCACAGCGGCCGTCGCGCTCGGCGCATTCGAGGCGCGAGCGGACACCATCGAAACGGTCGTCGTCACCGCACGGCCGCCCGATCCTGTCGGCAACGAGGCCTTCTCGATCGTCAATCTCTCGGCGCGAGACCTGCATGGCGAAACCGAACTCGACACTGCGTTGGAGCAGGTGCCAGGACTGTCGCTGTTTCGCCGCGACTCGAGCCTCTCGGCCAATCCCACGACACAGGGCGTGTCGCTGCGCTCCATCGCGCCGTCGGGCGCAGGTCGCGCGCTGGTGACGCTCGACGGCGTTCCGCAGAACGATCCCTTCGGCGGCTGGGTGATCTGGTCGTCGCTTCCGCCCGAAGACGTCTCGGCGGCCGAGATCGTGCGCGGCGCCGGCGCGGGTCCCTACGGCGCGGGCGCACTGACCGGCGTCATCGCGCTCGATGAGGCACGCGGCGACGGCATCGTTGCGGGGGACGCGTCCATGGCGAGCCTCAACGGCAAGCGCGTCGCGGCCGCGGGCGGCACGTCCCTCGGACCGGTGTCGCTGTTCGCAAGCGCATCGGACGAGGATAGCGACGGATGGATTTCGGTCTCGCCGGCGCAACGCGGCGCGGCCGACGACAATGTCGACCTGCATGCCCGCAATGCGTCTTTGAGAGCAGAGGTCACGCCCTGGGACGATACGCTCATATCCGCGCGGTTCAGCGCCTATGGTGAGAACCGCGATTCGGGACTGGTCGGCGCAGCGTCGTCCGCCGATGGCGTCACCGGCAGCCTGACGCTTGCGCATCCGGCGGACGGCGACTCGCTCGGCTACCGGGTGCAGGCGTGGATCCGCAACACGGGCTTCTCCAACACCTCTGTTTCCATCGCGCCGGGGCGCGTCTCGACCACGCCGACAAACAACCAATATTCCACACCGGCGCTCGGCTGGGGTTTCAACGCGGAACTCCGAGGGCGCTGGTCTTCGTTGACCTGGGCGTTCGGTGGAGACGCGCGATTTACGCAGGGCGACTCCAAGGAACATTTCTCGTTCATCTCGGGCGCCTTCACGCAGGGTCGCGACAGCGGCGGCCGGACTTTCGTCGGCGGCGCCTATCTCGAAGCCGCCGACCGTTTCGATGATTGGCTGCTCACCGCGGGCGTGCGCGCCGACCAGTGGGCATCGACCGGCGGCCATCTCATCCAGACGACTCTCAAGACCGGCGTCGTCACCGTCGACCAGCGAACGCCGTCCAAGAGCGGCGTGGTGCCGACCGCGCGCGTCGGTGCGCGGCGGGAACTGGACGACGGCCTTTATGTCCGCTCGGCGGCGTATGAGGGCTTTCGAGCGCCCACGCTCAATGAGCTGTATAGGCCGTTCCGGCTCGGCAACAACATCACCGAGGCGAATCCGGCTCTTTCGCCGGAGAAGCTCTACGGCGCAGAAGTCGGTTTCGGCCAGAACACGAACACGTTCGGCTGGGACGTCACCGGCTTCTACAACCAGCTCCATGGCGCGATCACCAACGTCACCGTGGGGCACGGTCCGCTCGTCGTGCCCGGCCTCGGCACGGTCCCCGTTGGCGGTCTCCTCATCCAGCGCCAGAACGCCGGCAACATCGACGCTTACGGAATAGAATCGGAGGCGCATTGGCAGGCCAATGACTGGCTCGCGCTGACGACGGCGTTCGACTACGTCGATGCCCATGTCCGCGGCGGCGAAGCGGCGCCGCAGCTCACGGGCAAGCGGCCGTCGCAGGCGCCACGCCTGACTCTCACGGGAGGCTTTCGCGCCACGCCGCTGGACCGGCTAACGGTGACGGCAAATGTCCGTTACGAAAGCACGCGCTTCGCGGACGATCAGAACACCCTTCGCCTCGCGCCGGCGACGACCGTGGACGCTCGGATCTCCTATCGCCTCTGGAATGGCCTTTCTGCCTATCTTGCGGGCGACAACCTGCTCAATTCGCGCATCGCCACGACGGAAAGCGCGGACGCGGTGCCGATCGTGAACTATGCCGCCCCGCGGATCGTGCGCGGCGGATTTTCCTGGACGGAATGACACACGCCTGTCGCCGGCGTCCGCGCTATAGTGCGACAAACAAAAAGCGGGTTTCGCATGAACAAGGTCTATCCAGACGTCAAAGCTGCGCTCGACGGCCTGCTCTTCGACGGCATGACGGTCATGTCCGGCGGTTTCGGCCTGTGCGGGATTCCCGAAAAGCTGATCGCCGCGCTGCGCGATTCCGGGGTGAAGGGCCTCACGGTCATTTCGAACAATGCCGGCGTCGACGACTTCGGATTGGGGCTGCTGCTCCAGACGCGCCAGATCAAGAAGATGATCTCGTCCTATGTCGGCGAGAACGAGACGTTCGAGCGGCAATATCTTTCCGGCGAGCTCGAGCTCGAATTCAATCCGCAAGGCACGCTCGCCGAGCGCATCCGCGCAGGCGGCGCCGGGATTCCCGGTTTCTACACCAAGACGGGCGTCGGCACGCTCATTGCCGAAGGCAAGGAGCATAAGGAGTTCGACGGTCACACCTACATCCTCGAACGCGCGCTGCGCGCCGACCTCTCGATCGTCAAAGCCTGGAAGGGCGATGCGCAAGGCAATCTCGTCTACCGCAAGACCGCGAGGAACTTCAATCCGATGATGGCCACGGCGGGACGGATCACCGTCGCCGAAGTGGAGGAGATCGTTCCGGTCGGATCGCTCGATGCCGATGCCATCCATACGCCGGGCATCTTCGTGAAGCGCATCGTCCACGGACGGGACTATGAGAAGCGGATCGAGAAGCGAACCGTGCGGGAGAACGCCTGATGCCCTGGACACGCGACGACCTGGCCAAGGTGGCGGCCACCGAGCTGCGCGACGGTTTCTACGTCAATCTCGGCATCGGCATCCCGACGCTGGTGGCCAACTACATTCCCGACGGCATGGACGTCACGCTGCAGTCGGAGAACGGCATGCTCGGCATGGGGCCGTTTCCGCGCGAGAACGAGGTCGATCCCGATCTCATCAATGCCGGCAAGCAGACGATCACCGAACTCGATCGCACCTCCTATTTTTCGTCTGCCGACAGTTTCGGGATGATCCGCGGCGGCCATATCGATCTCTCCATCCTGGGCGCGATGGAAGTTTCGGAAAGCGGCGATCTCGCCAACTGGATGGTTCCGGGCAAGCTGGTGAAGGGCATGGGCGGCGCGATGGACCTCGTCGCCGGCGTCAAGCGATGCATCGTGACGATGGATCACACCGACAGGGCCGGCAATTCGAAGGTGCTGAGGAAATGCACCTTGCCGCTGACCGGCAAAGCCTGCGTGAACCGCATCATCACCAATCTCGGGGTGTTCGACGTCGTTCCCGGCGGATTGCGGATTTACGAAATTGCCCCGGGCGTGACGCGCGACGAGATCGTGGCCAAGACCGATGCCACCCTGGTCTAGCCGCCCGGCCCGCTCACAGTGAGGCCGGCCGCCTCGAGACGCTCGAGCACGCCGCTTTTCCGCAGCCAGATGCCCATAGGGATGATCGCGAACGTCTTCCCCGGCCGCTTGAGCGCAGCTTCGATCGCATTCGCCATGTCCGCGATCGCCCGCTCGCGCATCTTCGAATAGGCGCTGCTTTGCTGGAGACACGCATCGAGCTTGGTCTCCGAGTAGTGCGCCTTGATGCCGTCCAGATCTCCGACTGCCCAAGCCTCCGCCGCGGCGGCGGCGTGCGCGGACTCGATGTCTATGTCGTCAAGCGCGTCCACCAGGCAGGCGCGATGCGCCGCCGGAGACAGCAGAGGCACGTCGTGGATCACGTCCATGGCCGGATAGACGGCGATGGCGCGATACGGAACGGTCGCCTGATCGGCGATCGCCTCGACGGTCTTTTGCGGGCCGGCGAAGTTCAGCTTGTTCAATTTCCAGTAATCGCCTTCGAGCATCAGCGCCGCGATGGCCGGGAGGTATTTGTCGTAGCGGTCGGCGTCCTGGTGGACGCGTGCACGCGCGGCGACGAAACGGCTGCGAAGCGGCTCCTGCAACGTCGATTCGAGCGTCTTGCCGTCCGGCTGTTCCAGCGTGCTGAGGCCGCCGGTCAGGAGGAACCACGTCCCCTCCAGAACCCCGACCTGCCCGCGCGGTGGCAGCAGAAGTGCCTTCGAGCCCTTCATCAGTGCGGAGATTTCGCTTGTGTCCCACTTCAGGTCTTCCGGCACAGGTCCGACCGTACCGAGAACCCAGACCTCGGACTTGTCGCGCGTGACGTGCCACAGCGCCGGTCCGGGAGGCTTCGCCGTGACGACGACTGTCTCAATGTTGGACCAGTCGGTGACGGGCGCAGACGGTGCGGCGGCCATGAGGAGCGTGGCGCAAGCGCAAAGAAGCGCCAATCGCGCGGCCGTTCCTCGCACTTCACGCCGAATTTCCATCTGCACCGATCCGGGATTTGAGGAGAGTTCGAACAAATTTTTTGGCGAAACAAGGGCAAATGTCCTGTCCCGCCTTCAGAACGATGTAAGGGGTCTTCTCTTAAATTGCGAGGCACATTGTGTCGGCGCGGGGAAATCCGCCGAAAGGAACGCATGCATGTTCTTGTATTGGCCTCTCAGAAGGGAGGCTCGGGAAAGACAACGCTGTCGGGACATCTGGCAGTCGAAGCCGACCAGGCCAAGATCGGTCCCGTCGCGCTGATCGACACCGATCCGCAAGGCAGCCTCTCGCATTGGTGGAATGTGCGCGCCGCCAACTCGCCGCACTTCGCCAAGGTCGGATTGCTTCAGCTCGGCGAAGCGCTCGAGGAATTGCGCCGCGGCGGCATCAAGCTCGCCGTCATCGATACGCCGCCCGCCATCACCGATTCGATCTCGCAGGTGGTGGCGCATGCGGATCTCGTCGTGATTCCGACGCGCCCCAGCCCGCACGATCTGCGCGCGGTCGGCGCGACGGTCGACATAGCGGAGCGCCACGGCAAGCCGCTGGTCTTCGTCGTGAACGGCGCAACCGCCCGCGCGCGCATCACCGGCGAAGCCGCCGTCGCACTCTCCCAGCACGGGACGGTCGCGCCGATCACGCTGCATCATCGCGTCGATTTCGCCGCCAGCATGGTTGACGGCCGAACGGTCGGCGAGGTCGTGCCGAAATCGCAATCGGCGAAGGAGATCCGCGACTTGTGGATCTACATCCAGGATCGGCTCTCCAGGCTGACGCGCGACGCCAAGCTGATCCCGGAGGTCCGCCCGGAACATTTCTCGATCGATGCGCTTTCGTCGCTGCTCGAAGAGCGCGTCGCCTCAGAAGCGCAGCCGGAAGCGGCGCCAGCGCCGCGTCCCGAGCCCGACCAGCAGTCCATGCTCGATCGCCGCAACTTCATCGAGCGCCGCGCGAGCTTTTCGCCGTTCGGCGGAACCGAACGCAGGTCGCATCCTTTCGGTCGCCGCTCCGCAGACCGGCCGCAATAGTCGAGGTATCAGGTGAGCCAGACACGCTTCACGCCGATCACGTCCAGCCTTCTCGCGCGCAAGGGCGACGCAGTTCCGTCGGCGATGCCGCACGACGCGGAAGATACCCAGCAGCAATTCTGGGCGCGCGCCGACGCCCAGGACCCGACGCCGCAAGTGCCTCGGCCACGGCAAGCCGTCACGCCGCCCGGCCCGCCCGAACCCGGCAAGCCGCACAAGATGGTCGTGACGCTGTCGGCGATCGAGTTCGAAAAGCTCGGCATCGCCGCGGTCAAGAAGGGCGTGACGCGGCATCAGATCGTGCGTACCGCGCTCGATCTCCATCTCGAACGGCTCAAGCGCGAATATGGCGGCTGCGGCTGCATGGCGGTCGAGGGCGGCTGCACGGAAGGCTGCGGCGGCGGCTGAACCCTCCATTTGGGGCGCGGCCCGGTTGCGCTAGACTGGCGGCCGGGAGCAGCGCCTCATGGACACCAAAATCCTCGGCCGGACAGGCCTCAGAGTAAGCGTTGCCGGTCTCGGTTGCGGCGGGCACAGCCGGCTCGGACAAGCCTATGGCAACAGTGCCGAACAAAGCGTCGCCGTCGTGCGCGCCGCGATCGACATGGGCATCAATTTCATCGATACCGCCGCGGCCTACGGCACGGAGAAGATCGTCGGCGAAGCGGTTCGCGGACGCCGCGACAAGGTCGTCATATCGACAAAGACGGCGATCCAATCGTGGGGCGACGCGAAGGCCGCGCCGTTCACCGGCGCACAGATCCTCGAGCAACTCGAGAAAAATCTGTCGCGGCTCGGCACCGACTATATCGACCTCTACAATCTGCACGGCATCGTCGAGCGCCAGCTCGGCTATGTCGCCGCCGAGATCGTCCCGGCGCTGATCCGCGCGCGCGAGCAGGGCAAGATCCGCTTCCTCGGCATCACCGAGCATTTCGGCAGCGACACTGACCACAAGATGCTCTCGGCCGCCATTCCGACCGGCGTGTGGGATGTCGTCATGGTGGGTTTCAACCTGCTCAATCCTTCGGCGCGGCGCAACGTCCTGCGGCTGACACAGACGCACTCTGTCGGCGTGCAGGACATGTTCGCGGTGCGGCGGGCGCTCAGCAATCCCGAGGGTCTGAAAGAAGCGCTCGATCAGATCGAAAAGGCCGGTCAGCTCGACCGGAGCAAACTCGACGCTGGCGATCCTCTCGGTTTCCTCAAGGAGGGGACAGAGGGAATCGTCGATGCCGCGTACCGCTTCTGCCGTCACGAACCGGGCATCGACGTGGTGCTCACGGGAACCGGAAAGGTCGAGCATCTGCGCGAGAATGTGGCCTCGATCAATCGCGGTCCGCTCCCCGCAAAGACGCTGGCGCGGCTCGAGGAGCTCTTCGGGCAAGTGGATTCCGTTTCTGGAAATTAGAGGATACGCATGAACGTCGAACGCCTGCCGCCGGTCAAAACTTCGCTCAAACCGAGCAACCATCCCTATCTGAACGGCGCCTGGACGCCGCTGCACGAGGAAGTCAACGCGTTCGAGCTCGATTGCATCGAAGGCCGGATCCCGACGGACATAGACGGCGTCTATCTGCGGAACACCGAGAACCAGGTGCACCAGCCGCTCGGACGATTCCATCCCTTCGACGGGGACGGGATGATCCATCAGATCGACTTCCGCGACGGGCGTGCCTCGTATCGCAATCGCTTCGTCCGGACGCGCTGTTTCGCCGCCGAGCAGGAAGCCGGCGGTTCCCTGTGGGGCGGGCTTGCCGATCCCGTGCATCTCGCGAAACGTCCAGGGTTCGGCGCGCATGGCTGGCTGAAGGACTCGTCGAGCACCGACATCGTCGTACACGCGGGCAAGGCGCTGTCGACATTCTATCAGTGCGGCGAAGGTTATCGGCTCGATCCGGAATCGCTCGAACAATACGGCGTTGAACCGTGGGTGCCGATCGACGGAATCTCGGCCCATGCCAAGGTCGACGAAAATACCGGCGAGCTGCTGTTCTTCAACTATTCCAAGCATGCGCCCTACCTGCATTACGGCGTCGTCGACCGGAACAACCGCTTGACGAACTACATCCCGATTCCGCTTTCCGGTCCGCGGCTGCCGCACGACATGGCGTTCACCGAGCACTTTGCGATCCTCAACGACATGCCCGTGTTCTGGGACGCCGAACTGCTGAAGAAAAATGTCCACGCCGTGCGCGAGCACAAAGGACTTCCGTCGCGCTTCGCCATCGTGCCGCGCCACGGCTCGACAAAGGACGTGCGCTGGTTCGAGGCGGCGCCGACCTACGTGCTGCACTGGCTGAATGCCTATGAGGACGGCGACGAAGTCGTGCTCGACGGTTACTTCCAGGAAGTGCCGACTCCGGGCCCCAAGAAGGATGCGCCGCCGGGCTACGAACACATGATGGGCTACCTGGACGAATATAGTTTCCGCTCCAAGCTGCATCGCTGGCGCTTCGACCTGAAAAGCGGGACGACACGGGAAGAGCGGCTCGACGACCGCGTGCTCGAGTTCGGCATGATCAACGGACGCTATGCAGGCAGGCCGTACCGTTACGGCTACTCGACGCTCGCGGTGCCGGGCTGGTTCCTGTTCCGCGGATTCGTGAAACACGACCTGAAGACCGGCGAGAGCTGGAGCTATGAACTCGGGCCCGACCGCTTCGGCAGCGAGGCCCCGTTTGCGCCCCGTCTGGATTCGCGCGCGGAAGACGACGGCTATCTCGTCAGCTTCCTCACCGACGAGAATAGCGGCACGTCGGAGTGCATATTGCTCGACGCCAGGCGAATCCAGGACGGACCCGTCTGCCGCATCGCCCTGCCGCACAAGCTGTGCAGCGGCACCCACGCCGTGTGGGCCGACCGGAAATTCATCCGCGACGGCGTGCTCTAGCCCTGCTTGGGCAGCCAGGGAACGAAGGCGGGCGTGCGCCGCACGTACTCCTCATAGCCGGGCTTCTTGCGCCGCAGCCGGTCCTCGATCGTCGGCATGCCGCTCCAGCGGGTGAGGAGAAACGTCAGCAACACCGGACCGGGCAGTGACCAGAGGCCGACACCGGACTGCGCCGCGATCAAATAGAGACCCCACCAGACGCAGCAATCGCCGAAATAGTTGGGATGACGCGTGAATCGCCAGAGCCCCGTGTCGAGCACGCGTTCGCGATTCGTGGGGTCGTTCTTGAAGCGGGCGAGCTGCCAGTCGCCGACGGTCTCGAAGAGGATGCCGGTGGCCGCGAGCAGCGCGCCGGCGTATCCGAGCGGGCCGACGTCGGCGCCGCCGAGCTGCCCAAGCTGGACGGGGAGGGCGACGACGAACTGCAGCGGTGCCTGCAGCGCGAAGACCAGCTGGAGCGCCGCGCGCCCAAAGCTCATGCCGCGCTGGCTCTCGGCTTTGCCGAGCATGGTCTGGTAGCGGCGGTCGGGGCCGTTCCTGCGCCAGCGCCAGAGGAGATAAATTCCAAGCCGCAGGCCCCAGACCGAACAAAGCGCCAGCACCAGGAGCTTGCGCGGGCTCGGTGCGCCGGTGCCCAGGAAACTCGTCCACGCCAGCACGACCATGCCGAGCGCCCACCAGGAGTCGACGAAACTCACGTCGCGAATCCTCAGGGCGATCAGCCAGAGCACCGCGAAACACAGTGCGACGATGATCGCGTTCTGGAGGAGGAGCGGGACGATCGCTGTCATGGGATATCCTTCAGCAAGCCGAACGGCACGATCTTGTTGTGCGCGTCATGTCCGATGTCGGCGCGCCCGAGATAGGGAATACCCGACCTCTCGCACCAGTGTTGCACGATCTGTTCCGGCGTGTGGCCGAAATCGGGATCGTTCGGTGGCACGTCGCTGCAGCGGCCGAGACGGATGCCGGCTGCGCCCCGCACGCCGATGTCGCTGGTGACGTGGAGCAGCGAACGGTCGATCGCGTAGAGATGCTCCGATACTTCCTCGAGCATCAGGACGTGCCCAGAGAGGTCGGGCAGCAGTTTCGTGCCGATCATGTGACTGAGGATCGTGATGTTGAATGCCGCGGTCGGATTTTTGCCGTCGATGCTGGGTTCGAGCGTCGCGGGATCGCGCACGGCCATGAACGTCAGGGCGCGTCTGACGGCCGCTTCTCCGCCCTCGCGCTTGATGTCGTGCGGGATCGGACCGTGTGCGGCATGAAAGCCGTAGCGGTAGAGCGCGGCGAGCAGAAATGCGCCGTCGCTGTAGCCGAGAAACAGCTTCTTTTGCGCCACGGCGGAAAGTCCGGCGATCACGCTCTCGGCGATGCGGCCCGAGCCGTAGCCGCCGCGCGCGAACCAGACGGCGGCAAAACTTTCGTCGTTGGCGAATTCGAGGACGGCATCGGCCCTGGCCGCATCGGGCCCGGCAAAGTGACCCGAGGACAGGAAACATTGCGGGTGGAATATCAGTTCGATCCGGCCGCCGAATTCGGTCTGCGCAAATGCCGCGACGCGGCTTGCGACCGTTTCTTCGAGCCGCGAGGCGGGCGCAACGACGCCGATCTTCAGTTTGTCCGCGATCATCCGCCCCGTCGCTTGTCACACCGTCCCCCGGCTTATAGCTTCCGGCCATGAATCCAGACAGGCCCTATTTCTTTTGCGGCATCGGCGGCAGCGGGATGCTGCCCCTGGCGCTGATCCTGCGGGCCCGCGGCGCCCGTGTGTCGGGCTCGGATCGGGCGCTGGACCAGGGCCGGCTTTCGGAAAAGTTCGCGTTTCTGCGCGCCAACGGCATCGCGCTTCATCCCCAGGACGGTTCGGGCGTCCCCAACGCGGAGGTGATCGTGGTGACGTCCGCCGCCGTCGAAGAAACGATTCCGGACGTCCAGGCGGCGCGTCGCGTCGGGGCGCGCCTGATGCCGCGCGCCGAGCTGCTCGCGGAGCTTTTCAACGAAGCGCCCAACGCCATCGGTGTCGCCGGAACCAGCGGCAAATCGACCACGACGGCGATGATCGGCTGGATCCTCCATGCCACCGGGCGCGATCCCACGGTGATGAACGGCGCGGTGATGAAGAATTTCGCGACACCGGACGCGCCTTTCGCCAGCGCGCTGGTCGGCAAGAGCGATCTCTTCGTCAGCGAGGTCGACGAAAGCGACGGATCGATCGCGCGCTACAGCCCGCGCGTCGCCGTGCTCAACAACATTTCGCTCGACCACAAGTCGATGGACGAATTGCGCGAGCTGTTCCGCGCCTTCGTCGCCAAGTCCGAACTTGCCGTGCTCAATCTCGACAATGAAGAGACCGCCGCGCTCGCCGCGAAGCGTCCGCCCGCGCTGGTGCTGAGCTACAGCCTCTCCGACACCAAGGCCGACCTGCTGGCCGGTAACGTGAAGCCGCTTCCGGACGGCGTCGCGTTCGACGTCAGCGAGCGCAACGCCGCGTCAGCCGTTCCGGTCCGACTGCAGGTGCCCGGCCGGCACAATGTCTCCAACGCGCTCGCCGCGCTCGCCGCCGCGCGTGCAGCCGGCGTGCCCCTCGCAGAGGCCGCTGAGGCCCTGTCGAGATTTGCGGGCGTGCGGCGGCGCCTCGACGTGATCGACACCGCGAACGGGGTCACGGTGATCGACGATTTCGCGCACAATCCGGACAAGATCGCCGCGACCCTGGCTACTTTGCACGACTTCCCGGGCCGCTTGCTCGTCATGTTCCAGCCGCATGGCTATGGACCCTTGCGGCTGATGAAAGATGCGCTGATCGATTGTTTTGCCGGCAATCTCGGCGCCAAGGATGTGCTGCTGATGCCGGAGCCGGTCTATTACGGGGGCACGACCGACCGCAGCGTCTCGAGCGTCGACATCGTCGAGGGTGTTGCGACGCGCGGCCGCGATGCCCATGTCTGTGTCGACCGCGCGGAGTGCGGCGCCCGTTTGATCGCTCTCGCAAAGCCTGGCGACAGGATCGTCGTCATGGGCGCGCGGGACGACACGCTGTCGCAATTCGCGGCCGGCCTGGTCGAGAAGCTTGAGGATCCTGCCAAGGCATGAGCGAACAAGTTTCCACACCGCTACCGCTTTCCACGATTCTCGTATTCTCGCTGTCGACGGTCGCGGTCTCCGCGCTCGGCGTCGTTCTGTTCGTCTATCTGCCGCCCTATCTGGCCAGCCATATCGGCGTGTCGCTCGGCGTCATCGGCGAGGTTTGGGCGTTGGTGCGTGGCTTCGACCTGTTCGTCGATCCGCTTCTCGGCCACCTGATGGACCAGACCGACACGCGGTTCGGCCGCTACCGGGTCTGGCTGGCGGGCGGCGTGCCGGTCTTCATGCTCGCGACCTACATGCTCTTCTTCGCACCGGTCGGCATCGGCGCGCCTTACCTCTTGGGCTGGCTGTTCGTCCTCTATGTCGGCAATTCGATCCTCGCGCTCTCGCAACAGGCCTGGAGCGCGACGCTGGCGACCTCCTATACCGAACGGTCGCGCGTCTTCGGCATCAGCACGGCAGTGGGCGTCTCGGCCGCGGTGGCCTCGCTCCTCATTCCGGTGTTCGCGCCGATGGCCGGCCTGTCGAGCAACCAGGTCGTTCTCGCGATGGGCGCGGCGATCATCCTGCTGACGCCGACGGGCATCGGCCTCGCGGTCTGGCGCACGCCGGAGCGCGTCAACAAGACGACGGCGCATCACTTCGTGTTCTCCGACTATTGGGAGATCATCACCAAGCCGGAGGTCGTGCGTCTCTTTCTGGCCCAGGTGGCGTTGACGCTCGGCCCCGGCTGGATGAGCGCCATGTACCTGTTCTATTTCCAGGACGTTCGCCACTACACCCAGCAGCAGGCGTCGATCCTGTTGGTGATCTACATCCTTATCGGCGTCGCGGGAGCGCCGATTACCGCAAGGCTGGCGAGCCGCATCGGCAAGCATCGCACGCTGATGATGACGACATTGGCCTTCTCGCTCGCGCTTCTGTCGATACCGCTTGTACCCAAGGCCAATCTGCTTGCGGCGGTTCCCGTCATGGCCTGGTGCGGATTCATGGCGGCAGGCTTCAATCTCAGCATCAACTCGATGATGGCCGACGTCGGCGACGAGATTCGCCTGCATCAGGGCAAGGAACGCATCAGCCTGCTATATTCGGTGCTCAGCTTCGCCGGCAAACTGACGGCCGCCGTCGCCATCGCCGTGACATTTCCGCTGCTCGACCATTTCGGCTACGTCGCCAAGGAAGGCGCGCACAACACGCCGGCGGCCATCGGCGCGCTGCAATGGATCTTCATCACGGGACCGGTGTTGTTCGTCATGCTGGGCGGCGTCTGCGTCTGGGGCTGGCGACTGGATGCCGCGCGTCACGCGACCATTCGCGCCCAGCTGGATGCGCGCGATGCGCTGCTGGAGGAATCGGCGATCATGACCAGCGTCGGCGCGCGGCCGCACATCGCATTGGCGGCGGAGGACGAGCGAGGCTGATCAGCGCAGCGCCGCGACGGCGGCCCTGGCGACCCCATTGGCCGGCTCGGCGTTGAAGCCGCTCTGCGTGATCAGGATCTCGTAGCGCGCGCCGTCCGCGAGAGGCATGTAATTCGCCGAGCCGAACTTTCGATCCTCGGCGTAAAACCGCGCAAGCAGCCAAGGCAACCAGTCCGGCGGAACAAGCTCGTTCACCTCCGGCGTGCCCGTCAGGTCGCAGGACGTGATCGGCTTGCCGTTGCCGCGGGCGGCGGTGAAATACTTGTTCGACACCTGGTCGAGCGTGTAGGTCGCGTTCATGCCGAGGATCGTCGCCCACGCTTTCCATTTCTGCACGCGGCCGCCGATGATCCACTCATCGCCCTGGATCGCGCAGCTCTGCGTCGGGATGGAACCGTCCAGCCGCGCGATCGACACCCGGTAGAAATTCCTGGCGCCATCGAGGGATTTCACGCTGACCAGGGCGACGGGACCTTCATGCGTGAAACGCGAAAAGAGCTGGACGTTCACGCCGACAAGACCCAGGGCAAGTCCGGCCGCGGCCAGGATGATGCCGCCGACGAGGTGGCTGCCGCTGCGCGCGACATGGCCGCGGAACAAGTGCACGACGCCCCGCAGGATGGTGAAGGCGCCGATCGCGGCTGCGGCCGTGGGAACGAGCCACCACACCAGTCCCAAGGCGTGCCTCCGCTGCAATGAACGGCGCACGCTAGCCAGAATCTGTGGCAGAATCTCGTGTCGCAATAGGGACGATGTACATGCAAAAGATAGCCTTGGTGACGGGAGCCGGAAGCGGTATCGGCCGCGCAGTCGCACTCGCGCTCGCCGGTGAAGGATACGCTGTCACGCTCGCCGGACGACGCGCCGAAGCTCTGCAGCAGACCGCAGCGCTCGCGCCGGGCAAGACCATGCTCGTCGTCCCGACCGATGTTGCGCAGGCGGGATCGGTGGATTCCTTGTTCGCGCGCATCGGGGAAAAGTTCGGCAGGCTCGATCTTCTTTTCAACAATGCCGGAACCGGCGCGCCGCCCGTGCCGCTCGAAGACCTGACTGTCGAACAATGGCGGGCGGTCGTGGACACGAACCTGACCGGACCGTTCCTTTGTACCCGGGCCGCGTTCCGCATGATGAAGGCGCAGACGCCGCGCGGCGGGCGCATCGTCAACAACGGCTCGATCTCCGCCCATGCGCCGCGGCCCAATTCCGCGCCTTACACGGCGACCAAGCATGCGATCACCGGCCTGACCAGATCGACGGCACTGGACGGCCGCGCCTTCGACATCGCGTGCGGCCAGATCGATATCGGCAATGCGCAAACCGACATGACGGCGCGAATGACCATGCAACGCGGGGTACCGCAGGCCAACGGCACGATGGCGCCCGAGCCCGTGATGGATGTCGATGCCGTTGCGCGAGCCGTTCTGTACATGGCGAGCCTGCCGCTCGAAGCGAACGTTCTCTTCATGACGGTGATGGCGACCAGGATGCCGTTCGTCGGCCGCGGCTAGGCTTCGCGCAGCAGCTTGCGGAACGCTTTATCGCGCTTGAGGAAAACCTCGCGGCGCATGGCGGCATTCCGCGTGCGGTAACGCTCGGCATAGACGAGGAGCCACGCGGCGCCGCGCGTCGTCCGGGCGCCCGTTCCCGCGTTATGTTGTTCGAGGCGCCGCTCGAGGTCGAGCGTCCAGCCGACATAGGTGCGCTTCGGTTCGGCGCGGCTCACCAGGACATAGACGAAGGCCGCCACGTCAGGCCGCAAGCGCCTCTTCGGCGTCCGACCAAAGCGCACGCAGCGCCGCTTCGATCTCGCGCGGTGAGACCAGCCGGCAGAGGCGGGCCCGCGCTTCGCGCCGCCGCGCCGTGTCCACGGGCATGCCCGCGCGTTCGACGTACCAGCCCAGATGCTTGCGGAAGATCTTCACGCCGTGCAGGTCGCCGTAGAAGCGCAGGCTGTCGCGGAAGTGATCGAGGACGATGCCGAGACGGGCGGCCGGATCCGGTTCGGCGAGCGGGCTGCCGGTCGTGAGCGACGCGCCGATCGCCGCTGCGATCCACGGCCGGCCGTATGCGCCGCGCCCGATCATGACGGCGTCGGCGCCCGACTGCGCCAGCGCCGCGCGAGCGGAGACGTCGTCGAGAACGTCGCCGTTGACGATGACCGGCAGTTTGATCGCCGCTTTCACCTCTGCGACTGCACGCCAGTCTGACTTGCCGGCGTAGAACTGGTTGCGTGTGCGGCCATGGACCGTAATCGCCCGGATACCGGCGCGCTCGGCGCGCACCGCAAGTTCGGGCGCGTTTCTCGAGGAATCGTCCCAGCCAAGACGCATCTTGAGCGTGACGGGCCGCGTGGTCGCGCCGACCGTGGCCGCGATCAGCCGCTCGGCCTCGTCCAGATTGCGCATCAGCGCGGAACCGGAGAGCGCGCCGGTAACTTCCTTCGCCGGACAGCCCATGTTGATGTCGATGATGTCGGCGCCGGCGGCTTCAGCCATCTGCGCGCCTTTGGCGAGCCATTGCGGCTGGCGCCCGACGAGCTGGATCACGGTCAGGGGCAGGCCGTCGCCCACGGCGGCGCGCCGCACCACGTCGGGACGGCCGCGCGCGAAGCTGTCGCAGGCCACCATTTCCGTCGCGACATAGGGCGCGCCCAGGCGCGACGCCGCGCGGCGAAAGGGGAGATCGGAGACGCCGGTCATCGGCGCCGTCAGAACCCGCCCGGCGATGTGCACGCCGCCTATGTTGAGTCCGTTTCCCATCCTACTGCGCCGGTGGCCCGACCGAGACGAGCTTCATGTCGAATACCAGCGTCTGGTTGGGACCGATATCGTCGCCCGCGCCGTCCTCGCCATAGCCGAGCTCGGAAGGAATCACGAGCTGCCATTCGTCGCCCTCGTGCATCAGCTTGAGCGCCTCGACCCATCCCGGGATGAGCCGGCCGGCCGCGAAGCTCGCGGTCTGACCTGACGGCGTCTGGTCGAAGACGTGACCATCGATGGTCCAACCCTTATAGGTCACGGTCACCGTGTCGGCCGGACTTGTTATCTGCTTGCCGTGACCGGCGGTGATGATCTTGTACTGAAGGCCGTCCGCGGTCTTCACGACACCCGGAAGCTGCGCATTGTCGGCGAGGAATTTCCGGTTCGAATCCGGCGAGAGGTCGTAATGGGCGGTCGGCTTGTTGCCGCTGCCGCAGCCGGCGAGCAGTGCGGCGAATAAGAGGACTGTCGCCAGCGGCCCGAATTGCCTGGAATGCATGAAACGCGACCTCTGCTTTCTCCGCACGGCGGTTAGTGCCCGTTCGCCCGCATTCAGGCAAGTGCCGGACTCTTCACCATGTCGAGCGCGACCGCTTCGGCCACTTTTATGCCGTCGACACCCGCCGAAAGGATGCCGCCCGCGAAACCCGCACCCTCGCCGGCCGGGTAGAGTCCGCGCGTGTTGACGCTCTCGAAACGCTCGTTCCGGCGAATGCGGATGGGCGAGGATGTGCGCGTTTCCACGCCGGTGAGCACGGCATCGGCCATGTCGAATCCGGGAATCTGCCTGCCGAACGCCGGCAGAGCCTCGCGGATCGCGGCAATGGCGTAGTCGGGAAGACAGGTCGACAGGTCTGTCGGCGTCACGCCCGGCCGGTAGGAGGGAATGACGCTGCCGAGCGCGGTCGAAGGGCGCCCGGCGAGGAAATCGCCGACGCGTTGCACCGGCGCGGCGTAGGTACCGCCGCCTGCTTCGAAGGCGCGCGTCTCCCATTTGCGCTGCAGATCGATGCCCGCGAGCACATGTTCTGGATAATCTTCCGGCGTGATGCTGACGACGATGCCGGCATTGGCGTTTCGCTCGTTGCGCGAATACTGGCTCATGCCGTTCGTGGCGACGCGGCCTTCCTCGCTGGTGGCGGCGACGACGGTGCCGCCCGGACACATGCAGAAACTGTAGACCGTGCGGCCGTTCGCAGCGTGATGCACCAGCCTGTACTCCGCCGCGCCGAGCGCCTTGATGCTCCGGCCGAAGCGCGCACGGTCGATCAGCGACTGCGGGTGCTCGATGCGAAAGCCGATGGAGAATGGTTTTGCCTCGATGTCGACGCCGCGCTTCACCAGCATCGCAAACGTGTCGCGGGCACTGTGCCCCGGCGCCAGCACGACATGATCGGCGGCGATGTGCGTGCCGTCGGCGAGCACCACGCCGCGGACGTGCCGTTCGTCGCCGCGCGTCTCGATGTCGATATCCTCGACACGGCTTTGGAACCGGTACTCTCCGCCGAGCGATTCGATCGTGGCGCGCAGATGCTCGACCATGGTGACCAGGCGAAAGGTGCCGATGTGCGGGTGCGCTTCGCTGAGGATCTCCTCCGGCGCACCGGCCTTGACGAATTCGCTCAGAACCTTGCGGCCGAGATGGCGCGGATCCTTGATCTGGCTGTAGAGCTTGCCGTCTGAGAACGTGCCGGCGCCGCCTTCGCCGAACTGCACATTCGATTCCGGATCGAGCACCGAACGCCGCCAGAGACCCCAGGTATCCTTGGTGCGCTCGCGCACGATCTTGCCGCGGTCGAGAATGAGCGGGCGAAACCCCATCTGCGCGAGAACGAGGCCGGCGAACAACCCGCAGGGACCCGCGCCGACTACAATCGGCCGGCTTTCGAGCGGTTGGGGCGCGCGCGCAACGAACCGGTACTCCATGTCGGGTGCGGGGCGCACATGCTGATCGCCGCCAAAACGCCCAAGCGTCGCCGCTTCGTCGCGCACCGTGACGTCGAGGGAATAGATATAGACGATCGCGGACTTTTTGCGCGCGTCATGGGCGCGCCTGAAGACGGCGACGGACAGCAGGTCGCTCGCCGGGATGCGCAGGCGTTTGAGGACCGCCGAACGGAGCGCGTCCGGACCATGATCGAGCGGCAGCTTGATGTCGGTAAGACGCAGCATGGCCGGACCATTAGCCAAGCCCTCAGGCAAAGGAAAGTCCGCTTGCGAAATCCCCGCCCGTTGCGGATACAGGCGGCATGACACGCGCGCACCCCTCGGTCGCGGTCATCGGCGGCGGCCCGGCCGGACTGATGGCGGCGGAAATATTGAGCGCGAACGGCGTGCGCGTGACGATCTATGACCGCATGCCCTCGCTCGGGCGCAAGTTTCTTATGGCGGGCCGCGGCGGACTGAATTTGACGCATTCCGAGCCACTGGAATCGTTCCTGACGCGTTACGGCGCGGCCGCGGACAAGTTACGGCCGATAATCGACGCGTTTCCGCCTTCTGCCCTGATCGCCTGGGCAAAAGGTCTTGGGCAGGAGACCTTCGTCGGCTCCAGCGGACGCGTTTTTCCCAAGTCGATGAAGGCGTCTCCCCTGCTGCGCGCGTGGCTCGCGCGCCTGGCGGAACATGGCGTTGCCTTCCGCCCGCGGCATGCGTGGCGCGGCTGGGACCAGAGTGGCGCGCTGGTATTTTCGACGCCGGCGGGCGAAGCGCGTCACATCGCCGACGCGACCGTGCTGGCGCTGGGAGGCGCAAGCTGGCCGCGTCTCGGGTCCGACGGCGGCTGGCAATCGATCCTGTCTCAGGCGGGCGTCGCGGTGGTTCCGCTGGCGCCGTCCAATTGCGGCTTCTCGGTCGGCTGGAGCGAAGCGTTCCGGTCGCGTTTTGCCGGCACGCCCTTGAAGAACATCGCGCTCTCCTTCGCCGGCCGCAGCGTACGCGGCGAGATCCTGGTCACTTCATACGGGATCGAGGGCGGCGCAGTGTATGCGATGAGCGCTGCGCTGCGCGATGCGATCGCCGCGCGTGGTCCCGTGCAGGTCGAAATCGATCTTCGACCGCAGGCGAGCGCAAGCGATCTCGCACGCCGCCTCGGAAAGTCGCGCGGCAAGGAAAGTCTCGCAAACTATCTGCGCAAGGCGGTGAATCTGGCGCCCGTCGAAATCAACCTGCTGCGTGAGGCGCATGGTCCGGGCTTCAGTGGCGATTCCGACAAATTGGCGCGCGCGATCAAGTCGGTGCCCGTGACGCTGGTGGACGTCCAGCCGATCGGGCGCGCAATTTCGTCGGCCGGCGGCGTATCCTTCTCCGCGCTCGACGACGACCTCGCGCTCAAGATCAGACCGTCGGTCTTTGTGGCCGGTGAGATGCTGGACTGGGAAGCGCCGACCGGCGGCTATCTTCTGCAGGCGGTCATGGCCAGCGGGGTTTTCGCCGCGCGCGCGATCTTGCGCCGGTTTGCACTCTGAGCCGGTGTTGGCGATGATGGCGCCATGAGCCGCATACTCGCTATCCACGCGCATCCCGACGACATCGAAACGCTCGCCGCGGCGACGCTGGCGCTGCTCGCCGGCAAAGGTCATCACATAACAATCGTCACCATGACCGCCGGCGATTGCGGATCTAAGGACATGGATCGCCAGGAAACGGGGCGAGTTCGGCGGGCTGAGGCAACGGCATCGGCCGCGATCATCGGTGCGGAGTATCGTTGCGCCGGCATCGGGGATCTCTGCGTCTTCAACGATGACGCGACGCGGCGTCTGACGACGGAATTGGTGCGCGCCGCGCGGCCCGACATCGTGATCACCGCCTCGCCGGTCGACTACCATCCCGATCATGAGGCGACCAGCATTCTGGTGCGCGACGCGCTGTTCGCCTCGTCCGTGCCCAACTACGCGACGGGCCCCTCGCGGCCGCTGGACGCCATTCCGCATCTCTATTTCATGGACCCGATAGAGGGCCGCGATCGCGGCGGCACCGCCGTCGTCCCGGAGTTCGGCGTCGACGCGACCGCGCATTTCGCGGTGAAAGCCAGGATGCTCGAGGCCCACGCCAGTCAGCGCGACTGGGTGCTGAAGCAGCACGGCATCGACCATCTGATGCGCGCCATGGAGACCTTCTGCGCAAAGCGGGGCAAGCTGTTCGGCGTCGCTTATGGCGAAGGTTTTCGACAATATACCGGCACGCCCTATCCGCGCACCCGCCTGCTCCAGGAGCTGGTGGAAGCCGCGCTGCTCCTTCCCTGAACGCACATACGCGTGAACCGCTTGCGGCGCCGCGGCTGGCTGCCTAGGTTCTTCGGGCAGCCGCCAATCCATCGCAATGCTCCGTCGCGCCAGTCTGTTCCTCGTCTTGTTGGCCGCGTTTGCGGGCATCCCCGCCGTCGCCGACGAGCACAAGGAGCGCGAATTCCAGGAATGCACGGATTGTCCCGTGATGGTCGGCATTCCGGCCGGAGACTTCGTCATGGGCAGTCCTGCCGGCGAAGCCGGTCGCTTCGATGCTGAAGGTCCGCAGCACCGCGTCGCGATCAGGGCTTTTGCGCTCGGCAAGTTCGACGTCACCACCGCCGAGTTTCTCGATTTCCTCCGCGATACGGGATATCAGCCGGAACCGTGCAACGAGACCCTGACCCTCGGCTGGCATTCGCCCGGCAGAGGACTCGCCTATCCCCGTTCCGACGCCGAGCCGCCGACCTGGCCGGCGACATGCGTCAGTTGGAAGGATGCACAGGCCTATATCGCCTGGCTGAATGCAAAGGCGCGCGCCGCAAATCCCTCCATCGGCAGGCGCGCCGGTCCCTATCGGCTGCCGAGCGAGGCGGAGTGGGAGTTTGCGGCGCGCGCGGGCACGACCACGTCGCGCTGGTGGGGCAATACGCTCGGCACGAACAACGCCAATTGCAACGGCTGCGGCAGCAAGGCGGACGACCGTGTGCTGACCGACGTGGACAGCTTCTCGCCCAATCCTTTCGGCCTCTATGGCGTGCTGGGCAATGCCTGGCAGTGGACCGCCGATTGCTGGCACAAGAGTTATGTAGGCGCACCGGCCGACGGCAGCGCATGGCTGGGAGATGATTGCGGCAAGCACGTCCTGCGCGGCGGTTCGTTCGACAATGTCCCTGTTTTCATCCGCTCCGCCGCGCGCACCGCGGGTGGCGGCAAGGACTATGATTATTCCAGCCTCGCCGGTTTCCGCGTGGCGCGGACGCTCCCCTGAGCGCTACTGCAGCGCGTCGCGCGGATCGAAGTTCAGCGTCATCTGCATCACCTCGGCATAGTCGCCGGCAGGCAGCGGCACGGGCGAAGATAACAGCACCGCATTGCGCGCGCTGAGCGCGATGTCGCGGAACACCGGATCGGTGCGATAGCGTTGCATGTCGACGATCTCCGCCTTCTCGATTTTGCCGGTGCGCGTCATCACGACGTGAATGGCGATCTGGAAGCGCCGCGCGCCGAGCGTGTGCAGGTCGAGACTCCAGTGGCGGACCACCTGCTGGCGGACGAAGTCGCGCACGCTGTAGGCCGCTTCGTCGCCGGACGCCGCGTCGGCGCTCGCCGAGGTGATGTCCGATTCGCCGGAGTTGTCGATCGGCGCGGGCGGGCTGTCCGGCTGTCGCAGGCGGGCGAGGGCGCGCAG
>DATJZB010000024.1:0-4187 GCA_035499335.1 Rhizomicrobium sp. | reverse complement strand
GAATGGAACACCTGCTTGCAGGCACGGTACGCGGCGAACGCCTGGTCGGGCCTTGCTGTCGCATCGAACAGATCGCCCATCAGCCCAAGCGCCATCGCCTGCTGCATCGGCGCAAGCACGCTGCTGTCGATCAGCGGCGAGAGCCTCCGTTCGGCCTGTGCATACCGTTGCTCGTCGATTTCCACCGCAGCCATCGCCAGAAGTCCGACGGGATGACGGGGCGCGAGCCACAGCGTGCGCTGCGCGTGCTTCTTCGCCGCCGCAAGATCGCCTTGCGAAACCGCGAGGCTTGCGAGATGCGCGAACGGCTCGGCCTTGTTGGAGAGCTTCGCCGCTTCTTCGAAAGCGCGCACGGCTCCCGCGATATCGCCCTTCTCCTCCAGCAGACAGCCGCGGCTGAACTGCGGCTCCGAGAATTTTGGGTTGAGGGCGATGGCGCGATCGAAGGATGCAAGGGCATCGCTCTCGCGGCCGAGCCGCCAGTAAGAGAGTCCCAGTGCGTTGTGAGCCTCGGCGTTGTCCGGCGCACGCTTTTCGGCGCTCAGCGCGCGCTCCAGTGCAAGATCGAATTGCTGCCGTGCCAGATAGTGGTAGCAGGCATAGGTGAAGAAGCGCGCTTCATCGATTCCCGACGTGACGGCTTCTTCCGCCAGCTCCCAGCCGGCGCGCGCTTCGCCGGTGCGCACCGCTTCGTCGATGGCCCGGATGAGGTCTTGCGGCTTGCGCCCCGCAATCAGCGGCTCTGCGGTTTCCACGGTGAACGCCTAACCCAGCGCGATCAAAGCGCGCGCTTGACGGTTTCGACCTCGTAGCACTCGATGACGTCGCCCTTCTGCAGGTCCTGGTAGTTGGCAAACGACATGCCGCATTCCTGACCGGCAACCACTTCGCGGGCATCGTCCTTGAAGCGCTTGAGCGTCGAAAGCTCGCCTTCGTGGATCACAACATTGTCGCGGATGAGGCGCACCTTGGCGCCGCGGCGCACGACGCCTTCCGTCACCCGGCAGCCGGCAACCTTGCCGACCTTCGAGATGGCGAAGACTTCGAGCACTTCGGCATTGCCGAGGAATTTCTCGCGCGTTTCCGGCGCGAGCAGGCCCGACAACGCCGCCTTCACGTCGTCCACGACGTTGTAGATGATGTTGTAGTAGCGGATCTCCACGCCATCGCGCTTTGCCCGCTCGCGCGCCTGCGCATTGGCGCGCACATTGAATCCGATGATCGCCGCGCCGCTGGCATGGGCGAGAATCACGTCGGATTCCGTGATGCCGCCGACGCCGGATTGGAGCACCTGCGCGGCAACTTCGTCGGTGCCGAGCTTCATCAGCGCGCCCTGGATGGCCTCCGCCGAACCCTGCACGTCCGCCTTGATGACAAGCGGCAGGAAGCGCTTCTCGCCTTCCTTCTGCGTCTGCAGCAGTTGGTCGAGAGTCTGGCGCGACAGATTCTTCTGGCGCGTCTCGCGGCGCTTGCGGGCACGGTATTCCGTGACCTCGCGGGCGCGCCCTTCGTCTTCCACAACAACGAACTCGTCGCCGGCCTCCGGCACGCCTGAAAGGCCAAGCACTTCGACCGGCGTCGCGGGACCGGCGCTTTGCACGGTTTCGCCGCGATCGTTCATCATCAGGCGCACGCGGCCCCATTCGGACCCGGCAACGAGAATGTCGCCCACATGCAGGGTGCCGCGCTGCACGAGCGCCGTCGCAACCGGACCGCGGCCCTTGTCGAGCTTGGCTTCCACCACCGCACCTTCGGCGGCACGCTCGGGATTGGCCTTGAGGTCGAGCACTTCGGCCTGCAGCAGGATGGCGTCCTCGAGCTTGTCGAGGTTGGTGCCCTTGGTCGCCGACACATCCACTTCGAGCGTTTCGCCGCCCATGTCTTCGACCTGGATTTCGTATTGCAGCAATTCGCTCTTCACCCGCGTCGGGTTGGCGTCCGCCTTGTCGATCTTGTTGACCGCCACGATGATCGGAACGCCCGCCGCCTTGGCGTGCGAAATGGCTTCCACGGTCTGTGGCATGACGCCGTCATCGGCGGCGACGACCAGAATAACGAGGTCCGTCACCTTGGCGCCGCGCGCGCGCATCGCCGTGAAGGCGGCATGGCCCGGCGTGTCGAGGAAGGTGATCTTCTGGCCGCCCTTCAGCTGCACCTGATAGGCGCCGATGTGCTGCGTGATGCCGCCCGCTTCGCCCGACACGACATCGGTCTTGCGCAACGCATCGAGCAGCGATGTCTTGCCGTGGTCGACATGGCCCATGACGGTGACGATCGGCGGCCGCGAGACGAGCTGGCCTTCGTCGTCCGTCGAGCCTTTCAGGCCTTCGAGCACGTCGGATTCGGCGACGCGCTTCACGGTATGGCCGTATTCCGTGGCGACGAGTTCGGCCGTGTCGGCGTCGATGATGTCGTTCGCCGTCTGCATCATGCCGTTCTTCATCAGCACCTTGATGACGTCGACGCTGCGGCGCGCCATGCGGTTGGCAAGTTCGGCGACTGTGATGGTTTCCGGAATCGTCACTTCACGCGGACCTGCCGGTGCCGCTGGCTGCGGCGCGCCCTTGGCGCGCTGCAAATGGCGGCGGAAGGATGCAACCGAGCGCATCCGCTCGTCTTTGTCCGAGAGGGCGGCGGTGACCGTGAGCTTGCCGCGACGGCGATCGCCGTCGCCCTTCCGCGCTGGCGTCTTGACGGGAGCCTTGGCGCCTTTCTTCGGCGCCTCTTCCTCTTCGTCGTTGACGAGGCGGCCGCGGCGCGGCGCTTCCGTCGCAGCACCGGCGTGCGGCTCTTCCTTCTTGTCGAGGCGGCGCGAGGCTTCTTCCTCGGCGCGCTTGCGGGCGACTTCCTCGGACGCCTTGCGAGTCTCCTCCTCGGACTTGCGCTTCTCGGCGGCGGCGCGCTCCTTGGCCAGCCGCGCTTCTTCCACGGCGCGATGCTTGGCTTCTTCTTCCGCGCGCTTACGCGCTTCCTCTTCGTGGACACGGGCATCGGCCAGCGCGCGCGAGCGGGCGTCCTTTTCTTCTTCCGTGAGCTGGCGCAGCACCACACCGGCGCGCGGCTCGCGCGAAGCAGCCGGCGCGGTCGTCGTTGCCGAGGGTTTCGCCTCGAGCGACGGCGCGGACTTCGCCGGCGCGGCTTCGGCCTTGGCGCCGGGCAGCGGACGGTGCGCGCGCTTCTTCTCCACCACCACGGCCTTGCTGCGACCATGGCTGAAGCTCTGCTTCACCGTGGAAGTCTCGGTCTTCCGCAGCGACAGGGTTTTGCCGCCGCCAGAGCTGCGGCCGGTTCGCGCGGTGGGATCGTTCGTCTCGCTCATTCTTGCCTTTCGTTCGGAACGGGGTTCGGACCCGTTCCCCCGGTGTTGCGCGGCCGGAAACCCTCGAGCCTTTCGGCATCGAGCGCCAACCGATCCGCAAGCGGCCCCGGAAAGAGGGCTGCATGTACCACATTCTCGCGGCCCAAAGCCACGCTCAGTTCATCGCGGGAAAGAACATTCATCGCTGGAATTTCAAGGCCTTGCGATGCCGCCAGCGAAGAAAGCTTGCGGAACCCGTCGGCTGCACCATCGCTGGCCTGCACCAGCAGTGCGGGCTTGCGGCGGGCGGTCAGTGCACGCTCGACATTGTCGAAGCCCGTAACCAGCACGCCTGAGCGGCGCGCGAGTCCCAGATGATCCTGGATGCGCGCGATCAGCAGCCGCGCGACCAGCGCCGGCAGATCGGCCGCGGTCTTCACTTGCGCCTTCGCGGCTTTGGCGAACAGGTTCTTGGCGATCGCGCGCTGCAACAGCGAGGCATCCGCACTGACCCAGATGCCGCGGCCGGGCAGCTTCGCCGCAAGATCGGGAACGATCTCGTCCTCCGGCCCAACGACAAACCGCACGAGCTTGCGTTCCGGCAACACTTCGCCGGTGACGATGCAGCGCCGTTCGCGCAGCGTCGTCTCGCGTTTTGTCTCGGGGGTCGCGGCAGCCAACATCAGGCCTCGGCTTCTCCTTCCGCGTCTTCGGCGCCTTCGTCCTCGGCCTCTTCCGAAGCGAGATCGCTTTCCTCGATCCAGCCCGCCTTCACGCGCGCCTTCATGATGATGGCGTTCGCTTCATCCTGGCCGAGGCCGAAGCCTTCGAGTGCGCCCGGAATGCGCGTGCGCTCCTTGTCCTTGCCGGTCTCGTAGTAGCCGAGCAG
>DATJZB010000023.1:0-43862 GCA_035499335.1 Rhizomicrobium sp. | reverse complement strand
GTCTACGACTTCTTCGCCGAGCTCTCGCTGCCGATCTTCGCGGACCGCAGCTTCGCGAAGGAGCTCTCCCTCGACGGTGCGGTGCGCACGTCGCATTACTCGACGGCCGGCGACAGCACGAGCTGGAAGTTCGGCGGCGTCTATTCGCCGGTCGACGGGTTGAAATTCCGGGCGTCGGACGCGGTCGCGGTTCGCGCGCCGAACATCGGCGAACTCTTCGCGCCGAACCAGAGTCTGTTCTCGCAGGTCACCGATCCCTGCGACGCCACCCAAGTCAATTTGGGCACGACCTTCCGGAGGGCCAACTGTCAGGCCATCGAAGATGCATTGCTTGGACCGGGAGTGTACATACCCGGCACAACTTCCCTCAACACGGGCGCGACCACGCCGACCCTGGTCGGCGGCAACATCGACCTCAGGCCGGAGACGGCGCGCACATACACGGCCGGCATCGTCGGACAATTGCCCGGTACCAGCCTGGTCGTGACCGCGGACTGGTACAACGTGAAGATCACCAACGCCATCCAGGCCCTGTCGGGTCAACTCATCGCAAGCGAGTGCGTCGACCTTTCGACGATCAACAATCCGTTCTGCGCGGCCGTGACGCGCAGCGCGACCGGTCACCCTCCCGGTTCGATCGCGCAGATCCGCGTGCAGGAGATCAACGTCGCGTCGTTCTCGACCGGCGGCATCGATTTCACGCTCGACTATGCGGCAGACACGACCGACTGGTTCGGCAAGAATTACGGCACGCTCAATTTCCACGTCATCGGCAATTGGCTCGATCATCTGACCTTCATCTCGCTGCCGGGACAGGCGCCGGTGCAGGGAGCCGGCACGCTCGGCGGCGGCTTCGACGGCACGCCGGCGCCGAAATGGCAGACCAATATCGACATCAACTGGGCGCTCGACGACTGGACCGTCAACTACAACATCGACTGGTATTCGCACGTCCTGCGCGCGTCGCTGCAGACCGAGATGGATCAGCCGAACTTCGTCGCCCCGCAATACAAGTACATTCCCGACCGCTTCGTGCAGAGCATCCAGGTCGGCTACGACGTCGCGCACGGCTGGAACGTCTATGGCGGCATCGACAATCTGTTCTACCAGAAGCCCGCCATCGGAGAGTCGGCCTATCCCGTCGATCCGATCGGCCGCTTCTTCTACGTCGGCGTGAAGTCGAATCTGGACTTCGACGAGCTGGGGTTGTGACGCGCGTGGCTTTGTCGCTTTGACGCCATTCGGCGGGCGCGACAAATTCTGCTACAAATCCGCGTGCTTGGCGCGAGTCAGGCGCCATTCCGGCGCTTGAACGGCGCGAGCGGGGACCCATAATCCCCGCTCCGGTCATCCTTGGGGACATTCTTGCGCGAAGACGGCAAGTCAGATTCGGCGGAATTGCGGCCTGTGCAGGACTCCGGCGTCGCCAGGACGGGCTTTTCGCTGCGCTACGCGCTGGAGTCGGCCCTGTTTTTCACTTTCATCGGCTTCTTCCGCCTCGTCGGCGTCGACGCGGCGTCCGCGATCGGCGGTTTCGTGGGACGGAATCTGTTCTACCGCGTCGGCCCGATCATGAACCGCGCCCGGGACAACCTGCGCGCCGCCTTTCCCGAAAAGTCGACGGCGGAAATCGAGGCGATCGTTCTGGGCATGTGCGACAATCTCGGTCGCACCGTCGCGGAGTACGCACACCTCGACAAGTTTTCGCTGCACGGGCCCGACGCGCGGCTGGAAATCGTCAACCGCGAGATCGCCGACCGCGTCCTGGCGCAGGACAAGGCGATCATTTTCTTTTCCGGACATTTCGCCAACTGGGAACTGCTGCCGTTCCTCGCCGCACAGTTCGGCTTCGAGGGCGGCGAAGTCTACAGGCCGCAGAACAACCCGATCGTCGATCGCTGGCTGGTCGAGCAGCGCGCCAGGAACGGCACGCCCGACCAGATCGCCAAGGGACCGCGCGGCACGCGGCGCATGTTCTCCCTGCTGCGCAAACGCAAGGCGCTCTACATGCTGGTCGATCAGAAGACCAATGAAGGGATCGCCGTCCCGTTCTTCGGTCGCGACGCGATGACGACGCCGGCACCGGCGCTCCTGGCGCTGAAGGTCGGCGCGATCCTGCTGCCTGCCTCGAGCGAGCGAACCTCGGGCGCGCGTTTCCGGATAACGGTCCACGAACCTCTCGAATATGTCCCGAGCGGCGATTCCAATCGCGACGTGTACCTGCTGACGCGCGCCATCACCGACCGGATCGAGGGCAGCGTGCGCGCCCGCCCGGACCAGTGGCTGTGGATTCACCGGCGCTGGCCGACCGATCGCCGCCAGGATCTCGTGCGCAACCGGCGCGCCCTTCAGTCGGCAGAGAGCAGCGGCTAACGGCGCCGCGCGCCGTCATGCCGCCGCTCCAGTTCCAGCCAGAAATCCGTGCGCTGGAACCGAAAACCGGGAGCCGGCCGCCGGCGCTCGTCGCGTCCCGCTTTCGACATCCGGCGCAGCATGGCGAGCGCATCGGCGCGTTTGAGGTCGACCTTGTTCGCCGGCAGCCAGCGCGCAAATCGCACGCGCTGGGCGTTCGGGATGCCGGCCTCTTCGAGGATCGCGGTCCAGGTCCGCTCCTTGAAGAACAGCGCCTTCGCCGATTGCGAGAGGATCGCCGCCGCCCGCGCCGACACGACGCCGCGGTTCCGCGCTTGTTCGAGCGTGGCGCGGATGTCGACCATCGAGTCGGTCAGCGGCCTGTAGCCGAGTTCCGCAGGCGCGTGCAGCACGGCCACTTCGTCGTCGTCGCGCAACGTCCCGTCGCGGTACCGGCGGAAGATCGCGCCCACGCCGGTCATGCCGAAATCGGCCAGTTCCGCCGCGCGCAGCGCCCCCATGCTGGCGGCTCCGAACACGCGGATGCCGCGCGACAGCGCCCAAAGGATTTCCTTGTGCCAGACCGACGGCACGCTCTCGAATTGCCCGTCGATGAGCCCGATCGCGCGCACGCCCTTCCGCCGCGCGGCGCGGTAGACGTCGCCCTCGGCCGCCGGCGGCTGCCAGTCGAAATCCGCGGCGGCGAGGATCGGATCGCCGGAAAGCGTCGGGCCGACGAAAACCACGTTCGTCATCCCTCGGCTGCCGCGCGTGCCCGCGGACCCGGCGCGGATCGGGTGTATTCGGGATCGTATTCCAGTCCTGGAACGATGACGCGGACGACGGGGATTCCGTACCGCGCGTCGCTCAGGTCGACGGCGACTGCCTGGGTGAGGCCGGCGCGGCGGAGCTTCGCAAGCACCAGGTCGCGGTCGGCTTCGAAACTCGCACCCGCCTCGCTGGGAACGTCGTCGAACTTGCGCCTGGCCAGCGCGCTTTCCCACATCTCGTGCACTTCGGCGATCAGCGGCGCGCCCTGCGTCTCTTCATAGTAGCGGCGGTACAGATCGTCCCGCGAACCGGCGATGTAGGTGAGGCGCGACTGCGCCGCCTCGGTCACCGCGCGCAGCAAGGCGATCTCGCGGCTGAGGTGACATCCGGCGCCCCAGAACGCGCGCAGGTTCGAGCGGTCGTTGCCCGGCGCTTCGTTGATCCGGCAGCTGAAGGCCGCGACGCCGATGTCGGTGGTGACGTCCCAGACGGCGACGGTCATGCCGCTTGCCGCGAGCCGGTCGAGCAGGTTGCGGCAAAGCGGGTCGCGCACGCTCGCGAGCACGAGCCGCCGCTCGGGTCGGGAGCGCCTGTCGCGCAACGTCCAGAGCGCCGTCGCGTCGCGCTCGATGACTTCGTAGAGCGCCGCGCAGATCGCTTCCGTCAGGTGGTTGCCGGATGCCAGCCCGTTGCTGCTGCAGAAGAAGGCGTCCTGTCGGCGCCGGGCGAGCGATGCGAAATCGGTGTGCACGAGGTCGTACGGCACCCAGATCTCTCCGCCGTCGGCGAGATTCTCTCCGCGCGTCCAGGCGATCGGCGCGTCCATCGGCAGGGGGCGGCGTTTGAGCCGCGGCAACAGCGCGGGATCGGCGGTGCGCACCCGCGCTTTGATTTGCCGGTAGCTTTCCTTGCGGGCCGGTCGCGGCAGGTTCTCGGCATGGGCGAGTTCAATCGTCTCCATCAGCGCCGAGGCCATCGCCGCGTCGTCGTCGACGCCCTTGCCTTGCGAGACCGAAAGCGAGCGCGAATTGGGCCTGATCGACATGAAGACGGGAATGCCGAGATAGTCGAGCCCGGTGACGTTCGCGAGCCTGGTCACGCCGAGGGCGCGCGCGTGGACGCCGAACCGCGCGACCGTTTCCGCCGGGGAGCGTGTCCGGTGTGTTCCGCGACGATAATGCTTGGCGGCGGCTGCCGGCGTCAGAGACGAACGCCGATGCTGATGAACACGCCGAGCGCGTGCGCGAACTTCTCCTCGCCGACCGTCGCGAACGCCACCGGCAATTTCACGACATCGCGCCCGGATGAACGCATCTCGCCGACGCGCTTCGCCAGCTTCTTGTTCTTGATCGAAAGGCACCAGCCCGCAATGACGGTATCGTCGTTGAGTTTGGCGACCACGAATTGCTGCTTGCTGGGCTTTTTCTTTCGCTTCGCTTTGGCCATGATCGACTGTTCCGCTCGCTGCCTGACGACGCATACAGCGTACAGCAATCTCCGCTCGACCGCCAATCCGCCGTACCCGCCCCGGGTAAGGTGGCGGTCGGCTCAGCTGCCGCGGCGCGCCTCGTCCGCATCCAGCCTGGCATCGGCCGCGGCGACCATCTCCTTGAAGCGCGGAAGATCGCGCAGGGCATCGAGATCCGGATCGACCTTGGCGAGATGGAGCAAGCCGCGCGTCATCCGCTTGAGGGTGGGGGCGAGCATGTCGAGCGCGGCGTCCTTGTCCTTGAGCTGCGCCGCGAGCGCGCAGGCGAAATTGTAGCGCATGTTCAGGTTCTCGGGATCGACGAGCAGCGCCCGGCTCATCCATTCCCTGGCGCGCTCGATCTCGCCGAGCGTCATCAGCGCGGTGACGCCGAAGCTCAAGGCGTTTCCGTTGTTGCGATCCTGCTCGAGCACCTTCTCGACGCGCGCGAACGTGACCTGCGCCGCGCGGCGGGCGGCGGCCGCATCGCCGAGCGCGGTGTAGCAGGTGCTGAGCACGCCGGGCGAACCATAATCGGTCTCGATGAGCGCCGCCGCCTTCTCCGCGAAGCGGATCGCATCGCGCAGGCGGAGCTGGCGGAAACTCAGCAGCGCCGCCTGCTGATTGACCTCCCAGGACTCCGGATTGAGGCGGATGGCGGCCGCGATTTCCTCGCCGGCCCGGACGCTGTCGCCGTCCTCGAACAGGATGCGCGCCATGACGGCGTGGGCTTCGGCGAGATCGGGATCGAGCGCCAGCGCACGCTCCGCCGCTTCCCGGCCGCCGTCGCCCGCGCGGCCGAAATTGTAGCGCACATACATCTGGCCGCGCGCCTTGAGCGCCCACGCCGCGGCATAGCGGGGATCGATTTCCGTGGCGCGTCCGCTGAGCCGGATGATGGCGTCGAGATTGCGCGCGTCGCCGAAGTTGCCGGTGACGAAGCTCTGCCGCGCCATCAGGAAGAGGTTGTAGGCCTCGGGATTGTCCGTACCGCGCGTTTCGATCGCTTTCTTCTCCTGCGGTAGAAGTTTCAGCTTCAGCGCCCGGACGATGGCCTGGGAGATTTCGTCCTGCAGCGCGAATATGTCGTTGAGATCGCGGTCGTAACGCTCCGCCCAGATGTGATCGTTGCGCGCGCCGTCGATGAGCTGGGCGGTGATGCGAACGCGGCCGCCCTGCTTGCGCACGCTGCCCTCGAGGACGTGGCTTACCCGCAGCTGTCGCGCCACGTGCGCGACGTCGACGCTTTTGCCCTTGAAGGCGAAGGCGCTGTTGCGGGCAATCACCGAAAGTGCCGACACCTTGCTGAGATCGGTGATGATGTCTTCGGTGATGCCGTCGCTGAAATACTCCTGCTCGACGTCACCGCTCATGTTGGTGAACGGCAGGACGCAGATCGACAGCTTGCGGACCTCCGGCGGTTCGCGGGACTCATGTTCCCCGGGCGGCGCGGCCCGCACGCTGTAGATGTGCACCGGCCGTTCGATGTTCTTGACCTGGTGCTCGCCCATGTCCTCGAAGACGCACGGCATCTTGCCCTCGACATTGTCGCGCACCATCTTGGAGAGAGCGACCCCGCCTTCCGGCGCCAGGCTCTGGATGCGCGCCGCGACATTGACGCCGTCGCCGTAGATGTCGTCGCCGTCGACGATGACTTCGCCGAGGTTGATGCCGATGCGATAGCGAATCGGTTCGCCGCGCGCGTCCGCCGTCTCGGCCCGGCCGGTGTCCTGCTGGATCGCGAGCGCGCAGTTGACCGCGGCGATGACGCTGGAGAATTCGACGAGCGCGCCGTCGCCCATCAGCTTGAACTGGCGCCCGCCGTGAAGCGCGACCTGCGGGTCGAAGATCCGGCTGCGGTTGGCCTTCAGCCGCTCGAGCGTTCCCGCCTCGTCGCGTTCCATGAGGCCGGAATAGCCGACGACGTCTGCGCTCAATATCGCGGTCAGTTTGCGCTGCATCGATGGCGCCGCCGGTTGATCGATCGCCTCTAGCCTAGCCGGTCGGGACGGTGCCGGTCAGCCCCCCGCGGGGCGGACAAAACCTTTGTTCCTGAACCATTTTTGTGCGCGGGACCGACTCGGAAGCGGCGCCGGCGGCCGGCGCAGGCAACCCTATACGGATGAAGCGGGGCCCGCGCAGTTTCGAGGCGGACCGATATTGTAAATGCTTTTTACAGTCCGCGCGCGGCTCTGGCAGGCATTTTTGTTAAACGTTTGATTCTCCATCGGGCGAAAACGGGCATGGTTCTTGCTCATTTCCGATCCGGCCGCACTGTTTCCGTGGAGGACCGTCATGAACATTCGCGTCTGGACCGTAGCCGCATCTTTGGTCGCGGCGGCGTTCCTTTCGGCGGGTCCCGCTGGAGCGGCGCCGCTGATCAGCGGCTGCACGGACAACGGAAACGGCACGCAGACCTGCAACTTCTACGAGACGGACGCGAACGGCGCGCCTTCGGAAATTTCTTCGCCCGTGTTCAACGTCTTTGCCTCGACCACCGGATGGCACCTCGGCTACTCCGCCGTGGTCGACGCGGACCAGAAGACCTTGAGCGACATCATCGTCTGGAGTCCCGTGAACGGATCGAGCCTCGCCGAACAGGGCGTTCTCTATTCCTGCGATGACGGCAATCTCCCGAACAACTGCGACACGACCGGATTGACCCTGCTCGGCACCGGCTACGAAGACGTCAACGGCGATCTGCTTGGCGCGGGCAAGGCGCGGTTCACATTCGCGGGCGGGCCGGCCGGCCCCGACATCCTCAACATCTACAGCGGGCCGGAATTGCCCGAGCCGATCACGCTCTCGCTGTTCGGCGCGGGCCTGGCCGGCGCCGCAGCGCTGCGCCGGCGCAAGTCGGTCTGACGAATTACGCTCTGAGGGGGGCAGTGGAACGGCGGCCATCGTGCCGCCGTTTTCATTTGCGCGCCCGGTCACTCCGCGATCGGGATGATCAGCGAACGCCGCGCACCGCCGGAAACGGCTTTGGAGAGGTGTCCCTTGCCCTCCGTGTCTTCCGCCAGGATGATCTCGCCCGGGCCGATCACCCGGCTGACGCCGTCGCTCGTCGTGATTTCGACGGACCCTTCGAGGTTGACGATATACTGACGCCGGGGCGCGTTGTGCCAGCCGAGATCGTAGCTGCCGTCGGTTACGCGGAACGACACGCTCGAGACCCGCACGGGATCGGAGATCTTCCCGGTGGGGCCGCTGCGGGCCCAGTCTATGTCGAGCTCGCGGATGTGCGACTCGCCCTTGGCGTCGGCGTAGATGTTGAATATGCGCATCTCGGCTTCCTCTCTCGTCGGTTCCGCACGGCTTGCCGCGCGGACCTGCGCCGTGTTGGAGCGGCGACAGTAGGGCAGGCGGCCGCGCCGTGCCATCGCGACGCCGCGGCTGTCTGTCGCCGCCGGCCGAAACGCGACCCGCTGTCTCCGCTTGCGCATCGCGGCAGGCTAGAGGAGGCTGGCGCCGCGAATCCTGGGGAGAGATTCATGCGTCGCGCCGTCCTGCTAGCCGTTCTCAGCCTGTCCGTTGCCGGCCTTTCGGGCTGCGGGCGAAACGACGACACGCCGCGGGTCGTCACCAAAACGGAGAGCAACGGCACGCAATCCGTCACCGTCACCGACAATAAGGGCGCCACGGTCACCGTCGCCGGCGCGGGCGCGAGCGCGAACATGCCGGCCTACGCGCCGCTCTATCCGGGCGCTTCGGTCGAAACCACGGTCACGGCGCCGGGCAAGGGCGGTATGGTCGCGTTCAAGACCTCGGCCGCGCCGGACGCCGTCATCGCCTTCTACAAGAAGTCCGTCTCCGGCGCCGGATTCAAGGACACGCTGAACATGACGTCGGGAGACACGATGACCTACAGCGCGACGGACGAGAAAGGCGTACACGCCCTCAATGTGGTCGCCTCGAAAGGCGACGACGGAACGCAGGTGCAGGTGACCTGGAACTGAGTGCTTAAACCGTTCCGGTCACGTAGCTGAACACGGTGCGCATCGGCGCGCACCAGACGTTCTCGCGCGCCAGATACTGCAGGATCGAGCGGTGCACGGCGATGCTCGTATCGCCTTCGCCTCTGCGTGCGGGCAGGACCTCGTGGAATACCAGGATCGCCCAGTGGCCCTTGTCGATGGCTTTCTGCACGTAGCGGCGCGCGAAATGAACATCGTCGACGTCGTAGGTGGGCTCGAAGCCGTTCAGGAAATAGCGCTGGCGCAGCGCCTCGCGCGGATCGTTGGGCGGCCCGTCCACAGTGCGCGCCGCGAGAAAGGTGGGCCGCAGATCCTCCAGATAGCGCTGGACGCGGCCGACGGTGGCACCCGGGCCCAATCCTTCGAAGCCGCAGGGATAGGCGTAGCTGCGCGGCTTGGGCCCGCCGAAATTCACGTCCAGATAGTGCTCGGCGGGAATAATCTGTTCCTGCATGAAGCGCTCGGCGGAGAATTCCTTGAGCATGCAGGGATGACTCATCGTGTGGTCGCCGATCTCGTGGCCCTGCTGCGACAGCGCCACCCAATCCGCGCGCCGCGCGTTCATGTTCTCGATGGTGAGGAAAAACGTCGCCTTGAGGCCGAGCTTGTCGAGCGCGGGAGCGACGTGGTCGAGCTGGCTTTCGCAGCCATCGTCATAGGTCAGGCTGACGGCGGCACGCGCGCCGTCCGGCCAGATCGTGCGCGCCTCGGCGGGCGCCACGAATATGCCGAGTCCGGCGGCACCGGCGCCAAGCGTGAAGGTCCGTCGCGACAGGCTTTGGAGACTCTTCATCTGCAATCCCAGGTTGGCTCGGCGTAAACGGCCGTCCAACAGGCTAGGCGTAAATTTTGATCATATTGTGCCGGCCGCTTCGCGATCTGTTCCGGCTCCGGTCCGACGCCCGGACGCGGCACCGCCTCCGCGCTGTTGGATAGGTTCGCTCCAAAACGGCGTTTCGTAAGGAGCGACCGCGGATTCGATTTGTAAATTCGCTCCAGGATTAAATTACTTATCCACACTGACATGTACGGCGTCTGGTTCCTAAGTCTGCCCGGCAGATAGTCGAGGAACGGATTCGATGTTGGAACGCCGCCGCGTGCCCGCCAGGGGCCGGCCCAAAGTACCCATCCGAAGTGCCCGTGAGACCAAACAGGCCAGGGATGCGATCTTGCGGGCATCCGTGCGGGGCCGACAGGCAGGCAAGCCTGTTCCCGCGACGGCCGTAGCGGTTGAAGCGAAGGTGCTTGTGGTTGGCCGCAAAGGTCTTCTTCCTGCCCGCCGCGTAGCTTGGCCATGGGGTGGGCATCGCACGGGAAAACCGGGCGGTGCCCGTTCCTTTTTCGGTGCCATTGCGCGCTCGATTGATATCGGCCGGTCGCCGTCCCATATAGGGAGCCATGCCCAAAACCGAATATCAGCGCGCGCCGCGAGCCGACTTCGTCCTTCCCTTCGATTTGCCCGATGTCGGCCTGCGCGGCCGTATCGTGCGGCTCGATCTGTCGTCGGCGCAGGCCTTGAGCGCGCACGAACTGCCCGAAGACGCCGCGCGCGTAGCCGGCGAGACCCTCGCTCTGGCGGCGATCCTCGGAACTTCGCTGAAGCTGGACGGAAGACTGACCGTGCAGACCAAGAGCGACGGACCCCTGGATCTCGTCGCCGCCGACTATTTCGGCTCGCGCGACGGCGCGCCGATCGGCATCCGCGGCTATGCAAGGGTCGACAAGACGCGGCTCGCCGAACTGACCGCGCCAGTTCCGTTCGAAACGCTTGCCGGCGACGGCGTCATGGCGATCACGATCGAGCCCCGCAAGGACGGCAACACCTATCAGGGAATCGTCGAGCTCTCGCCCGCGGGCGTTGCCAGTTCGGCGGAGACATACTTCGCCCAGTCGGAACAGCTGCCGACCGTCGTGCGCCTCGCCGCCGTGCCCGTCTTCACGCCAGGCACTGCCGCGCCGTCCTGGCGTGCGGGCGGCATCATGTTGCAGGCGACGCCGGAAGGCCGCGGGCCGGAGGACGACTGGGAACGTCTGTCCTCGTTCCTCGCCACCGTCGAGGACATCGAGCTGGTCGATCTCGACCTGCCGGCCGAAACCCTGCTGTGGCGGCTGTTTCACGAGGACGAAACGCGCGTCCTGCCGTTCGAGCGCATCGAGTTCCGCTGTCGCTGCGACACCAGCCGGATTTCGGCCGTTCTCAAATCCTACGCGCCCAAAGAGCGCGAGGGGCTCGCCGACCCGGACGGCATCATCCGCGCGCGCTGCGAATTCTGCGGCAAGACGCACGAGATCGCGCAATCCGAGCTCGAGAGCGAACCCTAGGGCCAGTTGAGGAACTTCACGGCCAGCGCCTCGTAGGCGTCGGGCTTTTCCAGCGGACCGAAATGACTTGCGTCGGGAACGATGATCTCGCGCGCGCCCGGGATGGCGTGGGCGAGACTGTCGGTGTGCGCGCGCAGGATCATGTCGTGGTCGCCCGCGACGATCAGAGTCCGGGCGCGGATGCGGCCGAGTTCGGCGAGCGTGTAGTGCGGCTCCGTCGTCACCATGTGGAGAATCTTGCTTTCCAGCACGGGAAAATGGCCCGGGTCCGGCGCCACGTTCTCGTAGAACGGACGGATCTGTTCGGCCAATGCATGCAGCGCGCGCGGATCGCGGTCCTTCGCAGCGATGCCGTCGAGATCGTAGTTGGCGCCGATGGCGATCAGGCGACGAATGCGTCCGGGATGCTTCATCGCCATGTCGAGACCGATGATCCCGCCGTCGCTCCAGCCGATCACGTCGGCCCGCGCGATGCCGAGCGAGTCCATGAGCTTGATCATGTCGTCGCCCATCAGCGCATAGCCGATCGGCGCCGCCGAATCCGTCGAGCGGCCCTGGCCGCGGCTGTCGACCGCGATCACGGTATGCGTCGATGCGAGCGCCGGCACGAAATAGTGCATCGTCTCGAGGAAGCCCATCGCGCCATGGAGAAGAAGAACCGGCGGGCCGCTGCCATAGGTCTCGTAATAGAGGCTGATGCCGTTGACCTTGGCGCGGCGGCTGCCGTGGAACTCGCCGGAGAGGGCGCGCCAGGCGTAGAAGCGCGGAATGCCGAAGTTCGATTTGTCGATCTGGTTGAAGCCGAAGATGGCGCCGGCGATCAAAACGACGACGATGCTGGTCGTGAGCAGGATGTAACGGCGCATGGCGGTATCCGAATCGCTCGCTTGCGAGCCTATGACCCAATAGGATCGCGGCTCAAGCAGCGGCGAGGTGAGGGTGACGGTTCTGGTCCTCGATGTCGATGGCGTCGTCGTGCTCGGACACCCGGGCGGCGGCCGCTGGGACAAGAACCTTTTCGACGATCTGCAAATCGCGCCGGAACGGTTGCAGGAACGCTTCTTTCGCCCGCACTGGCGGGCGATCGCGGAAGGTGAGGCGGACATGCTGCATATGCTTGCCCGCGTATGGCCTGAGCTGGACAGCCCCGCATCGCCGCGCGCCTTGGTTGACTACTGGTTCGCGAACGACAGCAGGTTGAACGACGGACTGCTCGACGAAGTGGGCGCGTGGCGCGCGCGCGGGAACAGGGCGTTTCTGGGAACCGTGCAGGAACATCATCGCGCGCGATATCTCTGGTCGACGTTGGGGCTGGGCGGCCATTTCGACGGAATGCTCTATTCGGCCGACCTCGGCGCGGCCAAACCGAAGGCGGCCTTCTTCGAGCGTGCGCAGGCGCGGCTTCCTGCTCGCACGGTCGGCGACGTCGTGTTCCTCGACGATTCCATCCGGAACGTCGAAGCGGCGGCGGCGTTCGGCTGGCGGGCGCGGCACTACGCGGCGCTGGACGATCTGCGCGCGGCAATGTCGGACGCGGGCTAGCTTTTCAGCGTGGCCCAGGGATTGAGGAAGGTGTCGAGTTCGTCCCACCGCTCGACGGTCATATTGCGGCGGGCGCGACACGCGACGATCTCGTGGCGGATGCCGTCGGGGTCGCTGAAGAAGATCGCGTAATAGTCTTCGGCATATTGCGGGTAGAGCGCCGGGTCGCTCGTTTCGATCCCCGCCGCACGCAACAGCCGCGCGATCCGGTCGACGGACGGCCTGTCCGCGACCTGGAGGCAGAGGTGATGCAGTCCGGGCGCGTAGGGATCGTGCACGCCGCCTTTGGCAGGGCGGATGCTGATCTGCATGACCTTGTTGAAGTAGTGGCGGTGCGGCGCGCCGCCGATCGGCGCATCGAGCGCGCGATAGTCGAGGATGCCGAATACGGTGTCGTAGAATGCGAGCGACCGCGCCATGTCGGAAACGCACAGATAGACATGGTCGAGACCGACCACCTCGGCGCGTTCGGGAAGAAGGCCGCTCACGCCGCCGCCTTCGTCAATACTCTGCTGAGGAACGCTTCGCACGCCCGCAGCTCGGAGAGCGCGACCCATTCGTCGGCCTTGTGGGCCTGGTCGATCGAGCCCGGGCCGCAGATCACGGCCGGAATGCCGGCGCGCTGAAAATGTCCCGCCTCGGTGCCGTAGGAAACCGCTTCGGCATGGTTGGCGCCCGTCAGCTCGAGCGCGGCGCGCACCGCCGGCGAGTTCTCGTCCATCACCAGACCCGGATAGGAACGGTGCAGCACCGTGTCGAGACGCGCCTCCGGCGCTCGGCGGCGATATTTCGCCAGGATCTCGCTTTCGGCCCGCGCCCGCACGCGGGCGATGATCGCCTCGGCGTCGCGGTCGGGCAGGGCGCGGTACTCCCAGGTGACGAGCGCGTCGCGGGCGAGAATGTTGGTGGCGGTTCCGCCTTCGATCATGTTCGCCTGAAGCGTCGTGTGCGGCGGATCGAAGCGCTGGTCCTGGTCGGCGCGCAATTCATCCCAGACCGATTCCAGCAGGCGCACGAACTCGCCTGCCATCATCACGGCGTTGGCGCCCTTTTCAGGCGCGCTCGAATGGCCTTCGCGGCCGTGACAGCGCGTGTGCAGGACGCCGCCCGCCTTGTGCGCGCCGACGACCTTCATCAGCGTCGGTTCGCCGACGATGACGAGCCCGGGCCTGATCTCGTTCGCGGCGAGGTCGCGCAGGAGTTCCTTGACGCCGTAGCAGCCGACTTCCTCGTCGTAGGACAGCGCGATGTGGACCGGCTTGTTCAGCTTGGTCGCGGCGATCTTCGGCGCCATCGCGAGCGCCACGCCGACGAAACCCTTCATGTCGCTGGCGCCGCGCCCGTACAATTTGTCCTCGCGCAGCTCCGGCTTGAAAGGATCGCTCGTCCAGTCCTGGCCTTCGACGGGCACCACATCGGTGTGTCCGGACAGCACGAATCCGCCCGGCTCGTCGGGGCCGAAGGTCGCGAAGACGTTGGCCTTCGTACCGGTTTCATCGAACGTCCTGCGGCAGCGTCCGCCGCTTTCCTCGAGCAGTCCCTGCGCGAAATCGATCAGGGCGAGGTTCGAGCCCCGGCTGGTCGTGTCGAAGGCGATGAGCTTCTTGACGAGCTCCAGCGGCGCGATCTGGGCGGACATGGCGTCAGCCGCCCATCGACGATGTCGGATGGCCGATCACGGACAGGAATTCGCCGCGCGTGATCTCGTTCGTACGGAAGTCGCCAAGCATGGTCGAGGTCACCATTGTGACGCCGGTCTTGTGCACGCCGCGTGTCGTCATGCACTGGTGCGTCGCTTCGATAACGACCGCGACGCCGCGCGGTTCCAGAACGCGCTGGATGGTGTTGGCGATCTGCGCGTTCATCTTCTCCTGGACCTGGAGCCGTCGCGCATAGGCTTCGACGACGCGCGCCAGCTTGGAAATGCCGACGACGCGGTTGGTCGGAAGGTAGCCGACATGCGCCTTGCCGATGATCGGTGCCAGGTGATGCTCGCAATGGGACTCGAACCGGATGTCCTTGAGGACGATCATGTTGTCGTAGCCTTCGACCTCTTCGAAGGTGCGACGCATATAAGCCTCGGGGTCCTGATCGTAGCCGGAAAACCATTCTTCGAAGGCCTTGGCGACGCGGTGCGGGGTTTCGCGCAGTCCCTCACGGCTCGGGTCGTCCCCCGCCCAGCGCAGGAGGGTGCGGACGGCGGCTTCGGCTTCCTCGCGGCTGGGTTTGACGAGTTTGGGGGCGCGTTTCTTGGCTTTGGCTTTGGGCATAAAGGGGTCTCATGAGGGGATGGGGCGATTACGCCCATTTGGCCCCTCCGGATCAACCCACACAATAATAAGGTCAACCCTGCGCCGCGCTCAGGTCGGAACAGTTGACGCCGACAGAACGGCCGGTTCAGTGGATTTGGCGGATCTCGTGGGGGCTCTCGAGCAGGAACGGCGGTATCTCGGCTTCGAACGCCTCGCCCGTGCTGCTGCGCATCTGATACTTGCCCGACATGCAGCCGGACGCGGTGGGCAGCGGGCAGCCGCTGGTGTACTGAAACTTCTGGCCCGGCGCGATGACCGGTTGCGCACCGACGACACCGGGTCCGCGAACTTCCTGCACGCGACCTGTCCCATCGACGATCTGCCAGTAGCGAGAGAGCAGCTGAACGGTCTCGGGACCGGTGTTCTCGATCGTCACGGTGTAAGACCAAAGATAGCGCTGCTCGTCCGGATCGGATTGATCGTCGAGAAACGCCGGCTTGACGGCGACGCGAATGTTTCGAGTGGAGCGTTCGTACATAGGTAAATTATTGGGAGCGAACACGGCCAAAGCAAGGCGTTCACAGAACTGTTGCCGTCAGACGCCGGCTACTGTGGCTCCACCGACACGTCGGTCTTCACGGAGTTGGCTATGAAGCATTCCTCGTGGGATTTGTGATGGATTTCCGCGAGAATCGCCGAATCGACCGTCGTTCCCGGCGCAAATTTGATCCGCGGGCGAAGTGTGACACGAGATACCCACAACTTTCCGTTGGCGCCCTTTTCCATGATGCCGACTGCGTCATCCTCGTAAGAATCGACGACCAGCCGCTTGCGCGCGCACAGTGCCAGGAATGTGAGCATGTGACAGGAGCACAGCGATCCGACGAACGCCTCCTCCGGATCGACGCGATCGATGTCGCCTTTGAACGCCGGCGCGGCCGAGGCGGGCACGACGATCGCACCGCTGTTGAAGCTGACTTCGTGCGCGCGGTTGTAGGTGTCGTAGAGAAAGTCTGCGCTGGTGCGCTTCCAACGGACCGATGCGTGATGTTCGCTCATGCTGCGGCCAATGCCTGTTCGAGGTCTTCGCAAAGATCGGCCGGGTCTTCCAACCCGACGGACAGACGTACAAGTCCCGATGTGACGCCGAGTTCGGCGCGCGCCGCAGGCGTCAATTTTTGATGCGTCGTCGTCTCGGGATGCGTGATCAGGCTCTTGGCGTCGCCCAGATTGTTGGAGATGTCTATCACCTTGAGCGCGTTGGCGAGCCTGAAGGCCGCGGCTTTGCCGCCGGCGATCTCGAACGTGACCACGCCGCCTCCGCCTTCCATCTGGGAGCGCGCGAGGTTGTGCTGGGGGTGGTCGGGCCGGAAAGGGTAGAGCACGCGGGTCACCTTGCTCTGCCGGGCGAGGAATTCGGCAACCGTGGTCGCGCCTTCGCAATGCGCGCGCATGCGAAGGTCCAGCGTTTCGAGACTCTTCAGGTGAAGCCAAGCGTTGAACGGACTGATCGACGGTCCGGTATTGCGGATGAAAGTTTGCAGATAGTCTTTGAGAAAATCTTCCTTGCAGAGTATCACGCCGCCGAGCGCACGTCCTTGTCCGTCGATGTATTTGGTGGATGAGTGGACGACGATGTCCGCGCCGAATTCGAACGGCCGCTGCAGGGCGGGCGTGGCGAACGCGTTGTCGACGATCAGGCGCGCGCCGCCCGCATGCGCGATCTTCGCGACGGCTTTCAGATCGACGATCGCCAGGGTCGGATTGCTCGGCGTCTCCAGGAACAGCAGCCTGGTCTGCGGCCGCATTGCCGACTGCCACTGATCGACGTCGCCGCCGTCGACAAGCGTCTGCGCGATGCCGAAACGCGGCAGGATCTCTTCGATCACATGCCGGCACGAACCGAACATCGCCTTCGCCGCCACGACGTGATCGCCGGCGCGCAAGGCGCAGAGCAGAGAGGCGGTGACGGCCGCCATGCCGCTCGCCGTCGCGCGCGCCACGGGCGCGCCTTCGAGGGCGGCCATCCGCTGCTCGAACATCGTGACGGTGGGATTGCCGAAGCGGCTGTACTGGTAGCCCGCCGACTCGCCGGTGAAACGGGCTTCGGCCTCCTCGGCCGCCTCATAGGCATATCCCGACGTAAGGAAGAGGGCCTCGGAAGTCTCCTGAAACGACGTGCGCAAGGTACCGCCCCGCACGGCAAGCGTGCGGGTGCGCCATTTCCCGGGCTTTTTGTTCGTCGCCATGTAGTTTTGTTGCGCGCTTGCTGGCAGGGGTCAAGTTTCTTAAGGTCGCGCCGCGTCGAGGCAGCCATGACAAAAATGAACACCATCAGCCACCACACCGCCCTTATCTACGTCATGGTCCTGATTTCGGCCGCGGACGGCTCGATGAGCGAGTCCGAGCTTCGCATCATCGGAGAGCTGACCAAGAGCCTGCCGGTGTTCCAGGACTTCGATCACAGCCGCCTACTGTCGATCTGCCAGGAGTGCGCCCAGATCCTGCAGGAGCCCGACGGCGCCGATGCCGTGCTCGGCCTCGTCGATGACGGACTTCCCGACATCCTGCACGAAACCGCCTATTGGGTAGCCCTCGAAGTAGCGCTCGCGGACCGGCGCATCGCGCTCGAGGAATTGCGCGTGCTCGACGCGATCCGCCGGCTGCTCGAAATCGACAAGCTCACCGCCGCCGCCATCGAGCGCGGCGCGCGCGCAAAGTATCAGGTCGCGTGAAGCGGCTTCTGCTGCTGCGGCACGCAAAGACGGTTCCAGCCGGACACGGAATCGACGATCACGAACGCGCGCTCATGACGCGTGGGCGCGAAGATGCTCCAGCGATGGGAAAGTACATGGCCCGGGAAAAATATCTGCCCGATCTCATCTTGTCCTCGACCGCGCGGCGCACGGTCGAGACGACCGATCTCGTCGCCGAGCGCCTGCCCAAAACGCGCCCGGTAGAACATGTCGAGACGCTCTATCTCGCGGAGGCGAGCGAAATTCTCTCCATCGTCCGCGCGGTAAGCGACACGGTCAAGACGCTCATGGTCGTGGGGCACAATCCGGGCATGGAACAGCTGGCCGCGTTGCTCTCGCGCGCGCCGGTCAGACGCAAGGAACGCGATCGCTTCGACCTGATCGAAGAGAAGTTTCCGACGGGGGCGCTGGCCGTTCTCGATTTCAACATTTCGCGCTGGCGCGACGTCGCTCCAGGCCAAGGGGAGCTGACCGACTTTGTCCGTCCCCGCGACCTCTGAACCGCCGAAACTCGACGAGCTGACCGCGCGCATCCGCGGCGCGTTGCGCGCCCTGCCGTTCACGACGGCGAGTCTGGAGACCTACGGCGAGGACAATCTCATCGTCGTCCTGGACGACAAGTGGATCGTGCGGTTTCCCCGCAACGACGACTACCGGGCCCGGTTCTCCGCGGAGCTGAATCTGCTGGATGTGCTCGGCCCGTTGTCCGAGCTCTCCGTTCCCCGCTATGAGCATGTCTCGCCGGACAAGAGCTTCGGCGCTTACCGCCGCATACCGGGATCGGAACTGACGCCCGCGCGCTTCGCGGCATTGTCCGAAAGCGAACGAAAGGATGCACTGACTTCGTTGGGCGAATTTCTGTCCACGCTGCACGCGCTGCCGCCGCGGCTGATAGCCCAGCCCGACGGCACGATCGCGCGCACCTGGTCTGGCGAGCAGTTTGCCGCGCTCTATCGCGGGATGCGGCGCGCGAAGATCGCGCGCGTGGTTCCGCCGGCCGCTCTCGAACGTTTCGATGCGTTTCACGACGTGTTCGAGAACAGCCAACAGGGTCCGTCACGCCTCGTCCATGACGACATCAGTGACGACCACATCCTCGTCGATGCCGGACGCATCAGCGGGATCATCGACTTTTCCGACGCGTCGTTCGGCGACCCGGCCATCGATTTCGCCTTCTTCTGGAGGCTCGGCGAAGATTCGCTCGATGCCGTGCTGCGCGCTTACAGATTCGCGGCCGAGGACCCCACGCTGAAGGTGCGGTCGCACTGGACCTTTGTGCGCTACATGATCAACCAGCTGGCTTACGGCGCGCGGGCCAAATGGGGTCTGACCCCCACACAGGTGCTCGACGAGTTGGAGCCCCACCTGAAGAAGCTGGGCTTCTAGGATAGTCCCAGCCGCTGGAACTGTTCCTCCGGCGCATCCACGGCCTTCATCGCGCCGCGCAGCCTGGCCGCTAGGTCCTTCTCCAGCGCGGTCCCGGCGAGGTTGTTCTCCTCGTCCGGATCGTCCCCGACATTATAGAGGTGGTTGCCCGAGAAGCGCGCCATCGCCCAGAAGGGAACCGGATCGCTTTCGTCCCAGGTCTGGCGAATGACCGGCACTTTGCTCCCGGGCATGCGATCGAGCCGGGCGCGCTCGTCCGGCAGGGGCATCTCCTGTTCGCGGCTGAGAAAGTGCGTCGGCATCGTCGACCAGCGGTTCGACCAGGCACCGAGCGGCCGGTTCTTGTCGGCGGGCGCGCGCGCATATTTCAACGTGCCGTCTATGTAGTGAACCTCGCGTCCCCACACGCCGGCGAGCAGCCAGTCGCGCACCGAGCGGGCTTTGCCGCCGAGCAACGGAAGCAGCGATCGGCCGTGCGTGCGCTGACGTATCGTGCCTTCGATCCCGAAGAGGTCGGCGAGCGTGGCAAAAACGTCCACGCTCGTCGTCAGCGCATCGTTCGTGCCCGGTGCGATCCCGGGCGCCGCGATCATGAGAGGAAGTCGCGCGATGATGTCGTACATCGGAACGCCGGGCTTCCCCCAAATATCCTTTTCGCCGAGATAGTGACCGTGGTCCGTGCACAAGACGACCATCGTGTCGTTCCACAGGTTCTTCTCGTCGATCTTGTCCAGCACGCGGCCGAGCCAATGGTCGATCATCGTCAGCTTGGCGCCGTAGCGCGCGCGTATCTGCCGTCCCTCGCGCGCGCTCATCACTCCGCGCGTCACGATGCCGGCGCCATAGGGGGGCCAGATCAGCGGCGGTCCGTCCCAGTCCGGATCGTAGCGCTTGATGTACGCGTCCGGCGTGTCGAACGGCTCGTGCGGATCGAATTCGTCGACGAAGAGGAAGAACCGGTTATGCACACCCGCGTTGTCGGACAGCCAGTTGGCGGCCGCCTGCATGGTGCGCGGTCCCGGAAAATCGGCTTCCCCTTTGAAATAGCCGCGCGAGTTGTCGTAGGGCATGTGCCGCTTGGGGCCGAACATGGGCGTTCCGGCCCAACTCGGATCGGGTCGCGTCTTCCAGGCATCGCCTTCATGGCCGCGCTGATAATCCCAGGCCGTGAAGTCGACGTGATAGTTTTCGCCGCCCGTTTCGAACAGATGCGGGTGATCGCTGATGAGCTGGGACACGACGCCAGCGCGGCGCAACGGATAGGTAATCGCATCTTCCCAAAGTTCGACCGAGCCCCAGGGCCGCCACAGAAAATCCCACGCCCCGCACAGAATATCGTGCCGGGCGGGCATGCAGGGAAGCGACGCCGCATAATGCCTGGTGAAACGGACGGACCGCTGCGCCAGCCGGTCGAGGTTCGGCGTCGCGAACTCGCGGCCGCCATAGCTTCCCAGCATGTGCCGGTTCAGGCTGTCGAGAAGGATGACGATGGCGTTCTTGGCAAGCGGCGTGCTTGTCATTTCGCGTGGCTTCGCTCGGCCAGCGCCAGCGTTTTCCACCCGAAGGCGACTTCGGGAACGATGTCGCCCATCATTCTTGCCCGGCGCTCCGCCACGACGCGTCCGCCCATTGTCTCATAGAAGAAGCGGGCATTGTTTTGTGCATGGGCCCAGATCACGCAGGATGTGCACCCGCGCTGGCGCATCGTCGCGAAGGCGGCCTCGAGCAAGGTGCGGCCGGTGCCGCGGCCGAAATAGGCCGGGTCCACGTAGAGCGTGTAGACCTCGCCGTCATAGCCGAGCGCCCGGTCGCGGGCGGGACCCAGGCTCGCCATTCCCACCAGCCCCATCTCGGCGTCTTCAGCCACGAGTACGGTTTCGCGCCGTTGGTTGCCGATGGTGGACAGCCAGCGCGCCGTCTGGCCCTTGGGCGTCATCGAGCACAGCAAGGCGCTCGAAAGAACCGCCGGATAGGTATCGTGCCAGGACTCGATGTAGATGCGCGCCACCTCGGCGGCATCTTCAGGCCGCGCAACTCTGATGGTGAGCGCGAGATCGTCCATGGACAAAGCTTCGCGCATCGATTTACGCGGGGCAAGCAGGAAATTGGCGGCTGCAGGGTCTTCCCGCCGCCGATGTCGGCACCCGATTTCCGCCGTAGTTGGAACCGCCGGCGCCGCACGCACACCCGGACGCTGCGGCGTGCGACGCGGTCTTGGCGCAGCACGCGAATCTGCCGACCGAATCCGAATATGGCGCGGGCATGCGTCGAGTGCAAAACAGACGCGACGCTCATCCGGGACTCCTTTTCGTCCGTAGCGGCGGCGTCCGTCCGTTCATCTTCGTGGCGGAATTGAGATCGGGTGCGGCCAGAAAGTCACGAGATATGTTTTGGAAAATTCTCGAAGCAGCGTACACTTGTTGCAAATCAGCCGGGCAGGCGCTGGAGATAGCGTGTTGGCTGCACAATTTTTGACAGGAGAGGGAGCTCAAGGGGGCGTTCGCGCAGATTTTGCGCGGATGAACGCGTCTACGTATGGCATGCAGGTGTGAACAGGTATGAAATGTTTATTCAGCTTTCGTTTATTTCCGGGTGGGAAAATCGAGGCTGTGAAACGGTAACGTGGGGTTCAACGGTCTTGTCAGATCCGCAAACGATCACGATCTCTAATCGTGGAGGTTGCGCGATCAACAGTTAGGAGTCAGCGGTTATGAGCACGCTCGACGTCTTCGACATTTTTTCCCGCGACTATGCGCGAGAAAAATTTGAAACCATGTCCCTGCGCGATTGGCTGCTGGCCGCGCGCGACAACCGGATGCTCTACGCCACGCCTCCCGAGCGCATGGTCGAAGCCATCGGCGAAGCCGAGTTGGTCGACACCGCCCAGGATACGCGCCTCAGCCGCCTGTTTTTCAATCGCACGATCAAGACCTACCGGGCCTTCGAAGGCTTCTACGGAATGGAAGACACGATCGAACGGATCGTGGGCTATTTCAAACATGCTGCGCAGGGTCTCGAAGAGAAGCGCCAGATTCTTTACCTCCTCGGGCCTGTCGGCGGCGGAAAATCCTCTCTCGCTGAACGTCTCAAGGACCTGATGGAGGTCCACCCCATCTACGTGCTCAAGGCGGGCGACACGATCAGTCCGGTTTTTGAATCGCCGCTCGGCCTGTTTCGCTCTGCCGAACTCGCCAATCTGCTCGCCGAGCGCTACGGCATCGAACGCCACCGCGTCGGCGGCGTGATGAGCCCGTGGGCCGTCAAGCGGCTGGACGAATTCGGCGGCGACATTTCGCGCTTCGAAGTGGCGAAGATCTTTCCCTCCAAGCTGCGCCAATACGCGATCGCCAAGACCGAGCCCGGCGACGAAAACAACCAGGATATCTCCGCGCTGGTCGGCAAGGTCGACATCCGCAAGCTCGAGCATTTCAGCCAGAACGATCCGGACGCCTACGCCTTCTCGGGCGGGTTGTGCCGTGCGAACCAGGGCCTGCTCGAATTCGTCGAAATGTTCAAGGCGCCGATCAAGGTGCTTCACCCTCTGCTGACCGCGACCCAGGAAGGCAACTATATCGGTACCGAAACGCTCGGCCCTATCCCGTTCAACGGCACCATCCTCGCGCATTCCAACGAAGCCGAATGGACGGTCTTCAAGAACAACCGCAACAACGAAGCCTTCCTCGACCGCATCTGCGTCGTCACCGTGCCCTACTGCCTGCGCGTCACCGAGGAGACCGCGATCTACAAGAAGCTGCTCGACGCCTCGAACCTCGGAAGCGCACCGACCGCGCCCGAGACGCTCGAGATGCTGGCCAAGTTCTGCGTTTCCACGCGCCTCAAGGAACATGAGAATTCGAACATCGTCTCCAAGATGCGCGTTTATGACGGCGAAAAGCTGAAGGACACCGATCCGAAGGCCAAGACCCTGCAGGAATACAAGGACATGGCGGGCGTCGATGAAGGTATGACCGGAATCTCGACGCGCTTCGCGTACAAGACCTTGTCCGAAACCTTCAACTACGACGTGACCGAAGTCGCCGCCGATCCGGTCCATATGATGTATGTGCTCGAACAAGCCATCAAGCGCGAGCAGTTTCCAGACGAGACGGAGAAGAAGTACCTCGACTTCATCAAGTCCGAGCTGGCGCCGCGCTACGCCGAATTCATTGGCAAGGAGATCCAGAAGGCTTATCTGGAGTCCTACGGCGAATACGGCCAGAACCTGTTCGACCGTTACATCGCCTATGCCGACGCCTGGATCGAGGACCAGGACTATAAGGACGCCGACACCGGCCAGCTGCTCGACCGCGGCGCGCTCGACAACGAGCTTTCCAAGATCGAGAAACCCGCCGGCATCGCCAATCCGAAGGACTTCCGCAACGAGGTCGTGAAGTTCGCGCTGCGCTACCGTGCCCAGCATGACGGAAAGAATCCGTCCTGGACCGCCTACGAGAAGATCCGGTCGGTCATCGAAAAGCGCATGTTCACGCAAGTCGAAGATCTGCTGCCGGTGATCTCGTTCGAATCCAAGAAGGACAGCGACACGCAGACCAAGCACAACGAATTCATCAAGCGCATGCTGACGCGCGGCTACACACCGAGACAGGTGCGCCGGCTCGTCGAGTGGTACATGCGCGTGAACAAGGCGGGGTAAGCAGACGTGTCGTCATGACTCACTTCATCGACCGTCGCCTCAACCCCAAGGGCAAGAGCCTGCCCAATCGCCAGCGTTTCCTGAACCGGGCTCGGACCCAGATCCGGGAAGCGGTGCAGAAATCGCTGAAGGACGCGGCCGTCGCCGATATCGGCAAGGAGCGCAAAATCAAGATCTCCGCCAAGGGAACGAGCGAACCTCGCTTCCGGCTCGACCCGCGCGCCTCCGGCGAACGCGATTTCGTGCTTCCGGGCAACAAGGAGTTCATGCCCGGCGACCAGATCGAGAAGCCCAAATCGGGCGCGGGACAGAGCGGCAAACAGGCCGCGGACTCCGGCGACGGCGAGGACGATTTCGAATTCACGATGACCCAGGACGAGATCCTCGACATTTTCTTCGAGGACCTGGAGTTGCCCAACCTGGTGCGCACGACGCTGAAGGAAACGCCGAACAAGGTCTGGAAGCGCGCCGGCATCACCACGTCCGGTTCGCCGACGCAGATCAATCTCGTGCGCACCATGCGAAACTCTTTCGGGCGCCGGCTGGCACTGCACCGTCCCACGATGAAGGACATCGAGGCGCTTCAAGCCCTGCTTGACGCGGCCGAAACGGAAACGCCGGTCGACAGCGACAAGATCGCCGCGCTCAAGGACCGCCTCGCGCGGGCGAACGCCAAGCGCAAATGGGTCGGCTTCATTGATCCGATCGACGTGCGCTTCAACTCCTTCACCGAGCAGCCGGTGCCGACGAGCCAGGCCGTGATGTTCTGCCTGATGGACGTGTCGGGCTCGATGGGCGAACGCGAGAAGGATCTCGCGAAGCGATTTTACATGCTTCTGCACCTGTTCCTGAAGCGCCGGTACAAGAAAGTCGACGTCGTCTTCATCCGTCACACGCACGACGCGCAGGAGGTCGACGAACAGGAATTCTTCTATTCGCGCCAGTCGGGTGGCACTATCGTATCGACGGCGCTGGACAAGATGCTCGAAATCCAGAAGAGCCGTTACGCCACGTCCGACTGGAACATCTACGCCGCCCAGGCGAGCGACGGCTACACGCAGTCGGGCGATGCGCGCCACTGCGTCGACCTGCTGAACACCCAGGTCATGCCGCTTTGTCAGTATTACGCCTATATCGAGATTCTCGACGAACGCGAGATGGAGGTATTCGCCTCGGAAGATTCGGGCGCCGAGCTGTGGCGCGCCTACCGCACCGTGGCGGAGGAGTGGCCGAACTTCGCGACCAAGCGCATCGCGAAACCGTCCGACATCTTTCCGGTGTTTCACGAGCTGTTCAAGAAATCGGAGAAAGCGGCGTCATGACCACGCCCCTCTTCACGGAACCGGAATGGGACTTCCAGACGCTCGACCGCACATACAAGGCGATCGAGGACATCGCGCTGAACGATCTGAAACTGGACGTCTACCCCAACCAGATTGAGATCATTTCGTCCGAGCAGATGCTCGATGCCTATTCTTCGATCGGTATGCCGCTGATGTACAACCACTGGTCTTTCGGCAAGCTGTTCGCGCGGGAAGAAACGCTTTATCGCGCCGGCTACAGCGCACTCGCCTACGAGATCGTGATCAATTCGAGCCCATGCATTTCGTATCTGCTCGAAGAGAACACGATGACGATGCAGGCGCTGGTCATGGCCCATGCCGCTTTCGGCCACAACCACTTTTTCAAGAACAACTACCTGTTCCGGCAGTGGACCAATGCCGAAGGCATCATGGACTATCTCGCCTTCGCCAAGAAATACATCGTCGCCTGCGAGGAGCGACACGGAAGAGACGAAGTGGAGGCGACGCTCGATTCCGCCCACGCGCTGATGGACCAGGGCGTCTTCCGCTACCGCCGCCCGCCCAAGCCGTCGAAGGAGCGCGTGCTCGAAAAGCGCCGCCGGCGCGCGCAGTACGACGAGGAAGCCTATAACGAGCTGTGGCGCACGCTGCCCGCCGGCGTCGAACCGCCGAGCGCGCCGCCGGTGCAGGATCCGGAAGACGAGTTCAGCGGCGAAATGAAGTTGCCGGAGGAAAACCTCCTGTACTTCATCGAAAAGAACTCGCCGTCACTCAAGGCCTGGCAGCGCGAGACGCTGCGCATCGTGCGGAACCTGTCGCAATACTTCTATCCCCAGCGCCAGCTGAAGGTCATGAACGAAGGCTGCGCCACCTTCGTCCACTACACGATCATGAACATCCTGTTCGATCGCGGGCTCATCACGGAAGGCTCGTGGCTCGAATTCATGCACAGCCATACCAGCGTCGTGTTCCAGCCGGATTACAACGACCGGCGCTACAGCGGGTTCAATCCTTACGCCCTGGGCTACGGGATGATGGCCGACATCCGCCGCGTCTGCGAGAACCCGACGCCGGAAGATCGCGACTGGTTTCCGGAATTCGCCGGATCGGGAGACTGGATCGGGACGCTGAAGGATGCCTGGGCGAACTACCGCGATGAAAGCTTCATCCAGCAGTTCCTGTCGCCGAAGCTGATGCGCGATTTCCGCCTATTTGCGCTCTTCGACAAAGCCGACGAGGGCGCCTACAAGGTTTCAGCCATACACAATGAGAGCGGCTACCGCGCCGTCCGCTCCATGCTCGCGAGCCAGTACGACGCCGGTGCGTCCGATCCCAACATCCAGGTCACGGGTGCAGATCTCAAGGGCAATCGTACCCTTCATCTGTCGCACAGCATGCATCGCGGCGTTCCGCTCCATAATCAGACCAAGGAGCTTGTCCTCGCGCACGTCGAGCGCCTCTGGGGCCACGACGTCAAGCTCGAGGAACAAGCGGCCTAGGCCGCTTGTTCCGTTAGCTGGACTGCGTGTCCTGGCCGGGATGCGCCGCGACCGTCACATTGGTCATGGTCGCCGTCGTGTCCGGCGATGCCGGCAGCGCCTGGGGCCAGGTCACTTCCATCAGAAGCAACGCCGCCGCCGCGATCACGGTCCACGTGAAAGCCTTCGCGCCATATGCTTCGCCGTCTGTATAAGTCGTCATTGCCCACTCCATCATTGAGGCCGGTGCGCACCGATAGATGCGCCATGTCCGTCCACACGCCTGAAATGGGGTGTCGGTGGGAGTTCACAATAGTGAAATTGCTGCATTGCGAGGTGGGCGGGGCATGCAGAATTAGCATGCATCCGAACCTTGTCGAACGCGCATCGCGTCCCCATGTCCCTGGACGCAGCCTTCAAAGCCGCCGCGCGGCGTGCCACGCTCCCACCTCGACGACAGGGAGAGAGGCGATGGCAAGGCGAACGCTGGAAACCGGCACCAAGGATCTACTGGCCCATATCGAGGACGGGGTCGGGGTCGTTACGATGAACCGGCCCGAGCGGCGCAACGCGATGTCCGGCGGGATGCTGACGGCCATGGCGGCCGCGCTGGCGTCGTTCGAGACCGATCCGGAGGTCGCCTGCATCGTGTTGACCGGAGCCGGCGGCGCCTTTTGCGCCGGCGGCGACGTGAAGGGGATGGCCGACGGAACGGGCGGCGGCTCGACGGCGGCGGCCGGGACTGACCTGGACAGCCGTATCCATGCGCAGCGCATCAGCCAGCGCGCCACGGCCGGCAAGCTCTTCAAGATGCCCAAGCCCACTATCGCGTCGCTGCCCGGCGCGGCGGCCGGCGCGGGATTTTCGCTGGCGCTGGCCTGCGATCTGCGGATCGCGTCGGACAAAGCCGTGATGACGACAGCCTTCGCCAAGGTCGGATTTTCGGGCGACTATGGCGGAACCTATTTTCTCAGCCAGCTCGTAGGGTCCGCCAAGGCGCGCGAGCTCTATTATCTGTCCGACCGCATCGACATGGCGGAGGCGCAGCGGCTCGGGCTGGTGAATTTCGTCGTGCCGGCGGAACGTCTCGAGACCGACACGATGCTGCTCGCGCACCGCCTCGCCAAGGGGCCGCGCGTCGCCTATCGCTATATGAAGGAGAACATCAACCGCGCGGTGTCCGGCGCGGACGTCGACGACTGTCTCGACCTCGAAGCGACGCACCATATCCACACCGGCTTCACGGAGGATCATCGCGAAGCGGCAAAGGCCTTCGTCGAAAAGCGCGAACCGGTGTTCAAAGGGCGATAGGGGCGAAATCGGGGGCTGTCATGTGGAGAATTGCGGGAGGCGTCGTCGTCGGCGCGGTCGTATGGTGCCTGGGTGTCGCGGCGCTGGCATTTGTGCTGCGCGCGGCATGGCCGGAGATGGCCGCCATCCGCGACATGACGCTGCTGACGGTGCCCATGCTGTTCACGCGCCTTGCCGTCAGCGCGCTCAGTTCCGCCGCCGGCGGCTTCGGCGCGAGTGTGGCGAGCGGGGAAAAGCGCTGGGCGGCGATCGGCTCGGGTTTACTCTTGCTGCTCGTGTTCGTTCCGTATCACGCAACGATCTGGCACAATTTTCCGGTCTGGTACCACCTGACGTTCTTCGTCTCGCTGCCGCTGCTGGCGGCGCTCGGCGGCGCGCTCAGCGGGCCGCGCTAGGCGGCAACCGCTTCGACGATGCGCGATGTCGGAAAGATCGCGGTCATGGTCGTGCCGGCATTCGGCGTGCTGTCGACGCGCAACGTGCCGTCGTGAAGCTCGATGAGCGACTTGGAGATCGGCAAGCCCAGTCCCGTGCCCTGATGCTTGCGCGAGAGCGCGGAATCGACCTGGCCGAAGGCGGACAGCGCGACCGCGATGTCCGCCTGGTTCATGCCGATGCCGGTATCGCTGACCGACAGGGCGATTCCGTCTGAAACGCGACGCGCCTTGAGCGTGATCCGGCCGCCGGCTGGCGTGAATTTCACCGCGTTGGAGAGGAAATTGAGCAGAACCTGTTTGAGCGCGCGTTCGTCGCAGCGTAGCAGTGGAAGACGCGGTTCGATATCGGTCGCCAGATGGACCTGGCTCTTCTCCGCGCGGCTGCGCACGAGCGTCAGGCATTCGTCGATGACGCTGCGCACGGCGACCTCGCTTTCGCGCAGTTCCATTTTGCCGGATTCGAGCTTCGACAGATCGAGGATGTCGTTGATCAGATCGAGCAGGTGCCGGCCGCTCGCGAAGATGTCCTTGGCGTAGTCGGCGTACCGCTTCATCCCGATTGGGCCGAACATCTCGTCCTTGATGACCTCCGCGAAGCCGATGATGGCGTTGAGCGGCGTGCGGAGCTCGTGGCTCATGTTGGCCAGGAACTCGGTCTTGGTGCGGTTGGCGTACTCGGCCGCCTCCTTGCTCTTGATCAGTTCCTCTTCCATCCGCTTGCGGCGCGTGATGTCGCTCAGCCAGGACAGGGATGCGGGCTGACCGTCCCAGTTGACCAGCGCCGCCGCGGTTTCGACCCAGACGATCGAACCGTCCGGCCGCTGCAAGCGGAATTCGTAATGCGAAACGGTTTCCTCGCCAGCCAACCGCCGCCGCAGATGCTCCTGCACGATTGCGCGGTCGTCGGGATAGACCGCACCGGTGTTTTCGGCGTTGCGCCCGGCTTTCGTTTCCTCGTCCGTGTAGGCGGACAATTCGCGCACGGACGGGAAGCCCATCATGTGGGCGAATGCGTCGTTGATGTAGAGCACTTCGGATCGGGTCCGCACGATGATGCCCTGCGCCGAACCTTCGACCACGCGCCGCAGCTGGTTTTCGGTCCGCCGCGCGTGCTCGACTTCGTCCGGCTGGAAGGCGACGCGGAGCGTCTCGCCGTTTTCGCTCGAGAGCGTGGCGTTGACCTTCGACCAGCGGCCTTGGGCGCGCGCCCAGCGCAGCGTGATCGTCTGTTCGCGCCGGCCGCCGTTCAGGGCCCATTGCGCGCACCAGAGGAAAAAGTCGTAGTCGTCGGGATGGACGTGGCCTGCAAGGGACTCGCCTTCGGCGATGTCGCTGGCAAAGCGTTCGCTTTGCTGCGTACTGCCGACGCTGAGGACGACGGCGCTGGAGTCGAGAACGATCTCGACGCTTCCGGCCTGGCCGTGCTGGATTTGACGCTCGTCCGACACTCGTTTCCCCACCCACGGATGCGGCGCGCGTGATGGCTTCCGCCGATGCGCCGCTTTCCGTGCTTGCCCTAAAGATAGGCGCGGGCGGTTAAGAGTGAATTACGTCATCGGGTGCGAAAGACTTTGTTAGGAATTGGGACAACGTCGCGCGTCGCCGCTTCGCGAATAGGCGGCGCGAAATGCCCATCCTGAGTAGATTGAAGGAGAACGGGCGCGTGCCGGGTTACTCGTTGCCGGAGAGCATCAGCGTCGGCACGCCGCCGGTGCCGTTGCGCACCGTGAACACCGATGTTCCGGGCTTCCGGCCCTTCCGCACTTCGGACACGTCTATGCCGGCCGCCGCGATTCTGGCCCTCGCGGAGTCGGGATCCTTCACGCGCCAAGCGAGACCGCCGAAGCTGTCGGGTGCATCGCCGGGAGGCGACTTGAGGCTGGCGCCGATTTCGACCACGGCCGCGCCGCAGCGGAAGAAGAGTTGCCGTGCGCCCCATTGCTCGTTGGATCGGTCGAGCCGGAGATCAAGCCCGAGCCTGCCGCCATAGAGCGCGACGGCGCGTTCCGGATTGGCGGTGTGGACGACGATGTGATCAAGCGTCCCGACCGCTGCGTCCTGCGCGACAGCCGGCGGTGCGACCGGCCACGGCGTCGCTCCCGGTTTGTGTTCGACCAGGAACAAGGCGACGCCATTGGCGCTTCGGCGCTTCATCACGGCAACCTCCCAACTGCGCTCATCGCCGTGCAGGTTCTTGGTGCGGGTCGTATGGCGCGGCAGAAAGTTCAGTCCGCGCCGCTCGTAGAGACGCGTCGCCGCGTCGAGATCAGGAACGGAAAAGCCCAGGCCCCAGATCGCATCTCCGAAACGCTCCATCTCGGCGCGGGCATTGTCGGCTTCGGGGCCCGTGCCCATCGCCCCGATGACGTCCAGCGCCATGCCCGGAAACTGGAACCAGGCGTGACAGCCGCCCGGCATGAAGCCGCGCCAGTTCGGCGCGCGCCCGAAGATCGTCTCGTAGTTCCGCACGGTCGCGTCGAAGTCGCGCGCCATGATCGCAATATGGTCGATGCCGGTGATCATGGCGCGAGTGTAGCGCCGATCCGCCGCGTTCCGCGAGTGGCCCTCGCCCTTCGACGGGCTCAGGGTGAAGGCCAGTTCTTAGTCCTCGTCCTGAGCCCGCCGAAGGATGGAGGGCAGGCGCGAACGACTACCCCACCACCGGCTTGTCGTTGATGCGGGCGAAGAACTTCTGGCTCTGCTCGCCGCCCTGATTGTAGTGCTTGGCGTTGGTAAAGTCGGTGATCTTGGCCCAGTTGGCGGCCACATCGTCGGCCGTCGCATTGTGGCCGAGGTTGATGCCGTCGGTTTCGACCAGCTGCGCCGCGGCGAAGACGCCGGCCGCGGCCGTCAGGATCGTGCCGGTCGGCGCATCCTCGCTCACCAGATAGACCACGCCGGGCGTCACATATTCCGGCTTCAGCATGGCGAGTACGTTCGCCGGCATCAGATTTTCCGTCATGCGAGTCCCGGCCACCGGGCAGATCGCGTTGACCTTGATGTTGTCCTTGGCGCCTTCGAGCTTCAGCGTGTTCATGAAGCCGATAAGGCTCAGCTTGGCCGCGCCATAGTTCGTCTGGCCGAAGTTGCCGTACAGTCCGGTCGAGGAGGTCGTCACGACGATGCGGCCATACTGCTGCTTCTTGAATATCTCCCACAACGCCTTGCACGGCTTGACCGTGCCCATCAGATGCACCTGCATCACGGCGTCGAAATCCTTCATCTCCATCTTGGAGAAGCTCTTGTCGCGCAGGATGCCCGCGTTGGCGACCAGAATGTCGACGCGGCCCCAGGCGTCCATGGTCTGCTTGACGAGATGATCGATGCCGGCGTCGTCGCTGACCGAGGCGCCGTTGGCCATCGCCGTGCCGCCCGCAGCTTTGATCTCGGCGACGACCGCTTCTGCCGCGGCCGAGTTTCCGCCCGTGCCGTCGACCGCGCCGCCCAGATCGTTGACCACGACCTTGGCGCCGCGCTTGGCCAGTTCGATGGCGTGGCAGCGTCCCAATCCGCCGCCCGCACCGGTGACGATGGCGACCTTGCCCTTGAAGTCGATGGTCATGTGGAAAACTCCCGTTGGAATAAGAGGGCCAGAGTGATGGCGCAGCCCCGTTGACGGGTCAAGCGGGGGCGGGATGGCTTGCGAAAAAGCGCCGCAGAGCGCGGTTTGCCGGGATTTCTACGGTGCGGCAGAGGAATGCGCCCCAGGCCACGCAAACGGCCAGGAGCAGCAGTGGCTCGGGCCACCAGATTAGGTCGCCGAAGCGCACGCCGAACACCAGCGTGTCGTCCGGCGGATAACCCGCTTCGAAGACGCGGATAAGCTGCAGCCATGCCGTCTGGCCCATGTAGATCGCATAGGACCACTCGCCCAGCTTGGTCAGGGGAGCCGTCTGCAGCAGTCGCGCCGCGAAGCCGCGGTCGAAGGACAGTACATAGACGAGCGCCAGCATCGGTATGACGGTGTAGATGTCGCGCGGTGTGTGCGACCAGCCATTGTCGAAGAACCCCCAGCCCATCCAGAGCAGCACCGCGGCCTGGCCCAGCGAGATCGCCCATTCGGGCAGCGCGTCGCCGAAGCTCTTCGTCTTGCCGTAGAGCACGCTCATGCCGACACCGACGCCGAAGGCGCTCATGCCGCGAAAGATGCCGTTGTGGAACGTGATGTCGAGGCCATGCTTGCCGGTGAACGAAAGGATGGCGAGACCGGCGATGCCGGCCGCGATCAGGCCGAATGCACTCGCCCAGCCGGCGCGCGCCAGGATGAGGTAGATCGGAAAGAGCAGGCAAAGCAGGAACTCGACGCTGACGAACCAGCTCGCGCCGTTCCACGACAGGCTCGAATAGATGTTCCATGCCTGCACCAGGAACAGATTGCCGATGAAGGTCTGCCAGGTGACGATCGGATGGTATTGCGCCTCGTAGATTGACACGGTTCCGGTCGCATGGGCGACGCCGTTGAGGATCAGCACCAGCGCGAGAATGAAAAGGAGCATCGCCAGGTGAAGGGGATAGAGCCGCGACAGGCGCGCGATCAGGAAGTCGCGATGGGCCCGCCCGCGGAGAAATTCGAGCGCCCGCGCCCCGTACACATAGGTCAGAATGAAGCCGGAAAGCGCGAAGAAAAACTCGACCCAGAGATAGCCGTGACCGACCAGGAGATCGAACGGCTTGAAGTTCCGGTAATGGTGTCCCTCGCAGAAGTGATAGAGAACGAGGATCATGGGCGGTATGGCGCGCGCGCCTGCCAGGGCGCGGATCTCGCCGGGGCGCGAGGGTGACGAATTCATGCCAGCCCCGGAAATCTGTCGGCGATGGCGGCGACGGCAGTCGCGAGGCGCTCGGTCCGGGAACCGCGAATGACGATGTAGGGCAAGTTTCTTTTTTCCAGCTCGGTACGTGTTTGCGCGAACATCCGCGCGCGCGTAGCGTCGTCGGGAAAGTAGCGGATGTCGTCCGCCTCGAACGGCACGTCGATGTCGCAGAGCAAATAAAGATCGGCCGGATCGTCGATCCGGTCGAGGTCGGCCGGTCGCGCACCGATCAGGATGTCCGCCCAGACGGCCGTCATCACCGCATCGGTGTCGAGGACAAGGAGATGCTTGGCCTTGCGCCGCCCGGCCGCTGCCATCAGATCATGGCCGCGGCGGATGGCGCGGAGGTCCTCGACGTCGCACGCATTGCCGAATACCTCGCAATAGAGGCGGCCGAATTCGGGAACCATCACCGTCTCGAACCGCGCGGCCAGTGCGCGCGCCAGCGTCGTCTTTCCCGTCGATTCCGGACCGTGCAGGCAAACCGTCCTCACGCGACCACCTCCGCTGAATGGGCGCGCAACTCGCGCAGCCATTCGTAAAGGCCCACGACGGAGATGACGAGGAACAGAACGTACAACCCGGTCGTCGGAAAGAGACCCTTCCAATAATAGAGTCCTACCTGCACGACATCGGTGACGATCCAAAGTATCCAATTCTCGATCTTGCGGATCGAGAGGAGGTATTGCGCCACCACGCTCATGGCCGTCGTATTGGCGTCGAGCCACGGCGCCACGTCGCCTGTGTAGGTCGCGAGAAACCAGCGGTCCGCAACGGTACCCAGAATGATGACCGCGATCCAGACGACGCGCGACCTTGCGCTCATCAATTCGACTTTGACGAGACCCGCCGCGTCCCGGGCGTTGTACCAGACCCACCAGCCGTAAATCTGAACGACGAAGAAGAAGATTTGTAGCGCGGCATCGGAATAGAGGCGTGCCTGGAAGAAGACGACGCCGTAAAGCGTCACCATCGCGATTCCGAACGGATAGTTCCAGATGCTGCGCCGTACGAGCAGGACGATGTTGATTACGCCCAGGACCGACGCGACGTTCTCGACGGTCGCCAACCGCTCTATCCAGATCACGCGTGCGCCCCCGCTTCGCGCGCGAGTCTATCCGGTCGGGCGCACCGTGTCATGCGAGCGGGCTTCTCAGCGCGCCGTTTTGCCCTAAGCTCGGCCGTCCAAAGGAGGGGATATCGCGTGCCGCTTCTACCGCATCTGCAATCGGCGCTGGGAATCTGCGTCATCATCGGCCTGGCTTGGGTGTTTTCCGAGAATCGCCGAGTCTTTCCTTGGCGCGTGGTTGCCGGCGGTCTGGCGCTCCAGGCGGCTCTTGCGCTGTTGCTCCTCAAAGTTCCCCTTGCGCAACGCGCATTGCTCGATCTCAACGGCGTGGTGGGCGCGCTGACGACGGCGACGCGCGCGGGCACCTCGTTCGTCTTCGGCGTCGTGGGCGGCGCCGCGCCGGCCGGCGTCGGCAGCGCGAGCGATCTGGCAGGATTCGCGTTCAGCGTCCTGCCGCTGGTCATCGTCATCTCGGCGCTTTCGGCGCTGCTCTTTCACTGGCGCATCCTTCCGGTCGTCATCAACGCCATCGCCTTCGTCCTGCGGCGCGTGCTCGGGCTCGGCGGTGCGGTGGGGCTCGGTGCGGGCGCGACGATCTTCCTGGGAATGGTCGAGGCGCCGCTGCTGATCCGGCCTTATCTCGGGCGGATCACCCGCTCCGAACTCTTTATATTGTGCACCGTCGGCCTTGCGACGGTCGCGGGAACCGTGTTCGCGTTGTATGCGACGATCCTCCGCAACGTCGTGCCCGGCGCCATAGGGCACATCTTGGTGGCGTCCATGATGTCGCTGCCGTCGGCGATCGTCATCTCGCGCATCATGGTTCCCGGCGACGTCGCTTCGGGCGCCGCCGATCATTCGGGCGAAGCGCGCTATCGCTCCAGCATGGACGCCGTCGCGCGCGGGACGGAAGACGGCCTCAAGATCTGGCTCCAGATCGTGGCCATGCTGGTCGTCATGCTGGCGCTCGTCGCGCTGGCGAACCAGATACTCCTCCTTCTTCCGCCGGTCTGGGGGGCGCCGTTGACGCTGGAGCGCATGCTCGGCTGGCTGTTCGCGCCGGTCGTCTGGCTCTATGGCGTGCCGTGGAACGAAGCGACGGCCGCGGGAAGCCTGATGGGCGTGAAGACCATCCTGAACGAGCTCGTCGCCTATCTGAGACTGGCGGCGCTGCCCGCGGGCACGCTCGATCCGCGCGCGACTCTGATCATGATCTACGCCATGTGCGGCTTCGCCAATTTCGGTTCGGTGGGAATCATGATCGCGGGCATGAGCGCGCTGATGCCCGAGCGTCGCGACGAGATCGTGCCGCTCGCGATGCGCGCAATCGTCTCGGGTACGATGGCGAGCGGGATGACCGGCGCCATGATCGGGCTTCTTCCGGTCACCTGAAGACGCGGCATCGCGAGCGGATGAGTCGCTTTGCGCTCAGCGCGGCTGGGGCGCGGGATCGTTTCCGATATTTTCCAGGGCAAAGGCTTGCGCCAGCAACTCATAGGAGCGCAGGCGCGAGGCATAATCATAGGTGATGGTGAGAACGACGAGTTCCTCCGCGCCGTGCGCGTCGGCAAGCGCGAGCAGTCTCGTCCGCACCTGCCCGGCGGTCCCGACGATCGAACGCTTCGAGACGGTGGCGAGCAGTTTTTCCTCCTGCGCCGAAAGCGGGTGGGCGAGCGCTTCGTCCGGCGAGGGGAACGGAATGGGGCGGCCGCTCAACAGGCGCACGACCCAGAGATTGCGTGAGGCGGACAGGCGTTGGGCGTCTTCCTCCGTTTCGCCGGCGAGCGCGGCGACGCCAAGCGCGACCAGCGGGCGCGGGCAGGCGGCGCTCGGCTTGAATCGGGAACGGTATTCCTCGACCGCCTCGATGCTGCCGTCCGCGCTGATGAAATAGGCATGGCAGAAGGGCAGGCCGAGTTCGGCGGCGTAGACCGCGCCGTGGATTCCCGAACCCAGCATCCAGAGCTCTGGTCCCGGCGTGTTGCCGCGCGGCATCGCGTGAATTCCGCGATAAGGATGGTCGTCGGGAAGTGGCACCCGGCCGGCGGAATCCTCGAGAAACTGACGCAGCAGATGGACCTGACTCGGAAAGGCATCGATCGGCCAGGCCTGGGGGCCGGCTTGGAGGGCCCGGGCGGTGAGCTGGTCGGATCCGGGCGCGCGGCCCAAGCCCAGGTCGATCCTGCCGGGACTAAGCACGTCAAGCATCCGGAACTGCTCGGCCACTTTCAGCGGACTGTAGTGCGGCAGCATCACGCCGCCCGAGCCCACACGCATGCGTTGCGTTTCCTGCGCCACCCGTCCGATCAGTATCTCGGGGCAGGAGCCGGCGAAGGAATTGCTGTTGTGGTGTTCGGCGAGCCAATAGCGCCGATAGCCGAGCCGGTCGCAGGCCTTGGCCAGCGCGATCGTCTCGGCAATGGCGTCTGCCGCGCTGCCGTCTTTACGAATGGGTGACTGGTCGAGGACGGATAGATGCATCGCACACGGATCAAAATTTGGGCAGCGTTCGCATTACATTAACCACTATGACACACGCTGTACGCCGTTTCGCAAAGAATTGCACCGTGCCCGACGCCGCCAACGTGATCAGAGTTGTCCGCAACATACCGGAGAGCGCCTCCGGCGTGCTGCCGCTTGACCAGCTGGAAAGCCCGATCGTCCGCCAGGGCCTGGACTATTGGCAGAAGCTGCGCGGCGCGCGGCCATATCCCTCGCGCGCGGAAATGTCGCCGCGCGATCTGGCGAACATTCTTCGTCACGTCGTCCTGCTGCGACTCGTGGACGGCGGCGCGGACTACGAATACCGCATCGTGGGCGACGCGCACGTCATCTCGCACGGCTTCAGCATGCAGGGCTTGCGGGTCAGCGACGTCGACAGGTTTTCCCCGGGCTACGGACCGATACTGAAAAGCCTTTACGATCGTGCGGTCCGCCATCGTGACGCTTACGCGTTCCGCGGCTGGGTCGAGCGCGGCGAGGAGCGGAAGCAGTACATCTACAGCGAAAGCATTTTCATGCCGCTTGGTCCGGACGAGAACACCATCGACCATGTGCTGAACTTCTCGGTCTACATTCCGCGGGACAATTTCGACGGCTGAAGCCCGGCGACGCCGGCCGCGCCGGCTGGCCGGTCCCAACGCCCCCGCGGGGACTGCACATCCGCGCCGCTTCGGCTAGTCTCCCGGCATCCGAGGAGACCCAAATGCCGCTCGACACCGAAACCCGCGACCAGCTTCTGGAAACCGTCCGTCGCTTCGTGCGCGAGAAATGCGTGCCCGCCGAGGCGAAGGTCTCGGAAGAGGATCGCGTGCCCGACAGCATCGTCGCGGAAATGCGCGAGCTCGGCCTGTTCGGCATCTCCATTCCGACCGAATATGGCGGGCTCGGCCTCAGCATGGAGGAGGAGGTCCTTGTTGCGATGGAGCTAGGGCACACCTCGCCTGCCTTCCGCTCCGTCATCGGCACCAACGTGGGAATCGGCAGCCAGGGCGTTGTCATGTTCGGGACCGATGCCCAGAAGAAGGAATGGCTGCCCAAGCTCGCCAGCGGCGAGGTCGTGGCAAGCTTCGCGCTGACGGAGCCGGGTGCGGGTTCGGACGCGGCGTCCGTGCGCACGACCGCGATCCCGGACGGCGACCACTATGTCGTCAACGGCACCAAGCGGTTCATCACCAACGCCAACCGGGCAGGCATGTTCACGCTCATGGCGCGCAGCGATCCGGGCAAGAAAGGGGCCGGCGGCATCTCGGCCTTCATCGTTCCGGCCGGCACGCCCGGGGTCTCCGTCGGCAAGCCAGAAAAGAAGATGGGACAGCAGGGCGCCCACATCTGCGACGTGAACTTCGACAATGCGCGCGTGCCCGCGTCGCTGCGATTGGGCAAGGAAGGCGAGGGCTTCAAGGTCGCGATGCAGGTGCTCGACCGCGGCCGACTGCACATTTCCGGCGTCTGCGTCGGCGTTGCGGAGCGGCTGATCCAGGAAAGCGTGAACTATGCCCGCGAGCGCGAACAGTTCGGCCAGAAGATCGCGGAATTCCAGCTCATCCAGGGAATGCTGGCGGACTGCAAGACCGAGGCCTATGCCGCGCGCTGCATGGTGCTCGACGCCGCGCGCAAACGCGACCGCGGTGAGAGCGTGACCATGGAAGCGGCCTGCGCAAAATACTTCGCCTCTGAAATGGTCGGCCGCGTCGCGGACAAGGCGGTGCAGATTTTCGGCGGCGCGGGCTATGTCGCCGATTACGGCATCGAGCGGTTCTACCGCGACGTGCGCATTTTCCGGCTCTATGAAGGCACCAGCCAGATCCAGCAGATCGTCATCGCGCGGGGGCTGCTGCGCGGCGAGTGATGGCGAGCGAACTGGATCGCCTCGTTCGCAGGATCCGCGCCTGCCGCATCTGCGAGGCCACGCTCGATCCGCATCCCGTCCTGCATGTCAGTTCCAGCGCGCGCATCCTCATCGCCAGCCAGGCCCCGGGCCTGCGCGTGCACAAGAACGGTCGATCCTTCGACGACACCAGCGGTGATCGTTTGCGCGACTGGCTCTCGCTCGACCGCGAGACGTTCTACGACGACACCCGCATCGCGCTCGCCGGCATGGCGTTCTGTTTTCCCGGATACGACCAGAACGGCGCCGACCGCCCGCCACCACATATCTGCGCCGCGACATGGCGCAAACCGCTGCTCGCGCTACTGCCTCAGATTCGCCTGACCCTGTTGGTCGGGTCCTACGCGCAGCGCTGGCACTTGGGCGACGCGGCGAAATCCAATATGACGGAGACGGTCCGGGCCTGGCACGACTATGCGCCCGGCTACATCCCGCTGCCGCATCCCTCGTGGCGCAACAATGGCTGGCTGAAGAAGAATCCATGGTTCGAGCGCGACCTGTTACCGTATTTGCGACGGCGTGTGCGGCGGCTGCTCTCGTCCTGATCGCGGCCTGCGCGCCGGTGCTGGCGCCACCCGGCACGGCAAACGATACGCCCGCGCTGACGCAGACCGGTTTCCTCGCACGCGACGGGGAACGGCTGCCGCTGCGCATCTGGGCGGCGGATCATCCGCAGGCGGTGATCGTCGCGCTGCACGGCATGAGCGACTATTCGAACGCCTTCGCCATGCCGGGCGCCTGGTGGGCCGCGCACGGCATCACGACTCTGGCCTACGACCAGCGCGGCTTCGGACAGTCCGATCACAGAGGCCTATGGCCGGGCAGCGCTGCGCTGCGCCGCGATCTCGCCGACGCGGTCGCCGCCGCGCGCACGCGCTATCCCGGTCTGCCGGTATTCGCGCTCGGCGAAAGCATGGGCGGGGCGGTGTTGCTCTCGGCGCTGGCGACGGACGATGCGCCGAAGGTCGACGGTGCGATCCTGGTCGCCCCCGCCGTGTGGTCTCGCGCCGACATGCCGCTTTCCTATCGTGCCGCTCTGTGGCTGAGCGCGCACACATTTCCGGGCATGCACGTGTCCGGCAGCGGGCTCAAGATCTGGCCGTCCGACAACATCCCGATGATGCGGGCGCTCGCGCGCGATCCGCTGTTCGAGCACGAAACGAGGGCCGATGCAGTGTGGGGCCTCGTCAATCTGATGGACGAAGCGCGCCGGGCGCCGGCACATCTGAACGCGCCGCCGCCGATCCTGTTTCTCTACGGCAAGAACGACCAGGTGATTCCGGCCGAGCCAACCGAAGCGGTCGTGAAGGCGCTCGGCAATCGCGCCGAAACCCATCGCTACGACCAGGGCTACCACATGCTGTTGCGCGACCTCGATGCCGAGACGGTTTGGAAAGACGCTGCGACGTGGATCGATGCGCGCGCCGTTATGCCGGTCGCGGCGGCGGCGCCTGCAGCAGCTCGATGACGTAGCCGTCCGGATCCTTGGCCAGGCCGACGACATTGTTGTTGAACGAGGGCAGCGGCTCGGGCTCGCGCGTCACCTCGCAGCCTTCGGCGCGGATACGGGCCGCGACGGCCTTGGGATCGCCGACATAGAAGACGAGCTTGACGGGGTTGTCCCGGTAGTTCCGCTTCGATCCGTCGGTCCAGTGCATGAGAACCACGGCGTTCCGCCCCTCGTGACCGAGTATGATCTCGTCCATATAGTCGATGCTGATCTTGCGCATCTCCTGCATTCCGAGCGCGCGGATGTAGAATTCCGCCGACCGCCTGAGGTCGCTGACGCCGATTCCGGTGGCGCCGATAAAGTCCGTCGAACGTGCCATTTCCCGCCCTCACCCTGGTCCGCTGCGATCAGACCAGAGGACGCGGCCGCGCACAATGCGCGCCCCGGCCGGACTGCGGTATCCTCGCCGAGTCGCTGAAGCGGAGTTGCAAATGGAAATCGTCGATGAACTGCAGCAAGGCCTTGCGGAAACCGAGCATCTCCTGCTGGCGGAGCTGCGGCTTTTGCGGCGCAAGCTGCGCGCAGCGACAGCCGGCCGGCCGCCGGTCCAACTCACGCTCGGTCAGCGCATCGCCGACAGCGTCGCGGCCAACATGGGCTCGTGGCGGTTCATCATCATCCAGTCGATGATCCTCGTCGTCTGGATTATCCTCAACATCACGGCGTGGGTGCAGAATTGGGATCCCTATCCGTTCATCCTGCTGAACCTGGCACTGTCCTTCCAGGCGGCCTATGCGGCGCCCTTCATCATGATGAGCCAGAACCGGCAACAGGACGTCGACCGCCAGGCCGCCGAGCACGACTACCAGGTCAACATCAAGGCGGAGCTCGAGATCGAGCTGCTACATGAGAAGATCGACGGGCTGCGCGAGAAGGAAGTCGCCCAGTTGACGCAGGCCGTCAGCGATCTCACGGCGATGCTGAGGCGCGAGCAGGAGGCCGTTCACCCGTCGCCGCGCTCAGGCGGGGATGCGGACCGGTAGGCTGGTATAGCCCTGCACGAAGTTGGAGAGGACGCGCTCCGGCTCGCCCACCACGTCGATGCGCGGATAGCGCTTGAGGATCTCCTCCCACAGGATGCGCAGCTGCATCTCCGCCACGCGGTTGCCCATGCAGCGATGGATGCCGAAGCCGAACGAGACGTGATGGCGCGAGCGCTCGCGATCGATGATGAAGTCGTTCGGCCGCTCGATGGCTTCCTCGTCGCGATTGCCCGAGACGTACCACATCACCACGCGGTCGCCCTTGCGGATCTTGTGGCCCTTGAAGTCGACGTCCTCGAGCGCCGTGCGCCGCATATGCGCGAGCGGCGTCTGCCAGCGGATGATCTCCGACACCATGTTGGGAACGAGTTCGGGATTCTGACGCAGCTTCTCGTACTGGTCGGGATTCCGGTTGAGAGCGAGGAGGCCGCCGGTGATCGAGTTGCGCGTCGTGTCGTTGCCGCCGACGATCAGGAGCATCAGGTTGCCGAGATATTCGATCGGGTTGTCGATCATGTTCGCCGTCGCCGGATCGTGGGCGAGCAGGGAAATGAAGTCGAACTTCGGCGGCTGCGCCTTGCGCTCGTGCCACAGCCGGGTGAAATATTGCAGGCACTCCATCAGGATGCGCTGCCGCTCCGCCATGGACGCGACCGCATTGCCGACCGTCTCCGACGACGTCGTCGTGTCCGACCAGTAGGGCAGGAGATGACGCTCTTCCCACGGAAAATCGAATAGCGTCGCCAGCATCTGCGTCGTCAGCTCGATCGAGACCTGGTCGACCCAGTTGAACGTCTCGTCGCGCGGCAGACCGTCCAGGATCTTGCCCACGCGCTCGCGAATCAGCGATTCGAGATCGGCCAGCCGCGCCGGCGCCACGGCCGGGTTGACGGCACGCCGCTGGACGTCGTGCTTCGGCGGGTCTTCGGCGATGAACATGGGTGGGGCGAAGTCCGGCGGATTGTCGCCGATGACGATGTTGTGCTGCGACGAGAACTGGCGGTGGTTGGAGTCGACGGCGACGATGTCGTTGAACTTGCTGATCGACCAATAGGGACCGTGCATGCTTTCGGCGCAATAATGCACCGGCGCTTCCTTGCGCAGCCGTTCGAAATACGGCCAGTGCGTGTTGCTCTGGAAGCGTTCGGCCTTGCTGACGTCCAGCTTGTCCAACGGCGTGGACCAGGCGTCTTCCGCGGCTTGATCGAGTGTCGTGGCGTATTGAACGCTCATCGTTGCTCCTCCCCAGGAAACGCCAGCCTAGTCCAACAGCGCCCAAACACAATGTGGCCGCAGCTCGCGCCTTGCGCGGCGGATTGTCCGCTGCATTGCCTGGACTTTGACCGATGTAAAGCAAGTCAGGAGTAGACGAACGACGTAAACTTTCGAACCCCCAACAATTACTTCGTAAAGAAAATGAATCCGTTTGTGAGTCTTGTATTAGTGCGGGACAGTTCGCGCGGGCGAAGAATTGATTCAATATAAAGTGGGGTGTTTCTTGAAGACCGGTATCATCGGCGCGGCGCGGAAGCTGCGCGGCGCGGCGAGCTATTCCGTCCTTGCGGCGCTTGCGATCTCCCTCAGCGCGCCTGCGGCGGACGCGGCAACGGTGCACAACTGGGTCGGCGGTACGACGTTTTTCAATGACACCGCGACCGCGGGTTCGCCCGCTTATGACGATTGGGCGAATAGCGCGAACTGGAATCCGCAACCCTTCCCGAACTCGCTGAACGACATCGCGCAATTCTCGACGTCAAACAACACGCATATCAGTTTTTCGCAGGACGTTACGGTCAACGAACTGAACTTCGTCGCCGCGCCCAGCTACAACTTCCTCCTGACCAACGACACGACGGTCAATCCAACCGGTCACACGGTTACCATCGGCGGGACTGGCGTGTTCACCGGACCGCTCACGCAGACGTTCGAACTGCGCGCCTTCGCCACGGCCGGTCCGACCAATACACTTCAGTTTACCAACAGTGCTACCGCCGGCGGCCTCGCCGTCCTGCTCGACGGTGCTGCAAACTCGACCAGCGCGGTTCTCGCCTTCCACAACAACGCCACTGCGGGAACAGCCACGATTACCGAGAATTCCGGCGAAGTGGACTTTCACGACACCTCCACGCTCGCCGGTGCGCTGATCACGGCGAAAAACGTCGTCCAGTTCTTCGATTCGTCGTCCGCAGGAAACATTGACGGTGAGATCGACATGCTGAACGGCGGAAAGCTGTCGTTCCACAATACGTCGACTGCCGGTGACACCTTTCTGAACCTGCTGACGGGTTCGACGACGAATTTTCTCGATACGTCGACGGCCGGAACAGCGCTCCTCCAGGTATTCGGCACCGCGAACTTCACCAACAATGCGACTGCTGGAGGATCGGAGATAATCGCCGGCGCGCTCGTCGCGCCGGGGAACTTTAAGGGCACGGTCACGTTCCAGGGCGCCGCGAATGCCGGAACCGCCACGATCACGACGTCGGGAAACAACACCCATCTCGTCACATTCACCACGACGGCCGGCGTGACGACGGTCAACTTCTCTCCCAACGCGGGTCTCACCGAATTCGAAGGAAATTCGTCCGCGGCCAATGCGACGTTTGCGACCAATAGCGACGGCGCCGTGTACTTCATCGGGAATTCAACGGCAGGCAGCGCCACATTCAATACCCCCGGACGCGGCAACATCATCTTCGACGGATCCTCGAGCGCCGGCAACGGCACGTTCAACACGACGGGCGGGCGGGTGGAATTCCTCAACGGCGCGTCGGGCGGCGCAGGTGTTTTCAACACCGGCGCGTCCAGTGTCGTCGATTTTACTCGCCTCACCAGTGGCAGCAGCACCACGGTCGGCGCGCTCAACGGCGCGGGTCAGTACAGTCTCGGCAACAACACGATCACCGTCGGCGGGACAAATCTGAATAGCAATTTCAGCGGGACGCTCGTTGGCAACGGCGCGCTGATCAAGGCGGGCACAGGCACGTTTACGCTCACCGGATTTTCGTCGCCGTACAACGGTAGCCTGACGATCAACGGCGGGACCTTCCAGTTCGGCAATGGCGTCACCAACGGCGCGCTGTTCG
>DATJZB010000022.1:0-2635 GCA_035499335.1 Rhizomicrobium sp. | reverse complement strand
TATCTCGACGCACGGCGCGGCCTGCCGATCCCCGATCAGCGACGCATCGGCAGCGAGCGGCCTTTGTTCGAGTTCTACCTGCTGGAGGGCGGCTCGTTGCAAGGCTGCGCCGGGATCAGCGACGCCGCCGTAGCCGTCGCCGCGCAAGAATATCGCCTGAGCGAGGCGCTGGCGCGCAAAAAGGACTCCGATTTCTACAGCGGCCTGTTCGAGCATGTCGCGGACGCGCTCGCGACCCGGGCGCCGGACTACGCGGCGAACCTACCGCCCGAATGGTCCGCGCTGTTCGATCAAAGCCCGCAGCGGACCAATTACCTTCAGCTGCAGGAGATCATCGCCGACCTGCGGCTGCGGGAGCGCGCGATGCTGGGCAAGGCGTTCGACGAGACCAGCAAGGCCGTGGCGGGCAAGGCCGAGGGCTTCGTCTACCGCGCGATGCATTTCGATGCGCGGGAGGAAGTGTTCGTGGTCGGCGCCTCGCGCAACATCGAACGCGCGGAGCTGTACCGAAGAATGGAAGCGCTGATGCGCGCGGCCATGACTGCTTACGGCAAAACGCGTTGTTTCATCGTCGTCGACCGCGATTCCTCCGGCTACGAGGTCGGCCTGTCGCGCCCCGGCTTCCAGTCGACGGTGACCGACTACGAACTGGCGGAACATTTCTTTGGCCGCCTGAAGATGACGAGCGGCCCGGTGAGCCTCGTGCCGTGATCAGGCGGGCGTGTCCCGCGTGATGGTCAGCTCGAATGTCCTTCCGGTCGCATCGTAGAGATGCGCCTTGACCAGCTCGCAGATCCGCACGATCGCGATATGCGTTCGGTCCACGGGGTGCGGCATCGGCAGGGTCAGGTGGGCCGCACCCTTGTCGGCCATCTTCAGGAACCCGATCAGCAGCGTCACGTCGTCCGGCGTCAGCGATTCGACGTCGATATACGTGCCGCCGAGATCGGCGGCGCTCACATCGTCATCCTCCGGCCTGAAGGGCACGAGAACATCGTGTTTGTTCTTCGCAACGCCGAGCACGTTTAGGTACATCCTGCCCGTGATCAACGAAGCCTCGAACGCGGCCTCCAGCTGCGCAAGGTCGCCGTGCCACGCCTGCCGCGTCATCCGGTAATGCGCGACCAGAATGCGCGTGCGATAGGGCAAGTGGATCGCGAAATACTCCTCGATCAGCGCGGCGCTGAGCTTGCCCATGTCTCGAATCCAATCTCCGGGAAGGAATTCACCTTCGCAAAGCCGTGCGCGCGAAACTCGCCGGCCAGCCGGTCGCTCGCGCTACGGCAACAGATGTTGATGACGGCGTCGCGACCGATATTGCCGAACAGCAACTCGCGCGCTTTCTCGTCCGCGGCGGGCATGCTGTAGCCGTGAATGAAAACCCCCGCCGCTTCGCGAAGACGCTGCGCCGCGGTTCCCCAAAGCGGCTGCCAGAAGCGCTCCCAGTAGAACTGCTTTCGCGGATCGGGCAGCACGAACGTGCCGCTATTGTTGACTCCCATCCCGTTCGGGCCGACACGCGGATCGGACAGATCCTCATAACCGAGCAACTTCAGGTCGCGCGTGAACAGGACCGGCGGCGGAGACTGCTGCATCGGCGCCTGAAACCAGTTCACGCTGCCGTGCAGCTTGTAGACGGTCGCCTTCGACGCCTCGCGGCCCGTGAAGGCCGTAAAGCCGTAACCGGTGCCGATGTCCCAGACACCGGCTTTCGCGAGGCAGCGCTCTAGCGCCACGTCGTAATTGAGGGTGATGATCAGAGACGCGGGATCGATCCGGTGCGCGAAGCGGTCATAGGCGATTTCTCCACTTCTATTCGTCTCGATCTCCATGAAATACTCCCGGAACGCCGAGATCAGGTCGCTACGCAGATATTGCGGATAGAACCCTGTTGCCGGCGTGTCGGTATTCCCGAGATCGATGCCGCGCATGCGCTCCGTACAGTCGTGAAAGATGTCCTTCGTATCCTGCCGGTACGTTGTCGGGCCGGGCGGTTTCACGCGGCTATGGCCGTACTCTTCCAGCTTCCCGAGAATGCCCTCAAAATCATCGAGCGCGCCGAACGTCTCGCGGACCTGCACGATCCGGTTGCGGAAATCCCGGACCCAGTGCTCCTTGTCATCCTTCGCGTCGAGCCAGTCCGAAACCGCCTGCAGGAGCCGGGAGGCAAGCGGATACCCGGCATGGGCGGACGCACCGGCTCCCAGAATGTACGCGGTCATATCCGACCATCATGGAACGCGGGAGAGGATTCTATCAACCGCCGGCGCAACAATTGGCGCGGAGAAACGGATAGTCTCCGTATCTTTCCTGCGGAATGGCGGCGGCCCGTAGGGCGTTGATCACCTTCTCCTGCCAGTGATGGCCAAACCGCATCAGGTCGCGGCGCTTGATCCAGAAGAGGTGAACCCCGCCCTCTGCGTCGGTCTTCTTGAAGCAGATCCCGATCGGACGACCGCGGTACAACAATGAAAAATTGCCGTCCGGAAGATCGTAAATGTCCTCCAGGAACTCGGGAACGAATACGTTCTGCTCATAGAGTTGCGGATCGAGCACCAGCTTGCGTTTGCGCTTGCGCGTCACGGTGGCGATATGCTCGTCACTGACCGGGTCGATGCCGCGTGCGATAGTGATG
>DATJZB010000021.1:0-37198 GCA_035499335.1 Rhizomicrobium sp. | reverse complement strand
GGTTCGACGCATGTCTTCACGGTCGAGCAGCCGCTCGAGCCGGAATGGCCGCGCAAGGACCACGCCGATCTCTATCTCGAAGGCTCCGACCAGCATCGTGGCTGGTTCCAGTCCTCGCTGCTGGAGAGCTGCGCGACGCGCGGCCGCGCGCCCTACGACGCGGTGCTCACCGCCGGCTTCGTGCTCGACCGCGAAGGCAACAAGATGTCGAAGTCGGTGGGCAACACGATCCTGCCGCAGACCATCGCCGACAAGAACGGCGCGGACATTTTCCGTCTCTGGGTGGCGTCGTCGGACTTCACCGAAGACCTGCGCATGGGCAACGACGTCATCCAGGCCAATGCGGATTCCTACCGCCGCCTGCGGAACACGATCCGCTTCATGCTCGCCAATCTTTCCGGATTCGACGAAAGCGAGCGCGTCGCGCCGGAAGAGATGCCGGAACTGGAACGCTTCATCCTGGCCAAGCTCGCCGAGCTCGACGGCATCGTGCGCGACGCGTACATGGAGTACGACTTCAACCGCGTGCTGAATTCGGTGTTCGTGTTCTGCACCAACGAACTGTCGGCGTTCTACTTCGACATCCGCAAGGACTCGCTGTACTGCGACGGGCGCAACAATGTGCGCCGCCGCTCGGCGCGCACGGTGATCGACGAGGTCTTCCGGCGCGTCGTCACCTGGCTCGCGCCGATCCTGTGCTTCACGATGGAAGAAGCCTGGCTGCTGCGCTTTCCCGGCGAACAGGAGAGCGTGCACCTGCAGACGTTCCCCGAAACCCCGCGCGCCTGGGCGAACGCCGCGCTGATCGAAAAATGGAACCGGGTCCGCGCCCTTCGCCGCGTCGTGACCGGCGCGCTGGAAATCGCGCGGCGCGACAAGGTGATCGGCGCCAGCCTGGAGGCCGCTCCGACCGTCTATGTCTCGGAAAAAAGCGACGCAGACATCCTCGCTTCCGTACCGCTCGCCGAGATCGCGATCACCTCGAACGCGCACGTCTCGACGCACGCCGCGCCGGACGACGTCTTTCGCCTGCCGGACGTCGCCGGCGTCGCCGTCGCGTTTCATCACGCGCAGGGCAACAAGTGCGCGCGCTGCTGGATGATCCTTCCCGAAGTCGGCGCCAACCCGAAGCATGAGGATCTCTGCAACCGCTGTTCGGCCGCGATCGATGCCGGAGCCGGCACATGAGCGCACGCGACTGGGGACTGATTTCGGCGGCGCTCGCCATGTTCCTGGATCAGGCGACCAAGCTCGTGATGCTGTACGTTTTCGACTTCCGTTCCATGTCGCCGGGCGAGTCGGTTCGTGTGTTGCCGTTTTTTAATCTGGTGATGACGTGGAATCCGGGCATCAGTTACGGCCTGTTTCCCGCCACCGGGCCCTTCGGAACCGCGGTTTTGGCGCTGGTGTCGCTGGCTGCGGTCGCAGGCCTCAGCTGGTGGCTGTGGCATGCAGAGCGCCGCACGCTTACAGTCGGCCTCGGCCTTGTGATCGGCGGCGCCCTGGGAAACCTGGTCGACCGGCTGGTTTACGGGAAAGTGGCGGATTTTTTCCACTTTCATGCCTTCGGCTATGACTGGTATGTGTTCAACGTGGCCGATGCGGCCATCACCTTCGGGGTGATCGCGCTGTTGTACGATGCGCTGGCGCGCCCGGAGACGCGCACGGGGGACGAAACCGGTTAGATTGGGAGTGCTCATGCGTTCGCGACATCATCTTCACCTCGTCCTTCTTTGCGGCGTAGCCGTCGGCCTCGCGGGCTGCGACTCCGTGCGCGAAGCGGCGGGCGAGGGGAAGCAATCCCCCGACGAATTCGCCGTCGTCACCAAGGCGCCGCTGGTCATCCCGCCCGACTTCAATCTGCGGCCGCCGGCCGCGGGCGCCGCTCCGACCAATCAGGTCGCGCCGACCCAGGCAGCGGAGGCCGCCCTGTTCAGCGCCGATCCGGCGACGGTCGCCGCTTCGCTGCCCGCGACCATGAGCACGGGCGAGCGATATCTGCTCGCCAATGCCGGCGTGCAGAACGCAGATCCCGCCATTCGACAGGAGATCGCAGCGGACTCCGCCGCCACGCGCGCCGGCGACGAGAGCTTTACGAACAACGTTCTCTTCGGCGGCTCGACTCCGGCCGCCGGTACCGCGGTCGATGCAGACGCCGAAGCGCGCCGCATCGATGCGCAAAAGGCGGGAGGCGCCGCGCCCGCGACGCCTGCCGCACCCGCTCCCGCGCCGCCGCCGCCGGAGAAGGAGCACAGCTGGCTGGACGATCTGTTCAACTGGTAACTGCGACGACCGCGGATTCCGGCGCCGACGTGCCTGTTGAAGCTTGCGCCCCGGCCGCGCCAGGCGTCGCATTTCTGTTAGGATGCGCCCATGTCGCAGGAATCGCTTCCCTTCGCCGTTTCGCTTGATCTCGCGCTCGGTGGTCCCGGCGCGTGTTCGCGCGGCGCGTTCGACGCCGCGCTCGGCGAGGCCGACAAGGCGCTCGCCTGGTTGCGCGCGCAGAACACGGCACGCACGCTCGAGCTTCTGAGCGTACCGTCGCGCCATGACGATCTCGACGCGGCGCAGGCGGTCGCCGACAGCTATTGCAAGGACACGTCCGACGTCGCCGTGCTCGGCATCGGCGGTTCGAGCCTCGGCGGCCAGGCGTTGAAAGCCCTGGAGGCGCGCGATCGCCCGGGTCCGCGCGTGACGTTCCACGACAATCCGGATCCCGAGAGCTGGCAGGCCGCGATGGCCGGCTTCGACCTGAAGACCACGCGCTTCATCGTGATCTCCAAATCCGGCGGCACCGCCGAAACGTTGATGCAGGCGCTCACTGCGGCTGACGCGATCGAAAAGGCCGGCGGGGCCAAGTATCTCAAGTACCACTTCGCTGTCGTGACGGAGCCGAAAGCCAGTCCGCTACGCAGTTTCGCCCAGTCGATCGGAGCGCCGGTTCTGGACCACCCGGGCGGCGTCGGCGGCCGCTATTCCGTGCTCACGATGGTCGGCGCGTTGCCGGCGCTCATCATGGGCCTCGATGTGAAGGCGTTGCGCGCCGGCGCGCAGGCGGTTCTCGACAATGCTCTGACGGCCTCGGCGAAGGACGTTCCGGCGGCTGCCGGCGCCGCGCTGCATCACGCGCTGGCGGGCGAGGGCCGGCTCGACCAGACCGTGCTCTGGGCCTATGCCGACAAGCTCGCCACGCTGAGCGGCTGGTGGCGCCAGCTCTGGGCCGAAAGCCTCGGCAAGGACGGAAAGGGCTCGACGCCCGTCGGTGCCGTCGGTCCGGTCGATCAGCACAGCCAGCTTCAGCTTTTCCGCGACGGTCCGGGACGCGCGTTGTTCACCATTCTCTCGACCGACACGAAGGGCAAAGGTCTTGTCGCGCCGGTCGATCGCATGAAGGCGCTCGGCCAGGATTATCTCGCCGGCCGGACGATGGGCGATCTGGTCGCGGCGGAGGCGCGGGCGACCGCGGAGACACTGTCGCGCAACAAGCGGCCCGTCCGGCAGATCCACGTCGCGCGGATCGACGAGCGTCACATGGGCGCGCTGATGATGCATTTCATGCTCGAAACGATCCTGATGGGTCGTCTCATGGGCGTCGATCCGTTCGACCAGCCCGGCGTGGAGGAGGGCAAGGTCCTCGCGCGGACATACCTCGAAGCGCAGAAATGAAGATCCGCCGTCTTGCCGAGGGAACCGTCAACCGCATTGCGGCGGGCGAAGTCGTCGAGCGTCCGGCGAGCGCGGTCAAGGAACTCATCGAGAATGCGTTGGACGCCGGCGCGCGGCGGATCGACGTCGCCACGTCGAACGGCGGCGCGGACCTGATCCTCGTCGAAGACGACGGAGAGGGAATGGAGGCGGACGACCTCGCGATTTCGGTCGAACGCCATGCGACGTCCAAGCTGCCGCGCATCGGCGCGGAAGACGATCTCGGCGGAATCGCTACGCTGGGATTTCGCGGCGAAGCGCTGCCGTCGATCGGTTCGGTGGCGCACCTGTCTATTGCCAGCCGGACGGCAACCGGCGAGGCGCACGAGATCCGGGTCGACGGCGGCAGCGTCAGCGGCCCCGCACCGGCGGGGTTTCGCGCCAGAGGGCAATCGGGAACGCGCGTCGAGGTGCGCGAACTGTTCTTCGCCACGCCCGCGCGTCTCAAGTTCCTCAAATCGGCGCGCGCGGAGGACCTCGCAACGCTCGACGTGGTCAAGCGGCTCGCCATGTCGCGCCCCGACGTCGCCTTCAGCCTGACGATGGACGGTCGGCGCGCACTGGTGCTCGAAGCCGAGGGCGATCTCTTCGAGGGCCGTCTCAAGCGGCTGGCACAGATCATGGGCCGGGAGTTCGCCGACAACGCCGCGCAGGTCGACGTTTCGCGCGAGAGCCTGTCGATCGCCGGGTATGCGGGCCTCCCCACCTACAACCGCGCCAACGCGCAGATGCAGTATCTGTTCGTCAACGGCCGGCCTGTGCGCGACAAGCTTCTCGTCGGCGCGGTGCGCGGCGCTTATGCCGACTTTCTGGCGCGCGACCGCCATCCGGCGCTGGCGCTGTTCCTCGCGTGTGATCCCGCATTCGTCGACGTCAACGTGCATCCGGCCAAGACAGAGGTGCGGTTCCGCGACGCCGGCCTGGTGCGCGGTCTCATCGTTTCCTCGCTGAAATCGACTCTCGCGGCGGCGGGCCATCGCGCGTCGACGACGGTCGCCGGCGCGGCGCTTGCGGCGCTCAGACCGCAATCCGGTGCGCCGGGCTACGCGCAAGGACAAGCGCCGCGTCACGGCATCGCCGATCCGGGCCGCAGCTTCTCCGCGCCGCTGCTTCCCGCCGATGCGGCGCCGGCCGCGCGGATCGAGGAGCCGCAGGGCGAGCCCGTGCCAGGGCTGCCGCTGGGCGTCGCGCGTGCACAACTTCACCAGACCTATGTGGTTGCGCAGACCGGCGACGGCATCGTGATCGTCGACCAGCACGCGGCGCACGAAAGGCTTGTCTACGAGCGGATGAAGAAGTCGCTGGAGGCGGGCGGAATCGCGCGCCAGCCGCTCTTGATTCCGGAGGTCGTCGAGCTCGACCCGGCCGAGGTTGAGCGCATCGCCTCGCGCAGCGGCGAGCTCGCCGAGCTTGGACTGGTCGTCGAGCCCTTCGGTCCGGATGCGGTGATGGTACGTGAAATTCCTGCAATGTTGGAAAAGCTCGATATCAAAAGTCTCGTGCGCGACCTGGCCGACGACATCGCCGAAACCGGCAAGGCGCTATCGCTGAGAGAGCGGCTCGAGGATGTGGCGGGCACGCTCGCCTGCCACACGTCGGTTCGCGCCGGGCGCCGCCTGAACGCCGACGAGATGAACGCGCTGCTGCGCGAGATGGAAGCGACGCCGCATTCTGGCCAGTGCAACCACGGGCGTCCGACCTACGTAGAATTGAAACTTTCGGACATCGAACGGTTGTTCGGTCGCCGCTAACGCCTGCGGCAAATCGTTGACGCCAGCGGCTCTACGTAGAAATACTGAGCACCGGTCTTTCATTTATGCAGCAAATTGATTGATATTTCATCGCAGCTTACGGCAGTGAGGGCACGGAACTGCACGGCATGAGATTCGTTGCCGTTGTGAGCAGTTTCCTTGGGACGTGTAGCGTATGTCGGGGAACCTACCGCCAGAGTTGCCGCCTCCGGCCGACCGCAGGCCGGGCAGGCGAAGACGCGTCCTGCTGGGCGGGCGGATCGCCATGCACGACGGCGCGCAGGTCTTCGATTGCTCGATTCGCGATCTCTCCGAAGGCGGCGCGCGCGTCACGGTCCCGGCAACCCAGCCGCTTCCGAGCCATGTCTATCTCATCAACTTGCGCGACGGTCTGGCCTACGAGAGCGTGGTCGTCTGGAAGCGCGGCAGCGAGGCGGGGCTGTCGTTCCTGAAGACGCACCAGGTCGGCGAACTGGGCGGCACAGAGCTGGCCTATCTGAAGCGGCTCTGGGTCGAACGCGCCGCGCGCTGAGACCGTACCGAACGTCCGTCGCAGCACTGACGCCGTTCCCGCGCTATCCTCTCCCGGTCGATGGGAGGATTCGCCATGCTCACCCTCTACTTCGCACCCGGCGCCAGCTCGATGGCGCCCCATATCGCCCTGCACGAAGTGACCGCGCCGTTCGAGGGCATTCCGGTTTCGCTTGCTCGCAAGGAAAACCGCACCGCCGAATTTCTCGCCCTAAATCCGCAGGGCACCGTACCCGTGCTCGTCATCGACGGACGGCCGCTCACCGAGGTGGCGGCGATCCTCTTCTACCTGGCGCGGCTGTATCCGGAGGTCGGCCTCTTGCCCCGCGGCGACATCGAAGCGGAGGCGCACGTCGTTTCCTGGATGTCCTTCATCGCCGCCACGCTGCACCCGGCGCGCCGGCAGGGGCTGGATCATGCGCGCCGCATCTACGCGCTCGCCGACGCACGTCTCGGCTCGGGTCCCTGGACCGTCGGACGATACTCCATCGCCGACATCCATCTCTTTCGCCTGTTCTGGCGGTTCAACGCCTCCTTGAAGCCGCCGCGCGAGGAGTTTCCCAATCTCATCGCCCATCACGACCGCATGCTCGAGCGGCCGGCGGTGCAGCGCACCATCGAGATCGAATCGGCGATCGGCTACGAGTTGCCGGCCTAGATGGCGCGCGCCAGACGGCGGATGCCGGGGACGCCCATCGCCGCTTCGAACGCTTTCGCCGTCTTGTCTTCGGCGAACGCGAAGCCGCAGGAACGGTAGCACTTCTCGGCGGGCGTGTTGCCGATGAGAAAGCTGATCTGGGCGCGCCGCGGTCCGTCGCGCATCCGCTGCGCCAGCATGTGTCCGATCAACTGCGCGGCGACGCTCCTGCCGCGAAAGCCTGCGCGGGTGGCGACGTTTTCGATGGTCCAGCAATCGTCCTCGCCACTCGTCGCGCTCATGATGAAGGCGCCGCGCGGCCACAACTGAGCCTGTTCGTCCTCGCCGATCCCCATCTTGCCGGAAGCCTCGGCCATCGCCTCGCCCGAGACCATGTAGGGCGCCTCGTCGGGAAAGGCGCAGGCCGCGGAGGCGGGCTCGCCGTCGACTTCGGCCACGGTGAAAAAGGAATGGTGCCACCAGGACTTCGCCTGCGCATTGGCGAGGTGGGCGCAAAACGCGACGCAGAAGGGCTCCGGCCGCTGCAGCACGATGTCGAACCAGCCCCGGTCGAGGTGGCCGCGCGCCGCCACGAACATCGCCCAGCCGAGAAAATCGGCGTCCGCGGGCGTCGCAGGCCTGAAGCTTGTGCTCATGGATGCACAGTAGCGCATTTTCGCGCTTCTTTCCGGCCGTGCCTGTTGAAGGCCCGCGCGAAGAAGCATAGCGTGCGCGCGCTTCAATGAGGGTTTGTCCCGAAGTGCTGGTCGGTCGACTGAGGTAGGTTCGTCATCGTTGCGCAGGCTCTCGCGGCCCGCCCGAACGATGAATCGCGTCGACTCGAAACCTCATCTTTCGTTCGGGACTCCCATGGCATTCCTTCACAACCGTACGGTCAATCTTCTCAATCTCCACTACGTCATCGCCTCGATCGCGCAGGGCGGTGGCGGGGCGTTCTTCTCGGTCTATCTGCTGAAGTCCGGCATGAGCGTGCCGGCGGTTCTCGTCGCGCTCGCGATCATCTTCGCGAGCCGACTGGCGATCCGGACCTTCCTGCTGCCGCTCGCCATCCGCATCGGGCTTCGGCCGACGGTGATCGTCGGCACGTTCCTGATGGCATTGAGCTATCCGTTCCTGATCGGCGTTCACGGCGTCGGGCCGGCGCTGTTCTGGCTGATCCTGGTGTCGGCCACGGCCGATACGGTCTACTGGCCGAGCTACCACGCCTATTTCGCGGCGCTCGGCGACGAGGATCATCGCGGCCAGCAGCTCGGACTGCGCGAAGCGGTGGCTGCGACGCTCGGCATCGTCAGCCCGATCGTCGCGGGCTGGCTCCTGGTCGGCTTCGGTCCCGCCGTCGCCTTCACGGCGAGCGGCGCGATCCAGGCGGTGTCCGCGATTCCGCTGTTCTGGACGCCGGACGTGCCGGTGGCGCGGCATGCGCCGGGCGGATTCCGCGCCGCGGTTTCGGGCGCGATGCTCTTCATCGGCGACGGTTGGGTGGCGGCCGGATACTTCATCGTCTGGCAGATCGCGCTCTTTCTCGCGCTGGACCAGAGCTACCTCGCCTATGGCGGGGCGCTGGCCGTGGCGGCGCTCGTCGGCGCCGTCGGCGGGCTGGTGCTCGGTCGCCTGATCGATTCCGGCAAGGGCGCGCGTGCGGTTTGGTATTCGCTCAGCCTGCTGATCCTGCTGATCCTGATGCGGGCGGGCGTGCTGCGCTATCCCTGGCTGGCAGTGACGGCGAACGCGTTGGGCTCGCTCGTCGGCTGCCTCTACATTCCAACGATGATGACGGCCGTCTACAACCAGGCCAAGCGCTCGCCTTGCGTCATGCGCTTCCACATCGCGGCGGAAGGCGGATGGGACGTCGGCGTCTCGACCGGACTGATGCTGGCCGCGCTCCTCATCTGGTTCGGCTACTCGATGGCATTCGGCATCCTGCTGTCGCTTGGCGGCGCGGCGTCCGTGTTCGTTCTCTTGCGTCGCTACTATGCCGACCATGCGGCCGAGACGGTCGATGCGGCGTTGAGCGCCGGCGAGTTCCAGATTCAGCCGGGAGAGACTTTGAAAGTGTGAACCGCCGTCTCGCCATAGTCGCGGCGGTCCTGGAGCAGGAAACCCGGCGGCGGCGTCACACGTTCGTCAGCCGCGATCTCGGCGATCGCGATGGCGTTCGGCGACAGCCAGCCGCCGGCCGCGAGGCTGGCGAGCGCCTTTTCGGTCAGTCCCTTGCGATACGGCGCGTCGAGCAGGGCGAGATCGAAAGGCGCTGTGGCCGGCCCCATGTCGGCGGCGTCGCGCCGCCAGATCCTGGTGACGCCCGTCAGTCCGAGAGCCTCGACGTTCCTGCGGATCAGCGCGCGGCTGTCCGCGCTGTCGTCGACGAACAGGACGAAGGCGGCGCCGCGGCTCAGCGCCTCGATGCCAAGCGCTCCGGTGCCGGCGAAGAGGTCGATGACGCGGGCGCCTTCGAGGGTGAAGTCCGCGCCGAAATCATGATGCGCCAGCATGTTGAAGATGGCCTGCCGCACCTTGTCCGACGTCGGACGCACGCGATTGTCCGGCGGCTCGGCCAGCAAACGGCCGCGAAACTGCCCGCCGGTGACGCGCAACTATTCCTCCGAGACCTGCACCAGCAGCTTGCCAGTGTTGCCGCCGGTGAAGAGCATGTTCAGCGCGCTGAGCGAGTTCTCGAGGCCTTTGACCACCGTCGTGTCGTACTTGATCTTGCCTTCCGCCACCCACTTGTTCATGTCGGCGTAGAATTCTCCCAGACGATGGAAGTAGTCGATGATGATGAAACCCTCGATCCGGGCGCGCTTCATCAGCAGGTTTACGAGGCTCGGTCCGGGACGCGGCTGCGTGTCGTTGTAGCCGGAGATCATGCCGCAGAGCACGATGCGCGCCCTCATGTTGATCAGCTCCATGACGGCGTCGAGGATCTCGCCGCCGGCGTTTTCGAAGTCGACGTCGATGCCGTTCGGGCACTCGCGGCGCAGCGCGGCGCGGATATTCTCTTTCTTGTAGTTGATGCAGGCATCGAAGCCGAAATCCTTCACCAGGTGGCGGCACTTTTCGTCGGAGCCCGCGATGCCGACGACGCGGCAACCCTTGAGCTTGGCGATCTGACCGACGATCGAGCCGACGGCGCCGGCGGCGGCAGAGACGACGACGGTTTCGCCGGGCTGCGGCTTGCCGAGATCGAGCAGGCCGAAATAGGCGGTTGCCCCCGTCATGCCGAGTACGCTCATGTAAGCGAGCAGGGGGACATTGCCGCGCTCGACTTTCGTCGCCGCATCGGCAACGGCGAATTCCTGCCAGCCGGAGATTCCGCTCACGACGTCGCCGCGCTTGTAATCGGGGTTGTTGGACTGTTCGACCACGCCGATCGAGCCGCCGCGCATCACGTCGCCGAGTTCGACCGGCGGCATGTACTGGTCCATGTCGCTCATCCAGATGCGGTTGGTGGGATCGAGCGACAGGTAAACCGTGCGTACCAGGATCTGGCCCTGGCCGGGTACCGGAATAGGCTTCTCGACGAGTTCCAGATCGCCCTCTTTGATGTCGCCGACCGGACGTCGTTTCAGGATCCATTGCCGATTGCTGTTACGCATGTCTTGCCCCTTGAGTGTCGGCGCGCACCCTATCGTCGCAGTCACGGATACGCGAGGGGCGCTGGCGGGAAAGGCCGGTGAACGCTATAGCCGTGGCATGAAATGGTTCGCCACTCTTCTGTTTGTACTTTTCGCGGCCATCGAACCTTGCTCCGCGCAAGTCGACGACGGGGCGAAGGTCAAGGCGCGCCTGATTGCAGAAAGCGCGACGATTGCCCCGGGCGGCACGGTGGCGGTCGCGTTCGAGCAGGTGATCCGGCCCGGCTGGCATACCTACTGGCTCAACGCGGGCGACGTCGGGCAGCCGACGACGCTCGACTGGTCGCTTCCGGCCGGCTGGCACGCCGGTGCGCTGCAATGGCCTTATCCGATGCGCCTGCCGGTCGGCCCCTTCATGGACTATGGCTATGAGGGCAAGGTCTGGATTCTCACCCATCTCACCGCGCCTGCCGGCGCGCGGCCGGGCGACACGATCGCCTTGAAGGCGCATGCAAGCTGGCTGGTCTGCAAGGAAATCTGCATCCCTGAAGATGCCGCGCTCGGCTTGTCGTTGAGAATCGGCACGGCGGCTCCGGTGGACACCGAGAGGTTCGCGGCGGCGCGCGCTTTGTTGCCGGTGCCGTCGCCTTGGGCAATGCGTTACGCGCTCGCACGGTCGCTCGATCTCTACGTCGCCGCCGGGTCACTTGCGCGCGCGCATCCGCAAAGCGCGATCTTCTTTCCGTCGCGGAACGGCATCGTGAACGCGCCTGCCGCTCAGACGATGGGTTTCGCTTCCGACGGGATCGTTCTGCGCCTGTCGCCGGCGAAAGGCTTCGCCAACCGCGGCGGTGCCGTCGCAGGCGTTCTCGTCCTGACGTCGACCGACGGCTCGGTGCAGGCGCTCGAGGTCCAAGCGTTGCCCGGGCCGGTGCCGCCCGCGACGTTCGATACGGGCGCGCGCGAAACCGGATTCCTCCTCGCGTTCCTTTTTGCGTTTGCCGGCGGGCTCATTCTCAACCTGATGCCGTGCGTCCTGCCGGTGCTGGCCATGAAGGCCTTTGCGCTGTCGTCGCAGGCCGGACGCGACCGCGCCGAAGCCGTACGCGAAAGCCTCGCCTACGGCATCGGCGCCATCCTCAGCTTCGTCGCGCTGGGCGCGCTGCTGATCGCATTGCGCGCGGGCGGGCAGGTGATCGGCTGGGGATTCCAGCTGCAGGAGCCGATGATCGTCGCCGGTTTTGCACTGCTGATGTTCGGCGTCGGCCTCAATCTCTCCGGCGTGTTCGAGATCGCGAGCTTTGGCGGCGGGGAAGGCCTGACCCGCACCAGCGGCGAGATCGGATCGTTCTTCACCGGCGTGCTCGCGGTCGCGGTCGCCGCACCCTGCACCGCGCCGTTCATGGCGGCCGCGCTCGGCTACGCGCTAACACAGACGGCGATCGTCGCGCTCGGCATCTTTCTCGCGCTCGGTTTCGGTTTCGCAGCGCCGTTCGTCCTGATCGGCGTTTCGCCGGCTCTCATGCGCGCGCTCCCCAGACCGGGGGCGTGGATGCTCGTGTTCAAGCAGGCGCTCGCCTTTGCGATGTACGGAACGGCCGCGTGGCTGGTGTGGGTGCTGGCGCAGCAGGCGGGAGCCAACGCGGTCGCCGCCGTGCTGGCGGCGATGGTCGCCGCCGCTTTCGGCGCCTGGATCTGGGGCATGAGCCGCAATTTCTCGCCGCGCGGCCGCGGCATTGGCTCGCTCATCACGCTCGTGGCGATCGTCGCGGCGCTTTCGTGCCTCGCCCTGCTCAGGACCACGCCGGCGCAGGCCAATGGCGGCGGCGTCAACGTCAGCGGATTGCCTTCCTCGCCGTACAGCGCCGCACGGCTCGCAGCACTGCGCGATGCCCGAACGCCCGTATTCGTCAACGCAACGGCGGCCTGGTGCATCACCTGTCTCGTCAATGACGAGGCCGCGCTGTCCGGCGCGCGCGTCCACCAGGCGTTTCGCGACCGCCACATCGCCTATCTGGTCGCCGACTGGACGCGGCGCGATCCGGAAATCACCCATCTTCTGGCGGCACATGGGCGCGAGGGCGTTCCGCTTTATCTCTATTATGCGCCGGGTGCGGGCGAGCCGAAGGTGCTGCCGCAGATTCTCACCGAGGGCGAGGTGCTCGCCGCCATCGGTCCGTGAGCCCGTTGCCGAATCGCGTCCACAGGTTGTGACATTCCGGGGACAAATGCGGAACTGCGGCGCGTTGGCGTTTCCGCATGCGCCGCGCGGGCCTAGTGTGCCGCGCATTCGGAAGGGGCTGATTCAGGCTCCCGATCCCCAAGGACGTTCTGGAGGAAGTATATGCATTACCCAAGTCTCAAGGGCCCAGTCATTGTTGCGCTGATGGGTGCCGGCCTGTTGCTCAGCGGCTGCGCCACCAACGAAGCCGTCGAGCGCGCCCAGGCAACCGCCGATGCCGCGAAGGCCGACGCGGCCGCCGCCATGTCCGCGGCGCAGCACGCGCAGAGCGCCGCCGACGCCGCCGGCACGGCTGCGCACGGCGCAGCGGCGGACGCGCAACGCGCCAATGACCGGCTCGATCACCAGCCGCCGCCGGAGGAGCATCACATGCACTGGCGCCATCACGAGCATCACGGCCGCCATGCGCATCACGCCGGCCACCACCACCATCATCACACCAAGGGCGCGACGAAGCCGAAATAGGTTCGCGCGTGCGGCCGCCGTCACGGCATGCGTGACTGCGGCGTTCGTTCTTTCCGCTACGATGCCGGTTTGGCGGCCGGCGGCGCGTCGGCCGGTGTCGGCGGCGTTGCCGGCAGCGACGGCACCGGCGCGGCGTCGTCCGGCGTCATGGTGATCGCCTACTCGGTCGGATAGTTGTCGTTTGCGCCGGTCGCGGCATCGATGCCGATGCCGATGATGCCGCCCGCAAGGATGTTGCCGGCGGTGGCGCCGTTGAAGTGCGACGGGATCGTCGCATGCGCGTCCTTGAATCCGTCCCACCTACAATTCACGTCCAGGTCGTTCTTCGTCTTGGGAATTGAGTCGCACGCCACCTCAATCTTCTCTGCGGAAAGAAATTTTTCCTTAGAGGACTCTGCCCAAATCAAGTAGATGCCAACAACAACGGGTTTGAACCGGGGGAATTCCCGGGCAAATCCGCTAATGACGTTGCGGCGGGAAGGGGGTATTTCCAGCGCATTCCCGCGCCGCTTTCCGGAGTTCGACATGGCAGGTCCGACGTCCCATCTGTACTTCTCGCAGCGCCTGCGCCTGCACTACGTCAATTGGGGCAATGAGGACGCCCCGCCCATGCTGCTGATCCATGGCGGGCGCGATCACTGCCGCAACTGGGACTGGGTCGCCGAGCGGTTGAAGGACCGCTACCACATCGTGGCGCCGGACCTGCGCGGGCATGGCGACAGCGACTGGGCGACCGGCGGCAGTTACGGCGAACTCAACTACGTCTACGACATCGCCCAGCTCGTCCTGCAGAAGAAGATGGCGCCGGTGACGATCATCGCCCATTCGCTCGGCGGCGCGGTTGCGCTGCTTTATGCCGGCGTCTTTCCCGAGACGGTGGCCAAAATCGTCGCCATCGAAGGCCTCGGTCCATCGCCCGAGATGCTGCAGCGCATGAACGAGATGCCCGTCGCGCAGCGCGTCCGCGGACGCATCGAGGCGCGCCGGGCGAACGCCGGCCGCAGCCCGCGCAAATATGCCGCCTTCGAAGAAGCCCTGGCGCGCATGAAGGAAGAGAACACGCACCTCAGCGAGGAGCAGGCGCATCACCTCACGCTGCACGGCGCGGCCCAGAACGAGGACGGCACCTGGTCGTGGAAGTTCGACAACGCCGTTCGCCTGGGCGGTCCCGGCGGCCTGTCGGTCGAAGAGCAGCGCGAGGTCTGGAGCAACATCGCCGCGCCGGTGCTGCTGGTGCGCGGCACAGAATCCTGGGCGTCGGATCCGGCCGAAGATGGCCGCATCAAGCACTTTCGCAATGCCGTGCTCGCCAATATCGACGGCGCCGGTCACTGGTCGCACCACGACAAGCTCGACGTCTTCATGGGACACGTCGAGTCGTTCCTGGCGGGGTAGAAGTCCGTCGCATCGGCGACCGGTTCGAAATATTCTTCGCGAGGGTTAACACGCTACGGCCGGGGCAAGTGTAGGAGGCCGCTCGCGAAAACGACTACTGTCAAGCGGCTTTTCGGCTTCACGCGATATTTCAATTGCTTGAATTCGACGAATTCGCGCCCGATATTCGTGCCTGCTATTTGCAGGAGAAGCGCAAGCTTCGTACGGAACGCCAAACATTCAGCCAGACAATTCAAGACCGCGCGGCGCTGAAGCGCCCGCTTCCGCAATCGTGCAGGTGAATTGAATTGCATCTGGCCAGATGTGCGCGGACCAGAAAGGGTCTTCGTCATGAGCGAAATTTTCAATTTTGTGGCGGACTTGTTCAGCGGCTGGTTCCTGACCACCGCACTGTCCCTCATCGCCCTGTTCGTCGTTGTGAAATCGACACGGAACATAGGTGCGACCGAGGTCGGCTTGGTGCGCAAGCGCTTCAGTCTGAAAAAGCTCGGCGCCGGAAACGCGATTGCTTTCGAGGGCGAAGCTGGTTTCCAGGCAAAGCTCATGATGCCGGGCATCCAGTTCAAGCTTTGGCCCCTCTACGATGTGACGCGTCATCCGATGGTGCAAATTCCGTCGGGGCAGATAGGCGTCGTCATTGCACAGGTTGGCGAGCCGCTGCCGGTGGGGGCGAAATCGGGTGTCTACAAGCCGGAGTTCGGTAACTTCCAGGATCTCGCGACGTTCGCGAAAGGCGGCGGACAAAAAGGCGTGCAGCGCCTCGTGTTGCCGCCGGGAACGGTCGTGCCGATTCATCCGGTCGGATTCCTCGTTATCTCCAAGGACACCGTCTATGGCGTGCCGATCGACGAGAAATATGCCGCCCTCGAACGGCACGGCAGTCTGAAGGCGGAATCCTTCGGGCTTGAACCCGTTCAGCTCGATGTCGTGCGCATCGAGCCGCGCTTTTATCAGGACGGCAAAGTCGTCGATATGATAGGCATCGTAACGACGTTTGAAGGACCGCCGCTGCCGAAAGGTGCCATCGCCAATCGGATCGGCGACTTCGTCGACCTTGCGGCCCTGGAAGCGAAGCCCGGCACCAGGGACAGCGATCTGGTCGAAGCAATCCTTTCGGTCAAGAACGAGGACCACAACAACTACCAGGACTTCCAGGCATTTCTGGATCGCGGCGGACGCATCGGATTGCAGCATGACCCGCTGATGTATGGCGCATACAACCTCAATCCGTTCCTCGTGTCGGTCGAGATGGTTCCGATGCTCGTCGTCAACCAGGGCGAAGTCGCCGTGCTCAAGGCATATGTCGGCCTCGCAACGGAAGACACGTCTGGTGCCGATTTCAAATTCGGATCGCTCGTGCGTCCCGGCCATCGCGGCATCTGGCAGGAGCCGCTGCGCACGGGGAAATACGCCATCAACCCTCGCTGCTACAGCGCAGAGATCGTTCCGACGTTCATCCTGACCCTGAACTGGGCGGACGCGACGTCCACGGCACACAATCTGGACAAGAGTCTCAAGCAGATCACGGCGAAGTCCAAGGAAGGCTTCGTCTTCAACATCGACTTGCAGGTACAGATACACGTGCCCGACACCGAGGCGCCGAAGGTGATCTCCATCGTCGGCACGATGCTCAATCTCGTGACCGAGGTGCTCCAGGCGGCGGTCGGAAACCACTTCCGCGACAAGCTGCAATCGATGCCCGCGATCGACTTCATCGAGAAGCGGCAGGACGTGCAGACTCAGGCCCAGCAGCACATTACCGAGAAGCTGAAGGAATACCGGATCGAAACGCGCGGGGTCTACATCCAGGATGTGATCTTCCCGCAGCAGCTCGTTGAAGTTCTGACCACGCGCGAGATCGCCAATCAGCAGCAGGAGACCTTCCGTGCGCAGGAACGTGCCCAAGGTGAGCGACTGCAGCTCGAACAGGCGCGTGGCAAAGCCGATATGCAGTCCGAACTTGCGCGCTCCTCGATCGGCATCGACATCGCCCGCAACAAGGCCCAGGGCGTGCAGGCCGAGGCGGATGGCGAATCGTATCGGCTGGAAAAGGTCGGACGCGCCAGCGCGGTGAGAACCGAAGCCGACGGACTCGCCATTGCCAAAGGCCTCGAAGCCCAGCAGCAGGCTGTGGGCAAGGATCAGACGGCGATTATCAATGCCGTTCGGGCGCTGGCGGATGGCACGCAGCGGTTCATGCCGGAGAACCTTTCGCTTTCGCTGGGCACCGACGGCATCGGCGGCGGGCTCAATGCGCTGGTTCCGCTGATCATGCGTCGGCTCGGTCGCGACGCGCCCGAGACCAAAAGTGAAACGGCGGCGTTGCCGGCGACGAAGGGAAATGGCCTCGATCCCGCTGGCCCGCCGGCCTAGAACCTCTACTCCGCGGCGTGGCTGCCGCCGACATAGGTGTGCGTGCCCCGGGTGAGGACGCGGTCCGACGCGACGAGGTCCCCGGGCTTGTACGTCGGTCCGCTCTCGAGCCGCTTATAGATCGCTGCGAAGTCCTTGTAGGTCTCGGCGAAAAGATCCTCGAACGACTCGATGACGAAATAGCTCTCCTGGAAATCGTCGATCCTGTATTCTGTACGCATGACGCGTTCGAGGTCGAATCCGATTCGGTTCGGCGACGGGCTTTCGACCGCATAAACGGACTCCGCGCCGCTCGACACGATGCCGGAGCCGTAGATGCGCAGCCCTTCCGGTTTTCCGATCAGGCCGAATTCGACGGTGTACCAATAGAGCCGCGCGAGGTTGCGCAGGGCGCCGAACTCGCTGAGCGCGCGTTGGCCGCCCTTGCCGTAGGCCTGCATGTAGTCCGCGAAGACCGGATGGGCGAGCATCGGAACATGGCCGAAGACGTCGTGAAAGACGTCGGGTTCCTCGATGTAGTCGATCTGCTCCGGGCGGCGGATGAACTGGCCTGCGGGGAAACGTTTGTTGGCGAGGTGATCGAAGAAAATGTCGTCCGGCACCAGCGAGGGCACGGCGACGACGCGCCAGCCCGTCAGCTTCGACAGATCGTCGGATAGCCGGTCGAAATCCGGAATCGAGTCCGAGACGAGGCGCAATTTGGCAAGACCGTCGAGAAACTCGCCGCAGGCGCGGCCCGGAAGGATTTTCGCCTGCCGCTCGAACAGTGAGCGCCACATGGCGTGCTGCGCCGAATCGTAACGTTCCCAATGCTGGTCGATCGTAAAGTCGGAGCGGATCTCCGGATGCTGCCGGCGCAGGGAGTCGAGATCGGGCATGGCGGAATAGAGAACCGGCGCCGTCTGCCTGTAAAGCACGTTCGAGAACGGTGGCTTTATTGCCGGGCATGCGCCTGCCGCGCACCTTCCATTGCCGGGCAGGGCCATAAAAGGCAAGCCAATTGCCGTTCGCAAAAGGTATGGTCGGGCTGCTTTCCGAGAGAGTCGCGCAACCCCATATAGGGAAGCAGGACCGACACATGACGTTGATGCCCATCTCTCTCGACGACAAATACGAAGTCGAGACCGGCCGGGTCTTTCTCACCGGCATCCAGGCGCTTGTTCGCCTTCCCATGATGCAGCACGAACTCGATCGCCGGGCCAAGCTGAACACGGCGGGTTTCATTTCGGGCTATCGCGGTTCGCCGGTCGGCGGTCTCGATCAACAGCTGTGGCGCGCGCAGAAGTTCCTCGACAAGCATGCGACCGTGTTCAAACCGGGCCTCAACGAGGACCTGGCCGTGACGGCCGTCTGGGGATCGCAGCAGGCCAATCTCTATCCCGGCGCGAAATATGACGGTGTTTTCGCGATGTGGTACGGCAAGGCGCCGGGCGTCGACCGTTCGGGCGACGCCTTCAAGCACGCCAATGCCGCCGGCACCTGGAGCAAGGGCGGCGTGCTAGCCGTGCTCGGCGACGACCATGCCTGCAAATCCTCGACGCTTCCGAGCCAGAGCGAATATGCGATGGTCGATGCCGAGATTCCGGTTCTCAATCCCGCCGGCATCCAGGAGGTTCTCGATTTCGGCATCTATGGCTGGGCGCTGTCGCGCTACGCCGGAACCTGGGTGTCGATGATCGCACTGGCCGAGACGATGGACGCCTCGGCCACGGTCGAAGTGCATCCGCACCGCGTGCCGATCGTCAAACCGCTCGGTTTCCCCTTGCCGAAGGACGGACTGTCGATCCGGATCGGCGACAATCCGCAGGCGCAGGAAAAACGTCTGCGCGAGCACAAGATTCCCGCCGTCATCGCCTTCGCGCACACCAACGTGCTCAACCGCGTGGTGATGGACTCCGAAAATCCGCGCATCGGAATCGTGACGGCCGGCAAGTCCTATCTCGACCTGCGCCAGGCGCTCGATGATCTGGGCATCGGCGACAAGGAAGCCGCCGCGCTGGGCCTGCGCGTTCTCAAGATGGGCATGACCTGGCCGATCGAGCCGACCCAGGTCGCGCGCTTCGCCTACGGGCTCGAAGAGGTCTTTGTCATCGAGGAGAAGCGCGACCTGATCGAGAGCCAGATCAAGTCGATCCTCTTCAACATGAACCCGGAAAAGCGCCCGCGCGTTTTCGGCAAGCTGGGACGCGACGGAAAGCCGTTCATCCGCTCGATCCTCGATCTAGATGCGGGGCAGGTGGCGCTCGCGGTCGCGGCCATCATCGGCCAGGACAAATGGACTCCGCGGATCCGCGCGCTCGTCGGCCGGCTCGAGGCCAAGCATCGCGAACAGGACGGGATGGCGGCGCTCTATGAGCGTGCGCCGTTCTACTGCTCGGGCTGTCCGCACAATACCTCGACCCAGGTGCCGGAAGGGTCGCTCGGCATGGCAGGCATCGGCTGTCACTACATGGTGACGTGGCAGCCCAACCGGCACACCGCGCTCTTCACCCAGATGGGCGGCGAGGGCACGCCGTGGATCGGCGCATCGCCGTTCACCAGCATGCCCCACATGTTCGCCAACATGGGCGACGGGACCTACTTCCACTCCGGCCTGCTGGCGATCCGCGCGTCGGTCGCGGCGGGCGTGAACATCACCTACAAGCTGCTCTACAACGACGCCGTGGCCATGACCGGCGGCCAGCACGTCGATGGCGAGCTGACGGTCCCGGAGATGGCCGCGCAGGTCCATGCCGAAGGCATCAAGGGGCTGGTGATCGTCAGCGACGAGCCCGAGAAACACTCGGCGGCGAATTTTCCGGCCGGAACGCGCATCGTGCATCGCCGCGACCTGGACGCGATCCAGAAGCAGCTGCGCGAAATCGCAGGCGCGACGGTCATGATCTATGACCAGACCTGCGCGGCGGAAAAGCGGCGGCGGCGCAAGCGCGGGCTGATGGCCGACCCGCCGAAGCGCGCCTTCATCAACGAGCTGGTCTGCGAAGGCTGCGGCGACTGTTCCCGGACGTCCAACTGCGTCAGCGTCGAGCCGCTGGAGACGGAATTCGGCCGCAAGCGCAAGATCAACCAGTCGTCCTGCAACAAGGATTTCTCCTGCGTCGAAGGCTTCTGCCCGAGCTTCGTGACCGTGCATGGCGGATCGCTGAAGACGCGCGCCAAGAACGGCGCGGCGAACGCGGCCTTCGACATTCCGCAGCCGGTCCTGCCCGAGGTGACGCGCGAGACCTTCAACATCGTCATCGGCGGCATCGGCGGCACCGGCGTGACGTCGATCGGCGCGATCCTGGGAACGGCGGCGCATATCGAAGGCAAGTCCGCGGCGACTCTCGACATGATGGGGCTTGCCCAGAAAGGCGGCGCGGTGACTTCCTTTGTGCGTGTCGCCGCCGAGAAGGCCCGTATCAACGGACCGCGCGTGCCGACCGGGCAGGCCGACGTCCTCATCGGCTGCGACATCGTCATGTCGTCCAAGCCCGATACGTTCGGTTATCTCAATCCCGAGCGCACGGTCGCCATCGTGAATGAGGGGTTGACGCCGACCGCGGCCTTCGTCACCGACAACACAATCAGCTACGACATGGCCTCGATGCGCACGCGGATCGCACGCGCCTCGCGGCGGCTGGAAAGCATTGATGCCGAAGAGTTGGCGCTGCGCCTCCTCGGCGACACGATCTACGCCAACATGTTCCAGACCGGTTACGCCTACCAGCTCGGCGAGATTCCGATCGGCGAAGAGGCGATCCTCAAGGCGATCGAGCTCAACGGCGCGGCGGTCAAGACGAACCAGCGCGCATTCCGCCTCGGCCGCCTGGCCGCCCATGACCGCGCCAAGGTCCTCAGGATGGCGGGGCTCGACAAGCCCGACGGTCCGAAATTCGCGGACAGCTTCGAAGACATCGTCGCGAAGCGCTCGGTGTTCTTGACGGACTACCAGAACGCGGCCTATGCGGAACGCTATCGCGCCGTGCTCGACAAGATCCGCGTCGCCGAGGTGCTCAAGGCGCCCGGCAAGCGCGGGCTCGCGGAGGCGGCGGCGCGCGCGCTGTTCAAGCTGATGGCCTACAAAGACGAGTACGAGGTCGCGCGGCTATATACGAACGGCGAGTTCCGCAAGAAGCTGAACCAGGAATTCGAAGGCAATTTCTCGCTGTCGTTTCACCTCGCGCCGCCGATCTTCGGCGCGACAGATCCCAACACGGGCCGGCCGCGGAAAATGGAGTTCGGTTCGTGGATGATGGGCGCCTTCCGCGTGCTCGCGGCGCTCAGGGGCGTGCGCGGTACGTGGCTGGACATTTTCGCGCGCAACCCGGAACGCAAGCGCGAAGTCGCGATGATCGGCGAGTATGAAAAGCTCCTCGCCGAAATCGCGGCCGCGCTTACGCCGGCGAACCATGCCACGGCGGTTTCGCTCGCCGAATTGCCGCTGGCCGTCAAGGGCTACGGCTACATCAAGGACGAGAACGACCGGCAGTCCAAGGTCAGGGAAGGCGCGCTGCTGCGCCGCCTCCACCTGTCCGACGCGGCTGCCCCCAAGCCGATCACCGAGGCCGCGGAATGAACGTCTTCGATTCTCCAGATTTCGATCACCACGAGGCGGTCGCCTTCTTCGACGACAAGAAGAGCGGGATGCGGGCGGTCATTGCAATCCATTCGACGGCGCTCGGCCCGGCCTGCGGCGGCACGCGCATGTATCCTTATGCGACGGCGGACGCGGCCCTGACCGACGCGCTCCGTCTGTCCAAGGGCATGAGCTACAAGAACGCCATCGCCGATCTGCCGCTCGGCGGCGGCAAGGCCTGCATCATCGGAAATCCGGCGACGGACAAGTCGGACGCGAAATTTGCGGCCTATGCCGAGGCGATCAACACGCTCGGCGGCCGCTACGTCACGGCGATGGATGTCGGAATCCTGCCGCCGGATATGCCGGTGATCGCGCGCGGCACCAAATTCATCGCCGGCTACGACCAGCCGGGAAAAGCGGGCGGCGACAGCGGTCCGGCCACCGCGCTCGGCGTCTTCGTCGGCCTCAAGGCGGCGGTCAAGCACCGCCTCGGCGTCGACACGACGAAGGGGCTGCGTATCGCCGTTCAGGGGCTGGGTAAAGTCGGCATGGGTCTCGCGAAGAGGCTGCACGCCGAAGGCGCCAGGCTCATCGTCGCCGACACGAAGGAGGCGGCGGTGCGCGAAGCCGTCGAGATGCTCGGCGCCGTCGCTACGGCACCCGATGCGATCGTGACGGCGGAGTGCGACGTGCTCTCGCCCAACGCGCTCGGCGCCATCCTGGACGATGCGAGCATCCCGAGGCTGCATGCGCGCGTCGTCGCGGGCGGCGCGAATAACCAGCTCGCGCGCGACCGTCACGGTGCGATGCTGCGCGAGCGCGAGATACTTTATGCGCCGGACTACGTCATCAACGGCGGCGGCATCATTCGCGTCGCGGCGCAGATCGAGAACTGGAGCGACGCCGAAGTCGAGCGCCGCGTGCTCGGCATCGCCGATACGCTCAGCGCGATCTTCCAGCGTGCGGCGAAAGAGGGCGCACCTACCAACACCGTCGCCGACCGGATGGCCGAAGAGCGGATGGCGCGCGGCAAAGCCGGCGCAGCCCGGGCCGCGGAATAGCCCGCCTCAGTTCAGGTAGTGCGCGACGAAATGCGGGAACAGGCCGGTCACCCCGACCAGGATCAGATAGATCGCGACCAGATAGTTGAGAATCCTGGGCAGGAACAGGATCAGGAGGCCGAATATCAGGGCCATCAGGGGCTGGAAAGCGACGATATCGATGTGCATGGACTGTTTCTCCTCGCGCTGTTGAAACCCGCTGGGACGAGCTTGGTTGCATCTTAAGCCGACCGAATTGTGACGATTGCGGCGTTTTCATGCGGCGGCCGCTATGGCACGCTGGCGAAAACACCCCGGGAGGACGTCATGCAGACGCGCATCAGCCGCAAGATCGAGACCGCACAGCCGGCGCTCGACTACCGTGCCATTTCGGTCGATCCGCTCACGCCGATTGTGGGTGCGGAGATCGGCGGCGTCGACCTGTCCAAGCCGCTCACCGCCGAGCAGATCGGCGAGATCCGCCGGGCGTTCGCCGTCCACCACGTCATCTGGTTCCGCGACCAGGTGCTGAGCAATGAAGATCACAAGCGCTTTGCGCGTCTGTTCGGCACGCTCCACGTTCATCCGTATCACGTCAAGAACGCGGCGCCCGACCATGCCAAGACCGCGGCCAACGACAAGGCGCCGTTCCCGGAGAGCGATCCGGAGATACTCGTCGTCAAGGCGGACCAGAAATCGAAGTTCGTCGCCGGCGAGGGCTGGCACTCCGACGTGACGTGCGACGCCGAGCCGCCGATGGGCTCCATGCTCTACATCACGCAGACGCCCGAGATCGGCGGCGGCGACACCATGTTCGCCTCGACCGTTCGCGCCTACGAGGCGCTTTCGCCGAAGATGAAGGAGATACTCTCGCAACTCACCGCGACGCATGACGGCGCCAAGCCGTATACCGGCGCTTACGGGACCGCGCCGCCACCGGGTGGCTGGCCGAAGACGGTGCATCCTTTGGTCATCACCGTGCCGTGGAACGGAAAGAAATCGCTCTACGTCAACCGCGGTTTCACCACGCGCATCAACGAACTCGACCGCAGCGAGAGCGATGCGATGCTGGAGATGCTCTGGCGGCACATCGACACGCACGTCGCCGCCCAGTGCCGCGTCCGCTGGACGCCGAACATGCTGGTGTTCTGGGACAATTGGAGCGTGCAGCATCACGCGGTGTGGGACTACTATCCCTATTCGCGTTACGGCCAGCGCGTCTCGATCGTCAACGGAAGGCCCGCGGCATAGTCGCGACATGGACTGGAAGTCCTGGCACGACAAGTACGATCGTCCCGACTCCGGCATGGCGCGGCGATTGCAGGTGGTTCAGTCGCGGATTCGGACCTTCCTGGACGAAAGTCCGCCCGGGCCGTTGCGGGCCATCAGCCTGTGTGCCGGTCAGGGGCGGGACCTGCTCGAGGTTCTGGCCGTTCACCCGCGGCGCGCCGACGTCCGGGCCCGGCTCGTCGAATTGGACGAAGGGAACACGAGGCTGGCGGCCGAGATCGCGCGCGCGGCAGGTCTGCGCGGCGTCGATGTCGTGACCGGCGATGCGGCGCTCACGGACAATTTCCGGGACATGGTGCCGGCGGATCTCGTGCTGGTGTGCGGCTTGTTCGGGAACATCACGGGCGAGGACATCGAGCGCACCATCGACTCGTGTACCGCGCTTTGTCGCGCGGGCGGAACCGTCATCTGGACCCGACACCGCGACGCACCCGACCTCGTGCCGACGATTTGCAACTGGTTCGCGGCACGCGGCTTCGAGCGGCTCTGGCTGTCGGGAGAAGACGATCCTTTTGGTGTCGGCGTGCATCGGTTCGCCGGCACGCCTCGTCCGCTCATCGCGGGGCGGCGGATGTTCACGTTCGTCGGTTACGACGTGCTCAAGCAACGCAGCACAGGCGGCTCGGCCCGCTCATGACTTCGCGCTATACGAAGCGGCCTGCCTCGTTGTAGGAAGACGCCGTTCATGGTTGGAGCTATCCTTGAAAACCCGCGCCGCCGTCGCATTCGAAGCCAAGAAACCGCTCGAGATCGTTGAGCTCGACCTGGAAGGGCCCAAGGCCGGCGAAGTCCTGGTCGAGATCAAGGCCACGGGAATTTGCCACACCGACGCTTACACGCTTTCCGGACTTGATTCCGAGGGCCTGTTTCCCTCCATCCTGGGTCATGAGGGCGCCGGCATCGTGCGCGAGGTCGGCGCCGGCGTGACGAGCGTCAAACCCGGCGATCACGTCATCCCGCTCTACACGCCGGAATGCCGGCAATGTAAGTCCTGCTTGTCCGGCAAGACCAACCTGTGCACCGCGATCCGCGCCACGCAAGGCAAGGGCCTGATGCCCGACGGCACCTCGCGGTTCTCCTACAAGGGTAAGCTGGTGCATCACTATATGGGCTGCTCGACCTTTTCGAATTACACGGTGCTGCCCGAGATCGCGGTCGCGAAGATCCGCGAGGATGCGCCGTTCGAGAAAGCCTGTTACTGCGGCTGCGGCGTGACGACGGGCGTCGGCGCGGTGATCAACACGGCAAAGGTCGAGGCCGGCGCAAACGCGGTCGTCTTCGGTCTCGGCGGAATCGGCCTGAACGTGATTCAGGGCCTCAAGCTGGTCGGTGCGCAGATGATCGTCGGCGTCGACATCAACGACGACAAGAAGCCGTGGGGCGAGAAATTCGGAATGACCCATTTCGTCAATCCGAAAAGGATCGACGGCGATCTCGTGGCGCACCTCGTCGAGCTGACCGGCGGCGGCGCCGACTACACGTTCGACTGCACCGGAAACACGGCGGTGATGCGTCAGGCGCTCGAAGCCTGCCACCGCGGCTGGGGCGAGAGCGTCATCATCGGCGTGGCGCCTTCCGGTGCCGAGATTTCCACGCGCCCGTTCCAGCTCGTCACGGGCCGGGTATGGCGCGGCACGGCGTTCGGCGGCGCGCGGGGCCGTACCGACACGCCGCGCATCGTCGACTGGTACATGAAGGGATTGATCCAGATCGACCCAATGATCACGCACGTTCTGCCCCTCGATCGGATCAACGAGGCGTTCCGGCTGATGGACGAGGGCAAGAGCATCCGCAGCGTGGTCGTGTACTAGCGCGCCGTCCGGCGTCGCGCGGGCGGGTCCTGCGATTAACATTTTGGGGGAGGGGCCTTGCGCGCGGCCGCGGCGGGCAGAAAAATTCGCCGCACGGCTCTCGAATGGCCGAACCTTCCTCGGGGTGGAGAACGGCATGCTGCGTCGCAGTTATTTCAGCGCCACTAGCGACAGACCTCTCGTCTACGAGACGATCGGCGCCTGCTTCGACCGCACGGCCGACCAGTTCGGCGAGCGCGACGGCCTCATCGTCCGTCACCAGGGCATTCGCTGGAGATATGCGGAATATCGCGCCCAGGTGAACCGGCTCGCCGCGGGCTTTCTCGCGCTCGGCCTCGGCAAGGGCGATCGCGTCGGCATCTGGGCGCCCAATTGCTTCGAGTGGTGCCTGACCCAGTTCGCCACCGCCAAGATCGGCGCGATCCTCGTCTGCATCAATCCCGCCTACCGCGTCTTCGAACTCGAATTCGCGCTCAACAAATCGGGCTGCGTCGCGCTGGTGACCGCGCAAAAATATCTCTCGAGCGACTATGTCGGCATGCTACGCGATCTGGCGCCGGAGCTGGCCCGCTGCGCGCCGGGTACGCTCGCCGCAGCGAAGCTGCCCCACCTGAAGCACGTCATCGCGATGGGCGACACGCCGCCGCCCGGGATGTGGAAATTCGTCGATGTGTGCGCGAAGGGCGACAACCGCACGGCGCAGCTCTTCGATATTGCGCGCACGCTCTCGCCCGACGACGCGATCAACATCCAGTTCACCAGCGGAACGACGGGCATGCCGAAGGGCGCGACGCTGTCCCATTTCAACATCCTCAACAACGGGCGCATCGTCGCCGAAGGCATGCGTTTCACGGAGCAGGACCGGCTGTGCATACCCGTGCCGCTCTATCACTGCTTCGGCATGGTGATGAGCAATCTCGCATGCGTCAGCCACGGCGCGGCGGCGATATTTCCCAACGACGGCTTCGATCCGCTCAAGACGCTGGAGGCGGTTCAGGACGAACGCTGCACGGCCCTGCACGGCGTGCCGACCATGTTCATCGCCGAACTTGAGCATCCGCGTTTTCGCGAATTCGACCTCGCGACGCTGCGCACCGGGATCATGGCGGGCGCGCCCTGTCCGGTCGAAGTCATGAAGCGGGTGCAGTCCGACATGCACATGAGGGAAGTCCTGATCGCCTACGGCCAGACCGAAACGAGTCCGGTCAATCACCAGACCACGAAGGACGATCCGCTCGACAAGCAGGTCGAGACCGTCGGTCGGCCGGGGCCGCATCTGGAGATCAAGCTGGTCGGCGACGACGGCAACGTGGTGCCGGTCGGCACGCCCGGCGAGATCTGCTGCCGCGGCTATTCGGTGATGCAGGGCTATTGGAACGAGCCGGAGCGCACCGCCGAAACCATCGACCGGGCGGGCTGGCTGCACTCGGGGGACCTCGGAATCATGGACGCCGAGGGCTACACGCGCATCGTCGGACGGCTCAAGGACATGATCATCCGGGGCGGCGAGAACGTCTATCCGCGCGAGGTCGAGGAATTCCTCTATACCCACCCGGCCGTGCAGGAAGTGCAGGTGTTCGGCGTGCCGGACCAGAAATATGGCGAACAGGTCTGCGCCTGGATCCGTCTGCGCGCCGGACAGTCGCTCGGCGAGGAGGACGTCCGCGCCTTCTGCAAAGACCGAATCGCGCATTTCAAGGTTCCGCGCTATGTTAGATTTGTTGACGAAATGCCCATGACCGTCACCGGCAAGGCGCAGAAGTTCAAAATGCGCGACGAGATGGTACGCGTCCTGGACGGAACGAAGAGTTGAGATGCACGTAGCGATCATCGGCGGTGGCATCGGCGGCCTGACGACCGCACTCAGCCTGCATGCGGCGGGCATCGGATGCGACGTGTACGAGTCGGCACCGGAAATCAGGCCGCTCGGCGTTGGCATCAATCTCCTGCCGCACGCCGTGCGCGAGCTGACCGAACTCGGCCTGGCCAATGCGCTGGCCGGGACCGCGATCGAGACCGAATCCCTGATCTACGCCAACCGGTTCGGGCAGGAAATCTGGCGCGAGGCACGCGGCACCGGCGCCGGATATCGGTGGCCGCAATTCTCCATCCATCGCGGCGCCCTCCAGATGATTCTGCTCGATGCGGTCAGGTCGCGGATCGGCGCCGCGCGCGTGCACACCGGCGCGCAGGCCGTGCGCGTCGGCGCATCGTCGGTCGCTTTTCATTCCGGCAAGATCGTCGAGACGGACGTCATCGTCGCGGCCGACGGAATCCACTCAGCCATCCGCGCGCAATTCTATCCGCGCGAAGGTCCGCCGAAATGGAACCGCAGGGTACTTTGGCGCGGCGTGACGGAGGGGTTGCCGTTCCTCGGCGGCCGCACGATGGTGATGGCGGGATACGAAAACCAGAAGTTCGTCTGCTATCCGATCAGCCGCGAGGCGGAAACGCGCGGCCGCTCGCTGATCAACTGGGTCGCCGAACTCAGCATCGCCGGCGTGAAAGGCTGGCGGCGCGAGGACTGGAACCGGCCGGGCAGCCTGCGCGATTTCCTGCCGAACTTCGCCAACTGGCATTTCGGTTGGCTCGACGTGCCGGCGGTGATCCGTGGTGCGTCCCATATCTACGAATATCCGATGGTCGACCGCGATCCGGTCGGACGCTGGACCTTCGACCGGGTGACCTTGCTCGGTGACGCGGCGCATCCGATGTATCCGATCGGCTCGAACGGCGCGTCGCAGGCGATCCTCGATGCGCGCATTCTCGCACATGCGCTGGCGACGTCCCGCTCGACCGACGCCGGCCTGGCACTGTATGAGGAAAGCCGGCGTCCCGGGACGGGACGGCTCGTCCTTGCAAATCGCGCGAACGGTCCCGAGCAGGTGATGCAGACCGTGCATGAGCGCGCGCCGAACGGCTTCACCGACATTTCTGACGTCATGAGCCGCGACGAGCTCGAGTCGGCGGCGGGGCGATACAAGCAGATTGCCGGCTTCGACCGTGACGCGCTGAACGCGCGCGAGTCGCTCAGCGTCCGCTAGTCCCGTCGGATCGTCCCAGGCGGTCGGCGCGCCGTGCGCGCTCCTATGCAATTTCTATTTTTCTCGTCACGCCTGCGGATGGAGATTTTATGGCGTATTTCGTTTCATAGCGATCCGGACGGCTCGCGTCCGGCGCGCATGTGAGGCTCGTCGGCTTTTCGTTGTCGGCAGCGCTGCGAGGAAGGCGAACTGGCGATCGATGGTCAGCCTTGGTGACATTCTGGCCGTTTCGTTCCTGGGCGTCATGGCCACGTGCTCGAACATGCTCGGCGCGGCACTGGGCCTCTACTTCCCGCTGTCGAAGAAGGTGCTGAGCTGCATCCTCGCCTTCGCCGCCGGCGCGCTGATCAGCGCACTGGCGATCGAGCTGGCCTACAAGGGCGCCGAGGAGATGCACGAGCGCGGCGTCAACGAGCACGCCACCTGGTTCTTCCTCGGCGGCGGCTTCGCCCTGGGTGCGCTAATCTACTATGTCGCCGCGCTGTACCTCGAACGAAAAGGTGCGGCGATCCGCTATCCGACGCGCTTTCGCGAATATGCCCGCGAGCGCAGGCGCCAGAACGCCGAGGAAACGATAGAGCTTCTGGCCGGTTGCGACTTGCTGCGCCATCTTCCCGCGGAGGACATCGAGGAGATACTCCCCTGCATCCGCTCCCATAAGCTGACCGGCGGCGACATCCTTTTTCGCAAGGGCGATCCGGGCGACGTGCTCTACATCGTGGCGAAAGGTTCGGTCGATATCCTCGATGGCGGCGAAGGTCCTGACAGATCGCGCATCCTCGCCACGCTGGGAGCGGGCAAGGCGTTCGGCGAAATGGCGCTTTTGAGCGGCGGCGTGCGCACGGCGACGGCGCGGGCGCGCGGCGACACCGAACTGCTTGCCGTCGAGAAGCAGGATTTCGACGACCTCGTCGCCGCCGATCACCAGCTCGCCGAGGCCCTCGCGCGATTGAGTCACGAGCGCGCGCTCGAAAACCTGACGGCAGGCGGAACGAGTGCGCACACCTGGGCCAAGATCGCAAGCAGCAACCTCGAGCATCTGACGCATCGCGAGTCCGAACAGATCTTCGCGGAGGTCGCTGACGGTGCCGGCCTCGCCATCGTTTTCGGCAACATCCTCGACACCATTCCGGGATGCCTCGTAATCGGATCGCAGTTCGTGAATTTCCAGAGCCTCTCCGCGACGCTGCTCGTCGGCATGTTCCTCGGCGGCATTCCGGAGGCCGCGGCGAGCGCCGCCATGCTGCGCAAGGCGAAGTACAGTCCGCTCAGAATTTTCCTGCTGTGGTCGACGGTGCTGGTTGCCGGCATCTTCGCGGCCATAGCCGGCAAGATCTTTCTCGGCGGTAGCGAATCGATGCTGGCGATCTTCTTCCAGGCCATTGCCGGCGGCGCGGTGCTGGCGCTGGTCGCGCACGCCATGATTCCAGAAGCCATCGAGGAAGCGGGATCATTAATCGTTTTGCCGACGGTGGGAGGCTTTCTGTTCGCCTTCTACCTGGCACTTGGCGAGATGTTTGTTTAACGCGCGGCGCTGCGCCTTGATGACAGGGCGGCCGATTTTTATGCCGCCTTTACACTCGTCCAACCCGCCGACGCTCGAATTTATACGCGCCTCGGATCATCTTTTGCACGTCGGGCACGCCGCTCGCCATGGAGTTCCGCCAGGTGCATGGCCTCGTCTTCGCAATGAGTCCGGAATGGTACGGATTTGTTCTGCCAGTCACGACGCGCAATCGTAAGACGGACGTGAAGCGCCCGGCTCGTACTGGCGGCGCAGCGCCGGGCGAACCATGCATGGATGGCGCGTTGGCGCTGACGCTGGCCGGCGCGCTTGCGATCAACATCGCGCTGCTCGCGCATTATCTGGGACAATGAAAGGTGCAAATGTACGCCGACTATGAATATCGCTCCAACGGACCTGCGGGCATGCGCCGAACTTCCGGCGTTGCCGCGCCCTTCGAGCGGGAAAAGAATCGCGACTTCGTTCTTCGCATGGTCGTGTCGGTCATGCCCCTGACGGGGCTCATTCTCGGCGTCGTGGCGCTGACCCTATGGAACGCAGGCTGACCTTGTTCGGCATGTTGTTTGCCGACTGGTGCCGGGAAGAACAGGCCCGGCTTCTCGAGCAGATCCGTTGGCTGGAGACGGGCGCCCGGCGTCTTGGCACGCGCACGGGCGGCGGTCCGTGGGTCGATGTGACCACGAACGAGCTCCACCGCCTCAAGACGACGTTCGACCGGCTGGACCGCCTTGTCGCGGAGCAGACGCGCGAGGACGTCGGCTGAGAGCCTTAGCCGCTACTTGTCTTTCTTCTCAGGAAGGGGCGCGGCCGCGATCGCTCGGAGCAGATCGGAAAGCCGGTACCCGGCGAGCACGATGCGCCTGGAAGCGACGTCTCCCACCATATCCGAATAGCCCGGCGGCAGGGCCGGAGCGGCGGTATTGGTCGCGCTGGTTCTCAGATCGTCCGGATAGGCGTGCGCGACGGCGATCGCGTGGCTCTCATCGAACGCCCAGTGCGCGAAGTCGGTCGGCTGACTCGCGGAGAGTTCGCCGAGCGACTCGCGTGCGAAGCGCTTCTCGAGGTCCGCAGCCGTCGCCTCGATTGCGCGCGGATCGGCGGATTTTTCAACCCGGTCGTCCCAGAACCAGTGCAGGCTTTCGACTTGTTTGGTGTCGGGGTCCTGGATGAATTGCTGCGTTCCGCCCGCGTCGCCCTGCGGATAGGCCTTCGAGTAGACCGACGCGGTGTGCAGCGGCTGGTGGATATCGCCGGCCAGATGCATGACCCAGCACAAGGCGAGCGCGCGGTCCTGCGCGGGCGCCTTGGGATCGGACGCTTCCAGGAAGTTGAGTGCGAGCGCCTCGATCGCCTGTCCGGACGTCGCATCGGGTGCGGAAACGCCCGCAGCCGCGACGGGACGATCGGCATAGTGCCACGTCGGATGATCGTAGAGCGTGCCGCGCGCGTCGTCGGGCCAGCGCGCGCACTCCATCATCAGCCTAAGCGCGCGTTCCTGGCTGGTCGCGCGGTCGATGGCAACTGAGAAGGGTCCGCGATCGGGATGATGGGCGATGATGTCGGCGATCACGTCGATCGCCGCCGCGTCGCGCGCCTTCAGATCGTCGAAAGCGATCGCGGCCGTCAGCATGTGGCCCGGCTGGCTCCACGCGAGGGCGGGCGTGGCGCAGAGGAGCGGCGCCGCCGTCAGCGCCGGTACGATCAATCTGCGGAGTGTCAAATTCATTGGAGCGACCTACCTGTTCCCGTCGGCCGCCAGTCTAAGCGCCTGATTTTTCCCGGCAATCACGGCCGTGTGACAGCGCCGGCGGCGAGTGCGGCATGTCATTCCTCGTTGACTTAGATCAAAGACAGAGTCACTTTGTCATCCACGGATGACAAACGCTCAGGCCCTCGTTCCCGATCGTCCCGTCGCACGCAAGCGCGACGCCGACGCGACGCGTGCCGCCATCCTCGCCGCCGCCAAGGTCCATTTCGCGCGCTCCGGCTATGACGGCGCTTTCCTGCGCGACATTGCGGCGGACGCCGGCGCCGACGCGGCGCTGATCAACCGTTACTTCGGCGGCAAGGACGGATTGTTCGCGGCCGCGTTGAAGGACTCGATCCGGCCCGATGCGATTTCGGACTGGGACCGCAAGACCTTCGGCCGCGACATCGCCCGGATGATGGCGAACCACGCGCATCACGACAACGACCGCATGCACGCTTTCCAGTTCCTGCTGCGCGCCGCGACGTCGCCGACGACGGCGCCGCTCCTCAACGAGGCCGTGCAGAATCGCTTCCTGGGTCCGATACGCGCCTGGATCGGCGGCGAGCAGGCCGAGGCGCGCGCGCGGATCGTCGCCGCGATCTTTATCGGATTGCTGGTCGAGCGGCTGATCCGCGACGAGCCTCTGGCCGATAACGAACGCGAAGTCTTCATCGATCGGACGGGCGCGCTGCTGCAGTCGCTCGTCGACCAACAATGACAACATCTGGACAGGCAGGGAGACGGAAATGTCAGACGGGAATATCACCAAGGATGTGATGTACGACGCCGTGGCGCCGGACGATTTCGAATCGATGATCGAACTCGACCGCTACGAAAAACGTTCGACGGCGTTCGACAAGATCATCAGCGCCACGCACGACCATTTCTGGGATCCGCTCGACAAGAAGTACATCGACTTCGACGAGCCCTGGGACATGAACGAGGCAATGCAGCCGGACGAGCAGATCTTCGCGCTGCAGATTCCCTACGTCCGCGAGCATCTCGAGAAGACGGGACAGAAGGCGAAGTTCATCAACGAGATGACGTTGTGGAACATGTCGTCCATTCTCCACGGCGAGCAGGGCGCGTTGAACCTCTCGGCGTCCCTGTGCCATGTGCTGAAGGACCAGGGCGCGCAGGAATACGCGGCCAACCAGACGCGCGAGGAAGCGCGCCATGTCACCGCCTTCGCCAAATATGTGAAGGCGCGCTGGGGCCGTCCGCGCCCTTGCGGTTCCGTGCTGAAGCAGCTTCTGGTCGACATCATCTCGGCGCCGGAGGTCTACAAGAAGATCATCGGCATGCAGATGCTGGTCGAGGGTCTCGCGATGGGCGCTTTCGCCGCCGGCTTCAAGTTCAATCGCGACCCGCTGGCCCGAAAGCTGTTTCAGCTGGTGATGACCGACGAGGCGTTCCACCACAAGTTCGGCAAGATCTGGGCCGACCGCACGATCCCGAAGATGACCGAGGAAGAGCGCAACATCGTTGAAGACTGGGCGGCGCACTGCTTCCAGTCGCTGATCATGAACCTGGGCTCGCCGCAGCAACAAGCGCAGATGTATGGCGAATTCGGCCTCGATCCGGCGAAGGTCATGGAAGGGCTGATGGAACTTCGTTCCAACGCCGCCCAGCGCGAGCGGCTGAAGGAATCGACGAACATCTTCCGCGTCCTCATCAAGACGCTGCTCAAATCGGGACTGATCACCGAGCGCACGCGCGCTTTCTATGCGACCTATGTCGACATGGACGAGCTGAAGGCCGAGGGCGACCGCATGATCGGCGACGACATCGCCGAGGAGGGGATCAAGTACCTCCAGGAGATCAACTTCAAGGAGCGCAGCAACGCGGCTGCGGTCCGGATCGCCGCGGAATAGCAAACCGGGCGGGCCGCCTCGCTCCACAGGCGGCCCGTCCGTATTTCGAAACTGCATTCAAGAACGGATATTCATGCCCAAGATCAAATATATCGAGCATAGCGGCAAAGAGCATGTGGTGGACGTGCCGGAAGGCTGGTCCGTCATGGAAGGCGCCGTCAAAAACATGGTGCCGGGGATCGACGCCGATTGCGGCGGCGCCTGCGCCTGCGCGACCTGCCACGTCATCGTCGACGACGCCTATATCGGCAAGATCCCGCCCAAGAGCGACATGGAAGAGACCATGCTCGACTTCGCGCCGGAGGTGACGCCGAACAGCCGCCTGTCGTGCCAAATCAAGGTTACGTCCGAACTGGACGGCCTGATCGTCAGAATGCCCGTCAGCCAGCACTGAGGAGAACGCCATGAACATCGCGGTCAACGACCAGCAACAATCGGCCCGCGATGAGGCCTACGCCTTGCCGCTCGAACGGATCGATCCGGCGAACGCCGACCGCTTCCAGAACGACACGATCTGGCCGTTCTTCGAACGCCTGCGTCGCGAAGACCCGGTCCACTACACGCCGGACAGCGCCTACGGTCCCTATTGGTCCGTGACCCGGTGGAACGACATCATGGCCATCGACACCAACCATGCGGTGTTCTCGTCGGCCGACGGAATCGTGCTGTCGACGCTGGAGTCGATTGCCGAGAACGAGAAGATCCGCGGTCCGCGCGACAAGAATTCCGGCGGCTTCATCTCGATGGACCCGCCCTTCCACGGACCCAAGCGCAAGACCGTGACGCCCGTGGTCGCGCCGGACAATCTGGCGCGCATGGCGCCGCAGGTGCGCGAACGCGCCGGCATCATCCTCGACCGCCTTCCGATCGGCGAAGAGTTCGACTGGGTCGACAAAGTGTCCAAGGAACTGACGGCGATGACGCTGTCGACGCTCTTCGACTTTCCGTTCGAGGACCGCCGCAAGCTGACCTACTGGTCCGACATGTTCACCAACGCGCCCGGCCACGGGCCGGCCAAGAGCTGGGCGCACAAGAAAGAGGCGGCGGACGAGTGCTTCGCGTCCTTCAACGAGTTGTGGAACAAGCGCGTCAACGCCGAGCCCAGCTTCGACATGATCTCCATGCTGGCGCACAGTCCGGCGACGCGGAACATGGACCCGCGCGAATATCAGGGCCATGTCGTGCTGCTGATCATCGGCGGCAACGATACCACGCGCAACACGATCAGCGGCAGCGTCTACGCCCTCAACAAATATCCGGAGCAATACGACAAGCTGCGCGCCGATCCGGGCCTGATCACCTCGATGGTGTCGGAGACGATCCGCTGGCAGACGCCGCTGGCGCACATGCGGCGCACCGCGCTGCAGGATTTCGAGATCGGCGGCAAGACTATCAGGGAAGGCGACAAGGTCGCGATGTGGTACGTCTCGGGCAACCGCGACGAAGAGATCATCGACAATCCCAACGCCTACATCATCGACCGTGACCGGCCGCGCCAGCACCTTTCCTTCGGCTTCGGCATCCATCGCTGCGTCGGGAACCGCGTCGCCGAGCTGCAGCTCCAGATCATCTGGGAAGAGATCATGAAGCGCTTTCCGGAAATCCGGGTGTTGCGCGAGCCGACGCGTACGCACTCCTCCTTCGTGAAGGGTTACGAGACGCTGCCCGTCGTCATTCCGCGGAAGAACTAGTTCGAGCAAGACAAGGAGCACCGGCCATGAACATCGCCGTGAACGCACTGGAGAAGGACGCGCGGGACGCCGCTTACGCGTTGCCGCTCGACAAGATCAACGTCGCCCAGCCCCTGCTGTTCCAGAGCAACACGATGTGGCCGTATTTCGAGCGGCTGCGACGCGAGGATCCGGTGCATTTCTGCGCCGAGAGCGAGTTCGGATCCTACTGGTCGATCACCAAGTACAACGACATCATGGCGGTCGACACCAATCATCAGGTCTTCTCGTCCGACTACATGCTCGGCGGCATAACGATCGGCGGCGGCCAGGCCAACGTCGATCCGCTGCCGATGTTCATCGCCATGGATCCGCCCAAGCACGACATCCAGCGCAAGATCGTCACGCCGGTCGTCTCGCCGGCCAATCTGCAATATCTCGCGCCCATCATCCGCGAGCGCGCCGGCAAGATCCTCGACTCCCTGCCGATCGGCCAGCCGTTCGATTGGGTCGACAAGGTCTCGATCGAGCTCACCGCGATGACGCTGGCGACGCTGTTCGACTTCCCGTTCGAACTGCGGCGCAAGCTGTCGCGCTGGTCCGACGTCGTGACCGCGGCGCCAGGCTTCGGCATCGTCGACACCATCGAACAGAAGATGATGGAGATGCAGGAGTACCAGTCGTTCTTCAACGAGCTGTGGAACCAGCGCGTGAACTCGAGCGAGCCCGGCGGCGACCTGATCTCGATGCTGGCGCACAATCCAGCGACGCGAAACATGGAGCCGCGCGAATATTTCGGCAACGTCGTGCTGCTGACCGTCGGCGGCAACGACACCACCCGCAACACGATCACCGGCAGCGTCGTCGCGCTGAACCAGAATCCGGACCAATACGACAAGCTGCGCGCCAATCCCGAACTCATTTCCTCGATGGTGTCGGAAACCATCCGCTGGCAGGCGCCGCTGGCGCATATGCGCCGGACCGCCAGGGAAGACATCGCTTTCCAAGGCAAGAAGATCAGGAAGGGCGAAAAGGTCGTGATGTGGTACGTATCGGGCAACCGCGACGACGAGGTGATCGAGCGGCCGAACGACTACATCATCGATCGCGAGAATCCACGGCGGCACATCTCGTTCGGCTTCGGTATCCATCGCTGCGTCGGCAACCGCCTGGCGGAACTCCAGCTTCAGATCATCTGGGAAGAGATCATGAAACGTTTCCCGACGATCGAGATGGTCGGCGAGCCGAAACGCTCATACTCGACCTTCGTCAAGGGTTACGAGCATCTCGATGTGGTGATTCCGAAGAGAAATTGAGACGAAACGGTTTAAAAACGCGCCAGGAGAAGATGTCATGACCGACAGCAACATCACCAAGGACGCGATGTACGGGGCGGTGGCGCCCGACGATTTCGAATCGATGATCGAGCTCGACCGCTACGAACAGCGCTCCACCGCGTTCGACAAGATCATCAGCGCCACGCACGATCATTTCTGGGATCCGCTCGACAAGAAGTATATCGACTTCGACGAGCCCTTCGATCTTGAAAACGTCGCGATGATGCCCGAGGAGCAGCAACCGATCCTGAGGCTCCCCTACGTCGCCGAGACGCTGAAGGATCCGAAGGAGCGCATCCGCTTCATCAACTACATGCAGCTTTGGAACTTCTCTTCCATCCTGCACGGCGAGCAGGGCGCGTTGAATCTTTCCGCCTCGCTCTGCCACGTACTCAAGGACCAGGGTGCGCAGGAATATGCCGCCAACCAGACGCGCGAAGAGGCACGCCACGTCACCGCCTTCGCCAAGTACATCAAATCGCGCTGGGGCCGTCCGGTGCCCTGCGGCGCGGCGCTGAAGGCGCTTCTGATCGAGATCATCGAAAGCCCCGCCGTATACAAAAAGATCATCGGCATGCAGATGCTGGTCGAAGGTCTCGCC
>DATJZB010000020.1:0-44016 GCA_035499335.1 Rhizomicrobium sp. | reverse complement strand
CGGTCGACATCGCGGTTGACCACGACATAATCGTATTCCGGCCAGTGGCTGATCTCGCTTCCGGCCTTGGCCATGCGCTGGGCGACGATTTCGTCGCTGTCCTGGGCGCGGGTTTTCAGGCGGCGCTCGAGCTCGTCATGGCTGGGCGGCAGGATGAAGATGCTGACGAGATCCTCGCGCGCCCGTTCCTTCAATTGCTGCGTTCCCTGCCAGTCGATGTCGAAGTGCACGTCGCGGCCGGCGGCCAGCGCCTCGGTGACCGGCTTCCTGGGCGTGCCGTAGCGATGTTCGAACACCGTGGCGTGCTCGAAAAAGGCCTCGGACTTCACCATCTCTTCGAATTCCGCCGGCGCGACGAAATAATAGTCCTTGCCGTGGACTTCGTTCGGGCGCCTTGAGCGCGTCGTCGCCGACACGGAGATGACGATGCCCGGATCCGATTCAAGCAGCTTGCGCGCCAGCGTCGTCTTGCCGGCGCCCGAAGGAGAAGACAGGACCAGCATCAGGCCCCGGCGTTTGATCTCCGCGCTCATTCGACGTTTTGCGCCTGCTCGCGGAACTGGTCGATCGTCGCCTTGAGCGCCAGACCGATGCGCGTCAGCGCGATGTCGGAAGATTTGGAGCAAAGCGTGTTGGCCTCGCGGTTGAACTCCTGCGACAGGAAATCGAGCTTGCGGCCGACCGCGTCTCCCGAACGCATGAGCGCGCGGGCCTCGTGCACATGCGCGTGCAGCCGGTCCAGTTCCTCGCGGATGTCGGCTTTGACGGCGAGGAGCGCCGCTTCCTGCGCCAGCCTGTCTTCGGGAATGCCCGCGCCGCCGAGCATTTCCTGCACCTGCGCCAGCAACCGGTCGCGCAATGCCTGCGGCTGCGCCGAAGCGAGATTTTGCGCCTCCTTCGTCAGCCGCTCGATATCATCCATCTGCGCCGCGAGTACGGCGTGCAGCTTCTGCCCCTCGCTCGCGCGGGCACGCACCAGAGCGTCGAACGCGGTCGCCAGCGTTTCGACGATCGCGGCGTCCCGCATGCCGCGTTCCGGCGCCTCCAGCGGCAAGGCCTCGTCCTGCACGATGACGCCCTTGAGTGCGAGCAGCCCATCGATGCGCGCCGGAGCGAGGCCCGTTTCGGATGCGACTTCCTGCGCGATGCGCACCGCGGCGGCGAGTGCGGCTGGGTCGACCTTGAGGGCGCGCGACGACTCGCCAGCTTCGAAAGTGAGTTGCGCCTGGAGCGATCCGCGCTTGAAGCGCTCGCCGGCGAGCTGGCGCGCCACCGCCTCGACTCCGTCGAATCCCGGCGGCATGCGCATGCGCAGGTCGAGTCCGCGACCGTTGACACTCTTGGTTTCCCAGCGCCAGCGCGCACCCTCGCGGCTGCCATGCGCCTCGGCGAATCCGGTCATGCTCACTATGCTCATGGCGACTCCGATGATGCGGAACGATAAACCGGCGCGGGCCCCGCGCAAGTGCGGTTATTTGTGTCCCGCCGCGGCGGCACGCTCGCGGGCGCGCAGCGCCGCGACGTTTCGTGCCTGGTCGGCGATGTTCGCCGAAAAGACATGGCCGCCGTTTCCGCTGGCGACGAAGTAGAGGTCCTTCGACTCGCCCGGATTGAGCACGGCTTCGAGCGAATCCTTGCCCGGATTGCAGATCGGCGTCGGCGGCAGGCCGGCGATCACGTAGGTGTTGTAGGCCGTGGCCCTCACGAGCTCGCTCTCGCGGATGCCGCGTCCGAGAGGATAGCCGCCCGAGATCGTGTAGATGATCGTCGGATCCGATTGCAGCTTCATGCCCAGGCGCAGGCGATTGACGAAGATCGCCGCGATGTGCCGGCGCTCGTCCGGCAGCGAAGTTTCCTTCTCGACGATCGAGGCGAGAATGACGGCGTCCTGCGGCGTCTTGAGCGGCAGGCCCGCGGCGCGGCCGGCCCACAATCTCGAGAGAAGTTCCTGTTGCGCCCGCTGCATGCGCGCGACGAGTTCGGCGCGCGACGTGCCGCGGGTGAACAGGTAGGTCTCGGGCAGCAGCGAGCCCTCGGCCGGTACAGCCACCGCGGCGCCGAGCAGCACCGGATCGGCGTCGATCAGTTTGGCGATCATGTCGCTCGTCAGCCCTTCGGCGGCGGTGAGCTTATGCTGGATCGATTTGCCTTCGATCAGGATATCCATGATGTCGTACATGCTGGCGCGGCTCGGGATCGCGAATTCGCCTGCCTTCAGGCCGGCCGCCGTGCGCCGCAGACGCACGCCGACGATGAACAGGTTGGGGTCGCCGATCACGCCGGCGGCGGCCAATTCCTGCGCGATGCCGCGCAATCCGACATGCGGCTCGATGACGACGTCCGTTTCGCTCGCGTTATTGGCGGCGGCAGGCCCGGCGGCGCTGAAATTCGCGCTTTCCCACTCGAATGCGCCGGCGACGATCACGGCCAGAACGAGCAGGACGATGAGAAAGCGGACCATGGCAAGACCGCGGCTGGGTGCTAGTCGGGTTTGGTGAAAATCAACGCGGCGTTGGTACCGCCGAAGCCGAAAGAGTTCGACATCGTCGCCCGCACCTGGCGCTTCTTGGCGACGAGCGGGACGAGATCGAGCGGCGTTTCGACGTTCGGGTTTTCGAGATTGATGGTCGGCGGAACGATCTGGTCGCGCATGGCGAGCAGACAGAAGATCGCTTCCACGGCGCCGGCCGCGCCGAGCAGATGGCCGATGGAGGACTTGGTCGACGACATGGCGGTCTGCGCCGCGCTGTTGCCGAGGAAGCGGGCCACCGCGCCAGCCTCGATTCCGTCGGCCATCGTCGAGGTGCCGTGCGCGTTGACATAGTCGATGTCGGACGGCGCCAGACCCGAACGCCGCAGCGCCATCTTCATCGCGCGGAAGCCGCCGTCGCCGTCTTCCGACGGCGCGGTGATGTGGTAGGCGTCGCCGGAGAGTCCATAGCCCTTGACCTCGCCGTAGATCTTGGCGCCGCGCGCCTTGGCGTGTTCGTACTCCTCGAGCATCACCGCCCCGGCACCCTCACCCATCACGAACCCGTCGCGATCCTTGTCGTAGGGCCGCGATGCCTTTTCGGGCGTGTCGTTGAAGGCCGTGCAGAGCGCGCGGCAGGCGTTGAAGCCGGCGATGCCCAGCCGGCAGATGGCGGCTTCCGAACCGCCGGCGAGCATGACGTCCGCATCGTCGAGGGCGACCATGCGCGCCGCGTCGCCGATCGCGTGCGCGCCGGTGGCGCAGGCCGTGACGACGGCGTGGTTCGGCCCCTTGTAGCCGTGCTCGATCGAGGCATAGCCGGAGATCAGGTTGATCAGGCGGCCGGGAATGAAGAACGGCGAAAGCCGCCGCGGGCCTTTCTCGTTGAGGAGGATCGCGCCCTCCTCGATGCCCGGAAGCCCGCCGATTCCCGAGCCGATAAGGACGCCGGTGCGCTGGCGCTCCTCCTCGGTCCTCGGTTCCCAGCCGGAATCCTTCACCGCCTGCTTCGCGGCGGCCAGGCCGAAGATGATGAAATCATCCATCCGGCGCTGTTCCTTGGGATCGACCCATTGGTCGGCATTAAAGGTGCCGTCCGAGCCGTCGCCCCGCGGTACGTCGCAGGCGATCTTGGTCGCGAGGTCTTCGGTCTTGAACTTGGTGATCTTGCGCGCGCCGGACTTGCCGGCCAGCAGGCGCGACCACGTCTCTTCCACGCCGCACGCGAGCGGCGTGACAAGACCGATTCCTGTTACGACGACTCTACGCATCGATGTGGAGGTGAGCGAAATTCAAGCCGCGGCGGACTTGTCGATGTACTTGACGGCGTCGCCGACGGTGACGATGGACTCCGCCGCGTCGTCGGGAATCTCGATGCCGAATTCCTCTTCGAACGCCATGACGAGCTCGACCGTATCGAGGCTGTCCGCGCCGAGATCTTCAATGAAGGACGCGGTATCGGTGACCTTGTCGGCATCGACATTCAGATGCTCGACAACGATCTTCTTAACGCGTTCCGCCGTATCGCTCATGGTATTGTAAGCCTCTCCTTGATGATCCTGCCGGGGGGTGTGGTCTCGGCCCGCAGGGTGGGCCCTCACTGTTGGAATGCTTGTGGGGGTTGGCGGGTTTCGTAACACAAAGACCGGGCCACCGCTACAAGACGGTTAAATCATTGAAATAACAGTCAGATCATCGCCATTCCGCCATTCACTTGAAGCGTCGCTCCCGTGACATAGGCGGCTTCCTCGCTGGCTAGATAAACCACCGCCGCGGCGATTTCCGCTGGCGCTCCCATGCGGCCCGCAGGAATCCGCTGGCTGATGGTCTCCTTCTGAGCGTCGGTCAGGACCTCGGTCATGGCCGTCGCGATGAAGCCCGGGGCGACTGCGTTGCAGGTTATGTTGCGTGAGGCAACTTCGGCCGCCAGCGACTTGGTCATGCCGACCAGGCCTGCCTTGGCCGCGGCGTAGTTTCCCTGCCCGGGATTGCCGGTTTCGCCCACCACCGACGTGATCGAGATGATACGGCCCCAGCGCTTCTTCATCATGCCCCGCAGGACCGCGCGCGAGAGGCGGAACGCGGCCGTGAGATCAACGGCGATAACCTGGTCCCATTCCTCGTCCTTCATGCGCAAGAAGAGATTGTCGCGCGTGATGCCCGCATTGTTGACAAGGATGTCGATCGGCGCCCCGGCCGCGGCCTCGGCGGCCTTGACCAGGCCTTCGACCGAATCCTTGTCGCCGAGATTGCAGACCGCGACGAAGGCGCGGCTGCCGAGCTCTGATTTCACTTTTTCCAGCGCCTCGGCGCGGGTGCCGGACAGGACGATGCTCGCGCCCTGCGCGTGTAGCGCCTTGGCGATCGCGCCGCCGATGCCGCCGCTGGCACCGGTGACCAAAGCAACTTTGCCTGTGAGATCGAACATCAGAGTGTCTTCGCGAAAGCTTCAATGTCGGCGGGCGTATCGAGGGTCACGGTCTGCAAATCCTTGTCGGTGCGCTTGACCATGCCGGTGAGCACCTTGGCGCCGCCAGCCTCGACCGTAGTCTCGACGCCCAGCGCGCGAAAGGCCAGCACGCTTTCGCGCCAGCGTACGCGGCCCGTGACCTGTTCGACGAGCAGGCGGCGGATCGTCTCGGGTTCCGAGGTTTCGGCGGCCGTCACATTGGCGACCAGCGGCACGGCGAGTGGCCGAATCGTCACCGCCGCCAGCGCCTGACGCATCTTTTCGGCAGCAGGCTCCATCAGCGGGCAGTGGAACGGCGCCGATACGTTGAGCGCCATGGCGCGCTTGATGCCCTTGGCCTTGGCGACTTCCGGAGCCTTGTCGATCGCGGCCTTGGTGCCGGAAATCACGACCTGGCCCGGCGCATTGTCGTTGGCGACGACACAGACGCCAGCCGTGGCGGCGCCGCATTCCTTGGCCAGATCCTCCGCCTGGTCGATCTCCGCGCCGAGCAGCGCGCTCATTCCGCCCTGCCCGACCGGCACCGCCGTCTGCATCGCCTGGCCGCGCGCCTTCAGAAGCCGCGCCGCATCGGCCAACGTGAAGGCGCCGGCGGCGCAGAGAGCGGAATATTCTCCGAGCGAATGACCGGCGACGAGGCGCGCGTGCTTGGCAAGCGAGAATCCGGCTTCCCGCTCGAGGATGCGGATGATCGCAAGGCTCGCCGCCATGATCGCGGGCTGCGCATTTTCGGTGAGGACGAGTTCGCTCTCGGGACCTTCCCACATCAGGCGGGACAGCTTCTGGTTCAGCGCGTCGTCGACTTCCTGGAAGACTTCGCGCGCCGGGGCGAAGGTGTCGGCGAGCACCTTGCCCATACCGACCGCCTGACTTCCCTGGCCGGGAAAAATGAAGGCTCGAGTCATGGGCACGTGAAAAAGACCAAGGGGCGGTTCAAGTCAAGCACGCCTGTCCGGCGGAATATTCGGCGTTACGCGTGAGGCACCGGCGTGCGGCGGGCCTGCGCGAGCGCGCGGCCGAGGGCGACGACGAGCACCGCTGCGATCACCTGCGCGCCGGCGAGCACGCCGAGGCCCGCGGAATATCCTCCGGTATGGCCTTTAAGCCAGCCCATCAGGTAGGGACCGAAGAATCCGCCCGTATTGCTGATCGAGTTGATCAGCGCGATGCCGCCGGCCGCGGCCGTACCGCCGAGATAGGATGTCGGCAGCGTCCAGAACACCGAGAGCGCCGCGTAGATTCCGCAGGCGGCAACCGTGAGCGCAACGAGCACCGCGAGCGGCGCGTGCAGGAGTGCGGCGCCCGCGAGACCCGCCGCGCCCACCAACGCCGCCGCCGCGGTGTGCCAGATTCGTTCGTTGCGCGCGTCGCTCGACTGTCCCCACAGGACCATGACGACGGAACTGACGAGATAGGGCGCGGCGACGACGAAGCCCGTTTCCAGATTCGAAAATCCCATCTCCTTGACCATTTGCGGCAGCCAAAGATTCAGACCGTAAAGACCGAGCACGATGCCGAAGTCGGGGACGGTCAAAAGCCAGACGCGCGGATCGCGCAACATCGGCAGAAGGTCCGTGTGCGTGCCGGGCGCTTCGCCGGCAAGCGCCGCGGCGACGGCGCGCTTTTCGCCGTCGTTCAGCCAGGCTGCTGCGGACGGGCGATCCGGCATCCAGACGAGAACCGCAAGTCCGAGCAGCACGGACGGCAAGCCTTCCAGGAGGAACAGCCACTGCCAGCCGTGCAGTCCGAGCCGTCCTTCGACGCCCAGAATGAAACCGGAAACCGGCGCGCCCACGACGCTGGCGAGCGGAACGGCGGCGAGGAACATCGAGATGAAGCGCGCGCGCGTCGCCGACGGGAACCAGTATGTCAGGTAGAGCACCATGCCCGGGAAGAATCCGGCTTCGGCGAGTCCGAGAACGAAACGCAGTACGTAGAAATTGAGGGCGCCGTGGACGAACGCCGTCGCCATTGAGACCAGACCCCAGGTCACCATGATGCGGCAGATCCACAACCGCGCGCCGACCTTCTCCAGAATGATGTTCGACGGCACCTCGAACAGGAAATAGCCGAAGAAGAAGATGCCCGCGCCGAAGCCGTACACCTCCGGCGAGAAGCCAAGATCTCGGTTCATCGTCAGCGCCGCGAAGCCGACATTCACCCGGTCGAGGAAGCTGACGATGTAGAGCAGCGCCATGAACGGGATAAGCCGCCACGCGGCCCTGGCGAAAACGCGCCGTGCGTCCGATTCCATAGGTCCCATCTGATTTGGCGGATGCCCCCGGCCACTATGCGTACCGCACGCGGGGCGGCAACGGCCGGATCGAATTAAATGACAGCCCCGTCAGTCATCGAAGGTTCACGCGTCCGCGCCCGGTACCGGTCTGTGAGGCGAAGGCGTTACGGGGTATAAATTCAAATCAGGGGCGCTGCTTTGTTTTGAAACCCGACAACTCAGAGGGATCTATGAAAGCAATCGTTGCAACGGTTTTCGCCTTGGGACTTCTCGGTGCGTCCGTCACGGCCGCAGACGCTTTGACCATCCATATCGGTACCCACCACTGGCACCACCGGCACTGCTGGGGCTGGGGCTGGCACCATCACCACCGTTATTGCCGCGGCTGGCGGTACTAAGTATCTGATATAGATAGGGTTTTCATTGACCTGGGGTGCGGGCGGACGATGCGGTCCGGCCGCGCCTCTTGTTTTCCGTGCCTGGGGTTGCCCAGCGAGCATCGATTCCCCTATAAGCCGCGCGCGACTGCGGTCGCAGGGAGTCCCGGATCCGGTCCGGGATCGGCGCATCGTGCGCGGTTCCTGCGATCCGAAGCAGTGACGGGTGCCCGCCCGAATCTGTTCCGCAGTCAGAACAAAGGGACCGACATGGCTCTTTACGAGCATCTCCTGATCGCGCGCCAGGACATCAGCGCGCAACAGGTGGACGCCTTGGCGACCCACCTCAAAACCATCGTCGAAGGCGAAGGCGGCAAGGTTGAGAAGCAGGAATATTGGGGCCTGCGCGGACTCGCCTATCGCATCAAGAAAAACCGCAAGGGGCACTATGTGCTCCTCAACATCAATGCGCCGGCCAAAGCCGTCGTCGAACTCGAGCGCCAGCTCAAGATCAACGAAGACGTGCTGCGCTACATCACCGTGGGCGTGGATGCGTTCGAGGTCTCCTCGAACAAGAACCGCCGCGATGACCGCCCTGAGGGCGAACGCAAGGCCGAAGGCGCCGAAGGGGAGATCGCACAATGAGCTATGGTGGCGAACGGTCCGGCGGACGCGATCGTGACGGCGGCGGACGCGAAGGCGGCCGCGGCGAAGGTGGAGCGGGCGGCCAGCGCCGTCCCTTCTTCCGCCGCAAGAAGACCTGCCCGTTCTCGGGCGCCAACGCGCCCAAGATCGACTACAAGGACGTCAAGCTGCTCCAGCGCTTCATTTCCGAGCGCGGCAAGATCGTTCCGAGCCGCATCACGGCGGTCTCCAACAAGAAGCAGCGCCTGCTCGCGAACGCCATCAAGCGCGCGCGGTTCATGGCTTTGCTGCCATACGTGATCAGCTGAGCGGAGAGCATCATGCAAGTCATTCTGCTTGAACGCGTCGAAAAGCTCGGCCAGATGGGCGACGAGGTGAAGGTGAAGGACGGGTTCGCCCGCAACTTCCTCCTGCCGCAGAAGAAAGCGCTACGCGCAACCAAGGCGAACCGCGAATATTTCCAGGGACAGAAGGCGCAGCTCGAGGCCCGCAATCTGGAACAGAAGAAGGAAGCCGAGAGCGTCGGCGCCAAGCTGGACGGCAAGAGCTTCACGCTCATCCGTCAGGCCGGCGACCGCGGCCAGCTCTACGGTTCCGTCAGCCCGCGCGACATCGCCGACGCCATCACGGCCGGCGGCGTATCGGTGAGCCGCAACCAGGTTCCGCTCGACCAGGCCATCAAGACCATCGGCCTGTTCACCATCGGCGTCCGCCTGCACCCGGAAGTGCGCGTCAAAGTCACGATCAACGTGGCGCGCAGCGAAGACGAAGCCGAGCGCCAGGCACGCGGCGAAGACGTTCTCGCCGAGCGCACCGAACAGGAAGAAGCCCAGGTCGCTGCCGAAGAGTTGTTTGAGGAAGGCGCCGGTCCCAAGCCGGAAGCCGAAGAGGTGGCCTGAACCGCTTTTCTGCAAGCCAAAAAGCAAAGAGCGCGATGCCGGTCATCGCGCTTTTTTTTGCAATCTTCCGCCGAGTCGCTATCTCTGCAGCGTGGCGCCGAGGAACAACGCGAACGCCAGGAGCGCGGCGGCCGTCCTGATCGTGTCGAGCCTCTCCCACTTATTGACCTGTACGCGCCAATCGGCAGGCGGCGCGGCCGAATCCCAGCCGAGCGCCGCTTCGTTGATCGGCACCGTTCCACCGAGTGTGACGGAAATGAATGCGGCCAGCGCGATGAGGGCCGCACAGCGCAGGTCAGACGCGTGTCCGTATCCTCCGAACCAGGTAACAACCGCCCCGGTGAGAAATGTCAGCCCGAAAAGCATCGGCACCGCCACACGCAGGCGCAGAATCAGCGCTTGGCGCAATTCGATGTGCTGACGGTCGGCGAGGCGGGCAAGAGGCCCGCGCACGCCGAAGCTGATCATGAGTTCCTCGCCTGCGAGAAGTCCGGCGAAAAAGAGATTTATGAGGCCCAGAATTTGAACGGTCATTGCGAGATCCCCGTGCGTCGTCGGCCGTCTCCCCGCAGACCAAAGTCAGCGGATGGAGGCACCCATCCAACACCATCTCGCGCCTTGGCGGATGTTTTTTTGGTCCTCCAATGCACCCGCCCTACGATTGTCGCGGACGCCCGAAAGCGCCGTAGGAACCGCAGGACCCCGCAGCTTTGTTTCGTAAAATCCTCGCTTCCGGCGAACGGCCTGGAAAAGTCCCGAATTCCGCGATTTCCCGATAACCATGCGCGAAAAAGCGCAGGTACGCCCGCTCGTCGGAGCAGCCGAAACCGGCTATAAGACTTTCACGGGTCAAGGACCGTCGCCGTCCACCTGGCGCTCAGCGTCGTGGACAGGCTTTTCCATCCATATAGGCGAGGAAAGAGCGCGACCATGTCCATTGTCTCGGAAACCAAACGCGTGACCGTGCCCGAAATCCGGGCCCACAAAAATGCCAAGCCCGTCGTGTGCCTGACCTGCTACCACGCACACACGGCGCGCCTGCTCGACAACCATGTCGACCTCATGCTCGTGGGCGACAGCCTCGGCATGGTGATGCACGGCATGGAGAACACGCTCGGCGTCACGCTGGACATGATGATCACGCACGGCAAGGCCGTCATGCGCGGCAGCAAGCATGCGCTCGTCGTCGTCGACATGCCCTTCGGTTCCTATGAAGAGAGCCCGCACATCGCGTTCCGCAACGCCGCGCGGGTCATCCAGGAAACCGGCTGTACCGCGGTGAAGATGGAAGGCGGCGCGCGCATCGCCGAAACCATCCGCTACCTGACCCAACGCGGAATCCCGGTGATGGGCCATATCGGCCTGACGCCGCAGATGATCCAGATCTTCGGCGGCTTCAAGACGCAGGGCCGCACGCAGGCGGAGTGGCCGGCGATCGAGGCAGACGCCAGCGCCGTCGCCGAGGCTGGCGCCTTCGCAGTCGTGCTCGAAGGGATGGCCGAGCCGCTCGCGGCCAAGATCACGCGCCAGATCGCCATTCCGACCATCGGAATCGGCGCCTCGGCGGAATGCGACGGTCAGATCCTGGTGATGGAGGACATGCTCGGCCTCAACCCCAATCCGCCCAAATTCGTGCGGCAGTACGCGAACCTCGGGCCGGAGATCGAGAAGGCCGTGAAGGCGTACGCCGCAGACGTTCGCGACCGGCAGTTCCCGGGCAAGGAAAATGTCTATGCCATGAAGCGGGTTAGCTAGCGTCGCGCGAATTAAGCCGCTTTCACCCTGCGTCAGTTGCCAGTCCGCCCGCTAGCGGCTAAATCATCCCGCGCGGTCAATATCTTGGGCGTTCCGGGCCTTTGGGCGACCGCCCCCGAAAGAGGACATGGCATTGAGCGACATCTTCCAAGAAGTCGAGGAGGACGTACGCCGGGAACGCTTCGAGCAGATCTGGAAGCAGTACGGCGACTACATCATCGCAGGCGTGGCGCTCATCATGATCGCCATCGCGGGCTTCGAACTGTGGCAGCGCTATGAAGAGAACCAGAGGCTGAAGGCGTCGGAGACCTTTCTCGCCGCGCAGCAACTGGCCGGCCAGGGCAACATCAATCAGGCCACCGCCGCCTTTGCCGTGGTCGCGAAGGATTCTCCCGACGGCTATGCGAAGATGGCCCGGCTTTCGCAGGCCGGCATTCTCGACGTCACCGGCCAGCACAGCGAGGCGCTGATGATCCTCAAGTCGCTGGCCAAGGACGATACCGGCCTCATCGGAAGCGTCGCACGGATCCGCGCCGCATGGATTCTCGCGGTCGACGGACCGCGCTCCGACATGGATTCGATTCTCGCGCCGCTCACCGACCCCACGAGTCCGTGGCGCTTCACGGCGCGCGAGATCGTTGCCTACGCGGACTTCCACGCCGGAAACATGTCGGCGGCGCAGACCGAATATCGCAGCCTCGCCGACGACAAGGGCGCAAGCGACACGCTGCGCCAGCGCGCCGCGGCGATGGCGACGTTTCTGAAGAATGGCGGACTGACGGATTACGGCACCGTGCCGGCGCCCGCCGCCCCCACGGCCACACCGACGGCTCCAGCAAACCCGGCGACCCCAAAACCATGAACAAACGCGCAGCCGTCGCGCTGGCTTTCCTGCTCGGCGCAGCTTCCTTCACCGCCAGCTGTACCATGATCGATACCGTCGGCGGCTGGTTCGACAGCGGTCCCAAGAAGTCCAAGCTGCGCGGCGAGCGCATCTCGGTGATGACGGCCGATTCGACCCTGCACATCGACGAGTCGCTGAAGGGCGTCGACGTCGTTCTGCCGCCGCCCTACAAGAACACGGAATGGCCCGAACCCGGCGGCTATGCTTCGAATGCGATGTATCATCTCGAGGCGTCCGGACCGTTGCGCCAGGTCTGGGAGCAGGATGCGGGCAAGGGATCGGATCGCGACTCGCGACTGACAGCGCCGCCCGTCGTCGCCGACGGCAGGATTTTCGTCGAGGATTCCGAGGCGCACGTCTTCGCCTTCGATGCTGCATCCGGCAATCCCATTTGGGATGCGAGCATCGCCCCGGCGGGCGAAGAGAGAAGCTGGCTGGACTTTCTCCTGTTCCGGCCCGACATGAGCACCGATCCGACCAAGGGCTTCGGCGGCGGCGTCGCTTACGACGACGGCAAGATCTTCGCCACCAGCGGGTTCGGCGAAGTCGTCGCGCTCGACGCACGCACGGGCAAGAAGCTGTGGACGCAGCCGCTGGGCGTGCCGATCGTCAACGCGCCCGCGGCCAATGGCGGCCGCGTCTTCGTTTCGACCGAAGAAAACCACCTCTATGCGCTGGCGCAGAATGACGGGCGCCGGCTGTGGGACCATCAGGGCATTTCGGAATCGGCCGGCATTCTGGAGAGCACGAGCGCGGCTGTGGCCGGCGAATATCTCATCGCGCCCTACACGTCCGGCGAGGTCTACGCCATCCGCGTCCAGAACGGCCGTCCCGCGTGGAACGACATGCTGACCCATTCCGGTCTTGCCACCGCGCTCTCCGAGCTCGACGATATCGCCGGACGGCCGGTGATCGACCGCGACGTGGTCTATGCGATCAGTCACTCGGGCGTCATGGCGGCCATCAACATCAACACCGGCGACAGGCTGTGGTCGCGCGATATTGGCGGCATCCAGACGCCGTGGGCCGCCGGAGACTATGTCTATGTGCTGACGACCGACCAGCAGGTCATCTGCCTGACCCGCAAGGAAGGCAAAGTGAAATGGATACACCAGCTCCAGCGCTGGGACGATCCAGATGCGCGCTCCGGCCCGATCGTATGGGCGGGGCCGGTGCTTGTTTCAGACCGCCTCGTTGTCGTGTCGTCGAACGGCCTGGCCGCGGCCCTGTCGCCTTACACGGGCGAACTGGTCGGCAAGACGGCGATCCCGGACGGCACCTACATCGCCCCCGTCGTCGCCAACGGCACCTTGTACCTGTACACAAGCAGCGCGCAGCTGGTGGCGCTGCGCTAGGCCGCAACGCTGCGAAAAGAAAGTGCCATGCCTTTGACGGTCGCGATCGTCGGCCGGCCGAATGTCGGCAAGTCGACGCTGTTCAACAAGCTTGTGGGCCGCAAGCTTGCGCTGGTGCACGACACGCCCGGCGTGACGCGCGACCGGCGCGAGGCCGACGCGACCCTCGGCGGCCTGTCGTTTCGGGTCATCGACACCGCGGGGTTCGAAGAAGATACGCCCGACAGCATGGCGGGCCGCATGACGGCCCAGACGGTGCGTGCGATCGCGGACGCCGATGTCTGCCTCTTCGTGTTCGATGCGCGCGCCGGCGTCACGGCCGGAGACGAGATCATCGCAAAGGCGCTGCGTCGCTCGGGCAAGCCTGTGATCCTCGTCGCCAACAAATGCGAGAGCCGCGCCGGCGATGCCGGTATCGCTGAAAGTTACGCACTCGGCTTTGGCGAGGCAATCGCGTTGTCGGCCGAACATTCGCTCGGCCTCGGCGATCTCCAGGCGGCATTGGAAATGTTCGACACCTCGCCCAAAGCGGATCTTTCCGGCGAGGACGAGAATGTACCAGCCGAAACCGACGAAGAGAGCGACGAGTCCTTCGCCGAGCGGCCGATACGGCTGGCCATCGTTGGCCGCCCCAACGTCGGCAAATCGAGTTTGTTCAATCTCCTGCTCGGCGAAGAACGCACGCTGACCGGACCCGAAGCGGGTATCACGCGCGACACGATCGCGGCAACCTGGACCGCCGGCGGCAAGGCGTTCCTGCTGCACGACACGGCCGGTCTGCGCCGCAAGGCGCGCGCCGCGGGCCATACGCTCGAAGAGATGTCGGTGGAAAACACGCTGGCGGCCATCCGATTCGCCGATTGCGTCATCCTGATGCTGGACGCGACCCAGGCGTTCGAGAAACAGGACCTGACCATCGCGGACGTGGTCGCCGGCGAGGGACGCGCCATCGTCTTTGTCGTCAACAAATTCGACCTCGTCGAGAACCGTCCGGGAACGATCAAGGACATGCGCGAACGCCTCGACGCCTCCCTGCCGCAGGTTGCGGGCGCGCCGCTCGTCGCGGTTTCGGCCCAGACCGGGGAAGGCATCGAGCGGATTGCGCCCGCCGTCCTCGACGCCTGCGCCGCCTGGAACAAGCGGGTCGGCACCTCGGCGCTGAACCGGTTCCTGGAAGATGCCCTCAGCCGTCACGCACCGCCAGCCGTCAGCGGCAGGCGCGTCCGCGTGCGCTACATGACGCAGGTGAAGGCGCGGCCGCCGACGTTCGCGCTGTTCGGCAACCAGTTGAAGGCCTTGCCCGAAGACTATCTCCGCTACCTGACGAACGGGCTGCGCGGCACTTTCGAACTGCGCGGAACGCCGATACGCTTTCTTTTGCGCACGGGAAAGAACCCGTACGCCAAGGAAAAATGAGGTTGGGGAGATCGTCATGGCCAATGCGGACGTGCTTTCGACACGCATCGAAGACGGGATCGCCGTCGTCACGCTGGGCAGCGAGAAGCGGATATTCTTCGATCCGGAAATGAGCGACGCGCTGTTCGAGGCGCTCGGCACGCTCGCCACGGACGACAAGGTGCGCGTGGTCGTGGTGACCGGCGGGGCGCCGGGCTATTTCGTTCGCCACTACTCGGTCGCCGAACTCGTCCGGCTGGGTGAGACCATCCGAAAGACGGGACGGGCCTGGCCGGAAGATGCGCCCTATCAGGCGGGCAGCTTCGACAAAGCCATGATGCTTGCCGAAACCATGGACAAGCCGGTGATCGCGGCGATCTCGGGATCGGCAATGGGCGGCGGCTTCGAATTCACGCTCGCCTGCGACATCCGCATCGCACAGGAGGGCGATTTCCAGATCGGGCTGCCGGAGATCAATGTCGGTATCTTGCCCGGCGGCGGTGGAACGCAGCGCCTGCCGCGCACGATCGGCACCCCCAACGCCCTGCTGCACATTCTTCTCGGCGAGACGCTGAACCCGACGCAGGCGGCGGCGAAGGGCTTCGTCCACGAATGCGTCAAGGGCAAGGCGCTCGACCGCGCGATGGAGATCGCGCGGCGGATGGCGACGCACACGCCGGAATCGGTGCGTTACATCAAGCGGCTCGTCCGCGGCGCGACGTCGACGCCGCTCGCAGACGGTCTCGTCCTCGAGCGCAACCTGTTCATGAAGTTGTGCATCGGCGATGCGGCCATCGAGAGGATGCGCGCCTATGAGGCGCAGAGCATCACGGCGCCGTCGCAGACGCTTCGCTGACGCAAAACGACGGGAGACGAGATGAGCGGATCCATCGACCCGACACGCGAGCAATTCAAGGCGTTCATGCTGGCGCCGCAGGACACGCCGATCCACATGCTGAACCTTATCCGGCTGAAGCCGCTTGCCGACTATCCCGCCGGTCATCCCAACCACGGCAAAGGCATGACCGGACTGGACGCCTATCGGGAATATGGCCGCACCAGCGCGGAAATCTTCAAGCGCGTCGGCGGCTCGCAGGTCTGGGCGGGAAAGCCCGAGGCGGTGCTCACCGGCCCGCTCGCGGAGCGCTGGGACCTCGCCTTCATCGCCCGATATCCGAACTCGCTGGCGTTCGCGGAGATGATCCGCGATCCGGCGTACCGCGAGCATGTGAAGCACCGCCAGGCGGCCGTCGAGGATAGCCGCTTGATCCGGTTTCTTCCGATCACGCCGGGAGAAGGATTCGGCGAAGGCTGATCGTCATGCCGGCTTGAAGACCACGGTCTCGCCGTTTTTCGTGCAACCCGGTGACAGGAGTTCGAGGATCAGCGGCACCAGCGCGTCGGGCGGCGGCAGCGTCTTGGGATCCTCGCCCGGCATCGCCCTGGCACGCATGCCGGTGCGGATCGCGCCGGGGCTGAGAAGGTTCACCTTCACCTTGTTGGTCGCGCATTCGGCCGCATAGGTAAGCGCGAGAGACTCGAGCGCCGCCTTCGCCATCCCGTAGCCGCCCCAGAACGGCGTGTGTTTTCGTGCGGCCCCCGAGGTGACGAAAAGAGCCCGGCCGGCATCGGAGAGGCGCAGCAACGGATCGAGCGAGCGGATCAGTCGCCAGTTGGCGGTCACGTTCACCTCGATCAACTCCTGAAACACCTTGGGCTCGAGATGAGCGAGCGGCGTGAGAACGCCGAGCGAGCCTGCGTTGCCAAAAAAGGCGTCGAGCCTGCCCCAGCGTTCGAAGATCGTTCCGCCAAGCCGGTCGAGAGCGTCGAAATCGCGGATGTTCAGCGGCACGAGCGTCGCGGTTCCGCCACCCTTCTTGATCTCGTCGTCGAGCGCTTCAAGCGCTCCGACCGTCCGGGCAAGGCAGATCACGTGCGCGCCTGCCGCCGCCAGTCCGATGGCCGCCGCACGCCCGATGCCGCGCGACGCGCCGGTCACGAGCGCGATGCGCCCTGCAAGTGTCTGGGTCATGATTTCAGGCTACGTCGGCGAGAAGGGAAAGTTGGACGTCCTTGGTGCCGCCCGTCAGATCGGTCAGCTCGATCGGATAGTCGCCCGAGAAACAGGCGTCGCAGAATTGCGGCGCGTCCGCCTTCCGCTTGCCTTCCCCCATCGCGCGATAGAGCCCGTCCATGGAGATGAAGGCGAGGCTATCGGCGCCGATCAGGCGTCGCATGCCTTCGACGTCCGCCTTATGGGCGAGCAGATCGTCGGTATTGGGCGTGTCGACGCCGTAGAAACACGAATGCGCGGTTGGCGGGCTCGCGACGCGGAAATGGACCTCCGCCGCACCGGCGTCGCGCACCATCTGCACGATCTTCTTCGACGTCGTGCCGCGTACGATGGAGTCGTCGATCAGGACGACGCGCTTTCCGGCAAGCGTGGCCCGGTTCGGATTGTGCTTCTTGCGCACGCCGAAATTACGGATGCCGTCGGTCGGCTCGATGAACGTGCGACCGACATAGTGATTGCGGATGATGCCGAGTTCGAACGGCAGGCCCGCCTCGTTGGCGTAGCCCAGCGCCGCGGGAATCGAGGAGTCGGGCACCGGAATGACCATGTCGGCCGCGGCCGGCGCCTCGCGCGCCAGCTCGATGCCCGTGCGCTTGCGCTGCTCGTACACGTTGCGGCCCTCGACGACGGAATCGGGCCGCGAAAAGTAGATGTATTCGAAGACGCAGAAGCGGCTCGGCTGCTTGGAGAAGGGATGATAACTCTCGATCCCGTCCTTGGTGATGACCACCATCTCGCCGGGTTCGATGTCCCGCACGAATTCCGCGCCGATGATGTCGAGCGCGCAGGTCTCCGAGGCGAGAAAGTGCGCGCCGTCCAGCTTTCCGAGCACCAGCGGGCGGACGCCCCAGGGGTCCCGCACGCCGATCAGCTTCTTTGACGTCAGCGCCACGAGCGAGTAGGCGCCCTCGACCTGCTTGAGCGCATCGATCAGCTTGTCGACGATCGGCTTGTACTTGCTCCGCGCCGCCAGGTGGATGATCACCTCGGTGTCTGAAGTCGACTGGAAGATGCGGCCCTCTCCGACCAGCTCCGCGCGCAGCAATCGCGCATTGGTCAGATTGCCGTTATGGGCGATCGCGATACCGCCTCCGGTCAGATCGGCAAACATCGGCTGGATGTTGCGGGGTGCGGAACCGCCGGCCGTCGAATAGCGATTATGGCCGATGGCGTAGGCGCCCTTGAGATTGAGGGCGCGGGCGCTGTTCTTGCCGCCGAAAATGTCGCCGACCAGACCGGGATGGCGCTCCGCGGTGAAATGGCCGTTGTCGTAGGTGACGATGCCCGCGGCTTCCTGTCCGCGATGCTGGAGGGCGTGCAGACCCAGGACGGTCAGAGCGCCCGAATCCGGGTGTCCGAAAACGCCGAAAACGCCGCACTCCTCGTGCAGCGCATCTCCTTGAAATCCTTCGTCCTTTGGAAGGCCGGTCATGGCTTGCCGCTACCGCCGTTGCCTGTCGCCTCAAGAAGTCTGTCTAGCGCGCGGCGGTCGCCAACGCCATAGCCCTTTTTTGCATGTTTGGCAGTCTTCGGCGTCACGGCGCCGGGAGGCGTTTTGGGCTCGTCCTGAGCCTTTTGGTCCGGCAGGTCGGCGTCGTGCTGATAGTGGCTCGGGATGAGCGCCAGGATCACCTCGCTGGACGTCTGGATGAGCGGCAAGGTCCTCGCGTTCGTCAGCCAATGCGGCTGAGAGCGGATGGGCACAAACGCCGTGAAGACGAGATAGGCGATCCCGAGGATCGCTAGCCCCCGAACGATCCCGAACGTCGCCCCGAGCACGCGGTCTAGCGGCCCGACCGGAGAATGCTTGACGCCTTCGGCCACGCGATAGCTGGCGAACGAGAGGGGAATGAAGACGACCATGAACACGGCCGCGTAGCCCGCCAGCATGGCGAGCCACGGCGCAGAGATCAGGCCATGGAGCAGCCCGCCGACCCAGGGGCCGAAATAGAGCGAGCCGAAGGCAGCCGCGGCCCATGCGACGATCGACAGGGTTTCGGAGACGAATCCTTTCCAGGTCGCGTAGCCGGCGGAACCGAGAATGACGAGAACGACGAGAAGATCGATGAACGAGAAATTCAGACTCATGATTCCAGTCTATCACGCCGCGCCGAACGTTGTTCCGCTCCCGCGATCGAAAGCAGCTCGCCGACGTCGCGGATGGGTTGCAGCCGGATCGCGACGCCGTCGGCCTTGGTGCCGGCGGGAACGACGGCGGTCGAAAATCCCAGCTTGGCGGCCTCTTTCAACCGCAATTCGGCCTGCGGCGCCGGGCGGATGTCGCCAGAGAGGCTGATCTCGCCGAAGAACACGGTTTCCTTCGGCAGCGCCTGACCGACGAAGGAGGACACTAGCGCCGCTGCAGCCGCCAGGTCCGCCGCCGGCTCGCCCACCTTCAGACCTCCGGCGACGTTCAGATAGACATCGGAGGCGCTGATACCAAGCCCGCCCCGGGCGTCAAGAACCGCCAGGATCATGGCGAGGCGGCCCGTGTCCCAGCCGACGACCGCGCGGCGCGGCGTGCCGTAGCCCGCCGCGGCGACGAGCGCCTGCACCTCGACGAGCAGCGGGCGCGTGCCCTCGAGCCCCGCAAAGACAGCCGTCCCGGGCGAAATGCTGTTGCGGTCGCCGAGAAACAGGGCGGACGGATTGGCCACTTCGGCAAGGCCCTTGCCCGTCATCTCGAACACGCCGATCTCGTCCGTCGGACCGAACCGGTTCTTCACGGCGCGCAGGACGCGGAAGTGATGCCCGCGTTCGCCTTCAAAATAGAGGACGGCATCCACCAGGTGTTCGACAGCCTTGGGGCCGGCGATCTGGCCTTCCTTCGTGACGTGCCCGACGAGCAGGACGGCGGCGCCGGACGACTTCGCGTATCGCACCAAGTCGAACGATGCCGTGCGCACCTGCGCGATCGTTCCCGGTGCCGCTTCGAGGGCCGAGGTCCAGATCGTCTGGATCGAGTCGATGGCGACGACGTCGGGGCGCTTGCCGCCCTCAAGCGTGGAAAGAATGTCCTCGATGCAGGTCGCGGACCCGAGACGCACGGGCGCGTCGGAGACGGCCATGCGGGCGGCGCGCATGCGGACTTGCGCCATAGCTTCTTCGCCGGAGATGTAGACCGCGCTGCCGCCGCGCTTGGCCAGGGAAGCCAGCACCTGGAGGATGAGCGTGGACTTGCCGACACCGGGATCGCCGCCGATCAGCAGCGCCGAGCCCGGAACGATGCCGCCGCCGGTGACGCGGTCGAATTCTGCTACGCCGGTAACCCGCCGCGGCGGTTCCTTGTCCTCGGTCGCGAGATCTTCAAGCGCCAGCCGCCGGCCCTTGGCGCGTTTCGTCCCGCCCGCGCCGATGGGAGCGGGCGCACCTTCTTCGACAAGCGTGTTCCAGCCGCCGCACTCGTCGCACTTGCCGGACCATTTGGGATGCACGGCGCCGCAAGCCTGGCAAACGAACGTGACGACCGCGCGGGCCACCTATGCCTTCACTTCCATCTTTATCGGACCTTCGGCGCGGCCATGGATGAACTGGTCGACATAGGGATTGCCGCTGCTGTCGATCTCCCCGGTGGCGCCGTGCCAAATGATCTTGCCCTTGTAGAGCATGGCGATGCGGTCGGCGATCTTGCGGGCGCTGACCATGTCGTGGGTGATGGAGAGCGTGGAGGCGCCGACATCCTTCACCGTGTCGACGATCAGCTCGTTGATGACATCCGCCATGATCGGATCGAGACCGGTCGTCGGCTCGTCGAAGAAGATGATCTCGGGATCGGCGGCGATCGCGCGCGCCAGTCCAACGCGCTTCTGCATACCGCCGGAAAGCTCGGACGGCGACAGGCTCGCCACTTCCGGGCCGAGGCCGACCTTGGCGAGCTTCTGAATGGCGATGTCGCGCGCTTGCTTGCGCGGCATGCCCCTGCCCTGGATCAGACCGAATGCGACATTCTCCCAGACGGTGAGAGAGTCGAACAGCGCCGAGCCCTGGAACAGCATCCCGAACTTCTTGAGCATCGCCTCGCGTTCGCGCCCGCGGATTCGCGTGACGTCGAAACCGTCGACCAGAATCTGTCCTTCGTCGGGCCGCAGAATGCCGAGAACGCATTTGATGGTCACGGACTTGCCGGTGCCGGAACCGCCGATCACGACCAGGGACTCGCCGCGTTCCAAAACGAGATCTATTCCATCCAGTACCACCTTGGAGCCGAAGCGCTTCTTGACACCGCGCAATTCGATTTTTGGGGTTGCCGCCATCGTGGTCACTTCGAAAACAGGATGGAAGTGAGGAGATAGTTGGCGGCGAGGATCAGAATCGAGGACGAAACGACGGCGTTGGTCGTCGCAGCACCGACGCCCTGCGCTCCGCCTTTGGAATGAAATCCGTTGTAGCAGCCCATCATGGCAATGATGAATCCGAACACCGCGGCCTTGATGAGGCCGGAAGTCACGTCCTGATGCGTCATGAAGTCGACCGTGTTCTTGAGGTAGATGCCGCCGGAGAAGCCGAGGCTCTGGGTCGAGACGACGTAGCCGCCGAACACGCCGATCGAGTCCGCGATGGCCACGAGGATCGGCATGGAGACGACCGCAGCGATCAGCCGCGGCACGACGAGATATTTGATCGGGTTGGTGGCGAGTGTCGTCAGCGCGTCGATCTGTTCTGTTACGCGCATGGTGCCGATCTCCGCGGCGATGGCCGCCGCCACCCGTCCCGCCACCATCAGGCCAGCGATCACAGGCCCTAGTTCGCGCGTGATGCCGAGGACAACGATCTGCGGAACGATCGCCTCGGCACCGTAGCGGTTACCTCCGATATAAATCTGGAGCGCGAGCACGCCGCCGGTGAAGAAGGCCGTGAGCCCCACGACCGGCAGCGAAAAATAGCCGATGCGCATCACCTGCCGCGCGATGTGGAACCAGTAGACCGGCGGCCGGAAGCAGCTCGACACCGCGGCGATGACGAACATCGTCAGGCTGCCGATCTGCGCGAGCAATGTCAGAAAGGCGCGTCCGATCGGCGCAAATACGTTCATGCTGCGGCTTCCATGTAGCGACGCGGCACGCGCCGGGTGATAGACGTGAGAACTTCATAGGCCGCCGTGTTGCCGGCTTCGGCCGCTTCTTCGAGCGAGATCGTGTCGCCGAAAAACTCAGCCTCGCTGTCGAGCGAAAGATGCTCGGCAGGGACGCGGGTGACGTCGAGCACGGTGAGGTCCATGGACACCCGTCCGGCGATCGGCACGCGCACTCCCCCGATGGCGGCGTGTCCGCGATTGCCGATGGCGCGCATCAGCCCGTCTGCATAGCCCAAAGCCACGGTCGCGAGCACCGTCGGCCCTTTCACCCGGAACGTGGCTCCGTAACCAACGGTCCCACCGCTGTCAACGCGGCGAATCTGAAGCACGCGGGCGCTCAGCGACGCGGCCGTCGCAAACGGGTTCGTCGGCGTGTTGTGCACGTTGCCGCCGCAAAGACCAATGCCGGGGCGCACCAGATCGAACGCATAGTCCTTGCCGAGAAGGATGCCGCCGGTCGAGGCCAGGCTCGCGGGCGCCGGCGGAAGGATTGCGATCGCCGTGCGGAAGCGATCAAGCTGGACGCCATTCATCGCGGACTTGGGCTCGTCGGCACACGCCAGGTGGCTCATGAGCAGGACCGGCCGCACCCCGTCCATCCGCTTGCGCCACTCGGCGGCGAGCGTCGAGAGGTCTTCGCCCGCAAGCCCGAGGCGGTTCATGCCTGTATCGATGTGGACGGCCGCGTCCAGCGACGTGTTCGTGGCCTTTGCCGCGGCGCTCCAGCCGGCGATCTGCGCCAGAGAGTTGAGAACCGGTGTAAGTCGATGCCTGATGAGCGCAGGCACCGAGTCGGGCATCGCGCCGTCGAGCACGAAAATGCGTGCGTTCGGAACGATCGGGCGCAGTTCCACACCCTCCTCCAAGCGGGCCACGAAGAACGTGTCGCAACCGGCCGCAGCGAGCGCTTTCGTCACGGCAACTGCGCCGAGGCCGTAGCCGTCGGCCTTGACTACACCCGATACCGCAGCCGGACCGGCAAGCCGCTGACACAGCCGATAGTTGGACACGACCGCGCCCAACCGCACCGTCAGGCGCGCCGCTTCGAAATCCGAGTGGTTCATGGCCGGACAATGCCGGGGGGGCGGCCCCACGTCAAAGCCTTGCGCAGCATGCGCCATTTGCGCCGCAGCCGCATCTAGAACGGGCTCGGACCGCCACCCGTTGGATCGCCGTGCAGGACTTTTCCGAGGCACGGGACGTTCGAGAGAATCGGACAGGGCGGCGCCGTCTGTTGCTCGTGCCGGATGATATCGATGGCCGAGGGCGGAGGTTCGGTCGGCTTGGGAACGTCAAGCACGATGGTGCCGTCGGGGCGCTTGGTGAAGTGCCATGGATGGCGCAGGCATTGCTGGCGCTCGGCAGCGGTCAGGAATTCGTAGCTCGAAGCGCCGCAAGCCAGCGACCGGCCCACGCCGAGCAGTCCGCCGCTGGGCGGCGCGGCCGGCAGCGGCCGGGCGGGAATAGGCGGCGCGGTGATCGGGAGGCTGACTTCGGGAACGGCGGCCTGCGGCAAAGACGGCTGCTCGACCTTCGGCTTCGGCTGGTTGGGGTGAAAGACGAACCAGACGATCGCCTCTGGTACCGTCGACCGGATACGCACGGCCAGCGGAATCCGGCTGCTGTAGACGAAGACCGCGAGTGCGACGACGTGCAGTAGGAGGACGATGGCGGCGACTGCGGCGCGCCGAACGTTGCGTTCGCGCTCGGCGGTTCGCATGCGCGCGCGCTCCGTCAGGATGACGGATAAGTCCGCTGGTTTTCTTGCGACCGAACTGTCCGTCACGCCAACGCCTGTTCAAATTCCGGGGCGGCGCGTGTGGTCACCGCGATCAAATCTATTCCGCTGCGTCGAAGCGGCTGCGCAACCGTTTCACTCTATCAGAATTCCACAGCGCGAGCGTTTTCTCCAGACGCTCTTCCCAACCCGGGGCGTCGCCGCGCGTCCCCTGGGCCAGGGGCGTGCCTTCTTGTGAATCTTTTTTCATGGCAGCCGCAACCGCCTCCGGCGTGATCGCCGCCTGCAGGAAATGAGCGAGCTTTTCGACGGTGGCAGACGGGTCTGCGATCAATTCTTCGTAACGGACAAGGTGGCAATCGCTGTTTTGTCGCAAATAGTCGTGGCCCGACAAAGCGGTCAGATATTTTCGGACCATCTTTCGGGGCCCGTTGCGAAACGCCCGCCCCGTCGATCGGACCCAATCCTCGAATCCTCTCGTCATGAAAACGGTTCGCCGTTCGGACGCAGCGAGCAGCAGCTCCGGCGCGCGGCATGACTCGGCACGTAGCTTTGCGACGGTCGGACCCGACTTGGAGAGCGCGTCGCAAAGATCGTGTCCCATACTCAGTAACGTCGTGCGCATCGCGGATCGAAATGGATTGAGTGCGCTTGCCGCCACCTGGGACGTTGCTTGGGTGTAGAAGTCCGGTTCCGACACATTGGCTATGCCGGCTTCGAAAAGGATGTGGCTGAGGAGCGTTGACCCGCATCGGCCCGGCGAGAACATAAAAACGGGCGAGCGCGCCGTGGTCCCGCGCACTGCACCGCATTCCCAGGGAACGGAGAAGACCGTACGCGCAGTCCGACGAAGGTGGAGATAATAAAAAGGTGCCTCCTGTGCGCCACGCGGATCAACGCCGCCTACGTAGAGTGCGCGGCGTCGTACAAAGTCGAGGCAGTAAGGCAACAGAGGCGTTGCGCGTGATTCGGCCACCGACACCTCTCGCGTCGCGTCACGCACGAAATCGCTCGGCGCGGCGATGCTGATGCGATCCTTGCGCCGAGCAGCGCGAATGTCCGATCGCAAAATGGGCCGCGCTTTCAACGTCTTGCCTCCCCTATGGAAACGACATTCAATGTTGTCGGCGCCCTCATGTCGAACACAATTGAATCACAACTCCTTTTGACATGAACTATTTCTTAGGTGGAATGTAGTCATTGTAAGCGGAATAGTTGTTTGTCGCCGAATGTCGCGACATGAAGCTCCTGTACACGCAACAGCAACATCAAAGAAGGAATCGGCTCTACATCGCGTTGAAAACGGGGGGGATTTAGCGACCGCCGAGATGAACCGTATGCAGGCCTATCTGATAAATCTTGAGAGACGACCGGACCGGCTGCGCAACATGGCGCGGCAACTGTCTGCGCTCGGAATTCCGTTCCAGCGCGTCGACGCCCTCGACGCCAAGAATGCGTGCGACGACGAGCTTGCGGAGCACTTCAACGACCGCGGACCGCTGGGCGTCATTCCCAAGGGCGACAAGTGCTGTTCGCTGAGCCATCTTCGTGCATGGCATGCGTTCGTCCAGTCGGGCGAAAGCCACGGACTGATTCTGGAAGACGATGTTGCAATCGACTCCCACGCCGCGCCGCTGCTGCGCGACGCCGACTGGATCCCCCCGTCGGTCGAGTTGTTGAAGCTCGAGCGCTACGGCCCTCCCGGCCAACGCGTGCTGCTCGACGAACGCGTTTCTGTTAGCGACCGGCACCGGATCGGCCGTTTGCGTTCACGCCACACGGGCGCGGCCGCTTACATTCTGACGAGACGCACGGCAGAGGAGCTGATCGAGCGCGTTGGCTGTTGGACCGTGCCGGTCGACCATATGTTGTTCAACCCGAACAACTCCCCCCTTTCGCACTTTCTGGTGCCCTACCAGATGACCCCGGCCATCGCGCACCAGACGGAAATTCTCGGCGGGTGCACCGATATCGGCGAATGGCGCGCAGTCCTGCGACATTTCGACTGGACATTCGTCAGGCGCGAGATGGTGCGGGCATATTTCGAGTTACGCCTGCTGCCGCAGCAAATCCTGGCCGTTTTGCGCCGGGAATGCGCGCTCGTCCGTATCGACGAGCTGCCGGACTAGGCCGCGCGCCGTTAACCATGGCGAGAAATCCTCGCCGCCAGCCCTCGAGAACTGTTCCATAATTGGACGCGAACGGATCACGCGCCCGCCCGGCGCGGAGGGAACATGATGCGTAGATATGTCTTGATGGGACTTGCCTTGCTCGCGGTCTCGAGCTGCGACAGCAACAACCCGGCGCCCAAGCCCGCGGCGGTGAGCTGCAACTGCACCGCGCCGGCTCCAACCCCGCAGGCCGCACCTGAACCGGCACCGGAGCCGACCGGGCATTCGCGCGGCACGGCCGCACCGCACCACCGCGTCGCATCGGGCCGTGCGCGCGGCTATCGCTGGCATCGCACGTATGCCGAGGCGGCGGTATTCACGTACGATTACCACAGCGACAGCCGAAGCTATTTTCTCGGCGCGGTGTCGGATCGCTCCAGCGATGGCTGGCACGGATCGCACGTTCACGCCATCTCCAACGACGACGCCAAGGCGCGGATGACGCCGTGGCACGGCTTCGACGTCGACTGCCCGGACGACAAGCGCTAGGTCCGGCCAGCGTCTTCAGCGGCCAGGTTCGAGAACCGCGTGAATCGATCGTCGAAAAACAAATCGATCCGGTTCGTCGCGCCGTGACGATGCTTTTCCACGAGGACTTCGGCCCGCCGATGGGCGCGTTCGCACTTTTCCAGCCATTTGGCGTGATCGGGTGAGCTCGGGTCAGGCTCGCGCGACTTGAGATAATATTCTTCGCGATAGATGAACATCACCACGTCGGCGTCCTGCTCGATCGAGCCAGACTCGCGGAGATCGGATAGTACCGGTCGCTTGTCGTCGCGGGCATCGACGCCGCGACTGAGCTGCGAGAGCGCAACCACGGGCACGTCGAGATCCTTCGCCAGGACCTTCAGGCTCTTCGAGATCTCCGTGATCTCCTGGACGCGATTCTCCGGCCGCCCCGATCCCGCCACGAGCTGGATATGGTCGATCATCACGCAGCCGATGTTCTTCTCGCGCTTCATGCGCCGCGCGCGAGCGGCGATCTGGGCGATCGAGATTCCGCCCGTGTCGTCGATGTAGAGCGGGAGCGAGGAGAGATCCTGCATCGCCAGCACGAATTTTTCCCACTCATTCTCCGAGAACCGTCCGTTGCGAATCTTCCACATCTCGATTTCGGTCTGTTCGGAGAGAATTCTGGCGGCCAGCTGCTGCGCCGCCATTTCGAGCGAGAAGAGAAGCACGGGCGCGCCGCGCGGCACTTCCGCCCCGGCTTCCAGGTCCTGGACGTAGGCGCGCGCCGCGTGGAACGCCATGTTCGTGGCGAGTGAGCTCTTCCCCATCCCCGGACGCCCCGCGAGGATGATCAAGTCCGACGGTTGCAGCCCACCCAGAAGGCCGTCGATATCAGTGAACCCGGTCGCCAGACCGGATATCCGGCCGCCGCGCGCCTGGGCCTTCTCCGCCAGTTCGACGGTGCGCCGCAGGCTTTCCGCAAAGTCGATCGGTCCCGCGCCGTACTTCGAGCTCTCGCTGATCTGGTAGAGCGCCTTTTCGGCCTCTTCGATCTGGGCCTTGGGAGGCTTGTCGTGCGGCGCCTCGTAGGCGGTGTTCACGATGTCCTCGCCGATGCGGATCAGCGTACGGCGCACCGCAAGGTCATGCAGGATGCGGGCATAGTCCCGAACGTTGGGCAGCGCCGGCGCGGCCTGCACCAGGCCCGCCAGATAGGCGTGGCCGCCCACTTCCATGAGGCCGGGATCGGCCTTCATGGCTGCGTGCAGGGTCAGAGGTGTCATGACCACGCCGCCACGGTCCGCTGAGGCTGCCATCACCTCGTAGATGCGCTGATGCAAAGGATCGTAGAAGTCTTCGGCCTTGAGGATGCTGGAAATCCGCTCGATCGCCTGATTGTCGACCAGCATCGCGCCGAGCAGCGCCTGCTCGACTTCGATGTCATAGGGGACGTGGCGATAGGCTTCCTGTTCCATCTTGCTTCTGCTGGTGGCCGCGCAATCGCGGGGGCCGAATCAAGCGGCCTGCGGAGCGGCAAGCAAGTATAATCCCTTTCTGTTCACAGCTTCATAGAATCGCTAGCGCGTTGAAATTGCTTGCACCGCAATGCGATTCCGCCGCAGGCGCGCCCGTCCGCATCCGTCGGGACTTGGGGCTCAGTAGCCGCCGATGTGAAAGCTGACCCAGACGACGGGCGGCATGCGCGCGGCCTGCGTCGGTTTTCGGTCGACGCCCTCCGCGGCCTTGGACGCGCGCCTGTTCGCGAGGCGTTGATCGCCGGAGATCACCAGCTCGTAGATCTTCTCGCTCCAGCAGCCGTCGCCGAACCATTCGCACTTGATCTGGGCGCACTGTCCGGCGCCGAGCACGCAGCGGCCGTCGGCGCCGGATGCCGACGGCTCGGCGGATGCTACCGAAGGCAACGATCCCGCCAGACTCGCACCGAAGAAAATCGCAAAAGCTTTAGCCGGATTGCTCACTGGTTCTCTCCCAGAGCAAACACACAGTGCTTTGCCGTCAAGGTTACGGCGATTTGCTTTGAGAAAAGTTATCAGTTCGACGAATGGACGACAACGTCGTCCCTTCTGCGGCATCCGGAAATCACAGCCAATACGCTTCGATGACATCGTCCATGTTGGCGACGATACGCCTGAGCAGCGCGATATTCGCCTGGACGTCCGCCCGGAATTCCTCTTTGCATTCGCCGCGGCGATTTTTCATCTGCTCAAACAAGGCGATGATCTGCTGCGCTTTTTCGCGCTGGTCTCGCGCGTGGTCGACGTCTTGGGTAAAGCTGCGCGGCATGCCCGCCTCCTCGAAGATAAGGGAAAATTCCACCTGCGCCGCCGGCGCGTGCGCCGAGTCGCCACCCGGGTTCGAATCGGTTTCCCGTAGACTCACGGCGGCGGCCGCGCTGGCGCTCGGCCGCGATCCGTCGCGCCATCGTCCGATTCGGCCATGGCGGGCGTCTCACGGTTCGGCCGCCGGCAAGTAAACAATCGGCGACGCCTCAGCGGCGTGGTGCTTGGCTTCCTGCGAGGCTAGATCCAGGAGGTGCGCGAGCAACTTCAGGTTATTGCGCAATGCTAACCAGCGCAGCGATTGCAACTGCGCGAATGTGTACTCCGCAAAGTCGCCGGTGGTCATATCGGTACCGGCCAGCGCGGCGTTTCTGCCTTGTGCCCTTCGCATTTTCCCCACCCCACCTGTTCGCCGCGCCCATTCAGCTGCGGGAGCGGCACTGTTCCCCAATCGCTCGGAAATGCACCTTTTTCTCGTCTGCGGATTTTGCCGCCGGCGCAGCGGCTAGTCCGTCGATCCTCCGTTTCTGTTGGCTGACATACGGCCCGTATGCGCGGCTATGACACGATCCAGCGTTTCGATCGTCTGCTCGAGGAACGCGACGTGCGTGATGAGGCCGAGCGTTTGTCCTTCGGCGGAGACAGCGCCGATGCCGGGATGGCGGGCCAGGTACTTGGCGCGCTCCCAGACCCTGCTGTCGCGTTCCGCGCGGCACCACGAGACATGCTCGGAAATCGTTTTTCGGTCGCGTCCTCTGTCGCTCATAAAAATAGTGTACGTATTCGTACGAATTTTACGAAGTGTTTTGACTACGTATACGGGCGACTTTGCGCACCGTGCCGCCCGACGCTAAGCGCTGGCGCATTTACCAATTCCGATCAGGCGTCATCGAAGTAAATTCGATGAGCGACACTTAGACCTTCCGGCCGACTCGTGCGCGCTCCGGCGGTGCAGTGCAGGAATCACCGAAAAGCGCACTACGTATTTTCCCGGATACCCGAGTTGAGCAGACGCTTACACCGTAATCGCGATCAGAAATGATCCGGACCGCCGCGCCGAAGTTCGTGCTCCCTTTCGGGGGCCGTGCGTACCTGAGGGGCGGCGGTCTGCTTGCAATGCAAGCCGGAGCCCATCGCGGCCCCCCCCGGCTACTCCCACTCGATCGTGCCGGGCGGCTTGCTCGTGACATCGTAGACAACTCGATTGATGCCACGAACCTCGTTGACGATGCGGGTCGAAACCCGGGCCAGAAAGCTGTGCTCGAAGGGATAGTAGTCCGCGGTCATGCCGTCCGACGAGGTGACGGCGCGCAGGGCACAGACATGGTCGTACGTCCGCGCGTCGCCCATCACGCCCACGGTCTTGACCGGCAGCAGCACCGCGAAGGCCTGCCAGATGACGTCGTACAGGCCCGCCTTGCGGATCTCGTCGAGATAGATGAGGTCAGCTTTGCGCAGAATATCGAGCTTTTCCCGGGTGATTTCGCCGGGAACGCGAATGGCCAGGCCAGGCCCGGGGAAGGGATGACGACCGACGAACGACGCGGGCAACCCGAGCTCGCGCCCGAGCGCGCGCACTTCGTCCTTGAACAATTCGCGCAGCGGCTCGACGAGCTTCAACTTCATGTAGTCGGGAAGTCCGCCGACATTGTGATGCGACTTGATCGTGACGGACGGTCCGCCTGTCGCCGAAACGCTCTCGATGACGTCGGGATAAAGCGTTCCCTGTGCCAGGAATTCCGCCCCGCCGACCTTGTGGGCCTCAGCGTCGAACACTTCGATGAAGGCCGCACCGATGATCTTGCGCTTCTGTTCCGGATCGCTGACGCCGTCGAGTCGGCCAAGGAAGAGGTCGGCGGCTTCTGCGTGGATGAGCGGGATATTGTAGTGGTTGCGGAAAAGCGAGACGACTTCGTCCGCTTCGTTCGCGCGCATCAATCCGGTGTCCACGAAAATGCATGCGAGCTGATCGCCGATGGCCTCGTGGATGAGCACTGCCGCGACCGACGAGTCGACGCCGCCGGAAAGGCCGCAGATCACCTTGCCCATGCCGACTTGCTTGCGGATTTTCTCGATGGCGGCCGCGCGAAACGCATGCATGTTCCAATCGGCCGGAATCCGCGCGATTTTGCGTACGAAATTGGCGATCATTTGCGCGCCGCGCGGCGTATGAACGACTTCCGGGTGGAACTGGATGCCATAGAGGCGCCGCTTCTCGTTCGCGATCACCGCATAGGGCGAGTTTTCACTGGTGGCGACGACGTCGAAGCCTGGCGGAATCGCCGTGATCTTGTCGCCGTGATTCATCCAGACCGGTTCGGTGTCGCCTGTCTTTCCGATGCCCTCGAGCAGAAGCGAATCCCGGGCGATGAGAATGTCGGCACGGCCGAACTCGCGATGATGTCCGGTCTCGACACGGCCGCCGAGTTGTTCGCACATCGTCATTTCGCCGTAGCAAATTCCCAGGACGGGGACGTCCATCTCGAACACGCGCTGCGGGGCGCGCGGTGTGTGCGACTCGGCGACGCTCGCCGGCCCACCGGAGAGGATGATGGCCTTTGGCGCGCCCGCGGCCAGCGCGGCTTCCGCCTTGTCGTAGGGAACGATCTCGCAGTAGACGCCCGCCTCTCGCACGCGTCGCGCGATCAGCTGCGTGACCTGAGATCCGAAATCGATGACCAGAACGGGTGCCGCCATGATCGGATTTAGTGGTTACCCCCTCTCCTTGTCCAGCGACCGCGGGGCCGCATCATTGTGGATGAAAATCGCGGCGAAAAAGCCGTCCATCCCCGTCGCGCGCGGCGTGGCCTTGAAGAACTTTTCCATGCGGGGCGGAACGGCGTGCGAATCGCACCAGCTTTCAGCGGCCGGAAGTATTGAAAAGTCGGTGTGGCGCGCGAGGAAGGCGGTCACGCGGTCCTCATTCTCGCATGGCAGGATCGAGCATGTCGCATAGACCAGGCGTCCGCCTTTCGCCAGTCGCGCGGCTGCCTGATCGAGCAGCGTGTTCTGGAGAGCCATCCGCTCACTCACGATCGCCGGCGAGAGTTTCCAGCGCAATTCCGGTTGGCGGCGCCACGTACCGCTTCCCGAACATGGCGCATCGACGAGGACCAGGTCGAACGCGCCCGCGGGCGGTTCCTTCTCCGTGACGTGTGTACGGATGATGGTCACTCCCGCGCGCGCGGCACGCTCCGCAAGATTGCGCAGTGCCCCCTCGCGAATGTCACAGGCGACGATTTCGCCGGTGTTCCGCATCATCGCCGCGAGCGCGAGCGCTTTCCCTCCGGCTCCCGCTGCAAGGTCGAGAACGCGTTCCCCCGGTCGCGCCTGGCAGAGAAGCGACACGATTTGGGCAGCTTCGTCCTGGAACTCGAAGGCGCCCGCTTTGAACAGATCGCCGCGTCCGAGTTCGGCCGCGCCTGCGCCGGAGGCGACGCGGATTCCGATGGGCGAGAAAGGCGTCGGCTCCGCCGCAAACCCCAGCGACCGCAACGCATCGAGCACTTCGCCGCGCTCACGCTTGAGCGTGTTGACGCGCAGATCGACGGGCGCCCGATCCTGGAGAGCGATCATCTCGGCGAGCAGATCGTCTCCGAACGCTCGTCTAAGCTCGGGCTCGAGAAACGCTGGATATTCGCCGCGCGCGGACAAGGGCGCGGAGCTTCCCGGTTCCCGGGCAATGATTTCCCGCTCGGCATTCGTCAACGGCGCGGGTCCGTAGCCGTCGCCGGAAAAGTATGCGTCGGCGGCCTCACCGCCGGAGATCAAGGAACCGATGGCCAGCGCGCGCGGCTGTTCCGACCCCATGCGCCAGGCGAGCGAAGCCCGATGCCGTTGGATGTCGAACACGCGTTGGGCGACGGCGGCGCGGTCCTTGGAGCCCGCATAGCGGCGCGTGCGGAACCAGTCGCGGAGCAAGCGGTCGAGCGGTTGATCCGTCCGCGCGAGTGCGTCGAGCACATCGATCGCGGCCTGGATGCGGGCGGCCGGCGTCATGCGCTGGAAATCCGCACGGCGAGAAAAATCACGGCCGCGCCGAGCAGCGTCATAATTGTCGTCGCAGCGCGCGGGTGGCGGTGATGGCTCTCCGGAATGAGATCGGAGGCCCCGAGGTAGAGAAAGCTGCCCGCGAACACCGCGAGAACGGGTCCGATCGCCGATTGCGGTATGCGGAAGAGGAGCGTGGAAAGCGCCCCGAGAACGGGCGCAGCGGCGTCTGCGAGAAGCCATGGGCGCGCCTTGTTCCAGGCGCCGCCGCTGCGAACGATGAAACTGACCGTGTTGATGCCGTCCGAAAAGTCGTGCGCGATGACGGCGGCGGCGATGACCAGTCCGACCGTCGGTGACGCCTGAAAACCCACGCCGATGGCGACACCGTCCAGAAAACTGTGCGCTGAAAGAGTCAAAGCGCCGGCGGTCCCGCGTGCCTCGGGGTCGTGCCCGTGCCCAGCGTGCTGCTCCTCGCCGTGATCGTGGGGATGGATCAGGATCAGACGGTCCAGAACGAGATAGGCGAGAAATCCGATCGCGATGAACAACGCGATGGTCGCAGGCGAATACGCGCTGCCGAGCGCCATCGCTTCGGGAAGGAGATCGAACAGGGCCACGGCGACCACCGCGCCGGCCGAGAAGCCCAGTATCAAGTGCAACCGGTCGCGAAAACGCATGGCGAAAAAGCCGCCGAGCATGGTGGCTGCGAAAGCGATCGCAATGACGACCAGTAGTTCCGAGATCATGCCGGTCGGCGGCGCAGGCTGGCGCTCACTGTCCACCTGGATAGTTCGGCGCTTCGCGCGTGACGACGATGTCGTGGACGTGGCTTTCGCGAAGTCCCGAGCCCGTAATGCGCACAAACTCGGCCTTCTTGTGGAAATCCGTGATCGATCTGCATCCCGTGTAGCCCATCGCGGCGCGCAGTCCTCCGATGATTTGATGCACGACTGTCGCGACCGGTCCCTTGTAGGGCACCTGGCCTTCGACGCCTTCCGGTACGAGCTTGAGGGAGTCGGTGACCTCCGCCTGGAAGTAGCGATCGGCCGAACCGCGCGCCATCGCGCCGAGCGAGCCCATGCCGCGATAGCCCTTGTAGGAACGGCCCTGATAGAGAAACACTTCGCCGGGCGCTTCTTCCGTTCCGGCGAGCAGCGATCCGACCATCGCGACATGGGCGCCTGCCGCAATCGCTTTTGCGAGATCACCGGAATATTTGATGCCGCCGTCGGCAATCACGGGAACGCCGGCCTTCTGCGCGGCCGACACCGCGTCCATGATCGCAGTCAGTTGCGGAACGCCGACGCCGGCGACGATTCGCGTCGTGCAGATGGAACCCGGGCCGATGCCGACCTTGACGCAGTCCGCACCGGCATCGATCAGCGCCCGCGCGCCATCCGCCGTGGCGACGTTGCCCGCAGCGACCTGAATGTAATTCGATTTCTTCTTGATGCGTGAAATGGCGTCGAGCACACCCTTGGAATGTCCGTGCGCGGTATCGACCACGATGACGTCGCATTCCGCCTCGATCAGCGACATGGCCCGCGCATAGCCGTCCTCGCCCACTCCCGTAGCGGCGGCGACGCGAAGCCGGCCGCGCTCATCCTTGCAGGCGTTCGGAAATTTCTGCGCCTTTTCGATGTCCTTGACGGTGATCAGTCCGACACAGCGATAGGCATCGTCGACGACCAGGATCTTTTCGATGCGATGCTGATGCAAAAGCCGCTTGGCTTCGTCGGGCTTCACGCCTTCGCGCACGGTGACGAGATTGTCCTTGGTCATCAGCTCGCGAACGGGCTGGCGCGGTTCGTTTGCGAAACGGACGTCGCGGTTGGTGAGGATACCGACGAGCTTTCCGGCGCCTTTGCCGTTCGCTCCCTCCACGACCGGAATGCCGGAGATCCGGAATCGCTCCATGAGGGCCAGCGCGTCGGCCAGCGTCGCATCGGGCGCAATTGTCACAGGATTGACGACCATGCCGCTTTCGAATCGCTTCACCCGGCGTACCTGCTCGGCCTGCTCGTCGTTGCTGAGGTTCTTGTGGATGACGCCGATGCCCCCCGCTTGCGCCATGGCGATCGCAAGCCCGGCCTCCGTGACCGTGTCCATTGCGGCAGAAATCAAGGGAATTCCGAGCTCTACGGTCTTCGTGAGCTTGGTTCGGGTATCGACCTGGGCGGGTAGGACCTCGGACGCGGCGGGCACCAAGAGCACATCGTCGAAGGTTAAAGCCTCGCGGATGGTCATGTGCGGCCGCTCCATCTGGTTTGGAGCGCCGAGCCTTTAGCAGCCACCCACTGATTCCGCAAGCCGCCAAAAAACAGGAAATTCTGCCCTTACGGGGTCACAAATCGGCCCAATGCGCGGTAATATATGGCTACCAAGGGACGGCGGGCATGCTATGCCCTACGCCCGACAACGGGCTATTGATCGCACGAAATAGGAGAATTTCCACATGCAGAAGAGAATTCGCTTGATGATGGGTGCGGCCGTTCTGGCAGCCGGCGCCTTGGCTTTGGCCGGCACTGCCGACGCGGCGCCGCACGGCGTGAAGGTCGGTACGCTGACCTGCAACGTCGCCAGCGGCTGGGGCTTTGTGTTCGGGTCCTCCAAGGACCTGCATTGCACGTTCCGTCCCAACAGCCATACCAGCGAACACTACACCGGCACGATCTCCAAGTTTGGAGTCGACATCGGATACACTGAAGGCGGCGTGCTGGTCTGGGGCGTGTTTGCTCCTGCGTCTGACGTCCGCGCGGGCGCCCTTGCGGGTGACTATGCCGGTGCCACGGCGAGTGCGACGGTTGGCGTCGGCCTCGGTGCAAACGTTCTGATCGGCGGTCTCGACAAGTCCATCGCCTTGCAGCCCCTCAGCGTTGAAGGGAACAAGGGATTGAACGTCGCTGCCGGCGTCGGCGCGATCAGCTTGTCTGCTGCGCCCTGAAGGCGCGCACATTGCGTTAAGCGAAAGCCCCGTCGGCAACGACGGGGCTTTTGTGATTCTAGGGCTCGGGCGGATCGCCCGACTGGGAATTCCGTTTGCGCGCGTCCCGCCCTTGATCCTCTCCAACCTCGGCGATCTTTTCCGCTTCGCGATTGAATAGTCCGAAGGATAGGAACAATGCGGACGCGATCGCAAACCCGGCTGCGGTCTTCTTGGAGCGGCGGATATTCGCCGTAGACCAGATCGCCAGTGGAAGCCCGACGACCACGATCGTCACGATGCAAGCGAGCAAAACCAGTGCGGACATTCACGCCCCCGCCTCTTAGATAGGTGGGGTGCCGCGAAATCCAATGGCCACGAGGTAGAGTTCGACCGACTCCGCGCGGCTAGCGGGCGGCTTTACGTGCTTGACCATCTTGAACGATTTCTTCAGGCGCTGGAGCAGGTGGCCGGTGGCTCCGCCCTGGAAGACCTTGCCGACGAACACCCCGCCGGACCTCAGCGTGTCTTCAGCGACATCGAGTGCGGCTTCCAGAAGGGAACTGGTGCGCAGATGATCGGTCGCGCGATGCCCGGTCGTGGGCGCGGCCATGTCGGTCAGCACCACGTCTGCGGGGCCACCGAGCGCTTCTTTCAGCAACGTGGGCGTCTCATGGTCGAGCAGGTCCAGGCGCAGGACCGTTACGCCGTCGATCGGCTCCATTTCCAGAATGTCGGCGGCGACCACCCTGCCCTTGGGACCAACGCGTTGTAGGGCGATCTGGCTCCAGCCGCCCGGCGCCGCTCCCAGGTCGAGCACCCGAAAACCCGGCTTCAGAAACCCGAACTTGTCGTCGAGATCGATGAGCTTGAAGGCGGCGCGGCTGCGATAGCCTTTTTCCCTGGCAGCTCGGACGTAGGGGTCGTTAAGCTGGCGCTCGAGCCATCGCGTCGACGATGCGGTTCGGGACTTTGTTTTCTTGACCTTGATGCGGATGGCACCGCGGCCCGAAGGTCGCCCGGTCATGCGCCTGTCTCGGCGATCAGTTCGCGCAGGATTCCCTCACGCAATCCCCGATCCGCGACGCGAAGCTGCGTACAGGGCCAGAGGCGCGCGATGGCCTCGAAGATGGCGCAACCCGGCAGAATGAGATCGGCACGATCAGGTCCAACACAGCCCACGGCGGCACGCCCGTTCAAATCGAGTTTCACAAGGCGCTCTATAACAGCGACGATGTCGGCGCAACGATGCCAGCTCGCGTCGACCTGCGCGCGGCTGTAGCGCTGAAGTCCCAAGGCAATGCCGGCCAGGGTCGTGACAGTGCCGGATGTTCCGAGAAGGTGATGGCTATGCGGGTTAAACAGCTCAATCCGATCCATCCGGGCGCGAAGCGGACGAAAGCGCTCGACCATCTCGTGCCGCATCGCCTCGTAGCCATCGCCGTCGCGACCGTTCCACATGTCGGCCAGCGTGACGACGCCGACCGACTCGGAAACCGACGCTACGACCTTTGGATCGTCCTGCCCGTTCCGGCGCATCCAGATCACTTCCGTCGAACCGCCGCCGATGTCGAAGATCAGGCCACCGCTCGCGCGCCCGTCAATGAGCGGAGCGCAGCCGATGGCGGCGAGGCGCGCTTCTTCTTCCGCGCTGACGATCACGAGGTCGATGCCCGCCTCTGCGCGCGCACGCTGGATCAGAACGCTCGCATTGCTCGCGCGCCGACAGGCCTCGGTCGCAATCGCGCGCACGCGCTGGACGCCCTTCGCCCGGATGTGTTCGGAACAGATCTTGAGCGCCGCAACAGTTCGTTCGATCGCTGGGGCCGAAAGTTCACCCGTATGCGCAACCCCTTCGCCGAGGCGCACGATGCGCGAAAAGGAGTCGACGATGCGCAACTTGCCGCCGCGCGCGGACGTCGCGATCAAAAGGCGGCAATTATTGGTGCCGAGATCGAGCGCGGCGACACGCATGCGCCGACCGCTGCTGCGCGAACGCTTCGGTTCCCCTGCTGCGGCTCCCTCGAGCACGTCCACCCCGTTGCGGCGTCGGTCTAACCGGCCGAAGCTAGCATGTTCCCGCCGCCAGCCGGCGCGCCTCAGCCTTGCCAGCCCGGGGCGCGTTCGCTAAACGAGCGCCATCCGGACCGTTGGGGGATCGTCTAATGGTAGGACTGCAGACTCTGACTCTGCCTGTCTAGGTTCGAATCCTAGTCCCCCAGCCAAACCGATCGGATCGCCCGATTTCGCTGCGTCTGGATAAATCCTTTGTTTTCAATTAGTTATGTGACCGCGCCTCACGCCAGAGGAGTGGTCGTCCACGAGCGTGCGTCGGTAGGACTCGACCACCGCACTGAACGGCCGCCCTGATCCCGAGACGAGCACCGCGTGCACACGAAGGACGTACCGGGCGTCGGACAGAGTTTCGACGTCCAGAATCTCGCGATGAAAGCCGAGCGGTCGCACGACCGTTCCGAACGGAGTGTCAGTCTGATCCAGAGCCCGATTCATCGCGGCGGTCAGACGCGCGGGTACGTACCAATTTTCGGCGTCGGACAGGACGCGCGTCCCGCACATCAGCCGCACGCGCCGATATTCTACGCTTTCGCCGGTGTTCAAGCGCAGGAGCGCGTGGAGCGCGGCGCTCGCTGGTCTCGGCGGCCCGATTTGGCGCATGGCGCGGATCGCCGGCGGGACGATCCCCAGGCTCGCGCAGTGTCGAGACAAAATTAGGGTTGCGCTTTCGGGCCCGCGCAACTCAGCGCGCAATTTGGCGATACGCGATTCCTCTTGGTGGCGATCGCTGCTCGCGCTCGTTGCGGCGTGAAGCTGGGAGATGAAAAGCGCAACGGCGCAGGCGGTGAAACGCTTCATCATTTCGGCAACTCGTGCCCCCCATTCAGAGCGGTGTGAGGCGTTTAAGCACCGTGACCGTCACCCCCCTGTCCCCTAGTCTAAAGCACTCAGGCCCGTCCGACGCGGCCGATTGTTACATCAGATCCGGGGGGATCCGTGAAACTGGAAGGAAGCGCCAAAGCGCTCGCAGAATTGGAGCCGCGGTGGCTGGCCGCCGATGGCGACGGCTGGCAGCAGCGCAAGAGCGCACAGACCCGCCGGGCGATCCTCGATGCGACGATCGAGTGCCTGGCCAAATACGGATATTCGCGAACGACAACCCAATCGATCGCCAAGGCGGCGGAGATTTCACGCGGCGCGATGTTGCACCATTACGCTACCCGTCAGGAGCTTATCGTCGCGGCCATCGACTACACCTTCTACAAGCGCATGAAGACCTTCGCGCAGGGCGTCGGATCCCTGTCCGATGACCAGCGCATGCGCGATGTCGCGGGCGTCGAGCGCTACTGGGAAAGCGTGCTGTCGGACGAGTTCGCAGCCTATGTCGAACTGTCGATCGCAGCACGGACCGATGCCGAACTGCGCGCGGTATTCCTGCCTAAGGCGCAGCAATACGACAAGATTCAGCGCGAAGAAGTCGTGCGTATGTTTCCGGAGTGGGCGGGCAAGGAGCAGGCATACCGGCTCGCGATGGACTTTTGTGTTGCCGCGATCGAGGGGTTGTCGCTCAACCGGGAGATTTGGAGCGACGAAACGCGCCAAATGGCGCTGCGCAGCCTCGTCGCAAAGATTCTGCTTCTGATCCGGGACGCAGAACTCGATGGGGCGCAGTTACGCTGACCGCACTGCCGCACGCGGCCCGCGTGGGACAGGCGCATACGTCGGCAATATGCGGCGCGCCGTGATTGATCCGCGCGCCGCAAAATCGCTCCGGTTCGCCTTAAGCTTTCTTGACGTAAAACCGGCACCATCCGGTCGGGGCGATGTCACCGGCGACCAGCTTGCACGACGACGGCGCCTGGAACAGCGAGCATGTGCTGCACTGCTTTCCGTCTTTTGGAGTCGTCTGATAGCCGGCGGCCTTCTGCGTCATGTTTCCGGCTTCGGCCGACTGCGCGGTCAATCCGACGGCCAGGATCGCCGCTCCGCCCGCGGCAAGCGTCGCACCCTGCAGCAAGCTTCGACGCGACAACTCGGCCGGACCGCGGTCCGTGTCGGCCGAAACGGACGTCACATTCTTTTCAGACATCTCATGGTTCCTTGTGAAATTCGGACACTTCAGATTGCGCGAACCTAGTGCTCCACGCCAGTCGCACATTGACGCTGATCAATCCGCGCGATGCCTGAAACGTTCCACAAAAAGCTCAAGCTTTGGGCGGATTTGCGACGTCGGCGTCAGGTTCTGGCCGGGATGTTTTCGTAGTACGGAATGACGATTTCCTTCCCGCCCGTGTCTCCTGCGCTGCCCAGAAGCGCCAATGTCGCGGGAAGAATGATTTCGGCGTCAACCATGACGTTCAAGCAGGCCGGTCTGCCGGCGCTCAGCGCTCGCTCCATGGCTGGACCGATATCGGCAAGAGATTCCACGCGCTCCGCATAGCAACCGAACGCCTTTGCCACATCGTCATAGCCGGTGTCGCGAAGCTCGGTGATGGCGCGCCTGTTCCGGCCATACATGATATCCTGTCCGTGGATCGACATCCCCCAGACCAAATTGTTCAGGATCACCGTGACGATCGGAAGCCCATGGCGCACCATCGTATCGAATTCCTGGATGTGGAAACCGATCGAGCCGTCGCCCGTGACCTGAATGACGCGACGCTCGGGAAAGGCGCGTTGCGCGCCGATGGACATGCCTGGTCCTATCCCGAGACAGCCAAGATACCCGTGACCGAGGAGCGAGCGAGGACGTGACGGCCGGATGTGGTATTCGGCCCAGCTGCCAGCTTCTCCGCCGTCCAGCACGAAAATCGGATCGCGAACCTTTGCCTGGACCGTCTCGACGACCGCTTTTGCGGCAAGGTAGGGATGGACCGGCTTCTTCGCGCTATCGGCACCGCCGAACATCACGCTGTCGAACTGCCTCAAGCCCACGACTGTCGCGGACCATTCGCGAAAGTCGGGCCAAGACATACCGGATGCCGCTTCCGTGAGAGCTTCGAATGCCGACGTCGCGTCGGCGGTAATCGAGATTTCGACATCGCGCACGCGTCCGATCTCTTCCGGTTCGATGTCGACTTGCGCGATTCGAACGTCGGTGTTCAGCATGCCCGGACTGCGCCCGCCGGTCAGCAGGCCGAGCCTGGCACCGACGATGAGGACGCGGTCGGCCGCCATCTGGCGAACCGCTTTCGCAACTCCCAGCGTCCCGAACGATCCGGCATTGAGCGGATGCTCGGGAGCGAGAACGCCGCGCGCGCGCGTGTTCGACATGACGGGAATCCCCGTACGCTCGAGAAATTTCGCCAGCGCTGCGCTGCAGCCGGGGGACCTTGCGCCGCCGCCGATCATGATTGCGGGTCGCTGCGCTTCCGAGAGAAACCGGACGACGCGCGACGCCTCGCTTCGTGAAGGCGCCGGCTTGGGGATGTCGCGGGGTAATCCAGCGGCCGGCCAGACATCGCGCTCATCGACCGCCATGTGCAGGACGTCAACCGGGAACTCCAGCAGCACAACCCCCGGTCGGCCGGTCAGCGCGACGCGAACAGCCTGCGCCACCAGAACGGGGATACGCTCGGTATTCGTCACGCGGTGTGCCCATTTGGTCGCCGGAGTCGCGACAGCGATCTGATCGAAACCGCCCTGAAGCGGATTGGTCTCGACTTCGCGCAGCGGCGGCGCGCCGACGATCACGAGCACGGGAGACGCATCGAGCTGCGCGTTGACGATTGCGGTCATCACATTCGTGAAGCCCGGACCCGCGGTAACCGCGCAGACTCCCAGCTTACCGGTGCTCCGCGCATAGGCATCCGCCGCGTGGCCGGCAGCGGCCTCGTGACGCGTGTCGAGGAGATGAATGTCGTTGTTGAGGCAACCCTGAAAGAAGGACTCGAGATGGCCACCATGCAGGGCGAAGACATCCCGAACGCCGGCTGCCGTAAGCGTTCTGGCCAACAATTCGCCGCCATCAATGTGAGTCATCGAATTCCTCCATCGGCCGATGGGCTAGGTCCCGCCGAGACTGAACAAATGTTTTCCGATCACGTTTCGGTGGACTTCATTCGTTCCCGAATAAATGCTCGCCGCGCGCGTCCCGAAATATTTCTGGGCCGCAAAACTTCCGCCGGCGATGCGACCGTCTCTGTCGTCGAGCATGCCTGGCGCGCATGCCGCGTACGGGCCGGCGATCTCCAGAAGAAGCTCCGTGATCCGCTGGTGCAGCTCGGTCGCCGCGAGTTTCATCGTCGACGAGCCTGCTTCGTCGTCACCGCTGAGACGGCCGCTGGAGAGAAGTTTCATCTCCAGACTTTCGAATGCCGTCAACTCGACTTCGATTTCGGCACGGCGCATTTCGAGACTTCGTCCAAGCGTTCCGACCTGGCCGATTTCGCGTTGCACGCCGCGCCATGCGCGACGCAACAAGGAAGAATTCGTGTTGTTGGTGCGCGCAAAGCGCATCAGGTGCTTGGCGACTGTCCAGCCGGCGTTTTCCGCTCCTACTCTGTTCCCGGCGGGGACCCTGACTTGGTCGAACAGAACCTCGTTGAACTCGTGCTGCCCGTCGATCGTGATGAGCGGACGAATCGAGATACCCGGAGTGTCCATGTCGATAAGCAGAAACGTGATGCCTTCCTGCGGTTTTCCCGACGCGTCGGTACGCACGAGCGCGAACATTCGATTGGCGAGATGCGCACCGGTCGTCCAGATTTTTCGTCCCGTGACGACATACTCATCGCGGTCAGGCACGGCACGCATCGACAGCGCCGCCAGGTCGGATCCGGCATTGGCTTCCGAAAAGCCCTGGCACCACAGATCGTCGCCAGAAAGGATCGGCGGGATGTACTTTTCTTTCTGCGCCTGCGTACCGAGCGCTATCAGCAGCGGTCCGATACTGCGGATCCCCGTGGAAAAGAGGATCGGGGCGTCATTACGCGCACATTCCTGTTCGAAGAAGAAACGAAACTCGTGGCTCCAGCCCGTGCCGCCATGCTCGACCGGCCAGGCGGGCGCTATCCATCCGCGGCGGTAAAGTCTGCGGTGCCAGGTGCGGCACGCCTCGATCTCGGAGTGAACGCCGGTGGTATGTCGGCCCGCCTCGCGAAGTTCGGCGGTGAGATTTTCATCCAGAAACTGGCGGACCTGCGCGGCGAACGCTTCGAATGTCTCGGGCGGAATTACGCGAACTGTCATCTGCCTGGTGTCGCTGTTCCACGGGCAGGAACAGACTTTCCCGCCGCCAAGCCGGAAATAGAGCATCAACGCATCGAGGACGCTTGATCTGGGTCAACTTTCGCCCAGCCACGGACAACCGCGCTCCAGCCCTCGAGTGAACGCAATAGGTTCCCTTACGTCTTCGGGTGGCATAGGTCTTCGAAAGGTGGATCGATTTGGGCGGTCGCCAGATCGGGGACGTGCGCCAAAAGTGACGCTGCGGATGGCCTCGACTCGCACTCTTGGCGTTGGCAAGGTCGCGCAATCGTTTCCGGGAGAGTGAATTGCCAGACATGACGCCCGTTATTGTCGGGGTGGGTGAAGCGTCCGAACGAATCGACGCGCCGGACTATGCCGCCCTGTCGCCTGCCGACCTGGCGGGTCGCGCGGCGCGCGCTGCGTGCGATGACGCATTGTCCGCCAATCGTCTGGCGCCTGCGATCGACGTTATCGCCGCGATCCGGCAGTTCGAAGTCTCAGCGCCAAACGCCGTGGCGCCCTTTGGCAAGGCAGACAATTTCCCGCGTGCCGTGGCGAAGCGGATCGGGGCAAATCCCGAACGAGCCATTCTCGAGCCGGTCGGCGGCCAGGGGCCGCAGCATCTGGTCAATGAGTTCTCGCAGGCGATCGGGCGCGGCGAAATTTCGATGGCGCTGATCTGCGGTTCGGAATCGATCTCTACCGTGCGTCATCTCGCCGGCAAGGGTGAAAAGCGCGACTGGTCCGAGTCTGTCGGCGGGCAACTCGAGGACAGAGGGTTCGGAGACCCGCTGATGACGGCCGAGCTTCCGCGGCACGGCGCCAGAACGCCGATCAGCGTCTATGCCATGTTCGAAAATGCGCGGCGCGCGCGCCTTAAGCGTTCGCGTGCAGGCTATGCGCTCGACATGGGGCGGCTTTTCGCGCCGTTCACAAAAGTCGCAGCGCGAAATCCGCACGCCATGTCGCAGGCGGTCTACACCGCCGAAGAGCTCGCGACGGTCACGGCAGCGAATCGCCTGACCAGCGACCCCTATCCTCGGCGCATGGTGGCGCGCGACCAGGCCAACCAGGGCGCGGCGGTGTTGATGACCTCCGCATCGCGCGCGCGCGAGCTCGGGATTCCCGAAGACCGTTTGGTGTATCTCCACGGCGGTGCGGACGCGAAGGAGCGCATGCCCATCGAGCGGGTGGACCTGTCTGCAAGTCCCGCTTCGGTGATGGCAGCCAGACAAGCGCTAAGCGTGGCAGGCCGCGACCTATCGGACATTTCTTTATTCGATTTCTACAGCTGCTTTCCGATTGCCGTGTTCAACGTGCGCGATGGACTCGGGATTGCCGCCGATGATCCACGCCCGCTCACCGTGACGGGCGGGCTTCCCTATTTTGGGGGTGCCGGCAACAACTACTCGATGCACGCAATCGCCAGTATGGTGCGCGCGCTGCGCGCCGACCCGGGTACCTTCGGCCTCGTGGCGGCGAATGGCGGTTTCTTGTCGAAATATTCCGTTGGGGTCTATTCGACCACACCGTCGCGATGGAAAGGTTTCGACAGCCATGCGCTGCAGGCGGAAGTGG
>DATJZB010000019.1:0-2942 GCA_035499335.1 Rhizomicrobium sp. | reverse complement strand
CAGGCGTACATCGAACTTGCTGCGATAGGCGCTGGGCGTCAGGCCGGAAAGCCGCTTGAACAGCCTGCGGAAGGCCGTCGGGTCGGTGTAACCGACCGTTTCCCCGATAGCGTCGATTTGCAGTTTCGTCGTCTCCAGAAGCTGCTTTGCCTCCTCCACGCGCACCGCCTGCACATAGTCCAGCGGCGCATACCCCGTCGCCTTCCGGAACCGGCGCGCGAACGTGCGAACGGGAAGCCCCGATCTCTGAGCCATCGTGGCAACCGCGTGATCGCTCTTGTAGTTGTCGGCGATCCACGACTGGATTTTCGCGATGACGGAATCGCTCGTCTGTTCGCGCGGCATCGATGCGTAAGGCAGTTGCCCATCGACATGCGCCGAGATGATGAAATATTTCGCGACGCGCACCGCTTCCTCGGTTCCGCAATAGACGGCGATGAGATAGAGGGCAAGATCCTGCCACATGGCGATCCCGCCGGCCGTGACGACGCGCCGGTCGCCGCTCGCGCGGACCAACCTGCGCTCCGGGCGCAGTTTCACTTTGGGATAATATTTGCGGAAATGGTCGCGGAGCGCCCAGTGGGTTGTCGCGTCGGCGCCGTCCAGAAGTCCGGCCTCGGCCAGTACGAGCGCGCCGTTGCAGACCGATGCGATCGTGGCGCCGCGTGCATGAGCTCGCCGGATGAGCGCGATCTCCTTCGGATAGGCGCGGCAAGCCGAGCCATGGGGCGGTTCCAGAACATCCGGGACGATGATGACGTCGGCTGAGGTGGCTTGCGCGAGTGAAAGCGTCTTTATCGGGCTACCGTCGATTTCGTAATGCGCGGTCGCGCTGCCGACGGCGATGCGTACGTCGAGCAAGGGGTGCGCCGGTCGTGGCACGTTGGACGCGGTGGGAACGAACAGGGAGCCGGCGCCGGAAAGGACTTCGTAAAGTCCGTAAAGAACGAAGGCGGGAGTTCCGGGCATTGCCAGGATGACGATTTTCGGGCGCCGCTTCCTGCTATTCGGCATCGCACCCCCCGCTTCGCCTGGCCGATCCGGCTGCAAGCTGGCCGATCCGGCTCTGCCCCAAAGACGGTGCTGAGCTTATCAGTTCTGGCCTCTGGACGATACGAGTCGGGCCGGCATCCGGCGCGGCCATCGCCCCTCGGAAGCGAAGGAGGCATGCATGCGTCGCTTCGACCTTCTCGATGAATGCTCCACGGTCTACGTTCCCTTTCGACCGCTGGCCCGACCCCTGCCGGAGTTCGACTGTTTGACGCGTCCAACCGTCCGGACGCACACCCTCCGGCGGTGGCTGTCATGGTTTGGCTTCCGCGACTGCCGCACGACCCGCGACGAACTGGTCAGCGACGTGCGATGACGAATACTTCTGCCTGATCCCTGAAGGGATCGTCGATCAGGTCAAGAGGAGACGTCCATGGCTCTGGAAGAAAAGAAGTTTCACGATTTCCTGGGTAGGGCACTCGTGGATCTCGGCGGCGCGGTCAATGCCGTTCTCATGTCGATCGGCGACGAGCTGGGACTCTACAAGGCCTTGGCAGCGGGTCCGCAGACCTCGGTCGAGCTCGCGCAGGCCACCCATACCAGCGAGCGATATGTGCGCGAGTGGCTAAACTGCCAGGCTGCCGGCGGCTATGTCACGTTTGATGGTGCGACCGGGAGATATTCGCTTAGCGAGGAGCAGGCGCTCTGTCTGGCCGACCCCAACGGCCCGGTCGACCTGCCCGGCGCCAGTCTGCTCATGCGGGACCTCTTCCATGTGCGCGATCGCGCGGTCGAGAACTTCCGGAGCGGAAAGGGCATGGAGTGGGGCGAGCATCATCCCTGCCTGTTCCATGGCACGGAGCGGTTCTTCCGCGCCAGCTACAATGCAAATCTCCTGACATCCTGGATTCCGGCTCTCGATGGCGTTGGCACTAAGCTCGAGGACGGAGCGAAGGTTGCGGATGTGGGTTGCGGACACGGCGCCAGCACGATCTTGCTCGCCAAGGCCTATCCCAAGTCGCAGTTCATCGGCATCGACTACCACGAACCGTCCGTCGTGACTGCGACGCAGCGCGCGAAGGACGCTGGCGTCCGGAACGCGACGTTCGAGGTTGCGGATGCGACCAGTTACAAGGCAACCGGGTTTGACCTGATCGCGTTCTTCGATTGCCTGCATGACATGGCTGACCCGGCCGGCGCGGCGCGACATGCAAGGAACGCTCTCAAGCGCACTGGAAGCTGCATGGTTGTCGAACCCTATGCCGGTGACGAGGTCGCGGACAATCTGAACCCCGTCGGCCGGCTGTACTACGGCGCATCATCGCTTGTATGCGTGCCGGTCTCCCTGGCCCGCAATGGGCCCGCGCTCGGTGCGCAAGCAGGAGAACGGCGGCTGCGGGAAATCATCGTCGATCAGGGTGGATTTTCGACCATGCGTCGGGCGACGGAGACACCCTTCAACATCATTCTCGAAGCCACGCCCTGAATCGGTTGCCGGCCCGGCCGACTTCTATCGTGGCACCCGCACCCCTGGACCGAGCGCACCGTCGCCTGGTGAGCCGACGCTACCGACTGAGGTCCGGCGCGATAGGTCCGCTCTGGCGCTAAGGGGACCTTGCCAAACTCAGTTCGTCGGCCGACCGCGTCCATTGCTTAGAGCTTTGAGCCCCCATCGACATGCAGCGTGTCGCCGGTGACCCAGCGCGCCTGATCCGAAGCGAGGAAGGCAATGGCACTGCCGATATCGTCTGGTTCGGCCATGCGCTTCAGCGCCTGCATGCCCAGCGTGAAATCACGGCCCGCGTCCGTCTTGGCGAAATTCGACATCTCGGTCGGGACGATGCCCGGCGCCACAGCATTGACACGAATGCCCTTGGCACCAAGGGCTGAGGCGAAGTGCTTCACCAGAGTATCGACCGCCCCCTTGGTGGCCGCATAGGCGGCGAGCGTGC
>DATJZB010000018.1:0-2243 GCA_035499335.1 Rhizomicrobium sp. | reverse complement strand
ATGCGCGGCGAGCGCGGCGCTGTAAGAGAAATCCTCGACGCCGCCGAGTGGCGTGAGCTTGGGCTGGCGCTTCTGGCTCTCCTTCAGCATGTGCTTGGGCTTCTCCCACTGCGAATAGAACAGACGCGAGTTGCCGGTCACCAGCAGTTTGAAGCTCCGATGGTGTTCGTCGGTGTAGAGCTTCTGCTTGCGCTTGCCGTTCTCATCCGGCCCGCCGTCCGGCAGGGAGTGAAGATTCTTGGCGTAGAAAAACTTGGACATATTTCGGAACTTCCACATGTTCGATTGGGCGCGATGCCCATTCGTCCCCCGAACGATTATCTATTTTGATTCCGTTTTTGATTCAAGGCGACCCGCGGCGGGTGATCAGAGATGCGGACGCAAGACATGGCTTGATGAGAAAAGTTGTGAAGTAACAGAGCGTTGCCATCAAACCCGCGATGCGAGGGAAGGAGATGGGAGGAGGATTGAGGAGGTTTGATAATACCTCTGGCTGGGGCGGGAGGGATCGAACCTCCGAATGGCGGAATCAAAATCCGCTGCCTTACCGCTTGGCTACGCCCCAACTGGCCGTATTTGGAACAGCGGAAGGACAGTTTACCGCAGATTCCCGCCGCCTCCGCCCGTCTATAGAGAGAGGGCAGGCATTTCAACAGGTGCGCGGGTAAAATCGGCAACCCGACGCCGGCGCGTTCGGACGCCCTCGGGCCCGTCAAAGCCGTCCGGTCGGCCCGCCGCAGGGGCGGATCTCGGCGAAATCGCCCGGCTTTGGCTCCGCCGTCACTCGCGTTGGCCCACGGCGCAGTTGAGGGAGCACCGGTTTCGTGGGAAGACGACGGCCAGTCCCCACCCTCCCTTGACCGAGATGAAACCATGACCTACCGCGCGCCGATCAACGACATGCTGCTTGCGCTCAATCACGGCGCCGGCCTCTCGGCCGCCGTCCAAGCCGGCCATTACGGCGATTTCGATGCCGAGATCACAGTCGCCGTGCTGGAGGAGGCCGGCAAATTCGCCTCCGACGTGCTGGCGCCGCTCAATCGCACGGGCGACGAGCACGGCATCAAGCTCGACGCCGGCAAGGTCACCACCGCGCCCGGCTGGCCCGATGCCTACAAGCGCTGGACCGATGGCGGCTGGAACGCGGTTTCCGGGCCGGAGGCTTTCGGCGGCCAGGGTCTGCCGCTTGCGATCAACGCCGCCTGCACCGAGATCTGGAGCGCGTCGAACATCGCCTTTGGCCTCTGCCCGCTATTGACGCTGTCGGCGATCGAGGCGCTCGATGCCCACGGCAGCGACGAGTTGAAGAACACCTATCTCGGCAAGCTGGTGTCGGGCGAATGGACCGGGACCATGCAGTTGACCGAGCCGCAGGCCGGCTCCGATGTCGGTGCGCTCCGCACCCGCGCCGAGCGCGCGGGCGACGGCACCTATCGGCTCAAGGGCACAAAGATCTTCATCACCTACGGCGAGCACGACATGACTGACAACATCGTGCATTTCGTGCTCGCGCGCCTGCCTGATGCGCCTGCCGGTACCAAAGGAATCTCGCTCTTCCTGGTGCCGAAATTTCTGATCAATGCCGATGGCTCGCTCGGTGCGCGCAACGACATCTTCGCCTCCGGCGTCGAGCACAAGCTCGGCATGCACGCCTCCCCCACCTGCACCATGACCATGGGCGATCAGGGCGGCGCGATCGGCTACCTGATCGGCGAGGAAAACCAGGGAATGCGCTGCATGTTCACGATGATGAACCAGGCGCGGCTCGGCGTTGGCCTCGAGGGTGTCGGGATCGCCGACCGCGCCTACCAGCAGGCGCTTGCCTATGCCCAGGAGCGTCGCCAGGGCCGCGCGGTGGGCACGGGCGGCAACGGCTCCGATCCCATCATCGTTCATCCCGACGTCAAGCGCATGCTGCTGCAGATGCGCGCGATGACGGCGGCAGCACGATCGATCTGCTACGCCACGGCGGTCGCACTCGATGTCTCATTCCGCGCCAAGGACGCGAAGGTGCGCGCTGACGCCGCCGCGCGCGGCGCGTTGCTCACGCCGATCGCAAAGGCCTTCTCCACCGACATCGGCAATGAGGTCGCCTATCTCGGTGTGCAGGTGCATGGCGGCATGGGCTTTATCGAGGAGACCGGCGCCGCCCAGCATTATCGCGATGCCCGCATCACCTCGATCTATGAGGGCACCAACGGCATCCAGTCGATCGACCTCGTTACGCGCAAACTCGCGGCGAA
>DATJZB010000017.1:0-41340 GCA_035499335.1 Rhizomicrobium sp. | reverse complement strand
TGCGTCACACGCACGCGAGCCAAATGATCGCCGCCGGGATGGACGTCGTGACGCTCAGCCGGCTTGGTCACGCGGACCCGGCCATCACGCTTGGGGTGTACGCGCACCGGTTCAAGCTGGCGGACGGCGACGCGGGCAGGGTGTTCGACTCGGCATTTGGAGGCATCATCGGACAGCTCGCCGATGAGAACGAAAGAACGTTCGAAAAACGAAACGAGACGCGATAAGTGGCAATTAAGTGGCAAGGGGGTATGTGTTGCATCGGGGGACGAAGCTAAGTATCTGATCTGACTAAGTGGATGGGTGGCTGAGCGGTTGAAAGCACCGGTCTTGAAAACCGGCGGACCTGCAAGGGTCTCGTGGGTTCGAATCCCACCCCATCCACCAGGCAGGCGGTGAGCCAGTTCGCACGCTCCCAGCGTCCCAGATCGGAACAATCGTCCCAGCGCTCTTGATGTTTCCCATGGCATGTTTCCTGAATCACCGTCGTTGACGTACCCGCGGGCATTATCGGCAGCTGAAACGGAATTCGGGCCGGTTTAACCCGGACCTGTTGCGCAGAATGGCGATTTGCCGAGTTTGTGAGGGAGCATGCAGACCGTCAAAGAAGCGGCAAAGGCCGCGATCTTCACGTTCATCGGGTACCGGCCGCAGCACGTTTCTGTTTCCGCCTGGGACAGCGAATACCGCGAGGGCGCCTGGAAGTATCTCGAGCGGATCAATAGCTTGGCTGGGCAGGCATCGATTTTAGGGTACTGCCTGTTTCTGTCTCCGGACTCCATTTTGGACGTGGGCTGCGGAGCAGGCCTGCTCGCCAGCAAACTGAAACTTCTGCCGTACAAGTCTTATCTCGGCTTGGACATCTCCGCGGAAGCGATCGCGCAGGCCGAAGGGTTAGCGGATGCACGAACGCGATTTCGCGTGAGCGACGCAAACGAATTTTTGTCGACCGAAAAGTACGACGTCGTGATCTTCAACCAATGTATGAACTACATTTCCGATCCAGAAGCCTGCATCGCGCAGTATGCGAAGTTCTTGTCGCCGAAGGGACGCATAATTGTCTCCATGTACGACTGCGCGCGCACGCGAGCTGCGTGGCCGCTTGTGACCAGGTCGATGAAGGTCGAGGACTCTGTGACTTTCATCCAGTCCGAAGGCAAGGGCACGACGAAGGTTCTGCTTCCGCCCGCGGCGTGAGTTGGCACGCACCACTTCGATAGATCACATGCACTCTTAACCGTCGATCCCGGCCAAGCCACCGTCAGTGTCTGTCACGCGGATAGATCGCGATCGAAACTGTCCGCCCTGATCGGGATTTCCCTGAGACTCACCGCCGTCTGCAAAACAGTGGCCGCCAGGTCCCGCCTTATCGATGAGTAAGCCAACGCAAGCTCATCGCGCGCGGCATTCAATTCCTGGACTGCTTCGGAGAGTTTAGCGATGTTCTGGCGGCACACACCGAGCCGCTCAATCGTCGCCCATATTCGTTCTGACTTGGAAAAGTCATCGGTTGTCGTCGATGCGCGCACGGCAAATCCGATTTGATGTGACGTCAACGGTAGGTGCACGTGGCTAATGCTGCGTAAAAAATGACAGCGTTGCGTGGGACAATTTTGAGACCTAAGCGTGGGACAGACGTAGCCGTTTACGCGAAACGCAGGCGGGCTCACCATCCTGGGTATAGGCGCGATAAGACCTTGTTTACAGATGTGTAGTCTATTGGCGCGGGGTCTTGGTTGTACCGCGAACATGCCGCTATCAGAGCGACGCCGGAACGTTTCGCACGATCCGAAAAAAGACAAACGCGCACGCAGCCGCGCGCAGGTTGGCGTGAAAGGAAGGATATTCTTCCCTTCGCGGCAGTACGAAGAAGAGTGCCTCGTTTGCGATCTTTCTCCCGATGGCGCCGGTTTGAAAACGTCCTGTTCCGGCGCAGTCGGTGCGCAAGTCATCCTGTACGTCGACGGCCTTGGCCGCTTCGAGGGGTCCATTGCGCGTCACGACCGCCTGCGTGTCGGCATCAAATTCAAGTGCTCGGACGTCAAGCGCGCGCGCATCGCGGAACTGATCGCGAGCTATGTCGAGCTCGGCGCGGTGACCTCTACGTCGCTTCGCGAACGGGCACGTCAGAACGGCGGACTGGCTTTGCATTATTTTAGTCTCGCGTCGGGTGAGACCATGCGCTGCGAGATCGTCGACATTGCGTTGAGTGGTGCGTCCCTCCGTACCCAGGAGCGTCCGCCAGTCGGGGAGACGATCTCGTTCGGAAAGACGGCCGCATTGGTCGTTCGGCATACCGACTGTGGCATCGCCGTTACGTTCATGGGCTCCGGCGTGCGTGAGAACCTGCAGGCACAGTCCGCCTGACGGGCCGGGCGTTTGTGCTGATCTCTAGCGACAATTCACGATATACGTCGTATACAGATAATTACTTTGTCCAAGCCATTCGCGCTCTGGATCTGCGCTCGACGATCGCTATTGAAGCCCGTCTTTTCTGTCTTTAGCGTCAGGGCTCGATGAACGTAGAGCGGAAGTTCAGCGTGAGCCAGACACAAGCATTCGTTTGTTTGACAGTCGCGTTCCTCCTGACAAGTTCTTCCGCTTTAGCCGCCGGCTCTGCAACGCCGTCTGCCGTGAAGCCGGACGACAAGGCAGTGATCGTCTGCGTGCAGGAGCCCCCTCCGACAGGGTCTCGTCTCGGTGCGCACACGATCTGCCACACTAAGGCAGAGTGGGATGCGCTTCATGCCACCACGCGCGATTTGCTCGATTCGACGAGCCACAAGGCGCTCGAGTTCAACCCTCAAGGGCATTGAACCGATCGTCAGAAACTGGTCTACGCGCGCGGATCGGATCATGGTTCATGCGCAAACTGACTGTCGCGTGCACCCGCACGTGACGTTTAAGGTGCGCTCTCAAAGCTTCCTCGACGTTTGTTAGTCGATAGCGCTTGGACTAAGCTCCCAGCGGTCCCAAAATCCGATTCGGCAGCATGAGTCAGGCAGCCCGTTCCGTCGTCGCCGTCATTTCACTTGCCGTTTTGACGGCGGCCTGCGCGACAGAGCCCGAGGTCAACAACGTCACCGTGCCGCCAAACGCCGGCGTGTACAAAGTTGGCGTCCCTTATCAGATCGGCGACACCTGGTACTATCCGCGCGAACAGCCGGACTATGACGAAACCGGCATTGCGTCCTGGTATGGACCGACCTTCTACGGGCATTCGACAGCCAACGGCGAACGTTTCGACGCCAGCGCACTGACGGCGGCGCATCGCACATTGCCCATGCCGGTGAACGTTCGCGTCACGAACCTCGAGAACGGACGATCTCTGATCGTCCGCGTCAACGATCGAGGACCGTTCGCCAAGGGACGGATCATCGACCTGTCCGAACGGGCGGCGATGCTCCTCGGATATAAGGACAAGGGAACGGCCCGCGTCCGGGTGACGTTCGTCAGCAGAGCAGATCTCCCTGGCGGCGGTCCCCAGCCGTCCCAGACACCTCCGGAGATTGCATCCGCCGTTCCAGCCGCCCCGACAGGCAAGGTTGCGTCATCCGATCTCGATCCTCTGCCTGGAACGGCGGCATCGCCGCCGGCTCAAACCGCCGACCTGCCGCCGCCGGCACCGACAGCGGACACGGCGGTAGCCACGCAGCCGACGGGAATCGTGACCACCGTTCCCGTTCCCGCGGTGACCCATCTGTATGTGCAGGCCGGTGCCTTCAGTTCTTACCAGAACGCACTGCGACTCCAGTCGAAACTGGGTCGGGGCCTGCGGATATCGACCACGACCCAGAACGGTCAGAAACTCTACCGCTTGAGGCTCGGCCCCTATGACGAGCTCGGAGACGCGGATCAAGCGTTGGCCCGGCTCACCGGTCTTGGTAGTAACGACGCAAGAATCGTCGTCGACCAATAGCGGACATTCGACAGGAGCTACAGATATGATTCGTCGCCCCATCGGCGCTGCGTTGGCCATCATTTTCGGTCTCGGTTTCGCTTCGGCACAGGCCACGATTTCCACGACCGCCAACCACGCGCTTCTGATGGAAGGGGAATCCGGACAAGTGCTGTGGCAGAAGGATGCCTTCACGCCGATGCCGCCGGCTTCGATGAGCAAGCTGATGACAATAGAGCTGCTCTTCCAGCGCCTCAAGGATGGCCGAATGAAACTGACGGACACTTTGCCAGTGTCCGAACGCGCCTGGCGCGAGCGGAGCGGTTCCGAGATGTTCGTCGCAGTCGGGGACCACATCGCCGTGCAGGACCTCATCCGCGGCATCGTAATCCAATCGGGCAACGATGCGTGCGTCGTGGTCGCCGAGGCGATCGGGGGTACGGTGGAGGGCTTCGTCGCGATGATGAACGCCCGCGCCAAAGAACTCGGCCTCAGCCAGTCGCACTTCGTCAATCCGGACGGTCTGCCCGATCCTCCGGGACAGATGATGTCGGCCTACGACCTGGCGAAGCTCGCGCGCCACATCATCTACACCTATCCCGACCTCTATCACTTCTTCGGTGAGAAGGACTTCGTCTGGAGCAATATCCACCAGCCGAACCGCAACCCGCTCCTCTTCAACACGGCTGGCGCGGACGGCTTGAAGACCGGCCACATCGACGCATCCGGCTACGGGTTGGTCGGTTCCGCTCTCCGCAACGGCCAGCGCATCATCATGGTCGCCAACGGACTGACCTCCGAAAAAGAGCGAGCCGACGAAGGCGCCCGCCTCATCGAAATCGGCTTCCGGGAGTTTCGCCGCTATGCGCTTTTCAAGCCTGGCGACGCCATCGCCGATGCCGCGGTCTTCGGTGGCACCGAGCCGACCGTACCGTTGACCGTAAGGGCGCCGGTCGCGATCACGTTGCAGGTCGACTCCCGTCCCGGCCTGAAGGTTTCCGTCCACTATGACGGGCCTCTTCGCGCGCCCGTGATGCAGGGCCAGCAAGTCGGCACGATGACGATCACCGCCCCGGATTTTCCGGGCACGAAGGTTCCCGTCTACGTGGCGCATGACGTACCGCAAGTCGGAATCTTCGGCCGGATGATGCTCGGTCTTCGCGCCCTCTTCGGCGGCAATAAGTGAGCGGGTCCGCGCGCTTCATAACGCTGGAAGGCGGCGAGGGCGCGGGAAAGTCCACGCAGGCAAAGAAGCTCGCGGCGGCACTCCGTAAGCACGGCATCGGTTCCGTGATGACCCGCGAACCGGGCGGATCGCCAGGCGCCGAAGAAATTCGCGAACTCATCGTCCATGGCGAGCCCGGCCGCTGGGACACGCTCACCGAGACGCTGCTCATTTTCGCCGCGCGCGCCGATCATGTGCGGCGCACGATCAAGCCGGCTCTCGCCGCCGGCCAGTGGGTGATCTGCGACCGTTTCACGGACTCGACCTTCGCGTATCAGGGCGCCGGTCGCGGCATGGCGCGCGAGACCATACGCCGATTGGATGCGCTGGTGCTCCACGACTTCCGGCCCGACCTGACCCTGGTGCTCGACCTGCCGGTCGATGTCGGGCTCGCGCGGACCAACTCCCGCGGCGGCGGGGCGACGCGGTTCGAGAAGTTCGACCTCGAATTTCATGAGCGGCTCCGCCAGGCATTCCTTTCCATCGCGCGGCGTAACCCGGACCGATGCGTCGTCATCGACGCCAGCCAGGGTCCCGGCGACGTCGCGGCGGACATCTGGAAGGCCGTCGCCAAACGGTCCAAACTCTGAACATGGCCAAACGCTCGCGCAGCGAAGAGATCGTCGAGACCGATCGGATCGAAGGTTTTCCGCATCCGCGCGAGACCCTGCGCCTCGTCGGGCAGGATTCCGCGCTCTTGCGGGTGTCGCGCGCGATCCGCGCCGGCCGGCCGCCCCAGGCTTGGCTGCTCGCCGGTCCGCCGGGCATCGGCAAGGCGACACTGGCCTACCGCATGGCACGTTATCTCCTTTCCTACGGCGCCACGGCAAAGGGTCCGGAAGATTTGTCGATTCCCGAGAACGACCCCGCGTCCCTTCAGGTCGCTGCCGCCTCGCATCCCGGACTGCTCGTGTTGAAGCGCGGTCTCAACCCCGAGACCGGAAAGCTCATGAACGTCCTCTCGGTCAACGAGATCCGTCGGCTCTCAGGCTTCTTCGGCATGACCTCGGGCGCGGGCGGCTGGCGCGTCGCGATCATCGACACGGCCGACGACATGAACGACGCGGCCGCGAATGCGCTGCTAAAGATGCTCGAGGAACCGCCGTCGCGCGCCATGCTGATCGTTCTCAGCAACGTGCCCGGCCGGCTTCTGCCGACTATCCGCTCACGCTGCCAGAAGGTCGACTTGCGGCCGCTCGACGGAGCCGTCATGGAAAAGGAGCTGTCGCGCCTGCTGCCGGATTCCGACGCCAGGGAGCGCGCGGCGCTCGCACGCCTCTCGGGTGGATCCCTGGGCATGGCGCTCGAGCTCGCCGGAGGGGAGGGCGTCGCGCTCGCGCGCGAGGCGGACAAGCTGCTCGACGACGCGGCCGCACCCGACACGCCGGCGATCCTCGCGCTCGGCGAGAGGCTCGGCCGGATGACCGACGGGCTCGAGTCCTTCGGCACTTTCCTGCTGCAGGCGCTGGCGGATCGCATTCGCGCGCGCGCGATGTCAGGCAAGACGGGCCTCGATCTCTGGGTCGATTGCCTCAACCGGCTGGAGTCGAGCTTTCGCCGTTCCACGGCGCTGTACCTCGAGCCGCGGCAAACCGTACTGAGCGCAGCACGCGCCCTGGCCGCTACGACGCGGCGCGCGGGAGCGCTGTAATGCTGGTCGATTCCCATTGTCATCTCGACTTTCCCGAGTTTGCGCCGGAACTCGACGCTGTCGTGTCGCGCGCCGAACAAGCGGGCGTCGGCGTCTGCGTGAGCATCGGCACGCGCCTGGACGGTTTCCCGAAGGTGCTCGCGATCGCAGAACGCTTCGCCAACGTCTGGTGCTCCGTGGGCATTCACCCGCACGAGGCCGAGAAAGAGTTGCTCGACGGTCCTGCGGCGCTGGTCGATGCCGCGCGCCATCCCAAGGTCGTCGGCATCGGCGAAACGGGTCTCGACTATTTCTACGAACACAGCCCTCGCTCACAGCAGATCGCGAATTTCAGAACCCATATTGAAGCCGCGCGGCAGACCGGTCTACCGGTGATCGTGCACACGCGCGACGCTGACGACGACACGATTGCCGTGCTGCGCAGCGAGATGGCCGCCAAACCTTTCTCGGGCCTCATTCATTGCTTCACCGGCACCAAACGGCTCGCCGACGCGGCGCTGGCGCTCGGTCTCTACATTTCGGTCTCGGGCATCGCGACGTTCAAGAAGTCGGACGAGTTGCGGGCCGTCCTCAAGGACGTCCCGCTCGATCGCCTGCTCGTCGAGACCGATGCGCCGTTCCTGGCGCCGATGCCTTATCGCGGCAAGCGCAACGAGCCGGCCTATGTCCGCCACACGGCGACGGCGCTCGCCACGCTCAAGGGCGTCGGCGCGCAGGCGCTCGAGGACGCCACCACCGCCAACTTCTTTCGCCTGTTCTCCAAAGTAGTCCCGCCGACGTGAGAGACCGGCTCGAAGTCACCGTTCTCGGATCCGGCTCCTCCGGCGGCGTGCCGCGGATAGGCGGGGCGGACGGCGCCGGATATTGGGGCGCCTGCGATCCAGCGAACCCCAAGAACCGTCGCCGCCGCTGCTCGATCCTGGTGCAACGCAAGTCCGACTCCGGCATTACCAACGTCCTCGTCGACACCTCGCCGGACATGCGCGAGCAGCTTCTCGACGCCCGGATCACCACGCTCGACTCCGTCCTCATCACGCACGACCATGCCGACCAGCTTCACGGACTCGACGACCTGCGCATGGTCGCCATGAACATGCGGCGCCGGGTCGACGTCTACAGCGACGCCGCGACGTTCGCCGGCGTGATGGCGCGGTTCGGCTATTGCTTCGCCCAACCGGCCGGCAGCGACTATCCGCCGATCCTCAACGCCCACCAGATTGCCGAGCCGTTCGAACCGTTTGTGCTCGACGGAGCAGGGGGCGCGGTACCGGTGCTCGCCTTCTCCATGGGCCACGGCAAGATCGAGTCCCTCGGCTTTCGCTTCGGGCCCATCGCCTATTCGAGCGACGTCGACGCGCTGGACGACGAAGCCTTTGCCGCACTCGACGGAGTCGATTGCTGGATCGTCGACGCGCTGCGCTACGTGCCGCATCCGAGCCACGCGCATGTCGAAAAGACGCTGGGCTGGATCGCGCGCGTGAGACCGCGGCTCGCGGTGCTGACCAACCTCCATGTCGATCTCGACTACGAGACCCTGCGCCGCGAACTGCCGCCGGGCGTCGAGCCTGCTTTCGACGGAATGAATATCGCGGCGGAACTCTCCGGCTGAGAACGCCCGACACCGAGGAAATGACCATGAGCAGCTATCGCCTCCTTTTGTGCGCCATGCTTGTCCTCGGCGGAACGGCCGCCCGGGCCGCAGACGCTCCCAAGCCGACCGTCGCCCAATATCTCGCGACCTGCGATGAGGCGATGACCGCGGCCTGCACCTTGCCGATCGACATCAACATGACGGCGATTGCGATGACGGAAAACCTGAAAGGCGAGGCCGCGACCGGCATTTGCCTTCCGACCGACGCCGACTTTCTTTCGCGCGCCCACAGCGAGGTGTTCGCCTGGCTGAAGGCGCATCCCGAGGTCGCGCAGAAGTCCGAAGATGACGGCATCGTCGCCGCCGCCACCGCGCTCTATCCCTGCCGCTAGCGGCCCGCGATTCGCCCTATTCATCGATAATTCGGCGGCAATGCCATTGAACTCCCGGCGCGCGCGGACAAGACTGCGCGCGACACATCGTAAGCAACACCTGGGGAGGCGCTTTCATGGTCAAACTCCTGACATTTGGTCTCGTATTCGCCGCCGCGGCACTCGTGGCCGCGGTACCGGCAGACGCGCGCGGCGGCTGCGGCATCGGACGCCACCATGGCGCCCTCGGTATCTGCGTCGACAATGAAGGCGTTCCGCCCGGAAAAGCCTGTCCGATCGGCTGGCATCTCGGGCCGGGCGGTCACTGCCGCCGCAACTAGCCGTCGGCCGGCGCGCGACCTCTCGAGTCGAACGCCGCGTCGCGATTTTGCGGCGCGCAGGTTTTTTCAAAATCCGGCCGGGCAGAGTCCGGGCGCGGATCGCGAACGCATTTTCTGAAACGATGTACCGCTACGCTCGCGTCGGCGCATCAGCGAATTTTTCGCTGCGTTCGGCGCGCAATTGCGGGGATTTAACGGAATTGGTGATTTGACCGACTCGGTTCAAGGGCAGGCTGGAGATTTATCGAATAAATCTTTGGCGGCGGATCAGGCGCGTTTCCTACGCGCCAACCAACCATCAACCGACCATGGCCCCGAGCCGCCAGCGACGAGCGCCGCCAGGCAGGCTAGGTAAAGCAAGTCGCATTCTACGCCGGGCGGTCCGAAGACAGGACCCGACGGCGTCACCGCCAGTAACTTGATTGATGCAAATCCGAACGGCCAATGGACCGTCGCCATGGCCACGACAAGAACGAGCGCCATGGGGATTGCGGCGAGCGCCTGGACATCGTTACACCGAAAGCGTGCAGCCCTTCCCGAATCCACTCTATTATTTCCCATAATATTACTTATACGATATTCTGATGGACGGCCCCGGTCGCGAGCGAGCCGATTTTCCGGCCCTGGCCGCTTGGCACCTGCCCGGGCGCGCGTGTACTGAGCGCCATGACCAAGCCTTCCCGTGACATCGCCGACCTGATCGAGATCATGCGGCGTCTGCGCGATCCGGCCGGCGGCTGTCCGTGGGACCGCGAACAGACCTTCGAGACCATCGCGCCGTACACGATCGAGGAAGCCTATGAAGTCGCCGGCGCGATCGCGGACAAGGATTGGCCCGGGCTGAAGGACGAGCTGGGCGATCTTCTGTTCCAGACCGTCTACCACGCGCGGATGGCCGAGGAAGCCGGCCTGTTCGCCTTCGGGGACGTCGTCGAAGCCATCACGGCCAAGATGATCGCCCGACATCCGCATGTCTTCGGCGGCGGCGCGGCGGTGTCCGATGCGGCGGCCCAGACGGTCGCCTGGGAGGATCACAAACGCCGCGAGCGCGACGCCAGGCCGGCAAAGCAGGGGTTGCTCGACGATGTTCCCGCCGCCCTTCCCGCCTTGCTGCGCGCGGAAAAACTTCAGAAGCGGCTTTCAAGCGTCGGTTTCGACTGGGATTCCGCCGAGCGCGTCCTCGACAAGGTGCGCGAGGAAGCCGGCGAGATCGTCGAGGCGCAGAAGACCGGCGCGTCCCAGGCCGAACTCGAGGGCGAAATCGGCGACCTGCTCTTCGTCATCGCCAACCTCGCCCGGCACATGAAGGTCGATCCCGAGGCGGCCCTTCGCGCCACCAATGCCAAGGTGATGCGCCGCTGGGCCTGGATCGAGGCCGAACTCAAGGCCCAGGGCCGGACCGCCAAAGCCGCCACGCTCGACGAGCTGGAAGAATTGTGGCTTCAGGCCAAGGCGAGGGTCTGAAACGCGCAGCTCCAGTCACGGATCCGACGGACCGATCCGTCCCCAAGCCTTTCCACAGCCTCTCAACGCCCTGCCCTAGGCGTTTGTTTTCTTTAGCGCATCGCTTTTGAAGCGGCTGGAAAATCGGCCCACATCCTGTGGATCGATGGCGATCGTCAGCTCGACGCCGTTCGCTTTGTCAGCGCGCCTGAGCACCTGTGCATGGCGATAGACCCAGGCGAGGTTTTCCCCGTCCGCATGCTCCAAAGTCAGGCGATACTGGATGTTGGCACCCGTCAAGTTCTCCTCGAAGCGCGCCAGGAGCGCTTCCAGTCCCTCGCCGGTCACGGCCGAAACGGCGATCGGTCCGTCGGGCCGCGCATTGGCGGTGTCGAGCCCCTTGCGCACGTCCGGCGCGAACAGATCGATCTTGTTGAGGATCTCGACGAGTGGCCGGTCCGTGCCCGCCTCGATGCCGAGCTCGTGGAGCACCTTGAGGACGTCCGCCTTCTGCGCCGCGCTTTCGGCATGCGAAGCGTCGCGGACATGGGAGATGACGTCGGCCTCCAGCACCTCCTCCAGGGTGGCGCGGAAGGCTGCGACCAGTTCGACCGGCAGGTCGGCGATGAACCCGACCGTGTCCGAGAGGATGGCTTTCGTGCCCTTGGGCAGCTTCAGACCGCGCATCGTCGGGTCGAGCGTCGCGAACAACAGGTCCTTGGCCATCACGTCGGCCGCCGTGAGCTTGTTGAAGAGCGTCGACTTGCCGGCGTTGGTGTAGCCGACCAGCGCGATCACCGGGAACGGAACGCGCTTGCGCGCCTGGCGCTGCAGGCCGCGTGTGCGTTTGACGCCCTCGAGTTCGCGCCGGATCTTGGCCAGCCGCTCGCCGATCAGGCGCCGGTCGGTCTCGATCTGGGTCTCGCCCGGTCCGCCCAGGAAGCCGAAGCCGCCGCGTTGCCGCTCGAGATGGGTCCAGCTCCGCACCAGCCGGCTGCGCTGGTAGGTGAGATGGGCGAACTCGACTTGCAGGCGCCCTTCCCGCGTGCGCGCGCGCTCGCCGAAGATCTCGAGGATCAGCGCCGTGCGATCGAGCACCTTCGTCGCCCACGCCTTTTCCAGGTTGCGCTGCTGCACGGGCGAGAGCTGTGCATTGACGATGACCACTTCGGGCTCGAGCGCGCGCGCTTCGCCGGCGATTTCCTCGACCTTGCCGCTTCCGATCAGCGTTGCCGGCGTCGGGCGCACGAGCGGCACGATATGGGACGCGATGACCGAGAGTCCAATCGCGGCTGTAAGGCCGATGGCTTCGGCGAGACGCGCATCGGCGTCGCGGTCGATGCGCGCGCCCTGCGCCCGCGCCTTCGGCTCGACGTGAATGACGATGGCCCTGCGCGTCAGATGGCGCGCGTCGTCAGCGCCGCCTTCCTTCTTCAGACGGTTTCGGATGCGGCCGGATGTTCGTCCTGGAGCTGTATCGGACCCATCGGCATGACCGTCGAGATCGCGTGCTTGTAGACGAGCTGTGCCTGGCCGTCCCTGCGCAGCAGTACGCAAAAGTTGTCGAACCACGTGATATTCCCCTGAAGCTTGACGCCGTTCACGAGAAAGATCGTGACGGCTGATTTGCTTTTCCGGACAGCGTTCAAAAACGTGTCTTGCAGATTTTGTTGTTTTTCGCTCATCGGGGAGTCCCGTTATTGTGCCTCGCGCCCCTGCGAAGCACTAAACACAGCATAGTCTGCGTTGCTGCGTTTGCGAAAGGGCCTAGCGCGGCCCTTCCGCCGCACGCGCCGAAGACAGCTGGGCATAAAGTTCCTGGACCCGGCGGGTGACGGGGCCTGGCCGGCCGTCGCCGATCTTCTTTCCGTCGATGGCGGTCACGGGGAACACACCCGCCGCCGACGAGATGAATGCCTCGCGCCCGGCCATCGCGTCGGCCGGCGTGAACTTTCGCTCCGAAACCGGCAACTGGCTCTGCGCCGCCGCTTCCAGGATCACACGCCGCGTCACGCCGGGCAGGATGTCGTTGCTGAGTGCGCGCGTCGTGAGCCTGCCCTCTGCGTCCACGATCCAGGCGTTGGTGGAAGCGCCTTCGGTGACGTAGCCGTCGGAGTCGACCAGCCAGGCCTCCCAGGATCCGGACCGTCTCGCCCCCGTCTTGGCCAGCAGGTTCGGCAAAAGCTGGGTGGTCTTTATGTCGCGGCGCGCCCAGCGTTCGTCCGGAGCGGTCATGACGGTCACGCCCGTGGCGCGCAGGCGCTGCGTCCATGCCGTTCCCAGCTCGCGCGCCGTCATGATCAGCGTCGGCCGCCGGACGGCCTGGGGGATGGAGTGATCGCGGCGGAACGCACCGCGCGTCACCTGAAGATAGAGGAGCCCGTTGCGCACACGGTTCCGACGAACGAGTTCGCGCATGACGAGGCGCAGCACGTTGCGCGGCAGAGGCATGGCCATGGCGATCGCGCCGACCGAACGCTCGAGCCGGTCGAGATGTTCGTCCTCGTCCATGAGGCGGCCATCGACGACGCTGCAGACTTCGTAGATGGCGTCGGCGAGCTGAAGTCCGCGATCCTCGATATGGACGGCCGCACGGCCGTGCGGGACGTAGCGTCCGTCGACATAGGCAATTCGGCCGGCGGGTGCGCGGCCGTTCCAGCCGCTCATGCGTTGAAGCCCTGCTCGCGCCCGCTGGGGCCGACGCCGAGCGACTTCAGCTTCCGGTGCAGCGCCGAGCGCTCCATCCCGATGAACGCGGCCGTGCGCGAGATGTTGCCGCCGAAGCGGTTGATCTGCGCCACGAGATAGTCGCGCTCGAAAATCTCGCGCGCCTCGCGCAGCGGCAGCGAGATGACGAGATCGCCGCGCCCGGCGCTGCCCCAGGTAGCGTTGGCGCCGAGATCGGACGGCAAGAGATCGGCCGAGATCGCCTGCGCCGCATCGTCCGTCGAGAGAATGAGCAGGCGTTCGACGATGTTGCGAAGCTGGCGGACGTTGCCGGGCCAGCTATGGGCCTGGAGGACCGCCATCGCATCGTCGCCGATCTCGCGCACTGCAAGTCCAGATTGCGCCGACAGCCGCGCCATGAAATGCGAGACGAGCATCGGGATGTCGTCGCGGCGCTCCGCCAGCGAAGGCACGCGCACCGGGACCACGTTCAGCCGGTGATAGAGATCCTCGCGGAAATTGCCCGCCGCGATTTCCGCGCGCAGGTCGCGCGTCGTCGAACAGATGACGCGCGCATCGACCTGCACGCGCGTCGAACCGCCGAGCCGGGTGAAAGTCTGGTCGACCATCACGCGCAAGATCTTGCCCTGGGTCTCGAGCGGCATGTCCGCGACTTCGTCGAGATAGAGCGTGCCGTTGTGGGCCAGTTCGAAGAGACCGGATTTGCGCAGCCCGTCGGCGTCCTCGACGCCGAACAGTTCGGCTTCGATCCGTTCCGGATCCATGGTGGCGCAATTGATCGCGACGAAGGCGTTGCCGGCGCGCCGCGAACGCGCATGGATGAGGCGCGCAGCGACTTCCTTGCCCGACCCCGACGGCCCGGTGATGAACACGCGGCTGTTCGTCGGCGCGATCTTTTCGATGGCCTGGCGGAGCTGCGATATCGCCGAAGAATTTCCGATCATCTCCGACTCGTCGCCGGCCTTGAGCTTGAGCTCGTTGAGTTCGCGGCGCATGCGGGAGGCTTCGAGCGCGCGCCCGACCACATGGATCAGGCGATCGGCCTTGAACGGCTTCTCGATGAAATCGTAGGCGCCCTTCTTGATCGAGGCGACCGCCGTTTCGATGGTGCCGTGGCCCGAAATCATCACGATCGGCAGGTCCGGTTGCTCGCGCTTCAGCGTGTCGAGCACCTGGATTCCGTCGAGCTTGCTGCCCTGGAGCCAGATGTCGAGCACGACGAGCTGCGGCCGCCGGGCCCGGACCGCGGCGAGCGCGCCGTCGCCGTCGCCGGCCACGCGGGTCTCGAAGCCCTCGTCATGCAGGATGCCCGCGATCAGGTCGCGGATGTCTTCTTCATCGTCGACGATCAGTATTTCAGACGCGATCGGCAATGCGTGCTTGCTCATCCCCAGATCCCTTTTCCTTCATTTTCTTTTGTCGCAGCGGGAACGTCAGAACGACCTCTGCTCCCTGACTGCCTTCGCCCGCATCCTGCAGGGTTATTTCGCCGCCATGGTCTTCCATGACCTTGCGGACGATCGCCAGTCCCAGTCCCGTGCCCTTGGCGCGCGTGGTGACGTAGGGCTCGGTCAGCCTGTCGCGATGTTCGTGCGGCAGTCCGACGCCATTGTCCGTCACCCGGAACGACAGCGAAGCTTCGCCCGGTTCGAGAGCGATGACGATGCGGCCGGGCGTAGCGTCGTCGCCCTTGGCGATTCGCGCGCTCACCGCCTCGCCGGCGTTCTTGAGGACATTGGTCAGGGCCTGCGCGACAAGACGACCGTCGCATTCCAGATAGACCGCTTCCTTCGGCGCCCTTGTCTCGAACGTGATCTGGGGATGGGCAACGCGCTGGAGGAACACCGCTTGCTGGATCAGTTCCTGGGCGTTCTCGCGATGCATGACCGGAGTCGGCATCCGCGCAAAGGACGAGAACTCGTCGACCATGCGGCCGATGTCCCCGACCTGACGGATGATGGTGTCCGTGCACTGCGTGAAGACGTCAGGATCGGTCGAAATCTCACCTGCATATTTGCGCTTGAGCCGCTCGGCCGAGAGCTGGATCGGCGTGAGCGGGTTCTTGATCTCGTGCGCGATGCGGCGCGCGATGTCCGCCCATGCCGCCGTGCGCTGGGCCGAAACCAGATCGGTGATATCGTCGAAGGTCGCCACGAAGCCGCTGCCGTCGGCGCCGCGCTCGCTCGATACCTGGACGCTCAGGACGCGCGATGTGGTCCCGCGCTTCACGGTCACCTCGCCGCTCGAACGGCCTACGGGCTCGGAAATGGCCCGGCCGATGAGCGCGGCGAGTTCCGGCACGGCGTCGGAGTATCCGCGCCCCTCTATTTCGTCCGGCGATGCGCCCAGCAGCCTGGCGGCGGCGCGATTGACGATCGTGATGACGCCGTCGCGGTCGATGCCGATCACGCCGGCACTGACGCCGGCAAGCACCGCCTCGGTGAAGCGCCGCCGTTCGTCGTTCTGGCGGTTGGCCGAGACCAGCGCGCTGCGCTGCGCATCCAGCTGGTTCGTCATGCGATTGAAGGCGCGGCCGAGCAGCCCGATCTCGTCGTCGCTGCGTTCGACTTCGACCTGGGCTTTCAGATCGCCCTCCGAGACGCGTTCGGCGGCGCCGATCAGGCTCGATATCGGGCGCACCAGCCGGTTCGCGGCCCAAAGGCCCAGCCAGATCGCCGACAACAGGATGACGAGCGAAACGACCATGTAGAGAGCGGCGAAGATCAACTGCACCTGGGACCGGCTCGCATTCAAGCGGTCGTACTCGCTCACCGCGGCCTTGGTGCGGTGGTAATAGCCGAACACTTTCGGATCGACGTGACGGACGACGAGCAGGTAGGCGTCCTTGAGGAACGGCAGATAGATGAGCGCGTGGATGTAGCCGGTGTCCGGATCGCCGTCGACGACGATGCGGCCGGAGCGCGCATCGGCGAGATCGGCTGCGGACGGCTTGAGTGCGTCCGAATAGGTCAGCTTGGCGCTCTTGGCGAGCTCGCTGCCGTGCGAATCGATGACGAACGAACCGACAAGGCCGCGATCGGTCGTCATGATCGCGATCTTCTCCATCATCAGCGAAATGCGCACCTGCTTGTTCGCGTCGAAAAGCGTCGGATCGTGTTCGATGCCGCCTTCGATTTCGCCCGCGTCGTAGAGAATGTGACGCCCCTGCTCGATCATGTATTGGCGCGCGACGCCGACGGCATTGTCGAGCGCGGTCTGCACGCGCGCGGAGAACCAGGCCTCGATACCGAGATTGAGCGTGACCGTGGCGAAGATGGCGACGAGGATCGCCGGCACCACCGCGATAACGCTGAACATGGCGACGAGGCGCACGTGAAGTTTCGCGCCGGCCAGACCGGACCGGCGCGCGCTCCACAGTCGGACCAATCGCCAGGCGATCAGGCCGCCGAGAGAAATTCCCAGCGTCAGGTTGATCAGAAGAAGCGTGACGAGGTTCGAAGGCGTCGGGTTATACGGGACGAGCCCGGTAACCATTCCATACGTGATGAGCGCCGACAGCACCGCCAGCACGCCGACCCCCAGGGCAAGCAGGGACGGCCGCGAGATGGCCCTCAGCCAATCCAGCATTCCGACACCCGGCGCTTCCACTGCGTTGGTCGAGGCCATCACGGTCCGTTGGCAAAGGGCACCCGGCTAAATTCCTCGCCGGGTTCAACAATCCTTCACAGTGTAGCCAAGACACAGCCTGTTGCAAGAAAGCTGCGATGCAATTCCACAACAGGTTTGGGCCGCCAAGGTTAATCCGCTCGGAGGCCTTTTATCACTTCCAGCCCGAGATCGCGGATCTTCTTGCGCAGCGTGTTCCGGTTGAGTCCGAGCAGATGAGCGGCCCGAATCTGGTTGCCGCGCGTCGCCCCCAGGCAGATCGAAAGCAGCGGACGCTCGATCTCCTGGAGGATCCGGTCGTAGAGGCCGGGCGGCGGCAACTTGTCCCCCTGGGCAAGAAAATAGGACGTCAGATGACGCTCGACGGCCGCGCTTAGCGTCGCGGGCTCGTCTGAACCATCGCCGTCCGCAGGTCGCGAAGGCTCCTTCAATTCCGCAGCGATGGCTGCGGCCGGAATCGTGTCGCCCGAATGCAGAACGGCCAGACGGCGGATAAGATTCTCAAGTTCGCGCACATTCCCGGGCCAGCGGTAGTGCTTGAGCAGGTCGAGCGCTTCGCCGTCCAGATGCTTTGCCGGAAGCCCCTCGTCTTCCGCCTTGCGCAGGAAATGCCGGACGAGATCGGGGACGTCTTCCGCACGTTCGCGCAGCGGCGGCAGACGCATCGGCACCACGTTGAGGCGGTAGTAGAGGTCCTCGCGGAACAGTCCCTGCTGGATGAGCTGGCGCAAATCGCGGTTCGTGGCGGCGATGATGCGCACATCCGTCTTGATCGGAACGCGCCCGCCGACGGTCGTGTATTCGCCCTGCTGCAAGACGCGCAGGAGGCGCGTCTGGGCCTCGAGCGGCATGTCGCCGATCTCGTCGAGGAACAGCGTGCCGCCTTCCGCCTGCTCGAACCGGCCGACGCCGCGGTTGGTGGCGCCCGTGAAAGCGCCGCGCTCATGGCCGAACAGTTCGCTCTCGACGAGTTCCTTCGGAATCGCCGCCATGTTCACCGCGACGAACGTGCCGTGACGCCTCTTGCCGTAATCGTGGAGCGCACGCGCCACCAGCTCTTTGCCGGTTCCGCTCTCGCCCATGATCATCACGGTCAGGTCGGTCTGGGTAAGACGCGCGATGACGCGGTAGATTTCCTGCATCGCCGGCGAACGCCCGATCAGCGGCAGGCGATCGTCGCCACCGCCCTGGTCCGCGATCTCCCGCCGGGCATTGGGTTGCGCCAGGGCGCGCTGGACGACCGAGGTGAGCTCCTTGAGATCGAACGGCTTGGGCAAATAGTCGAACGCGCCGCGCTCGGCCGCCGTAATGGCGGTCAGGATGGTGTTTTGCGCGCTCATCACGACGACGGGCAGTTCGGGACGAATCTTCTTGATGCGCGGGATGAGGTCGAAACCGTTTTCGTCCGGCAGCACGACGTCCGTGATGACGAGGTTGCCGTCGCCCGCGGCGACCCAGCGCCACAGGCCTGCCGCCGTTCCCGTCGTGCGCACATCGTATCCCGCGCGGCCCAGCGCCTGGTTGAGCACCGTGCGGATCGCGGCATCGTCGTCGCAGATCAGGATCGTTCCGGCGGGCATCTCAGCTTCCCTCGCTTGCGTCCGCCGCCTTGGGCAGCAGGATGCGGAAAACGGTCCGGCGCGGAACGGAGTCGCACTCGATGACGCCGCCATGGTCGCCGACGATCTTGGCGACGAGCGCGAGACCGAGGCCCGAGCCGCGCGGCTTGGTGGTGACGAACGGATCGAAAATGTGCGGCAGCAGATCCTGCGGCACGCCCGATCCGTTATCCCGCACCGTTACTTCGAGCGGCAGGCTCAGTCTCTCGCCGGCGACTGCCGCGCCGAAGCGCACGCCGGGACGATAACCGGTCGTCAGCGTGATCTCGCCGCCCGCTTCAGGCAAAGCATCCGCCGCATTGCGGACCAGATTCATGAACACCTGAATCAGCTGGTCGCGGTCGCCGAGCACCGCCGGCAAGGATGGATCGAAGGTCTCGACGATCGTCACGCCCTTGGCGAAGCTCGATTCCGCGACCTTCCTGACGCGGTCGAGGACCTCGTGGATGTTGACTGGCGTACGCGGGATGGCCCGCGTGTCGCCGAAGGACTCCATCCGGTCGATCAAGGCGCGGATGCGGTCGGACTCGTCGCAGATGAGTTGCGTCAGGGTTCTGTCGCCGTCGGTGCCGGATTCCTCGAGCAGCTGCGCGGCGCCTCGGATGCCGGCAAGCGGATTCTTGATTTCGTGCGCCAGCACCGCCGCCATGCCGTGCATCGAGCGGACGGCGCCGCGATGCGACAATTGCCGATCGATGCGCTGGGCAAGACTGCGTTCCTGAAGCAGGATAACGATGGAATCTTCCGGCTCGGGAAGCGGCGTCGCGATAACGTCGGCGACGCGTTCTCCCAGTCTGGGGGTGGTAAGATCGACGTTGCGTTCGCTCACCGAAGCGTTGCGCTCGCGCGCCTGGGCGACGAGTTGCAGCAATGGGCTGCCGAACGGCACGAGATCCGTCAGGTTCTGGCGCAGCAAGAGTCCGGCGCCGCTGTCGAAGAACTGCTCGGCGGCCGGGTTGACGAAGACGATTTGAAGCTCGGAGCCGACGACAAGGAGCGGCATCGGCAGCGCGCCTGCAATCAGAGCGGCGGAAGCGTTGTCATTCGTTTCCCGAAGCAGGTCCATGGTCGTGCCTATTAGTTAGGCATTCTATGTACATGTTCACATTCTAGGCAATAGAAATGTTGCAGTGCGGCGAAATCGTCGTTTTCCTTGCCCAATTCCGCTGTCGTGTTACCCAGATGGCGATTTTCGGGAGAGGACGATGTCGGGCGTCGCGGTACTAGTTGTCGCTGCCGGCAAGGGCGAGCGCGCTGGCGGGGCCGTGCCCAAGCAGTACGCCGCCCTGCTCGGCAAGCCGATCCTTCGCTGGACACTCGAAGCGTTCGTCCGGCACCCCCGCGTGGACTCGGTGCTCGTCGCGATCGGCCCGGACCAGGAACAGCTCTATGCCCCGGCAGTCGAAGGCCTTGCGCTGCCGCCTCCGATCGCCGGCGGCAATACGCGCCAGGAGTCGGTTCGCCGTGGCCTCGAGGCGCTCGCGCAGAGCGCGCCAGACATGGTGTTGATCCACGATGCGGCACGCCCGCTGGTGTCGTCCGCCATCATTGACGCCGTGATCGCGGCGCTGGAAAGCGGCGCCGACGGCTCGGTGCCCCTGCTCGCGGTTGCCGACACGCTGAAGCGCAACGATGGCGGCAAGTGGAGCACCGTTCCCCGTGAAGGGCTGTTGCGCGCGCAAACGCCGCAAGGATTTCGCTTCGCCAGGATACTGCGCGCACACCGGCACTATGCGGCGCAGGACGTCACCGACGATATGGCGCTGGCGGAACTCGCCGGGCTGCACATCGCGGCCGTCGCCGGCGAGGAAAGAAACATGAAGGTCACGACTCCGGAAGATTTCGCGCTCGCCGAAGCGCATTTGCGCGCGCGGCTCGGCGAAAGCCGCGTCGGCTTCGGTTATGACGTGCATCGCTTCGTCGCCGGCGACCATGTCTGGCTCTGCGGCGTCAGGGTGCCGCACGACCATGGTCTCGAAGGTCACTCCGACGCCGATGCCGGGTTGCACGCGCTGACCGACGCCATTCTCGGCGCGATCGGCGAAGGCGACATCGGCGAACATTTCCCGCCGACGGACGAGCGCTGGCGCGGCGCGCCATCCTGGAAATTTCTCGACCACGCGGCGAACCTGGTGCGCAATAAGGGCGGCGCCATCAGCCATTGCGACGTCACGATCGTCTGCGAAAGACCGAAGGTCGGTCCGTACCGCGCGGCCATGCGCGCGCGCATCGCCGAAATCCTCAAGCTCGATGTCGCCCGCGTCAGCGTGAAGGCGACGACGACCGAAGGACTCGGATTCGAGGGCCGCCGCGAAGGCCTTGCGGCGCAGGCCGTCGCGACCGTCCTGCTGCCATGAAGGTTGTCCTGCTCGAACCCGGCCACGAAGCCTTGCTGGCGCGCGCAGAAGCCGAGTTCAATCCCGATCCGCCTTCGGCCGAACGTTGCGCGATGCTCTTGCGCGAGCCGAGCTACGTCATGATCGTCGCACTTTCCGACGCCGACCAGGTCATGGGCCGCATCTACGGGAACGTCCTGCACCGCTACGCCGCGACCGACCTGCTGCTCTACGAAGTCGACGTCGCCCAAGAGCATCAGCGAAAGGGCGTCGGCCGCGCGATGATCGAATACCTCAAGGAGCTCAGCGCCAAACGCGGCTATTCCGAGATGTGGGTGCTGACCGACGTCGACAATGACGCCGGAAACGGCGTGTACCGCGCTGCCGGAGGCGTGCTCGAGAATTCGCCGGCCAACATGTACGTCTTCCATATCTCCAAGTCATGATCGCCGCTTTGCTCTCCACCGTTTTCGGGATCGGCCATGCGCGCGTCGCGCCGGGGACGGTGGCGAGTGCCGCGGCGCTCCCGCTCGCCTGGCTGATGCTGATGTTTCTGGGGCCGACGGCGCTGATGATGGCGAGTCTCGCGCTCTATCTGATCGGCATCTGGTCGTCAGGCGCCTATGCGGCGCAAACCGGCCGCGAAGATCCGTCCGAATGCGTGATCGACGAAGTCGCCGGCCAGTGGCTGGCCTGCGTTTTCGCGCCGCTCTCGCTCGCCGGATTTGCCGTCGCCTTCGCCTTGTTCCGGCTGTTCGACATTTCCAAGCTGTGGCCGGTTTCGGCGGGAGAACGCCTGCCAGGCGGCTGGGGCATCATGACCGACGACATGATCGCCGGCCTTCTCTCCACCATCATCATTGCGGCGCTGCGCTGGCGCGGCCTAGTCTAGAGATCCAAACTGGAAGGGCCTCGAATGTTTCCCTCTCCCCTGCTCCGCCTGGCCGAAGTCGTTCTCGCGGACGCGCGTGTCGCGCGGTTGCGCATCGTCACGGCGGAAAGCTGCACCGGCGGGCTGATCGGCGGACTGCTGACCGAGATTCCGGGATCGTCCGACGTCTTCGACCGCGGCTTCATCGTCTATACCAACCGCTCGAAGCAAGACCTGCTCGGCGTGCCGGGCGATCTCGTCGCCGACATGGGCGAAGTGTCCGAGGCCGTCGCGCGGATGATGGCCGAAGGCGCGATCGAGAACTCAAACGCCCAACTGTCCGTTGCCGTGACCGGAATCGCCGGACCCGGCGGCGGTACCACGATGAAGCCGGTCGGACTCGTTCATATCGCCGCGGCGCGCGAAGGGCGCTCGATATTGCACGAAGCGCACCGTTTCGGCGATTTGGGCCGCACCGAGATCCGCCTCAAATCCTGCGAAGCGGCACTAAATCTTCTGCACCGGCTGATCTGAAAGCGACTTCGCGCGCGCTTCGAACGCGTCCGCCATCTTCACATAGACTTTGCCGAATGCCGCCCCCGCGACCGCGTTGAGCACGCGATTGCGAAATTCGAAGGCCAGCGAGAAGTCGACCTGGCATTTTTCGCCCATCGCTGTGAACCGCCAATGGTTCTCGAGTTGCCTGAAGGGACCGGAGGTCTGGGTCACGTCGATCGTCCGGCCGGACGGATCGAGGATGACGCGGCTGGTGTATTTCTCGCGCAGTGCGCCGTAACCGACGGCCATCTCCGCGGTCACGACGTCCCGATTTTTCACGCGCTCGCGCGACAGGACGCGCAACGCCACGCACCAGGGCAGGAATTCGGGATAGCGCTCCACGTCCGCCACGACCTGGAACATCAGCTCCGCGGAATAAGGAACGATGCGAGTCTCGACGTGCGGCGTCACGGGTGCGACTTGGCCAGCCTCGCCGCCTTCAATTGCGCGAAGTCCGTATCGGCATGGTAGGAACTGCGAGTCAGCGGCGACGCGGACACCATGAGGAATCCCTTGGCGCGCGCGGTCGTCTCCAGCGCCCGGAATTCGTCCGGCGTCCAGAACCGGTCGAGCTTCGCATGCTTCTTCGTCGGCTGCAGGTACTGTCCGATGGTGAGAAAATCGACGGCGGCGGCGCGCAGATCGTCCATCACCTGCATGATCTCTTCGCGGGTTTCGCCCAGACCGACCATCAGACCGGATTTCGTGAATCCGCCCGGCGCCAGTTCCTTCGCCTGTTGCAGCAGGCGAAGCGACGCGAAGTAGCGAGCGCCCGGACGAACGCTGAGATAGAGCCGCGGCACGGTCTCCAGATTGTGGTTGAACACGTCGGGCGCCGCCCGCATGACGATTTCGATGGCGCCGTCTTTGCGTAGGAAATCCGGCGTGAGCACTTCAATGGTCGTTCCGGGGCTCGCGACGCGGATGGCGCGGATCACTTTCGCGAAATGCTCGGCGCCGCCGTCCGCCAGATCGTCGCGGTCGACCGACGTGACGACGACATGCTTGAGGCCGAGCTTGGCGACGGCCAGTCCGACATGCTCGGGCTCCAGCGGGTCGAGCGCGCCGGGCAATCCCGTCTTCACATTGCAGAACGCACAGGCACGCGTGCAGGTGTCGCCCATGATCATCATCGTGGCATGGCGATGGGTCCAGCACTCACCGATGTTGGGGCACGCCGCCTCTTCGCAGACTGTGTGGAGGCTGTGTTCGCGCACGATCGCCCGCGTCGCGACGTATTCCTTCGAGCCGGGAGCCTTGACGCGAATCCACTCCGGCTTGCGCGGCACGGTGGTATCGGGGCGGTGCGCCTTTTCGGGATGGCGCGGCGGGTTGGTGTGGTCGATCACGACGGTCATGCCGACTTGATATAGTCGCTCCAGGTTGCGAAATCATGGAAAATTGGCCGCCTCGTGCGATAGTCATGCCCGGAGGGGCAAAGGAGACCGAGATGCCGCCGAAGAAGTCCGCCAAAGCGCCGCGAAAGAGCTCTCGGACCAGGACCGCGCGCGGTCCCAAGGTCCCCGCGGCGACGCACGCCCTCACCGACAGCTTTGCGATTCGGACCGCGTTCGTGGTCGTCGGCGTCCTCGGCCTTGCCGCCATCGGGATCTCGCTGATCGGACCACGGCGTTTCCGCGACGAGTTCGTCCGTCCGATCGGCGCGGCGGCGTACACGCCGATCGCTGCGGCCGTCGCGCCGAGCGCGGATCGGGTGTGGGAAGAGACGCGGGCCTGGCGTGACCGCATCGGCTCCGTGCTGGAGTCGATCAACACCGAGGAACTGCGTCAGCTCGTCGCCAGCCGGCTGTCATACTGGATCGACCAGCTGCGCTGAACGCGGCGTCACCTTTAGGAAAATATACAGAAAGCGCTGGACGATTTACGTTCCGGCGCTGCAAAATTCTCTAATATGGGGCGGGGGCGTCGCAGGCCGGAGCATCGACCGCGCGTTCGATAAGAACAAGACAACGGGTGGAAAATTTGACCGTCGCGAGCATCGCAGCCGCATCCGGCGAAGAAGTCGTTCCTTTCGACATCACGCGGTCCGAGCAACCGGTGTTCCGGGCCCTGGTCGACGCGCGCACCCGATATGGTGCCGACCGCCCCGCCCTCGTCGACGGCGACGAACGCGTCCTCACTTATGAGGAGATCGTCCGCGCCGCACTCGCTCTTGGCCATTCGCTCAAGAAGGGTACCCGGGCCGGCGACGCGGTCGGCATTATGCTGCCTACCGGCGCAGCTTCGGTCATCGCATTCTTCGCCGTGTCAGCGTACGGGCGCGTGCCGGCGATGCTAAATTTCACGAGCGGCGCCGCCGGACTGCGCAGCGCGTTGAAGACCGCGAAGGTCCGGCGGATCGTCACCGCGCATCGCTTCGTCGAGCTCGGCAAGCTCGATGCTCTCGTCGAGGAACTCGGCAAGACGTGCGAGATCGTCTATCTCGAGGACGTCCGCGAAAAGCTTTCGCTGATCGACAAGCTCTATGCCGCCGTCGGCACGTTCGTCCCCGGCCTCGTCGCGTCGAACGTGGTGCATTCGACGCCGGCCGTGATCCTGTTCACCTCGGGCACCGAAGGCGAACCGAAGGGCGTGGCGCTGTCGCACATGAACCTTCTCGCCAACGTCGAGCAGGTGCGTTCGCATCTGGCGCTCTACGAGACGGACATCCTGTTCAACCCGCTCCCGACCTTTCACTGTTTCGGGCTGACAGTCGGCTCGCTCATGCCGCTGCTCCTGGGCATCAAGGTGGTGTGCCATCCGACGCCGCTTCAGCCGAAGGAAATCGTGCGGCGGATACGGGATTCGCGGGCGACGATCCTTCTGTCGACCGACACGTTCATCTCGCAATATGCCCGCGCCGGCGAACAAGGCGACCTCAATTCCCTGCGTCTCGCGGTGTGCGGCGCGGAACGCTTGCGCGACGAGACCCGCGCGTTGCTGCGCAAGAAATATGCGATCGAACTGCTCGAAGGGTATGGCGTGACCGAGGCCGCGCCGGTGATCGCCGCCAATCAGCCCGGCGCCAACCGCTCTGGCACGGTCGGGCATCTGATGGCGAACATGGAGGCGCGTCTGGATCCGGTCGAAGGCATCCCGAACGCGGGCCGCCTCTTCGTCAAAGGTCCCAACGTCATGCTCGGCTACATCAAGCCGGAGCAACCGGGCGTCATTCAGCCGCCGGAAGGCGGCTGGCACGATACGGGCGACGTCGTCTCGATCGACGAAGACGGCTACATCGCGATCAAGGGACGCCTGAAGCGCTTCGCCAAGATCGGCGGCGAGACGGTCTCGCTGGCGGTCGTCGAAAGCATCGCCTCGGCCTTGTGGCCGGACCATTATCACGCCGCTGTCGCGGTCGCCGACGGCCGCAAGGGCGAGCAGATCGTGCTCGTGACGACCAGAGCGGAGTCGGACCGGCACGAACTCGTGGGCTGGGCGCACAATCATGGCGTTTCCGAACTCGCCGTTCCGCGCAAGATCATCGTGGTCAGCGAGGTGCCGGTCCTCGGCACCGGCAAGACGGACTATGTCCAGCTCCAGAAGATCGTCGAAGCGGAAACCGCCGGCGCAAGCTGACGCGCGACGTTAGAATTCGGCTTCGAGCTCTTCGACGGCATCGGGTTCGGCCTTCGCCGCCTCGATCCACTCCAGCATGTCGGGCAGGTTCATGATCGTCTCGCAATAGTCGGCGCACAGCCGGTCCTGCTTGACGTGGTAGGTGACGAAGCGCGTGCACACCGGCGCGTACATGGCATCGGCGAGCGTCGGTTTGTCGCCGAACAGATACGGGCCGTCGTACAGTTTGAGGCATTCGCGCCAGATCGAAACGATCCGATCGATGTCGAGTTGCGCGCCCGCCCACACTTTGAAATTCGGATAGTCCGCCTTCAGGTTCATCGGCAGCGCCGAACGCATATTGGCGAAGCCGGAATGCATTTCGCCGGAGATCGAGCGGCAATGCGTGCGCGGCTTCAGCTCCCTGGGCAGGAGACCCGATTTCGGGAATTTCTCGTAGAGGTATGCCGCGATGGACAATGTGTCCCACACCTTGATGTCGCCGTCGGTGAGACACGGAACGAGGAATGACGGGGACAACAACAGGAGCTCGGCGCGCGCATCCGGGTCATCGTTCGGGAGCAGTTTTTCTTCGAATTCCAGCCCCGCCATCCGGCACAGCAGCCAGCCGCGCAGCGACCAGGAGGAGTAGTTTTTGCTCGAAATCGTCAGGAGTGCTTTGCTCATAGCAGACGATTCTTCCCGTAAGGATTAATGAATTATTTCGCACTGCAGCATAAATTGCACTAGTATTTTGCACCGGTACAGCGTGAAATCGCACAAATATTGCCGCACCGCACAAGCCGGTCGGCGGGCGTTCGTTGGGGGCAGTCACCTAGTCTGATGTTGTACGATGCCTACCAGGCCCAGTCCGATCTGCTCGCGCCCTTGCGCGCCTGGGCGGGGCTGACCAGCGCCCTGTACCGGGATACCTATGCCGGGCCGCGCGCGAATTACATGTTCAAGAGCATTTCCGCGGCTGCCGAGATCCTCAACCGCGCGCACCTCATCCACGACCGGCCGAGCTTCGAGATCGACTCCGTCGAGATCGCGGGCAAAACCGTGCCGGTGACCGAGGAGAAGACGCTTGAGACTCCCTTCGCCACGCTCCTGCGCTTCAAGAAGGAAGGCAGCCAGGAGCAGCCGCGCGTGCTGATCGTTGCGCCGATGGCCGGGCACTTCCCCACCCTGCTGCGGCACACGGCCAAGACGATGCTGCCGGAGCATGATGTCTATATCACCGACTGGAAGAGCGCGCGCGACGTGCCGCTCGCGGAAGGCCGGTTCGGAGTCGACGAATATATCGAACACACGATCAGGTTCTTCGAGAAGCTCGGGCCCGGCGCCCATGTTGTCGCCGTGTGTCAGCCTTGCGCCGCACTGCTCGCGACCGTCGCCGTGATGGCGCAGGCCAACCATCCCTGCCAGCCGCGATCCATGACGCTGATGGCGGGGCCGATCGACACGCGGGTCAATCCGACGGCCGTCAACGAACTTGCGACGGGCCATCCCATCGCCTGGTTCGAGCAGAACCTGATCACGACGGTCCCGCGCCGCTACCCCGGCGCCCATCGCCGCGTCTATCCCGGCTTCCTCCAGCTTTCGGCGTTCATGTCGATGAACCTGCCGCGCCATGTCCGTGCTCACCTCGACCTCTTTGAACACATCCGCAAGGGCGAGGACGACAAAGCAGAAGCGAACAAAAAGTTCTACGACGAGTATTTCTCGGTGTCCGATCTCCCGGCCGAGTTCTATATCGAGACCGTCCGGAAGGTGTTCCAGGAGTTTCACCTGCCGCGCGGCGCGTTCGAATATCGCGGCGCGCGCGTCGAGCCGGCCGCCATCCGCAAGACCGCGCTGCTGACCGTCGAGGGCGAGCGCGACGACATCTGCTCCGTCGGCCAGACCGTGGCCGCGCATGACCTCTGCACGTCGATCAAGCCGTTCCGCAAGAAGCACTATGTGCAACCGGGGGTGGGCCACTATGGCGTGTTCTCCGGCACGCGCTGGCAGACGCAGATCTATCCGATCGTGCGCAATGTGATCCTCGCCAATAGCTAGCCTCGCCGCGGGGCGTTCACGAAATTATTTTCTTCGGCCGGCATACCTCAACTTCTAACCTTCCCCGTTCTTTGCCACACTCCACCGATCGCTTCGCGCCGGGGACACGTGTGAAGCGCGGAACATGAGCGCCTGGGGGGGCAAAATGTCGAAGTTTTCATCACGCCTGTTCGCGTGCCTGATAGTCACCGGTCTTGCAGGCTGCGCGACGGTGCCGGAAATCCCCTTCGACCACGCGTCCAACCCCAACATCAAGACGATCGGCTTGCTGGAGCCCTCGATGTCTCCCACGGGCGTGGTCTGGCTGGCGAGCGACATCGGCCAGTCGATGGGACTGATCGGGGCCCTCGTCGATGCCGGCATGCAGGCCAATCGCGACTCGAAATTCGAGAGTCTGCTCGCGGCCCAAGGCGTCAAGCCGCAAGACGTATTCGTTCAGGACGTGCACGCCGCGCTCGCCGCGCACGGCTATACCGTCACCGACATCCACGAGCCGCGCCCCTCGTCCGATCTTCTCAAGACCTACCCGAAGGGCGGCGACGGAACGGACGCCTATCTCGACATCGTCGTCTACAACTACGGCTACGTAGCCTCCGGGATCGGGGACTCGACGCCCTATCGGCCGTTCTTCGCCGCGCGTTGCCGGCTGGTGCGCGCCAGCGACGGCGCCGTGCTGATGCAAGACGCCGTCGTCTACAATCCCGTCGGGCCCGCTTCCAAAGTCGTCACGATCTCGCCCGACCCCGCATACCAGTTCACGGACTTCGATGCGCTGATGGCCGATCCGCCGGCGACCGTGAAAGGCTTGAATGCTGCGTTCGCCGCGAGCGCGAATGCCGTCGGAACGCTGGTCCAGTGAAATGAGACGGATCGTTCAGGGTTCGATACTGATTGCCGCGTTGTCGCTCGCGGGTTGCGCCACGCCGCCGCCCGATCTACCGCCGCTGCTCAGCATCAGTGAAAGCAATTGCGATTCCGTGCCGGACCTGGCGGGCGCCATCCCCACGGTGGCCACTGTCGAAGGCGACGACGTGAAACCCGCCGGAGTGACTCTCGACATAGGCTCGCACTGCCTCAATAACAAAGACGGCAAGGCTCTGTACGCCGTCTTCGCGCTGCCTGACGGCGGCCCCTATACCGTCAGCCTCGGCAGCGTTCCGGTCGGACGCGCTATTTTTGCGCCGAGGGCGAGTATTCTCGATGCGCAGGGCACGCCCGTGCGCGACTTGCCGGTCACCGGCTTCATGTTCCGCGGTGACGCCTTCACGGCGCTCTACCGCAGCCATCCGGGCGAAAGCTACCTTCTCGTCACTTCCGACCCGGCCACCGTGGGCAAATCGTTGCAGCAACTGCACGAGACCGTTCAGCATACATACATATCGACCGGCACCGCCATCGTGGTCATCAACACCGGCTCAGACGTCGCCAGCGACACAACCTGGGCGCACAACGGCCATATCTACGTCACCGTCGTGAGCGACAAGCCGCCGAAGAAATAACTCAACCGGTGGCGGCCGCGCGCTGCGCCAGCAGTTCCTCATGGCGCGCGCAAATCTTCGGCCAAAGCGTCTCCACTTCAGGAACGTCGAGCGCGAACTCGTCGCGCAGCGTGCGCACGAGCTGGCCGGCGTCGGCCAGCGTCGCGTCTTCGGCAGCGCCTGGCCGGACCTTCCGCAAAACCCGTCCGCGCAGGATAGCCACGCCATACGGCTTGTGGCGTTGCACGACCAGGTTTTGCACGAAGGGAGACTTCGGCGACGTCTGGAGCATCGCGCACTTCTGCGCCAACAGATCTTCGTCCGCGCGTCCGAGCTTGAAGTCGAAGTTCGGCGCACTCCCGAGCGGATGGGTGTTGAGACGCCACCAGTCCTGGTCGATGCGCTCGATCGCGAACTCAAAGCCGTTCGAGCGCATCGGACCGGGCACGACTTGGATCGGGTCGAGCGGTCCGTCGCCGAAGCCGACGTCGGCAAGATAAGTGCCCTCGTCGAGCACCACCTGCAGCACGAGATGGTTGCCGTTCGAGGTTTCGCCCTTGAGCGAGCGAACCACCGCGCCGGTCGCGCGTGTGACGTCGAAGCCGAGTTCGCCGAGCGCCCAGCCGAACACGCCGTTCATCTCGTAGCACCAGCCGCCGCGCCTGCGATTGACGATCTTGTCGTAGGCGCGGGCGGGATCGGTCGTCACATTGCGCCCGAGCTGGACGTCGATGTCCTCGTACGAGATCGCGGCGAGGTGGGCGTGGTGAAGAACCCGTAGACCTTCGAGGGTTGGTTGCGGGCGGGTTTTCAGGCCGATCCGGCGCAGATAATCGACGATGTCCATTCAGCCAATTTAGGGGCCAAGCCTGCCTTTCCGCTATGCGCGACGTGCTTAACCGCCATTAACCGTCCAGAAGGCCGAATCGATTTATTTTCAACTTCAGTACAGTTCACTCTTGCATAGTGTGAACTTCATGCTAGATATGAGTTCGTAATAGCTTGGGAGGCGGAGAAAGGCGCGTCGTGACCGAGGAATCCCCGTTTACGCGCAAATTCCGTAAAGAACTCATGGCCGGGCTTTCATCGCTCGTCCTGCTGGCCGTGCTCGCGCGTGCCGGGCGGGAAATGTACGGATACGAAATCGCCAAGGCGGTTAAGGCCGAGGGCGAAGGCGGACTGATCTTCAAACAGGGCGCGATCTACCCCGTGCTGCGGTCGCTCAACGCGACTGGTCTGCTCAGCAGCCGCGTGGAGGCTTCCGCTTTCGGACCGCCGCGCCGCTACTACGACATCACCGACGACGGACGCAAAGCGCTCGCCGAATGGCAATACGCCTGGCGGGACATGCGCGAATTCGTCGACGACGCCTTGAAGGCGGGAACAGTTCCTCCAGGAGCGATGCCTGATGGCCATGCCGGCTCGCCCGCCTGAAACCGTCGCCGCCTACCTGGCGGAGCTTCGCCAGGCGCTGAAAGGCGCTCCGGCCGGCTTGATCAGCGACGCCCTCGCCGATTGCGAGGACCACCTGAACAACGAGATCGCGCAGAATCCCGAACGGAAGGAAAGCGAGATTCTCGCCTCGGTCGTCGAAACCTACGGCACGCCCGAGGAAATCGCAGAGGAGTACCGCGACATGGAAACAACGATCTCGACGCCATTTCCCAAGAGCGAGACGCCAGACGAGCGGCGCTTCGGGTTCTTCAACGTCGTCTCCGATCCGCGCACTTATGGCGCCCTGCTGTACATGCTCCTGTCGCTGGCGACCGGCATCTTCTACTTCACATGGGCCGTCACGGGACTTTCGCTCACGGTCGGCCTTGCCGTCCTCATCATCGGCGTTCCGTTCGCTCTCCTGTTCATCGCGTCGGTGCGGGTGCTGAGCTATGTCGAGGGGCGCATCGTCGAGGCGCTGCTGGGCGTGCGCATGCCGCGGCGACCGCCGTCCGAGCCCGCGAGGGACGGACTGCTCAACAAGATCAAGGACGCGTTCACCGACGTCCGCACCTGGTCTTCGCTTTGCTACATGCTTCTGATGCTGCCGCTGGGTGTGACCTATTTCGTCATCGCCGTCGCCGGACTCGGGATCTCGCTCGGAAGCGTCGGCGGTTCGATCTACAGCCTCATCACCGGCGAGTCGCACATCCAGATCGACGACGCGCCCTATGTCGAGCACATGCTGCACACGGCGCCGGGGCTCATCGTGTTCGCCATACTTGGCACGCTGCTGTTCTTCGTCGTGCTGCACGTCGCCCGACTCATCGGCTGGGTACACGGCAAGATCGCCGAAGGCCTGCTCGTCAGGCTCTGACGTCTCGTCCGTATGCGTCGAATGGCCCGCAAACAAGGCGTTTGCGGGCCCGGTTTTTTCCAGCAAAACCGCGGATAATCGTGGCCGCACAAGGCCTTGTTAACACCCCCGTAAGGGTTGACGCTCATATTCACCATAGGGCTATATGCACCCGCACGCCGGCAGGTACCGGGGGCATAACACTGGGCTGGGGTCGAAGCGCCACGCGCGCATCGACACTGAAAGACAGGAGCCGACGTGGATCGTCGAACGCTATCGGCGCAACTGACAACGCTGGTCTCCAACGTCCGCGCACCGGTAACGGCCGCGCTGGCGACGACCGATGGCCGTTGGGCCGTGCTTTCGACTTCGATCACGGCGTTGGTCGCCGGCGCCGTATCCTGGCTCGCGGTCGGCGCCTTGCCGCCGATTCATTCCGCCGCGGAGGAAGCCAATACGGCATACGTGCCCTACACGCTCTTCACGCAGCTCGTGCACGCGGGCAGCAAGCTCGCGAACGGCACGCTCTTTTCCGACCCGACGCGCCAGCAATATCAGCCGCCCGCCGGCCTCGACGATGCGCTCGCGGCGGAGGATGCGACGGACGACGGCAACTCGACGCCGGGAATCGAAACGCGGACGCTGACGCTTGAATCCGGCGATACGCTTGCCGGCATTCTCGAAGAAGCGGGCGTACCCAACGCGGACGCCGTCGCGGCGGTCGCCGCCCTTGCCAAGGTTTTCGATCTGCGCGCCGCCAGGGCGGGACAGACGTTCCAGCTCACGTTCCAGCTTCCCCCGGAAGACATTCCGCTGCCGCCCGACACCACGCCCGGCGTCATCAACATTCCCCTGCCCGATCAGGACGACGCCGATCCGAACGGCGTCGTGACGCCAGCCGCGCCGACGCCCGTGGGCCGGCTGCTGGCGATCGCTTTCTCGCCGTCGGTCGAACACAATATCACGATCGCGCGCGCCGCCGACGGCAGCTTCAACGCCAATGACGTCGTCAAGCAGCTCGTCCAGCATCACCACCGCGCCGGCGCCACTATCGACTCTTCGCTGTATCTCGCAGCGACGCAGGCGGGCATCCCGACCGACGTCGTCGTCGAGATGATCCACATGTTCTCCTACAAGGTGGACTTCCAGCGCGACCTGCGCCCCGGCGACAGGTTCGAGGTCTATTACGATTACTACTACACGCCCGAGGGGCAGCCGGCGAAGCAGGGCAACATTTCCTACGCCATGATGCACACGGGCGGAAAGGACATCGTCCTCTACCGCTTCCAGCCGGATCCGAACCAGCCTGCCGATTACTTCGACAAGAACGGCGAAAATCTCAAGGGCATGCTGATGAAGACGCCGGTCGACGGCGCGCGGATTTCGTCGGGCTTCGGCATGCGGTTCCATCCCGTGCTCGGCTATACCCGCATGCACAAGGGTATCGATTTCGCCGTGCCCGTCGGCACGCCGGTGATGGCCGCGGGCACCGGAACGGTCAAGCTCGCCGGTCATCTGGGTGGATACGGCAACTACCTGCGCATCGACATGGGCAACGGATACGGCACGGCTTATGGCCACCTGTCGCGCTTCGCGCCCGGCATTCACGTGGGCAGTCGCGTACGTCAGGGTCAGATCGTCGCCTATAGCGGCAACACGGGCCTGTCGACCGGCCCGCACTTGCACTACGAAATCCTGGTCAACGGCGAACAGGTGAACCCGCTGACCGTCAAGGTGGCCCAGGGCCGAAAGCTCGAAGGCAAGGAACGCACGGCGTTCCTGGAAACGCGCCTGCGCACCGATGCCCTGCTCGCGTCCGCGCCTCTCGAAGCGCGCGTCGCGGACATCGCCACCGAGTTGCGCCAGGCCAAAGCGCGCTAGCGACCGGCGCCGACCGATGCCCGCTCCGATCGATCCGATGGCCTCGGGCGACGTCGTCATCGGACCGGACTATGAGGTCGCGACGGAGTGCGCCTTTCTCCCCGGCGTCCCGACTGGCCGCATCCGCGCTTTCACGATGGACTCGCGTGACAGCCGGATCTATCCGGGCATCCAGCGCGTCGAGAACGAGATCACGCGCCGGCGCGATCCGTACGGCAACCGAATTGCAGCCTCCGAAGCCGAACAATCGGTCCCGGCGCCCTATGCGCGCACCGTCTGGACCTATGTGCCGAGCCAATATGTCAGCGGAACGGACGCGCCCTTTATCGTGATCCAGGACGGCTACGGCTATCTCAGCCGCGTGCCGCGCGTGCTCGACAATCTGATCGCGCAGCGCCGCATACCGGCGTTGATCGCGATCTTCGTGGACTCGGGCGGCGGTGACGCGCAGGGAAGCCAGCGCGGTCTCGAATACGACACCTTGTCCGGTCTCTACAGCGATTTCATCGAGAGCGAAGTCCTGCCGCGCGTGAAGAAGGAATGCGGCGTAGGTTTAACCGCCGATCCGGAAGGGCGCGCCACGATGGGTGCGAGTTCCGGCGCCGCCGCGGCCTTCACCATGGCCTGGTTCCACCCGGAGCGCTATCGCCGCGTGCTCTCCTATTCGGGCACTTATGTGAACCAGCAATCGCCGCCGAACGCGCAGACGCCGCGCGGTGCGTGGGAATATCACGACCATCTCATCGGCGCGGCGGAGCGGAAGCCGCTGCACATCTGGCTCGAAGTGGGGGAAAAAGACCTCCATCACGACGATCCTGAAGAGAGCTGGCACAACTGGCCGCTGGCCAACAAGCGCATGGCTGCGATCCTGAACGCCAAGGGCTATCGCTACCGCTTCACGCTCTCGCTGGGCGCGCGGCACGTCGATCCGCGCGTCGCCGCGCAGACGCTGCCCGGCGCGCTCGAATGGCTATGGCAAGGCTACCGCGCCGGCTAGTTCGCAACAGTCCAGGCTACGGACGGTCCCGGCGGGGCGGTCAGTGGACCGCACGGCTGGCTTGCGGCGAATGCTCGACATCGAGATCGTCATCGTCGGCCGAAGCGAACTCGTTGCCGTTGATCGTCAAGCCGTTCTTGCCGGCGCTCACCTTCACCTTCGAGCCGTCCAGGACCTTGCCTTCCAGCAGGAGCTGGGCGAGCGGATCCTGAAGACGGCGCTGGATCACGCGCTTCAGCGGGCGCGCGCCATAGACCGGATCGTAACCGGCATCCGCCAGCCACGCGCGCGCCTTGGCGTCGAGCGCGATCTCGATTTTGCGGTCGGCAACCAGCTTTTCCAGCCGTCCGATCTGGATGTCGACGATCTTGTCCATGTTCTCGCGCGTCAGGCGGTGGAACAGGATGATCTCGTCCAGGCGGTTGAGGAACTCCGGCCGGAAGTGCGCGCGCACGGCCTGCATGACCGCGGCTCGCGCCTCGCGCGTGTCCTGGCCGGTCGACAGCAGCTCGGTGCCGAGATTGGACGTCAGGATGATGACCGTGTTCTTGAAGTCCACGGTGCGGCCCTGCCCGTCCGTCAGACGTCCGTCGTCCAGCACCTGCAGCAGGACGTTGAACACGTCGCTGTGGGCTTTTTCGACTTCATCGAAAAGGATGACCTGATAGGGACGGCGCCGCACGGCCTCGGTGAGCACGCCGCCTTCCTCATAGCCGACATAACCCGGCGGTGCGCCGATGAGGCGGGCGACGGAATGCTTTTCCATGAACTCGCTCATGTCGATGCGCACCATCGCGGTGTCGTCGTCGAACAGATAGGCGGCGAGCGCTTTGGTGAGCTCGGTCTTGCCGACGCCTGTCGGGCCGAGGAAGAGGAACGAGCCGATGGGCCGGTTCGGATCCTGCAGGCCGGCGCGCGCGCGGCGAACGGCGTTCGAGATCGCCCGGACCGCCTCGTGCTGGCCGACGACGCGTTGCTCGAGCTGAGACTCCATCTTGAGCAGCTTCTCGCGCTCGCCTTCAAGCATCTTGTCGACCGGAATGCCGGTCCAGCGCGAAACGACTTGCGCGATGTGCTCGGGCGTCACGGCCTCGTTGACGAGCGCGGACTTTTCCTTGTCCTCGATCGCCTTCAGCTTGCGCTCCAGGTCCGGGATCACGCCGTAGGTCAGTTCGCCGGCCCTGGCGAAATCGCCCTTGCGCTGGGCCACGTCGGCGTCCATGCGCGCCTTGTCCAGCTTTTCCTTCAGGCCCTGTACGTCCTGGACGGATTTCTTCTCTTCCTGCCACCTGGCGGTGAGCACGCCGGCTTTGTCTTCCAGTTCCGCGAGATCGTGTTCGAGCGTCACCAGCCGATCGCGCGAAGCCTTGTCCGTTTCCTTCTTGAGGGCGGCCAGCTCGATCTTGAGCTGGATAATCCGGCGATCGAGTTCGTCCAGCTCTTCCGGCTTGGAATCGACCTGCATGCGCAGGCGCGACGCCGCCTCGTCCATCAGGTCGATCGCCTTGTCGGGCAGGAACCGGTCGGTGATGTAGCGGTTCGAGAGTTGCGCCGCTGCGACGATGGCGGAGTCCGTGATGCGAACGCCGTGGTGCACTTCGTACTTTTCCTTCAGGCCGCGCAGGATCGAGATCGTGTCCTCGACCGTCGGCTCGCTGACGAAAACGGGTTGGAACCGGCGGGCCAGCGCGGCGTCCTTTTCCACGTGCTTGCGGTATTCGTCGAGCGTGGTGGCGCCGACGCAGTGCAGTTCGCCGCGTGCCAGCGCGGGCTTGAGAAGATTCGACGCGTCCATCGCCCCGTCCGCCTTGCCGGCGCCGACGAGCGTGTGCATTTCGTCGATGAAGAGGATGATGTTGCCCTCTGCCGACGTCACTTCGTTCAACACGGACTTGAGGCGTTCTTCGAACTCGCCGCGAAATTTCGCGCCGGCGATGAGCGAGCCCATGTCGAGAGCCATCAGCTTCTTGTTGCGGAGCGATTCCGGAACGTCGCCGTTGACGATGCGCAGCGCCAGGCCTTCCGCGATGGCGGTCTTTCCGACGCCGGGTTCGCCGATGAGAACCGGATTGTTCTTGGTGCGCCGCGCGAGGACCTGGATGGTGCGGCGAATTTCTTCGTCGCGTCCGATCACCGGATCGAGCTTGCCGCTGCGTGCGAGTTCCGTGAGGTCGCGCGCGTACTTCTTCAGCGCGTCGTACTGGTTCTCCGCGGTCGCGCTGTCGGCCGTCCGTCCCTTGCGCAGGTCGGAGATCGCCTTGTTGAGATTTTGCGCGGTGACGCCGGCATCCTTGAGGATTCGCGCGCTTTCGGTGCCGCCGGCCATGGTAAGCGCCAGCAGCAGATATTCGGCCGTGACGAATGAATCGCCGGCCTTTTTCGCGATCTGTTCGGCATTGTCGAAGAGACGCGCGGCGTCCGGCGACAGGTAAACCTGGCCCGAACCGGATCCTTCGACGCGCGGCAGCTTGGCGAGTGCGCGCTCGACCCCATCCCGCACCTGTTCCGGTTTTCCGCCGGCGGCTGCGATGAGACGTGCGGCAAGGCCCTCTTCATCGTCGATGAGAACCTTCAGCAGATGCTCGGGCGTGAATTGCTGGTGGTTTGAACGAAGCGCCAGGCCCTGCGCAGACTGCATGAAGCCGCGCGAACGCTCCGTGAATTTCTCCGGATCCATTTTTGCCTCTCAAGCCCTTGCCTTGAGCGCTGCAACGGCCGCCCGGACAAGTCTTATTGATCTAGAATAAGGCCCCTGATGGGCGCCTTTCCATCAGGGTATCTGGGTCTAAAGTCCTTGATTTCAAGGGGGTGCGGCAGCGGTTTTTGGCTCTGCGGCTGGAATTTCCCGCAAGTGCAGCAGGGGCGAGGCAAAGGCCGTCAGCGGCGTGGCGATCAGGCCGGCAACCGCGACATACAGCGCTGCACGCGGGCCGAACACGCTTCCCGCCGTTCCGCCGATCAAAGCGCCGGCGACCGCGCTAGTCCCGGCTCCCACCGAGAGCACGGCGGCGGTTCTGCCGAGCCGGTCCCGGGGGATGATGCTCTGGCGGAGGCTAGCGGCAGGAATCATTGCGGCGACCGCCATGGAATCTCCGACCAGCTGGGCGGTCATGAGCGAGGCGATCTTCAGCGCCAGCGGTCCGCTGGCGAGCGGCACGAAGACCGAAGACAACGCCGACACCAGAAAACCGAAGACGATGGTCCGGCCGAGCCCGAACGTGCGCACGAGCGGCGCGGAGAGGGCCGTTCCCAGCAAGGAGCCGATGCCGCCGACCGCGACGGTCACCCCCATCAGACTAGGCGACAAGCCGAGCGTCCTGATCGCGAAAATAACGTAGAGCGCGCTGAACGTGCCGCCGAACAGGGGCGACAAAAACGACATGATCATCAACGGGCGCAGCACAGGCTCGTGCGCCATCGTCTCGTAGCCGAGCCGCAGGTCGCCGAGCAGCGTCGACCGGCGATCGGCCGCGGTGGCCGGGTGTTCCTCCGCCGTGATGGACGTGAGGAAGAGCGCCGACACGAGATATGTCGCCGCGTTGACCGCGATTGCAAACGGCGCGGTCAGCGTTTGAACCAGAATGCCCGCGAGAGCCGGGCCGCCCACTTCCGCCAACGAGTCGGTCGCGGCCAGCTTGGCGTTTCCCTCGACAAGGTCATTCCGGCCGATCAGATGCGGCAGATAGGCATGATCGGCGATGTCGAACAGCACGCTGGTGCCGCCGATGAGCGCGCCAACGGCGTAGAGCTGCTCCATGGTGAGCCAGTGCAGCCACGCCGCCGCGGGAACGGTGATCAGCGCGACGGCGCGCGCGAGATCGGCGCCGATCATGATCGCGCGCTTTCGGGCCCGGTCGACGTAGCCGCCGGAGAAGAAACCGACGAGGACGCTCGGCCCCATCACGAGCGCGGCCAGAATGCCGAGCTGGTAGGGTCGCGCATCGATCGTCAAGACCGACGCGAGCGCCAATCCCTCGCGCGTGATGCGAGCGCCGAACGATGAAACTGTTTGGGCGGCCCAAAGCCGCATGAAGCCGGCGTGCTTCCAGAGCAGGCCGGACGGAAGTGAAATCCGCACAAAATCCTCCGCGTAAAATGCAAATCGCCGCAAGCGCCGCTCGTGTCGAGCGGAGCTCCGTTCCTGGCCGTCAACCGTGCAACGGAGACGGAAGAACTTAAGAGGTAGCGAGAGCCTTCATGGCGCTGCCTTTTCTGCCGGCGGCGCCAGCATGGAGGTATGGGGCGAAAAAGTTATTTCGGTTCGCGCGGAAACGCAAACGCGCGACGACGGGAGCCGTCGCCGGCAGGCGAGCGGAGGTTACTCGGCGGCGTCCGCCTCTTCGCCCTCTTCCTCATCCTCGTTGCCGCCGTCGGTCAGCGAGAAGGAAGGCGCGCTCTGGTTGGGCTGCTGTTGCTGCGGATAAGGTTGGTCGCCGCCCTGCCCGCGGTTCTGGTTCGCCTGCTGCTGCGCCGCCTGCTGCTGCTGATACTGCTGCTGGGCCTGCGCCTGCGCCGCCATGATGCGGTAATAGTGCTCGGCGTGCTGGAGATAATTCTCCGCCATGACGCGGTCGCCGGAAGAGTTGGCGTCGCGCGCGAGCTGCAGATATTTCTCATAGACGTTCGCTGCCGAGCCGCGGATTTTCACCTCCGGGCCGGAAGAGTCGAACGTGCGGTTCGGATTGTGTCCGCCGCCACCGCCGCCGCCATTGTTGTGGCCGCCGCCTGCGTGTTGCGGCCTGCGGCCGCCTCTGCGTGAACGCTTCACTTCGTCCCCTATTCTAGAACGAGCTTGTCTCTGCCGGATGCGTTTGCGGTGCGCCTGTACGGACGCAACCGGATTGCCGCAATTCCACTCAGCGCTCGGTCTTTCGCTTGGTACAAGAACCGCGGCCGTGCCGCTCCGGCGCCCCCCGGTCCAATAGACCGTTGCCGGCAGGGTCCTGTGTCCCCACGGGGCGGGAAGCTAGCGGCTTGCCCTGGCGTTTCCAACTGTTTTCTGGCGGCATGCTTACCGCCCTCAACCCGGTCGTGCGGCCACCACGCAGCGCGGAATTCCAGCCAAATCAGGCACTACCCGCAGGACCGCAAGCCCGGCCGCCTCCAGGATGGAACGAACCGCAGGCGCCTGTCCCCGTCCGATCTCAAGGAACACCCGTCCCCGGGGGTTCAACAGGCCCCCGATTCGCGGCCCCAGGTCCCGATAGGCCGTCATCCCGTCCGCGCCCCCGTCCAGCGCGGAATGCGGCTCATAGAGACGTACGTCCGCATCGAGGGTCTCGAGATCGGCGGTCGGGATATAGGGCGGGTTGCAGAGCAGCACATCGAAGCCCGGCGATGCTTCTTCCAGCCAGCCGGTCTGGATCAGGGTCGCGCGCGCCTCCATCCCGTGGCGCGAGATATTTCTTCTTGCCCAGACGAGCGCGTCCTCGGATTCGTCGATGCCGACGCCGTGCGCGTTGCGATATTCACTGAGCGCGGCGACGAGCAGGCAGGCCGATCCTGTTCCCATGTCGAGGATGGAAAGCGGCGCCAGCCTGTCTGCGAACGTCTCGAGGAGCGTTTCGATCAACGTTTCACTGTCGGGACGCGGAATGAGCGCACCCGGCCCGACGGCGATATCGAGGCTCCAGAATTCCTTGCAGCCGACAATGTAGGCGACGGGCTCGTGGGCGAGGCGCCGCCGGACGAGGGATTCGAACAAGAGCACTCTGCGGCCCCGGTCCGGCGCCACCAGAGCGCTGGCCTGCACTTTCGCCGCATACTCCCAGAGCAGACGCGCATCGAGGCGCGCGCTCGGCATGCCTGCCGCGGAAAGGCGCCGCGCGGCGTCGGTGACGGGATCCGCTTTCAATTCCCCGATTCCATCTCGGCGAGACGATCCGCCTGGTCCTGCGCCACCAGCGCGTCCACGATGTCGCCGAGTTCGTCGCCCGAGATGATCCGGTCGAGTTTGTAGAGCGTCAGGTTGATTCTGTGGTCGGTCACGCGCCCTTGCGGGAAATTGTAGGTGCGAATGCGCTCCGACCGGTCGCCCGAACCCACCATCGATTTGCGTTCGCTGGCGCGGGCGCTTTCGACGCGCTCTCTCTCGATCTCGAAGAGCTTGGCCTTGAGCAGCTTCATCGCCTGGGCCTTGTTCTTGTGCTGCGACTTCTCCGTCTGCTGGGCGACGGCGATTCCCGTCGGGATGTGCGTGATCCGCACAGCGCTCTCGGTCTTGTTGACGTGCTGGCCGCCCGCGCCCTGTGCGCGATAGACGTCGATGCGCAGGTCCTTGTCGTCGATCTGAATGTCCACGTCCTCCGCTTCGGGGAGCACCGCGACGGTAGCCGCCGACGTATGGATGCGGCCGCTCGCTTCTGTAACCGGCACGCGCTGAACCCTGTGCACGCCGCTCTCGAACTTGAGCCTGGCGTAGGCGCCGTGTCCGTTCACTTCAAGCACGGCGTCTTTTATTCCGCCAAGGTCGCTTTCTGTGATCGACATGAGCTCGGTCTTCCAGCCCTGGAGCGAGCAGTAACGCGTGTACATCTGCAGCAGATCGTGGGCGAACAGCGCCGCCTCGTCGCCGCCGGTGCCGGCTCGGATCTCGATGATCGCCGAAGAATCGTCGGCAGCATCCTTGGGCAGCAATTGAATCTGCAGCTTTCGCTCGATCTCGGCGAATTGCTTTTTGAGCTCGGCCCGCTCCTCCTCGGCCAGCGCGCGCATCTCTGCGTCGGTCTTGGGATCGGCGATGAGGCTCTCCGCGCCCGCGAGCTGGTCCTGAATCGAACGGTATTCGCGCACGACTTCGATGACCGGCGAGAGCTCGGCATGTTCCTTGGAGAGCTTCACGAAGCCCGCCCCGCTG
>DATJZB010000016.1:0-37630 GCA_035499335.1 Rhizomicrobium sp. | reverse complement strand
GGTCCGCCCTTTGTCGTTTCGCAGCGAAGGCTTCGCCTAGCCGCCGAGGTCGATGACCGCGCGGCGGTTCTGCGGCTCGCGCACGCCAGGTCCGGTCGGCACGAGCGGATCGTGGAAGCTCTTGCCCTCGATCGAGATCGTGGAGCCGTCCATGCCTTCGCGGACCATTTCGTCCTTGACCGACTCGGCGCGGCGGATCGACAGCGCCTGGTTGTAGCTGTCCGAACCGACCGTGTCGGTGTGACCCGTGACGAGAACCTTCACGAAGCCGTTCGCCTTGGCCGTGCGGACCGCGTCCTTCACCACTTCGAGCGCCTTGTCCGTGAGGTTCGACATGTCGAAGTCGAAGAACACGATGAAGGTCTTGACCGGCGGCGGTGGGGGCGGCGGCGGAGGCGGCGGGGGTGGCGGTGGCGGTGGCGGAGGCGGCGGCGGAGCTTCCGCAAGGAACCAGCGGATGCCCAACATCGCCACATGTTCCTCGTGTTGGAACACGTGAACCGGTGCCGTGACGCCGCTATAGAAGTCGAGCAACGGACTGTGGAAATTGCTGTCGACTTCGGCCGAGCGATAACGGTAATCGCCGAACAGCTGGAGATTGTCGTCGAGATTGTAGTTCACGCCGGCGATGGCCTGCCACTCGAACTCTGTATGCGCGCCGCCGACGATCGTGGCTGAGAACGCGCCGCCCTCAGCGTCGGCGGACAGATGCTCGTAATGATTCACCGCACCCGCGCCGACGCCGCCGCCGATCGAGATCGACCACATGTCGTCGAGCTTCCAGTCATAGATGAAGTTCACGAGAGCAGACGTCGTAGATGTGCCGCCGGTCAGGAATGGCTGACCGACCGAGCCGGAGAAACCGAACGCCCTCAGCTTGCTCGCATCATGGTCGTCGTAGCCGAGTTCGAGCTCGACGCGCATTCCCGAATCCCACTTGTAACCCGCGGAACCGGTGAAGATCGCATTACCCGTATAGCTGACCTGTCCGCTAACCGACGGCATGATCGCCGGATGGTGGAATGGGTCGCCCTGATACGTTCCGCGTACGCTCTCCAGTTGGTCGTAACCGACACCAAGTCCCAAATACCAACCTGGATCTGCCGCCAGCGCCGGAGTGCTCAGCGCGAGCATCGAGGCTCCCGCCAACGCGATCGAACGAAGTTTCATTTTTTCCCTCGCATCAAAATCCGACGGGCAGGCATCCCCCACCTAAGCGTTCGGACGAATAACAACGTATATTTTGGATAATGGCCGAAGTAAGCAATCCAAGTCCATGGATGTGGACGATTTTCGGCCGGGCGGCTTGGATTCGGCTAGGTCTGTGACCCGACGGCAACAGACCAGTCAGGGCTGCCTTTTATGTCCCTGGCGCTGCACAAAAGAACAAAGGCATAACGTCCGGGCAGCACGTCGAGGCGTCCGCGCGACCCCAGTCCCTGTTCCAGCGTCCGGAGCAATTCGTCGCGCGGTGCGACGTGGAACAGCCCGAGCCAGGCGCGCAGCAGGTGCTCGGCTGGCCGGCCAAGGCCTTTCAGGTCTCCGAAATCGACGACGTGCAGCGTGCCATCGGGGGCGAGAGCGGCAATCGCCGACCTAAGTGCCTGTTTCCAATCGGGAATCATCGAGAGCGCATACGAGAAAACGACGGCATCGAAAGGTTCGCTCTCGCCAAAAAGCGCGGGTGACAACGCCTCCGCATAGGCCTGGACAAGCTTCACCTTTCCGGACAGCCCTGCATGGGCCAGTGACCGTTCCGCCGAAATCAGCATTTCCGCTGATGCATCAAGGCCATAGAGCGAGGCCTGCGGGCAGCGCTCGGCAATTCGCACCAGATTTCGCGCCGTACCGCAGCCGACCTCGATCAGGCGCGCCCCGGGTTTCAGATCCAGGCGGGAAATCAGGCGGTCCCGGCCGAAAAGGTAATATTTCCTTGTAATATCATAGATATAGCGCTGCCGCCGGTAGATCCGGTCCATCAGCGCCGCGTGGCTGTCGACGGCCGCCACGGTCACGACAGCGGGCGGCGGACATAGACGTGGAAGCCGCCGTAAATGGACGACCGGTCCCTGGCGTGCCAGGCCCTGCTCTCGCTTTCCAGATATTGCCAGGGGGCCAGAACGTCGGGCGGCAATTTGCGCGGCAAGGGCGAATCGGGACCGGCGGTGCGGAAGATGACGCGCGCGTCCCGCGTGTCCGCCGTGCGGTCGATCTCGCGCCACAGCGCGGTGATCTGTTCGCTGTTCATCCAGTCCTGTGCATCGAGCAGCACATAGCGGTGCATCGAATTCGCCGGCTGCGCCGCGAGGAACTCGGTCAGCGAGGCGTGGTGCACCTCGACCTTATCGGTCCGTGTACGGATGACTTCGTAGGTATCGGCCTGCAGATAGGCCGGAACGGCCGTGCGATTCTCGAGGTCGTAGCCGCGACCGAAGGCCTGCCAGGCGAAATAGTTTTCGTGGATGGGAAAATCGCAAGCCAGCCGCTCGACGCGCTCGCGCAGCACGGCGATGGGATCTCCGGCGGCCACGAGTTCGTCGTACTGGGCGGGCGGAATGCCCAGCGCGTACAGCGAAACCGGGCTTTTCGAGAGCATGCGGATCGATTTGTAGTCGAACAGCGGCGCGATGTGGCGCTCGAACATCCGTCGCTGTTCGGCCGGCGTGCGCGCCGCCAGGATCGGCTCGAGCTTCTTGCCGTGCAGCTTCGCCACGGTGTGCAGCACGCCGATGAAGCGGCCGAGCAGGCCGTAGCGGTAGAGATTGCGCGCGAACATGTTGATCCGCCGGCCGCGCAGCGGAATCTGCTTGTCCCAGTATTGGCGCGTCTCGCGATCGAGGCGCTTGCTCAGGAAATCGTCATAGGCGGTGCGGTTGGCACGATCGTTCGCCTGGCCGAAGAAGCGGAAGAATTCTTCGTAGGACGGAAGGTTTTGCAGCGCCGACAGTTTGAGCTTGGTCAACGCGACATGGTTCGGGTTGAGGTCGACAGCGATGATCTTCGCTGGGTTCGCCGCGAGATAGTTCAGGACGTTGCAGCCGCCCGACGCGATCGTGAGCAGCCGGTGATGCGGCTTGAGCTCGAGCGCGGCCAGGTCGACGTCCGGGTCCTCCCAGATCTGATTGTACACAAACCCTTGAAACATAAGGGTAAATAGGCGTTCCAAGGCGCCGCGGCGGGTGGTCGCCGGCTTCTGGTGGGCTGCCTTTTCGAGAAGCGGGTTTGCCATCGATATCCTTTGGAGCGGCGAGTCTATTCCGCGCGGATCAGGGAATGGACTCTTTTTATGACGGATAGGCGAAAGGGCACAAAGAAATTCCAACATTTCGTCATGCGACTGACGTCTTGCGCCGGCCTGTACAGGCCTCTATGGGAGCGCCATGACCAGCACAGCCAAGTCACCCATCGACGAGGTCCTCGATCTGCTCGACCTCGAAAAGATCGAAGAGAACATCTTCCGCGGCCAAAGTCCCGAAGACCGCATGCAACGCGTCTTCGGCGGACAGGTGCTCGGCCAGGCGCTCGTCGCCGCCAGCCGAACGGTTGAAGGGCGCATCTGCCACTCGTTCCACGGTTATTTCCTGCGCGCCGGCGATCCCAAGATTCCAATTCTCTACGAGGTCGACCGCAGCCGGGACGGTGCGAGCTTCACCTCGCGTCGCGTGGTCGCGATCCAGCACGGCAAGCAGATCTTCACCCTCGCGGCGTCGTTCCAGGTCCAGGAAAAGGGCCTCGAGCACCAGTTTGACATGCCGAAGGTTCCCGGTCCCGACCAGCTCCAGGACGAACACGAAATCCGCAAGCAGTTCCTGGACAAGATGCCGGAGGAGCAGAAGGCGTGGATGAGCCGGCCGCGCCCGATCGAGATGCGCCCCGTGATCGTCGACGACTGGATGAACCGAAAGCCGCGCGAGCCGTTCGACAATGTCTGGATCAGGGCGACGGGACCGGTGCCCGACGATGTCATCGTCCAGCAGTCGGTGCTCGCCTATGCGTCGGACATGTCGCTGCTCGATACGGCGCTGCTGCCGCACGGCCGCTCCTGGCACTCGCCCATACAGATGGCGAGCCTCGATCACGCCATGTGGTTCCATCGTCCGTTCAAGATGGACGACTGGCTGCTCTATGCGCAGGACTCGCCGAGCTCGTCGGGCGCCCGCGGCTTCAATCGCGGCTCGGTCTATTCGCGCGACGGCAAGCTCGTCGCGTCGGTGGTGCAGGAAGGCTTGATGCGTCCGCGCGAAGCCCGCGAAAAGGCCTAGGGCACCCGCGCGACGGTCGCGCTACGCCGCGGGCGCTCGTAGAACTGCGACGTCATGTTGACCGGGCCGACGATGAAGTCGCTGAGCGGCGAGGTGTAGGGATAGGTCACCTCGGCCAGGATCGCGCTGCCGCCCGTCGGAATGACGCCCGTCGGAACCACCACCGCGCTGTTGACGGCGCGGGCCGTCGTGTTCTGCGCGTCGCTCCACGCCACCTTGCCGCCGCCATGGCCGTCATCGACGACGCTGGTGATGACGATCTCGATGTTCGTCGTGGGATAGGGATAGACGATCGAATTGAGGGCCGAATAGACATTGGCGATGCCGGCGTTCGAAATCTGCGTTTCCTGCGCGACCAGGTCAGAGGCCGTCGACGCGAGATTCACGACGCGCGAGTTGCAGCCCATCGCATCGGTCAGTTCGATGGCTCCGAGAAAGAACGTCACCATGACCGGCGCGATCAAGGCGAACTCGACGGCGGCAAGACCGTCGCGGGCGCGCGCGAAAGAGAAAAGCTTTCTCAGCATCCGCCAACTCCGCTGATGAAGGGTTCGTTGCGGAACGCCGACGTCGCGGTCACCAGATGATAACCGCCGGTGATGTTCGTCAGGAACGGCGACAAGAGCGGTGTGATCACCTGCCAGGTGTAGAACGAGCGTACCAGCACGACATTGCACGCCGTCCCCGGCGAATAATTGTTCAAGGTGGTCTTCAGATTGCCGCTCGCATCGGTCGGCGGGACGAAACCGGCCGTGTTGTAGTCGGCATAGGACTCGACGTCGATCTGCAGATTGGCGTCGCAGGCCAGGAGCGGCGCGATCTCGTTGCAGATCGCGGTGCGGAACTGCTGTTGCGTCATGCCGGCGGCCTGCGCCTGTCCCGTTCTGATCTGGCGCGCGATGTCGTCCGTCGCGTTTTGAAGATCCGCGCCGGCGAAGTAGATGACGCCGTTTTCCATGATGCCCATCAGCAGCAGGAAGAACACGGGCGCGATGAAGGCGAACTCGACGGCGGCGGACCCGGCGCGCGACCTTGCGCGCATCCGCGTCAGTACTTCGCCGATACGAGAAGCGATTGTTCGAGTGGCATACCGGAAACGGTTCACGGCCGTGCTTCCTCTTTCATCGCGCGTAACTTACGGCGCACGCCGGTTTGGGCGAAGAAAAAGCCTAAAACAATCTCAACAAATCCTTACCCGGTTCGTAACACTTTGAACGACGCGTCGCGCTTGCCGCGGAGTCGTTCACGCTTTGCTAATCTTGGTTGACGATCGCAGGCAATTTCGCGGCTCCGTTAGCAATTGCCTAACCATGCGTGGCGATAGAAACGGTTTTTTACGGCCGACTGGTGTCTGATTGCGCCGCTGCAAGATCATGCGGGTGAAGTCAGATGTCCATCGGCTCCAGTATTCGCACCTTTGTGGGACGCGCACGCTCGTTCCTACGCAATCGCGATGCCAACGTTGCGATGATGTTCGGCCTCTCGGTGATTCCGCTGACGGTCGCCGCCGGCGCAGGCATCGACATGACGCGCGCCATGATCGTCAAATCGGCGATGACCGAGGCGCTTGACGCCGCCTCGCTCGCCGTCGGCAGCACGCCGGGCCTTACACAGGCGCAGATGAATACGCTTGCCCAGAATTTCTTCAACGCGAACTACCACATCGATTCGAGCTACGGCACGCCCCAGCCGGTAAGCGTCACGCCGAACGGTCAGTCGGTGACCGTGTCGACGCACGTGCCGATGCCGACGATCCTGATGACGATCGTCGGACTGAACTCGATGGACGTTAATTCCAGCTCGACCGTGGTGTGGGGCCAGACGAAACTCTGGGTGAGCTTCGTGCTCGACAATACCGGATCGATGACCCAGACGGACGGCACCGGCACGTCGAAGATCTCGGCGCTGAAGACGGCCGTGGGTCAGGTGCTGACGATGCTGCAAAACGCGTCCAACAATCCGGGCGACGTCCAGGCAGCGATCATTCCGTTCTCGAAGACCGTGAACGTCGGTACCGCCAACGTGAATGCAAGCTGGATCGACTGGACCGACTGGCTGGCCGCTCCTTCCGGCGGCGCACCGGCGGCGCTGCTCGGGCCCGGAGACTCTTGTCCCTGGTCGACGGGCTCGAACGGCTTCACGTGCCAGACGACGCCAACCAACGGCTCATCGACGACGAATACAATTCCGAGCAGCGGCACCTATAAGGGCTACATCTGCCCAAGCCAGGTATCGGTCTACAATTCCGCGACGGGCCAGGGCGGCCATGACTTCAACGGTTGCTATACGTCCGTCGCCACGGGTTCGACGCAAACGGTCGCGACCGGCAGCAGCGCGACGTGCGGCAGCCATCACAATTGCAGCTGCACGGGCAGCGGCAGCAGCAAGTCCTGCAAGGCGAGCCTCTACAACCACGTCTGGACCACCAACTCCACGAGCACGTGGGGCGGCTGCATCATGGACCGTACTCAGAGCAATGACGTCAACAACACCTCCCCCACCAACGCCGCGACCGATTTCCCGGCCGAAAATGCCTATTCGTGCGTTCCGAGCGTGTTGATCGGGTTGGGCTACAACTGGACCACGCTGAATGCGCAGGTGAACGCCATGACGGCACAAGGTTCGACCAACCAGACGATCGGTTTGGACTGGGGCTGGATGGCGCAGACCCAGGGCAATCCTTTGAGCGCGCCCGCTCTTCCGGCCAATACGACCCAATACATCATCCTGGTCAGCGACGGCTTGAACACCCAGGACCGCTGGAGCGGTGACGGCTCGAACGAGGACTCGGGAACCGACGCCCGCATGGCGCTTGCCTGCACCAACGCCAAGGCTGCCGGCTTCATCATCTACGCGGTCTTCGTCGACCTGAACGGCACGCAGGGAAATTCGACGGTGCTGCAGAACTGCGCGTCCGACGCGAACAAGTACTTCGACCTCCAGACGTCCGGCGCCATCATCACGACGCTCAACGCCATCGGGCAGGAAATCACCAACGTCCGAGTGTCGCACTAGCACGGCGGTTTGCCGCAACAGCGGAAACCTTTGCCTAATCAATGACCCCTAGACTGTCGGCCGACAGTCTGGGGGTCATCATGTTCGGCTCGTTCGCTCTGCAAGTCGCTTACGGATTTTCCCATACCCTGATGCGCGTGCTGCCCTATATGGCCGGCATGGGCGTCGTCTTCGCCGCGCTGTCCTATTTCTCGCCGTGCAACGCCGGCAAGCCCTGGTGGAGCGAAAAGGGCCTCGCCGTCGACCTCTGCTACTGGTTCATCGTGCCGGTGTTCACGCGCTACGGGCGCATCGGATTCGTCGTGCTGGCGACCATGTATCTTCTCGGCATCCACAGCTGGCAGGGAATCGTCGATTTCTACGACCACGGCCACGGGCCGCTGTCGCGGCTACCCTATTGGCTGCAGCTCATCCTGTACCTGATCTCGACTGAGTTCGCCCTCTACTGGATCCACCGCTTCTTTCACGGCGCGCGCTTGTGGAAGTACCATGCGGTGCACCATTCCTCCGAGGAGCTCGAGTGGATCTCCGCCTCGCGCTTTCACCCGGTGAATCTCCTGATGGGCTCGATCCTCGTCACCTCGCTCGCCCTGATCGCCGGCTTCTCGCCCACGATCTTCCTGATCATGGCGCCGTTCGACACGCTGTCGTCCGGCTTCGTCCACGCCAACCTCGACTGGACGCTCGGGCCGCTGAAATACGTCATCGCAAGCCCGGTCTTCCACCGCTGGCATCACGACAAGAAGGCGCTGGGCAAGAACTTTGCGGCCACGCTGTCCATCTATGACTGGATGTTCGGAACCCTCTACATGCCCGAGGGCGAGTTGCCGGGCGATTACGGCCTGATCGAGGAACATATGCCCGAAAGCTTCGGCGCACAGGTTCTCTATCCGCTGGTCAACTGACCGCGTGCCATCCGGAGGGGCGAGAGGCGTTCCGTCCGCGAACGCCTCTTTTTTTTGCGCCCGCGACAAAGAAAAACGGCGCGCAACCGATGTGCGCGCCGTCCGGCTGAGCCGATCCTGGTGCTGGAGGAAGCCTGTTACTTCGTGCCCATGTCCTGGTGCTTGGTGAAGTCGCCCGAGACGTCGCCGTAGCGCGCGTCGCCCGGAAGCGGCGCGACTTCGCAGCGCTTGCCCGTGCAAGAGAAGGTGGTCTGCGTCGCGCCCTTCATCAGCGTCACCATCGAACCGTTCGATCCCGAGACGCTGACGAACGTATTGGCGACCTCGTGTCCGGCGTTGTCGAGCGCGATGATATTCGTCGTGCCGAACGACTTGCCGAGAACGAAGGCGTGGCGCGCGTCGATCATGTTGATGTCGGCGATCGCCGGGTTACCGACATAGACCGTCGCCACCGGCTTGGCGAAAGCGACGGTGCGCACTTCGTCCATCGGAACGGCGACGCCGCCGGCGAGTGCTTGTCCGCCGGTGAGGGCGGCGACGGCAACGGCAAAGGCGAGTTTGCGGCGCATGGCGATCATCCTGTCAATTCTGCACGCCACGCTACGCTCCATGCCGTAAAAGAAGATTTAACTTCTTAACCGCGTTGCATCGCTAATTTGTCTCGAATTTGCACAACGACTCTTCGACGGCCTATCGCCCGATGACGCCGACGGGCTGCGGCGCACCGACCGCCACCGGCGCCGATGCCGCGCGTCTCTCGGCAAAGGCGACGACGCGGGCGGCCAGCGCGACGGCTGCGATCGTTACCGCCACGCCGCCGAACATGTCGACGAGATGATGTCCGCCGTGAACGGGAATGGCGATCAGCACGACGAGATTGAGGAGGATCGCGGGCCAGCGCAGCAACGCCAGTCGCCGCGCGTACCACATGCCGACCAGCGCCTGCAGCGTGTGGTAGGAGGGAAAGCCGACGATGCCGCGCAAATCGCGCGGCGAGATGAATCCCGGTCCGTCCTTCAACATCTGGACGAGGTAATGGCCGTAGTCGAAGCCGAGCACGAGTCCGAGCTTCGCAGCGACCGGATTCGGCAGGATATACACGGAGAATGCGCCGAACGACGGCGCCATCGCCCACACCGCGAGCGTGATCACCGCGCCGATCGCGAGCGCGAGACTGAGACGATAGACCTCGTCGATCCGCTTCGTGAATCCCAGCGCGAAGAGCAGGACGACGCTTTGCGGCATTACCGAAAGATAGGCCAGCTTCAAGACCGCGTTCGCCAGCGGATGTTGCGCCACCATCGACATCAATGACGGCCAATGGAACCCGATCGCCAGATCCGCCTGCGCCAAGATGCCGTCGATGCGCGGTCCGGAGACGGTGATCAGGAGATAGCTGAGCAGACTGCAGCCGGCGGGAAAGACGATCAGAAACGCGGAGCAGCAAAGGACCGCATTCAACGCGTCGTCGCGTCGGACGAACCGGTAATAGAAGCCCGCGGCGAGCAACGGCAACAGGATCAGCGCCAACAGGCCGTAATTGCGCGCGTCGTAGGAAAAGTGGCCGCCGACGAGCCAGGTGCCGTCGAGCACGACGATCGCGACCGACATGGCGAGAAGAATCCGGTTGAGTATCGCTTGCATGGGAAGTCTTCGGGTTCCGTCGCGAGGATTTTTAGTCGCGGCGGCGTTAATGCGGCGCAAACGATGTGCCTCATTTTGTGCAGCCAGGAGCGCGCAAACGGGCTATGGACGCGTTGCGAAACTCGATCCGACTCGCCTGCAATCGGAAAAAGCGGAAGTTGATGGTGTCACGAAGCGGCGGCACGCGCCCGCAGTGCGCGCTCGCGCGTTTTTCAACCGGATCGTCCGCGTTTTGTCCGGCGTGGTTAAAAATGCGAAAATATTAGTCATGACGCGCCCGCCAGGATGGCGGTTTCGTTCCAGCCCGGCACATACGCAAAAGCGCGTAGTTCCTGCGTTTAATTCCGCATTAAGCGATCGCGCCTAATCTCGCGCCTGTCCAGGTTGGTCTCTCGCAAACAGTGCCGGCCGGACGTCCTAGGGTGTCACTATTGTGGAGGCTAACATGAACAACCTTTTTGCTCGCTTCGTGCGCGACGAGTCCGGTGCGACGGCCATTGAATATGGTCTGATCGCTGCTCTCATCGCCGTCGTCATCATCGGCGCGGTTACCGCTGTTGGTACCAGCCTGTCGGCGACGTTCCAGACTGTTGCCGGCAAAGTCGCCTAAGCAAAGTTTCTGGCGAAAGCTTGTGGGCGGCCGCTTCCAAAAGAAGCGGCCGTTTGCAATTGGATAACAAAGTGTAAAGACGATGGCCGCCGAATTCCTCGTCCTGCTCATTTTTCCGCTGCTCCTGGCGCTCGCGGCCGGTTGGGATCTCGCCAGCTACACAATCCCGAATTTTCTCCAGATCGCGCTGATCGTTTCGTTCGGCGCTTTCGTGTTCGCGACGGGCATGGCGCCGGAAGCCGTCGGCTGGCATGTGCTTGCCGGTTTTCTGGGTCTTTTCGTCGGTTTCACGCTGTTCGCCCTGGGTTATGTCGGCGGCGGCGACGCCAAACTTTTCGCCTGCATCACGCTGTGGCTGGGATTGCGCGCCCTTCCGGAATACGCGCTGATGGCTTCGCTGACCGGCGGCGCGTTGACGCTGCTCGTCATCACGATGCGCCAAATGCCGCTGCCTGCGTTGCTTTCAGGTCAGCACTGGATCGCCAAACTGCATGAAGCGCGCGGGCCTATTCCCTATGGCGTCGCGCTTTCGGCCGGAGTCTTTCTCATCCTGCCCCACGCGGAAATTTTCCGGCTGGCCGCGGCGCTCTGAAATAGCGCTTACGCGCGCGCCGTATGTTTCATTTGCACAGTATTTTGTTAAGCAAATTCTAAAGGGTTCCATGGTGGGATGACCGCCAAAGGAGCCGCCCCCCATGAATATGACGCGAATGCTCATCCTCGCAGTGGCAGCCATTGCCGCAGGCGCAGCAGCCTTTTTGGCGCGCGGATTGTTGGGCGGCGGAACGCCCGCAGCGTCGGCGCGGCCTGCACCGCCGCCGATCGCAACCAGCGAAGTGCTCGTCGCCTCCACCGCGATCCAGCCCGGTCAGCCGCTCAATCCTTCGATGGTGCGTTGGCAGAGATGGCCGACCTCGAACATCGACTCCAGTTTCATCACGCATCTGGCTCAGCCGAACTCCGATCAGGTCGTCGCCGGCACCGTCGCGCGCGCGCCGATCATGGAAGGCGAACCGCTCAGCGACACCAAGATCGTGCACGCCGACGCGGCGGGCTTCATGGCCGCCACGCTCAGCCCGGGCATGCGCGCCGTATCGATTCCGATAACGACGGAATCCGGCGCCGGCGGATTCATCCTGCCGAACGATCGCGTCGACCTGATCATGAGCACGCAGATCTCGGACAGCCCGCGCCGCTTCACCGCGCAGATCGTGCTGTCGAACGTCCGCGTTCTCGCCGTCGACCAGACGATCAAGCAGGACAAGGGCCAGCAGGTCGTCCTCGCCAAGACCGCCACGCTCGAACTGACGCCCACGCAGGCGCGCGCCGTGGTGCGCGCGCAGGCCGCCGGCCCGCTGTCCCTCGCGCTGCGGCCGCTCGGCGATAGCGCCGCGGCGGTCGCGTCGGCACAAGCTCCCTCGCAAGCCGCACCCGCCAACGACGACGAAGGAGTCGGCGATGGCGTCAGGATCATTCGCTACGGCGTCGAAACCGCCGTCACCGGAAAGAAGGAATAGGCCATGCGCAAAGTTATTCTCGGTCTTGCGCTCGCCACGCTCGGCTTTTTCGCCGGAACGGCCGGCGCCGCTCCCGAACGGGCGGGCGATGCGTCGCGAGTCATCACGATCTCGACGCATGGCGGCACCGTCGCGCAGCGGATCGTGCTCGGCCTGAACAAGGCCGCGGTCGTGCAGCTCGATGCCGATGCGCGCGACGTACTGGTCTCGAGCCCCGACATCGTCGACGCCGTCGTGCGCTCGCCGCGGCGCGTGTTCCTGCTCGCCCTCAAGACGGGCCAGACGAATGCGTTCTTCTTCGACGGCGCGGGCCACCAGCTCGCTTCGATCGACATCCGCGTCGAGAAGGACACGACCGATCTGTCGACGATCATGCACAACGAATTGCCCGGCTCGAACATCAAGGTCTCGGCCGTCAACGACCATGTCGTGCTGAGCGGCTCGGTCGCCAGCGCCCAGGAATCGGCGCGCGCCCAGGACCTGGCCGGACGTTTCGCCGGCGACCCGACCAAGGTCGTCAACATGCTCAAGGTTCCGGGCAGCGAACAGGTCATGATCCGCGTCCGCATCGCCGAAATGCAGCGTAACATCGCCAAGCAGTTCGGCATCGACCTGACCGCGGCGGCCACCGTCGGCGGCGTGCCGCTGATGATGTCGACGGCCAACCCCTACAGTCTGCTCGGCCGCGCGCTGAGCGACCTGTCGGGCGCCCAGGCCGGATTTGCCTGTCCGCCGGCGGCGACGCTGCCGCAGACGACGCCGACGCAGTGCGCCGGCAGCCCGAACAACCTCCAGGGCACCGTCAAAGCGCTGGAGCGCGTCGGCCTCGTGCACATTCTCGCCGAGCCGAACCTGACGGCCGTGTCCGGCGAAACCGCCAAGTTCCTCGCCGGCGGCGAATTCCCGGTCCCGGTCAGCCGCGACCGCGACGGCAACGTGACGGTCGAATTCAAGCAGTTCGGCGTCGGTCTGTCCTTCACGCCCGTCGTGCTCAGCGCCGGCCGCATCTCGCTGCAGGTCTCGACCGAAGTCAGCGAGCTGACCAACACCGGCGCGTTCACGGTCAACACGCAGACCACGACCGACTCGTCCGGCAACACGACGACCGTCTCGGGCCTCACCATTCCGGCTCTCTCGGTTCGCCGCGCGCAGACGACGGTGGAAGTCCCCTCGGGCGGCAGCTTCGCGATCGCCGGCCTGATGCAGCACACCACCAAGCAGGACATCGACGCCTTCCCGGGTCTGAAGGACATGCCGATCCTGGGCGCGCTGTTCCGCAGCCGCGACTATCAGAACAACGAGACCGAGCTCGTCGTCATCATCAGCGCCTATCTCGTCAGTCCGACGGCCGAGGCGAACCTCGCGGCGCCGACGGACGGTTATGTCACGCCGTCCGACGAATCGACGATCCTGATGGGCCGTCTCAACGCCACCAACACCAAACCAGCGCCTGACGCGGCCAAGCCGAATCCCTCGGCCTCCGTCGGCTTCATCGTTCAGTAGGGGGACACCATGTCGCTCGGAACAAAAGACTTCCTCCGCCTCGCTTCCCTCGTCGCCATCCTGGCGGCGGGCAGCTGCTCCTCGCCGTTCGACGACAAGGGCGGCCTCGTCGAGGATCCGATGACCAATCATCCGATCCAGGTCGAGCCGAACTACCGCTCGCTCAAGCTGTCGTTCTCGGCGCCGAATGCCGGCCTGATGCCCGAGGATTCGCAGAAGTTCGACGCCTTCGTCGCCGACTTCATCGCCCATGGCAACGGCGCGATCTCGATCACCGTGCCGTCCGGCCGCGACGCCGACGCCACGATCGGTTATTTCGGAGAGCGCATGGCCGCCGCCGGCGTGCCGCGCGACCGCATCCTGGTCGGAACGCGCGACAAGGTCGGTTCGGATGCGCGCGTCGAGATCGGCTATATCAGCTATCAGGCGTCGACGGCGCCTTGCGGCGACTGGTCGACCAACCTGGCCTATACCGCTTCGAACACGATCAATCCGAATTTCGGGTGCGCCGTTCAGCACAATATCGCTGCCCAGGTCGCCGATCCGCGCGACCTGATCGCTCCGCACGACTCGACGCCGGGCGACGCGGCGCGCCGCGCGGTGGTCTACGACAATTACCGGCAGGGCAAGCCGACGGGCGCGACGCTGACACCCGACCAGTCCGCCGCCGTTTCCGACGTGAACAAGTAACCGAGGGCCGTCATGGAGAAGTCAAAAGCGCAGGACAAAGACGAGGCCTTCGGTGCCGCGCCGCACGAGCGGCCGGTTCCGCGCATCTCGATTGCGGCCTTCGTCGAATTTCCCGACACCGGTGCAGCCCTGCAGCGCGCCGGCTCCGACCGCCGCCTTGCCAAGGCGCACGTCACCGTGCAGCTCGGCGGCATCCAGGGCGCCGTCGACCAGTTCCACGGTCAGGTCACGCCGAATCTGCTGATCGTCGAAACCCGGCTCAAGGGCCAGGAAGCGCTCGACGAGCTCGACCGCCTGGCCGAGGTCTGCGATCCCTCGACCAAGGTGATCGTGGTCGGCCGCGTCAACGACGTGGAGCTCTATCGCGAGCTGATGCGCCGCGGCGCGTCGGAATATCTCGTGGCGCCGCTCAATCCGCTGCACCTGATCGAGGTCATCTCCGGACTCTATCTCGACCCGGACGCCGCTCCGATCGGGCGCATCGTATCCTTCATCGGCGCGCGCGGCGGCGCCGGCTCCTCGACCCTGGCCCACAATGTGGGCTGGTGCATCGCCGAGGAACTGCGCATCAACACGACGATCGCCGATCTCGACCTGCCGTTCGGCACCACCGGCCTCGACTTCAACGACGAACCCGGCCAGGGCATCGTCGATGCGCTGTCGTCTCCGGAACGCCTGGACGACATGCTGCTTGACCGCCTCTTGGTCAAGCGCGGCGAGCATCTCTCGATCTTCGCCACGCCCGCCTCGCTCGACCGCGATTACGACATTCCGTCCGACGCGTTCGAGGCGGTCCTCGATTCGGTGCGCCAGACCACGCCCTGCGTGATCGTCGATCTGCCGCATCTGTGGACGCCGTGGATCAAGGCGACGCTGATCGCGTCCGACGACATCGTCATCGTCTCGACGCCCGATCTCGCCAGCTTGCGCAACACCAAGAACCTGGTCGAGCTGATCCGCCAGGCGCGCCCCAACGATGTGCCGCCCAAGCTGGTCATCAATCAGGTGGGCATCGCCAAGCGTCCGGAAATCCCGGCCAAGGACTTCGCCGAGACCGTCGGACTCGAAGCGTCTCTCGTCTTGTCGTTCGAGCCGGCGCTTTTCGGCCAGGCCGCCAATAACGGCCAGATGCTGATCGAGGTGGGACCCAAGACGCCGACCGGCGAGAGCATCCGGCGCCTCGCGGAAATCGTCACCGGCCGCACGCCGCAAGTCGTCCAGAAGACCTCTCCTCTGATGTCGTTCCTCAAGGGGAAGAAAAGAGCCTAACGCATGTTCGGCAAGCGTTCCGCATCCAACGACGCGCCGCCTCCCCAGGCTGCGCCGTCGCCTTCCGCACCGCCCAAGGCGGACGCGGCGCCGCGCGCGGCCGCGCCCGGCGGCGCGGTCCAGCGTTCGGATGCGGTCAAGCCGTCGGTCGCAAAAATCGCGACCGACAACCGCTCGGAAGACTATTACCAGATCAAGACGACGATCTTCTCGGCGCTGATCGATACCATCGACCTGGCGCAGCTCGCCCAGCTCGACCCGGATTCGGCGCGCGAGGAAATCCGCGACATCGTCAACGAAATCATCTCCATCAAAGCCGTCGTCATGTCGATCGCGGAGCAGGAACACCTGCTCCAGGACATCTGCAACGACGTCCTCGGCTACGGTCCGCTCGAGCCGCTGCTGGCGCGCGACGACATCGCCGACATCATGGTCAACGGCGCCAACCGCGTGTTCATCGAAGTCGGCGGCAAGGTGCAGCTGACGAACATCCGCTTCCGCGACAACGCACAGCTGATGAACATCTGCCAGCGCATCGTCAGCCAGGTCGGCCGCCGCGTCGACGAATCCTCGCCGATATGCGACGCGCGTCTGCTCGACGGCTCCCGCGTCAACGTCATCGCGCCGCCCCTGGCGCTCGATGGTCCCACGCTCACCATTCGTAAGTTCAAGAAGGACAAGCTGACGCTCGACGATCTCGTCAAGTTCGGTTCGATCAGCCAGGCCGGCGCGCGGGTACTCGGCGTCATCGGCCGCTCGCGCTGCAACGTCCTGATCTCCGGCGGTACCGGTTCGGGTAAGACCACCTTGCTCAACTGCCTGACCGCCTACATCGACGCCGAAGAGCGCGTCATCACCTGCGAAGACGCGGCGGAACTTCAGCTGCAACAGCCGCACGTGGTGCGCCTGGAAACCCGCCCGCCGAACCTCGAAGGGCAGGGCCAGATCACGATGCGCGATCTCGTCAGAAACTGTCTGCGTATGCGTCCCGAGCGGATCATCGTCGGCGAAGTGCGCGGACCGGAGGCGTTCGACCTCCTGCAAGCCATGAACACCGGCCATGACGGCTCGATGGGAACGCTCCACGCCAACTCCCCCCGCGAAGCCATGTCGCGTCTGGAATCGATGATCACGATGGGCGGTTTCCAGCTGCCCACCAAGACCATCCGCGAGATGATCGTCGGATCGATCGACGTCATCCTCCAGGCGGAACGTCTGCGCGACGGCTCGCGCCGCATTACCAAGATCACCGAGGTGGTCGGCACCGAAGGCGACGTCGTCATCACGCAGGATCTGCTGACCTACGAAATCTCCGGCGAAGACGAGACCGGCCGTCTCAAGGGCAAGCATGTCGGAACCGGCATCGTGCGCCCGAACTTCTGGGAGCGCGCGCGCTACTACAATCTCGAGCGCGAACTGGCCGAGGCGCTCGACGCCGTACAGTCGTGAGGCGGCAATGGGTCTAGCAATCCTCGTCATGTTCCTTGTTCTGGCGGGCGGCGGCGGATATTTCGCCTATGCCAGCGCCAACGACCGTTCCGCCAAGCGGGTGACCGCGATCGCCAAGCCCCAGGCGACGGGCCGCAGCGGCAAGACGCCGGTGGACGCCGCGCTCAAGCGCAAGAACGTCTCCGCGCTGCTCAAGGAAATCGAAGCCAAGTCGGCGGACGCCAAGAAAAGAGTCACGCTGCGCCAGCGGCTGCAGCAGGCGGGCTTCCCCAGCGCGACGCCGCGCCAGTTCTGGATCGTCTCCGGCGCCGTGGCGGGACTTGCGGCATTCTTCTGCCTGATCACGCGCCAGACCTGGATCGTGACCGCGCTCGCGACCTTCGGCGTCGGCCTCGGCCTGCCGCGCTGGGTGCTGAACTTCATGAAGGGGCGCCGCGAAAAGGCGTTCACGGCGGAATTCGCCAACGCCATCGACGTCATCGTCCGCAGCGTGCGTTCCGGTCTGCCGACCAACGAAGCGCTGCGCATCGTGGCGCGCGAACTGCCCGATCCGGTGGGCAGCGAATTCAACACGCTGTGCGAAGGCCTCAAGGTCGGCGTCACGCTCGAGCAGGGCGTCAAGAAGATGCTGGAAAGCATGCCGACGGCCGAGGTCAACTTCTTCGGCATCGTGATGACCATTCAGCAAAAATCGGGCGGTAACCTGTCCGAAGCGCTCGGCAACCTTTCGTCGGTTCTGCGCGATCGCAAGCGCCTCCAGGGCAAGATCAAGGCGATGTCGTCCGAAGCCAAGGCCTCGGCCGCCATCATCGGTTCGCTGCCACCGGGCGTCATGGGCATCGTCTACCTGACCACGCCGGACTACATCAAACTGCTGTTCACCGAGCATCTGGGCAATCTGATGCTCGCCGGCTGCGTGATCTGGATGAGCATGGGTATCGGCGTGATGCGCAAAATGATCAATTTCAAGAGCTGAGGCGAACATGCTCAGCACCGGCTTCTTCGAAATCCTCTTCGATCCGACGTTCCTCGCGACGGCGGCGGCGGCGATCTTCGCGTTCGCCACGATCGTCACGCTCGGGCTGCCGCTCGCGGATCGCGACAATCTCGGCCAGCGGCTGAAGGCGGTGTCGGAGCGGCGCGAACAGCTCCGCGCCCAGCACCATGCCGCGCTCAACGCCAAGCGCGGCTCGCTGCGTAGCGAGCCCGTCGGCTACATGAAGATGACGCTCGACCGGCTCAAGCTCGGCAATCTTCTGGAATCGGAGGACACGCGCGACAAGCTGGCGCGCGCCGGCTATCGCGGACAGGGTCCGGTCGTGACCTTCATGTTCTTCCGCTTCGTGATGCCGTTCGTCGTGCTGCTGCTGGCGCTGATCTATCTCTTCGCGATCAGCCACGTCTCGTGGAGCCCGTTCATGAAGGTGAACGCCTCGGTCGGCGCGGCCTTGCTCGGGTTCTATCTGCCCGACCTGTTCCTCAACAACACGATCGCGCGCCGCCAGCAGTCGATCATGCGCGCCTTCCCGGACGCCCTCGACCTGCTGCTGATCTGCGTGGAATCGGGCATGTCGGTGGAAGCCTCGTTCCAGCGCGTCGCCTCGGAAATCGGTTCGCAGTCCTCGGAGCTCGCCGAGGAACTGGGACTGACGACCGCGGAACTCTCCTATCTTCCCGACCGGCGGGTCGCCTTTGAGAATCTCGCCAAGCGTTGCGGCCATTCCGGCGTCAAGGCGGTGGCGACGGCGCTGAACCAGGCGGAACGCTACGGTACGCCGATGGGACAGGCGTTGCGCGTTGCCTCGCAGGAAAACCGCGAAGCGCGTATGGCGGAGGCCGAAAAGAAGGCCGCGTCGCTGCCCGCAAAGCTCACTGTGCCGATGATCGTGTTCTTCCTGCCTTGCTTGTTCGTGGTCATTCTCGGACCGGCGATCATGAAGATCATGCACATGATGCATCACTAGGCGGATCGCGCAGCCATTGCCCGATCGGTCCCTGCCGTCCATCTCAACAGGCGACGGCCGCTTCAATCACCTGGTCTCTCTCTTGCCATACGCAGCGTCTGACGCGGCGTGACGAGCGCACGCCTGCGCACGACGGCGGCCGCCGTCCACGCGCCGGGCGCTGACGGACAGACGTCATCTGGACCGGCGTCGGCCCAGGTGTGAGCCATCGCCACACGGCGCGGCGTCGAGTGTGCAAACGAAAACGGCGGCCTTTGGGGCCGCCGTTCTCTTTCGGATTGGGGACTTCCGCGTCAGGGCTTGGCGGCGTCGGCCGTCATGCGGAGCGAGGGGATCTGGTTGCCCGAAGGTTTCGCCGTCTTCGCGACTTTCTCCGGCGTCTTCGGAGCGGGAACAGGCGTCGCCGGCTTTGCCGCGGCCACATGCAGCGGGGCGGGCGTTGCGGCCACGGCCGTCGGCTTCACCCATTTATGCGTCGTGCTCGCCACCTTGCCGGCTTTCGGATCGACCGGAACGGCCTGCATCACGATGCTGACGCCGTTCTTGGTGATCGGCGTCGGCGCGCCGCTCGCCACCGGCGAGACCGCGCCGGCAAGCGGAGCGGCGGGATGCGCGGAAACGGGAGCAGGATTGTTCACTGCAACGGTCGGGACTGCGCGGACAGCGGCCGGCGTGACGGCGGCGGGAGCCGTCGTACGGAGCGGCGCGGGCGGCAGGGCGTTGGTCGCGACCGCCGAAACCGGATGGGCCGGCGTCACGGCGATGCTGGCGACGGGCGTGGCCGGCTTGGCGGCGACCGGCGTCGTCGCGTTGCTCGCGACGGGTGCGGCGGCGTGCGTCACGACCGCTGCCGGCGCATGGACGGGCTCGGCCGCATGGACAGGAGCGACCGCGGCCACGACCGGCGCCGGCTTGGGCGCCGTTTCGCTGTCGAGCAGCGCGAGATTCTGGTCGATCTTGGGATCGGTCGAGCCGTTCGCCTTCGCCTGCAGCAGCAGCGCGCGGGCGTTCGTCGTGTCGCCGGCAAGCATGCGCGACATCGCATAGTTGTTGAGGACCGCAGGCTCGCCGGGCTTCAGCGCGAGAGCGTGCTCGTAGGCGTTCTTGGCGTTCGCGGGATCCTTGAGCTGGTCGTAGGCGACGCCGAGCGCGGAATAGTAGCTCCAGTTCGACGGATCCAGCTCGACCGCGCGGCGGAGGAACTGGGCGGCATCGTCGAAGCGGCCTTGCTGCACGAGGAGCTTGCCGTATTCGCCGACGACGCGCGGATCGTCCGGCGCAGCGAGCATGAGCTGGCTGATCACGCGCATCGAGCCGTCGAGATCGCCGCTCAAGCGCAGCTGTTGCGCCTGGTGAATGGCCTGGGTGAGATCGGCGGCGATCGCCATCGGCGAGGAGCCGCTGGCGCTTTGCGGAGGCGCCACCTTCTGGTCGCCGCCACTCATTACTCCGCATGCCGAAAGCGCGCTTGTGCAGAGCGCTAGCGCAGCAACCCGAACCAGCATCCGATGCATGTGCAAAATCCTTCCCCGGATGAAATGAAACGAGGTAAGGATGTGCCAGTGCGGGTCAACAAACCCTTAAGTATATTCAGTGACAAAGAGATAAAGACGCGCGATCGCGCGCCGGTCCGGAAGCGGATGGCCGAAGCGGGAATTCCACTGCGAAAGCCGTCCAATTCCTGACGCAAAGATGGGATGAAGTGGCGGCATGAAATGGCGCCGCGCAACGCTCAGCATTCTGGCGGGACTGACGGTCCCGGTCCTGGCGGCGTTAATCTTTGTTGCCAGTTTCGGAACGGCGCAAACCATGCCGGCCCGAATTCCTTTCCAAATCGTTACCGGCTCGACCGCGGGTACCTATTTTCCCATAGGGCAGTTGATCGCCGGCCTTGTCAGCCATCCGCCCGGCGTCGACCGCTGCGAGAGCGCGCCGGTCTGTGGGCCGTCTGGGCTCATCGTCACGGCGCGCACCTCGGACGGCGCGGTCGCGAACGTCCTGTCGGTTAACGCGGGTACGTCCGATTCAGGATTTGCCCAGAACGACGTGGTGGCCGATGCGGTCGCGGGCCGCGGCGCGTTCAAGACGGCAGGAAAACAGACGCAGATACGCGTGATGGCGGACCTCTTTCCCGAAGAGGTCCATCTGATCGTCGCGCGCGGCTCCAGGATCGCCAAAGTGACCGACCTGCGCGGCAAGCGGGTCTCGCTCGGCGTCGCCAGTTCGGGCACGAGCGTGACGGCGCACGCCATTCTCGCGGCCTATGGCGTCGTCGAAAAGCGGCTCAAGGCGCAGCACGACAGTGCGGACGTCGATGCGCAGCTGATGCAGAAAGGCCAGCTCGACGCCTTTTTCTTCGTCGGCGGATCGCCGGTCGGACTGATCCAGGACCTGATCGGGCGCGGGATCGCGCGGCTCGTGCCGATCGACGGCGCGGGACGCAACGTGCTGCTCAAGGCGGCGCCCGCCTTGCACGTCGCGACGATACCGGCCGGAACCTATCCGGGGACGCCGGCGACCGAGACGGTCAGCGTTCAGGCGCTGTGGATCGTCAACCAGCACGTCTCCGAACCGCTCGTCTATGGCATCGTGAAGGCCTTGTTCGATCCGGCCAATCGCGCGGCGCTGCTGTCGCAAGGCGGACCGGCGGCGCTGATCCGGCTCGACAGCGCGACCAGCGATCTTCCGGCGCCGCTGCACCCGGGCGCGGAGCGTTTCTTCCGCCAGTCCGGCCGGCTGCCGAGATCCAGGTCCGCTCCGAACTAGGCCGCGCCCGACTCGACTTCCTTTTGCGCCGCGGCGCCCCAATCGCGCATCGCCGGCAGCGCCATGATCCGTTCCATGTAGGCCTTCAGATCCGCTGGAACCTCGACGCCATAGGTGACGAAGCGCGAAACCACCGGCGCATACATGCAGTCGGCGACCGAGAAGCGGCCGAAAAGGAAGCCACCGTCCTTTCCATAGCGCGCCAGCGCCGACCGCCAGGCGTCGATGATGCGCGCAAGTTGGGCGCGGGTCTCCACACGCAGGTCGGGAAGTGGCTTTCGCCGCGCGAAATCCATCGAGAGCTGGTCGCGAACGTCCGGAAAACCCGAATGCATCTCGGCCGAGTAGGAACGTGCTTCGGCGCGGACGAGAGGATCGCTCGGCCACAAATGCGCCTCGGGATGGCGCTCCGCCAGCGTTTCGCAGATCGCGAGACTGTCCCACACGGTCGCTTCGCGGCCGCCGTCTTCGATCATCAGGATCGGCACGCGTCCGGCCTTGGAGAATTTGGTGATTTCGTTGCCCGTCAGCGGCTGCTGTCGCAACGGCACGAACACCTCGTCGAACGGCGCGCCCGTCGCGCGCAAGGCGATGTAGGCGCGCAGGCTCCAGCTCGACCAGTCCTTGGTGCCGACGACGAGTGTGTAGCGCGTTGCCATGACGCCTCCCGATGACCGTTCGGCAGACCATCGCAGGATTCGCCGTTCCACGGCAGTGCGACGGGCGCGCAGCCGCCTTGAGGCGCGCGCAACGCGATCCGGCCGCGGAACGCACGCGAAATTGCAGCGTGAAAGCGTTGCGTCGCCGCCCGGCCGGGCCTATCCATGACCCCGAATTTTTTCGAGATCGAGCGTCCGATGCACGCCAGCTTCGCCAGGTCCGCGCGCCAGTCCGTCCCGCTCCATGCGGTGACCGCGACCGAGCTCAAGCGTTTTCTTTCGCGGCGTCCGTCGCGCGAGTCGGCGTTTCTGCGCAACAGCGGTTTTGCGGCGCGCGAGGGCGATCTGAAACTGGTGCCCAACGCGTCGGGCGGAATTTCCTGCGCCGTTCTCGGCCTCGGCAAGGGCGGCGACAGTCTGGCGCTTGCCGCCTTCTCCGAGCAACTTCCCGCCGGCACCTATCGCTTCGACGACGTGCCGGCGGCGCTTGCCGGCGCAAACGGCGCGCTTGCCTGGCTGCTCGGCACCTACCAGTTCACGCGGTATCGCAAGGCCAGGGCGTCGGGCGCCAGGCTCGTCGTTCCCAAGGATACCGACGCCGAAGAAGTGACGCGCATCGCCGAGGCCGTGTTCCTCGGCCGCGATCTCATCACCACCCCGCCCAACGACATGGGCCCGCAGGAACTGTCCGACGCCGTGCGCGACCTGGCGCGCAAGCATGGCGCGAAATTCAGCGTCGTCGTCGGGGATGCGCTGCTCAAGCAGAACTATCCGCTGATCCACGCGGTGGGAAAAGGTTCGGCGCGCGCGCCGCGCCTCGCGGGGTTCGTCTGGGGCCGGGCCGGCGCACCGAAAGTCACGCTGGTCGGCAAGGGGATCGTGTTCGATACGGGCGGCTACGATCTCAAGCCGCCATCGAACATGGCGTCGATGAAGAAGGACATGGGCGGCGCGGCGACCGTTCTGGCGATTGCCGACATGGTGATGGGCGCGAGGCTGGACGTGCGGCTGCGCGTATTGGTGCCGGCGGCGGAAAATTCGGTCTCCGGGACTGCTTATCGCCCGAGCGACGTGTTCCCGTCGCGCAAGGGCCTCACCGTCGAAATCGGAAATACCGATGCGGAGGGGCGTCTTGTGCTCGCCGATGCGCTGACCGAAGCGGATGCGGACACGCCCGAGCTACTCATCGACATCGCGACGCTCACCGGCGCCGCGCGCACGGCGACCGGATTTGAGCTGCCGCCGTTCTTCACCGACGACGAGAAGCTCGCCGCCGAACTGATGGAGCATTCGGCGATGCAGAACGACCCGATGTGGCGCCTGCCCTTGTGGCGCGGCTATGAGTCGGCGCTGAATTCGAGCGTCGCCGATCTGACCAACAATCCCAACTATGGCTATGCCGGCGCCATCACCGCGGCGCTTTTCCTCAACCGCTTCGTCACCAGCGCCAAGAGTTGGGTGCATTTCGACATTGCCGCCTGGGTCGATCGGCCGAAGCCGGGACGGCGGGCGGGCGCGGAAGTGACCGCGGCCCGCGCGATTTATTCTCTGCTGAAGGCGCGATACGGCTCGTGACGGATCCGCGCACCGCGCCGACGCGAAACGGGATCGAGGTCAAGGACCTCAAGGGCACGGCGCACACGATCGCGCGCGGCCGCGCCGCCTTGCGCACGACGCCTTCGCTCGATGCGGTGCAGGACAACGAACTTCTGTTCGGCGAAACCGTCACGGTGTTCGAAAGCCGTTCCGGCTGGGCCTGGTGCCAGTCCGCATTCGACCTCTATGTCGGCTACGTCCACACCGTCGCGATCGGCGATCCGGTCGTGCCCGACCATCGGGTCACGGCGCTCTCGACGCCGCTCCTAAGCGGCCCCGACGTCAAACGCCCGGCCCGCGATCTGCTGCCCTTCAATGCCAAAGTTCGCGTCGAGAGCCGACAAGACGGTTATGCGCTGATCGAGCGCGGCGGTTTCGTCTGGGCGGGTCACCTCGCGCCGCTCGATTATCGGGAGCCGGATTGGGTGGCGACCGCCGAGCGATTCGTCGGTACGCCTTACGTCTGGGGCGGCAACAGCCATGCGGGTCTGGACTGTTCCGGACTGTTGCAGGTTGCGCTCGCGGGCTCGGGCATCGCCGCGCCGCGCGATACCGATCAGCAGGAGTCGGCACTCGGAACCGAATGCGGCGCGGATGCGCGCCGTCGCGGCGACCTGGTCTTCTGGAACGGCCATGTCGGCATCATGCTGGATGCCGAGCGCCTGATCCACGCCAACGCCTTCCACATGCAGGTCGAGATCGAGCCCTTGCGGCAGGCGATCGAACGCATCGCGCCGGTTTCCGGAGCGGTGACGAGCATCCGTCGGCTGTGACGCCGGCGGCGTCGGGACTAGTAGCCGCGCTCCATGTCGACGATGTGTGCGGGTCTTTCGCCGCGTTCCATCGCCGCGATGCCGTCGATGACCGAGCGCGCGGCGGCGACGGGCGATGTGATCGCGGCGACATGGGGCGTCGCGATGATTTTCGGATGTCGCCAGATCGGGCTGGATGCGGGCAGCGGCTCGGTCTCGAACACGTCGAGCGTCGCGCCCGAAAGCTGGCCGCTGTCGAGCGCCGCGATGAGCTCCGGCTCGTTCACATGGCCGCCGCGCGCCACGTTGATGACATAGGCGCCTTTCGGCAGCTTGGCGAAAAGCTGCGCGTTGAGGATGTGACGCGTCTGGGGCGTGAGCGGCAGCACGCAGACGAGGAAGTCGCTTTGCGCCAGAAACGCGTCGAGTTCGCCCGCGCCGGCGAAGCCTCGCACGCCCGGCACCGATTTTTTCGTTCGGCTCCAGCCGGACACGGGAAAACCGAGATCGCGCAGGCGCTCCGCCGCGACAGTGCCGATCTCGCCGATGCCGAGGATGCCGATGCGGGTCTTTTCGGTCGGCCGCTCCAGCATCGCCTGACGCCACTTGGCTTCGCGCTGCGCGGCGGCGAAGTGGCGCTCGGCGCGATGCTGGATGAGGACGTGCATGACGATGTACTGGGCCATTTCGCGCGACAGCGTTTCATCGACGAAACGCACCAGCGGAATATGTTTCGGGAATTCCGGATCGATCAGGAAGCCGTCGATGCCGGCGCCGAGCGAGAAGATCGCCTTCAGGTTCGGCAACGTCTTGAGGAAGCCGGGCTTGGGGCGAAAGCCGAGCGCATAGTCGATGTCGCCGGGCGAAAACGCATCCTGTCCGTACAGGAACACGCGCACATTCGCCGCCGCCAGCGGCTCATGCCAATATTTGCCCCAGCCGGGCGGAACGATGAGAAGAAGATTCGGGCGCGTGCTCATGGGCGCACGCAACCGCGTTTACACGCTCCGATCAAGCGCGATTACTTCGGGGCAGGCTTGCTCGTATCGGCCGGCTTGGCCGCATCCGCCGCCTTCGCGGGCGCCGGTGCGGGAATCGGCGCCGGCGTGTCTTCCTGCGTGCGCAGATAGGCGAGCAGGTTGATGCGGTCGGTGGCGCTGTGCAGGCCGGCGAAGCTCATCTTGGTTCCCGGCACGAAGCCCTGCGGCTGCTTCAGGAATTTGAAGAGCAATTCATACGTCCACGGATTGTGATCCGCGCTCATCGCGCTGGAATAGGAGAAGCCGGGATGCGTGGCGCGCGGGCGGCCGATCAGGCCCCACAGATTCGGACCGATCTTGTTCGGGCCGCCGTTGGAGAGATCGTGGCACTGCTCGCACTTGGTGGAGATCGCCTTGCCCGCCGAAACGTCGGCCGCGGGAAGAACGGTGCCGAAATCGGGAACTACTTCCTCCGCCGGGGCTGCGGCCGCGCCGCCCGTCGATGCGCTGGCCGTCGCCACGCCTTCGACGTGATACGCCTCCTTGGCAGGCGGCTCGACCGTGAACAGCGACTCGGTTGCAAACCTGATAATGAGGACGAAAATCAGCGTGCCCAGGACCGCGCCTGCGATCTTGTTCCACTCCCAGGAGTCCATAAGGTCACGCTCCGCTTGGCTAAGGGCCGAATGCCGGGCGACATTACCGATGGCCCGAGTGCCGTCATTGCGGCGAAGCGTCGCAGAAATCAAGGGATTCAAGGGTTTCGATGAGGCCGATCGTTCTTATCCCCGCCCGCATGGCGTCGACGCGCCTGCCGGGCAAGCCGCTGGCCGATATCGCGGGAGTCCCGATGATCGTCCGGGTCTGGCGCCAGGCGATGGCGGCGGGCATCGGCCCGGTCGTCGTCGCGGCGGCGGAGAAAGAGATCGCCGACGCCGTTGAATTGGCCGGGGGCAGGGCCGTGCTGACGCCGCCGGACCTGCCGTCGGGGTCCGACCGGATCTTCGCGGCGCTCGAACGCGTCGACTCCTCCGGAACGCACGACGCGATCGTCAATCTCCAGGGCGATTTGCCCGATCTCGATCCGGCCCATGTTCGCGCGGTGGCCGAACTTCTTTCCGATCCCGCCGTCGACATCGCGACGCTCGCCGTCGAGATCCGGGACGAAGCGGACCGCGGCAATCCGAACGTGGTGAAGCCGGTCGTCGCCTGGAACGGCGCGTCGGGACGCGCGCTCTATTTCAGCCGCGCCACGGTTCCGGCCGGGCCGGGGCCGGTGTTCCATCACCTCGGCATCTATGCGTACCGGCGCGCGGCGCTGGCGCGGTTCGTGGCGCTGCCGCCGTCGCCGCTGGAGATGCGCGAAAAGCTCGAGCAATTGCGGGCCCTCGAAGCAGGCATGCATGTCGCAGTGGCGCGCGTGGACTCCGTGCCGCTCAGTGTCGATACTCCGGCCGATCTCCAAAAAGCCCGGACAGCGTTGGGAAAGAAGACTTCGACATGAGCGGATCGGCCATCAGCAGCGCCAAACGCGTCGCCTTCCAGGGCGAGCCCGGCGCCTACGCAAATCTTGCGGCGCGCGAAGTGCTGCCGCATGCGCTGGCCGTGCCGTGCCCGACCTTCGAGGACGCGGCCGAGGCGGTACGCAGCGGCGACACGGACCTCTGCATCATCCCCGTCGAGAATTCGCTGATGGGCCGCATCGCCGACATCCATCATCTCCTGCCGGACGCAGGACTGCACATCGTCGGCGAGCATTTCCTGCGCATCCAGCACCAGCTCCTCGGTCTCAAGGGCGCCAGGATCGAGGGCCTCAAGCGGGTCTTCAGCCAGGGGCCTGCGCTGGCCCAGTGCCTCAAGATCATCCGCGAATTGAAGCTGAAGGCGGAGAACTGGCACGACACGGCGGGCTCGGCGCACCACGTGGCCGAGCTGAAGGATCCGAGCGTCGCGGCGATCGCCTCCTCGCTCGCGGGCCAGCTCTACGGTCTCGAAGTGCTTCGCGCGAACGTCGAGGACGAATCGCACAACATGACTCGCTTTCTCATCATGTCGCGCGAGCCCGACGACGCGGCGAACGAGGGCAGGATCATCACCACTTTCGTATTCCGCGTGCGCAATGTCCCGGCCGCTCTGTACAAGGCGATGGGCGGCTTCGCGACCAACGGCGTGAACATGACCAAGCTGGAGAGCTACCAGCTCGGCGGCTCCTTCAACGCGACGCAATTCTACGCCGACATCGAAGGCCATCCCGAAGACCGCAGCGTCAAACTGGCGCTGGAAGAGTTGGCGTTCTTCACCTCAAAGCTCACGGTGCTCGGAATCTATCCGGCGTCGCCGCTGCGCGACCAGCTCCCCTGATCGCCCAACTCGCCCGCTCCACCTTTACACCAACCGCAGGCTGGTTCCGACATAGGGCAGGCGCAGTCTTGCGATGACGCGGCGCGAGGCATGGTTGTCGCGCGTCGTGCTGTAGATGAGCGTCCGCGTCTGCAATTGCGGCAAGGCGGACCAGCCGGCGGTGACGGCCGCCGCGAGACCCCGGCCGCGATAGGCCGGCATCGTGGCGAGGCCGAGGGCCGCGCCGTGCTCGCCGAGCCGCGCGGCGAATGCCAGGGCGGCGATATCGTCGCTGACGAGCGCGACGCACCAGGGCTCCCACAAATGCGAGAGGTCGGCGAAACCCATCCCGATCATCGCCTCGGACAAGCCGTGCCGTCGCAGCCGCGCCAGCAGCGCGTCGCCCTGCGCGCTGCCCTGCGCCACCAGCGTCGCGTCGGTTGCGCAGGGCACACGATGCGGCAGGAGGTGGATCAGACCGTAGGAGGACTCCATCGCCGGCGCGTCGATCGCCAGAAGTTCGCGATAGCGGTCGAGAAATCGCGGGACGGAGCGCGGGCCGGAAAAGGACGGCTCCTGCGCGGCGAGCGTGGCGATTTCGCGGGCGATGCCGTCGCCGACGTCGCGGCTCAGCCGCAGGAGGTTTCCGCCTTCGCAGCCGGCGAAGTAGAAGCGCGGCGGCGACGAACGGTCCGGATCGTTCTCATGCGTCATGCGCCCGGCGGAATCGCGGGCGAACACGGTGGCCGCATCGATCTCGAGCAGCCTCAACGCGTCGCGCGGCCCGATAGGGTCCAATCCGCCTAGGCCTCGCCGTCCGCGAACGCCTTGATCAGGTGATGGGCGATGGCGAGCGCGGGCGGAACGGAAATGTCCGGCATGCGCTCGCCGTACACGAGGCGCTTGGCGGTGTCGCGATCGAGCCAGCGGGCATCGGCGATCTCCGTGCCGTCGACCTTGAAGTCGCGACTCTCGGCTTCGGCGATGCAGCCGATCATCAGCGAGGAGGGAAACGGCCAGGGCTGCGTGGAGTGATAGCGCACGCTCTTCACCTTCACCGAGACTTCCTCCATCAGCTCGCGCTTCACCGCTTCCTCGATGGTTTCGCCCGGCTCGATGAAGCCGGCGAGCGCGGAGTAGAAGTTGCCCGGGAAATTCTTGTTGCGGCCGACGAGACACGCGTCGTCGTGCACCGCCACCATGATCACGACCGGATCGGTGCGCGGAAAATGCTCCGCCTTGCACTCGGGACAGCCGCGCTTGTAGCCCGCTTCCTCGAAGGTCGTCGGCGCGCCGCAACGCGCGCAATATCCATGGCGGTTGTGCCAGTCGATCATTGCCTTGGCCTGGCCCATGATCGCGGCGTCCTTGATCGGCAGCGTGGCGGCGGCGGCGCGCGCGTCGCGGAAATGGCCCAGGCCGGCGATCGGTCCTTCGCTGACCGGATCGCGCGCCGCCGATATGTCGAGCGCGAACATCGCATTCTGGCCTTCCAGGCCGAGAAAGATGCAGGGCGCATCCGGCGCGGCGAGGGAATCGCACAAGCCCGGGCGCAGCAATCCCAGTTCGACGGGCGGTGCGGCCTTCTCGCTGCCGAGAATGAAAGGCTGCAGGCGCCACATCGGCAGGATGAGCGACGAGGAATCGCGCCGTTTCGCCGCGATCCATTCGGCGTCGGTTCGCTTCTCGCTCGCCCGGTCGAGCGGATTGCCGGAAAATGGGATCATCGAGCACCTGCGTTTGGCTGGACGCGGAAAGCTAGCGCCTGGCCGCGCGAAGGCAACCGAAAACAGCGCGGGACAGCGTTGTGTCTAGGTATCTTCCCTTACGCGCCTGTGCGGCGAATTTAGGAACGCATTTACAAGCCCGCCCGCACGCTCGCCGCCTCGTGAAGAAGGTGCGAAAGAACCGTGTCAAGCATTGTGGGCTGCATCGTCGCACAGCATGACCAGCGGCTGGTGGCGCTGGCGGCGATCCTCTGCGTGTTCGCAAGCGTCTCGGCGATGGCCATGATCTGGCGCGCCGGACTTGCCGCCGGCCGCACGCGCGCGGCGTGGATCGGCGCCGCCGGCCTGGTCGCCGGAGTCGGAATCTGGGGCACGCACTTCGTGGCGATGCTGGCCTACCGGGAGGGTTTCGCCGTCGCCTACGATCTCGGACTGACGGTGTTCTCGGTCCTGCTCGCCGTCGCGCTGTGCCTCGCCGGATTCGCGATCGTCGTCTGCAGTGCCCGGCCGGTCGTCGGCGGCGCGGTTTTGGGATCGGCCATCGCGTCGATGCATTACGCCGGAATGGCGGCGTTGCGCGCTCCGGCCGTGCCGAGCTGGGACCTGCGCCTCGTCGCCGTCTCGGTGCTGCTGGGTTTGGGTCTCTCCATGCCCGGCATGGCGCTGGCGCGCCGGCGCAACACGCTGCGTTCCCACGCGCAGGGCGCATTGTTCTTCGCCCTCGCGATCTGTGCCATGCATTTCACCGCCATGAGCGCCGTGGTCTTCCACTACGATCCGAGGATCGAAGTTGCCGGCGCGGTCGTCGATCCGGGAATGCTGGCGGTCGCGGTCGCGGCGCTGTCCATCCTGGTCGTAGCGCTTGGCCTCATCGGCGCGCTGCTCGACCAGCACCTGGCGCAGAACCGGCAAGGCGAGACCGAAAGATTGCGCGTGCATGTAGCGGCGCTGGAAGGCACCAAGAGCGCGCTCGAAGAAACGTCCGGACGGCTGTCCGAGGCGCTCACGATCGCCGCCCAGGCCGATCGCGCCAAATCGGCCTTCCTCGCAGCGGTCAGCCACGAGCTGCGCACACCGCTGAACGCCATCATCGGTTTCTCGGAGATGCTGACGATCGAGCTGTTCGGTCCGCTCGGCCATATGCGGTATCGCGACTACGCCCACGACATCCATCACAGCGGCGTGCATTTGCTCTCCGTCATCAACGACATCCTCGACTTGTCGCGCATCGACGCGGGCGACAAGCGGCTGGACGAGGAAGACGTCGACATCCGCAAACTGATCGGCCAGTCGCTCAAGATGATCCGGCCCCAGGCGCTCGCCGCCGGCGTCGAACTTTCGGCCGAGATCGACGCCGCCCTGCCGGTGCTGCGTGCGGACCCGCGCCGGCTGAAGCAGGCGCTGATCAATCTTCTCGGCAACGCGGTGAAGTTCACGCCGGCCAAAGGCACGATCGCGGTGGCGGCGCGCGAGACGCCCGACGGCGTCGTCATCACGGTCGCCGACACCGGCATCGGCATCGCCGACGACGACATCCCGCGCGCGCTCGAGCGCTTCGGCCAGGTCGATTCGCGCCTGTCGCGCAAGTATGAGGGCGTGGGTCTCGGCCTGCCGCTCGCCAAGCAGTTCGTCGAACTGCACGGCGGCACGCTGACGCTCGACAGCACGCTGAACGTCGGTACGACGGTGACGATTACACTGCCGGCGCGCAGGATCGTGGGCGCCAAGGCGGCGGCCTGACCGGGCCCGACTCGCATTTTCCGGGCGAGGGCCCTATATCCCGGCCCGGGAGGCTGGCGCGGACGTAGTTCTCGCCAACCCGGTCAGGTCCGGAAGGAAGCAGCCGTAACGAATCTTCTGCGGGTCGCGTCAGTCTCTCACTTTCCCGCCGGGAAAATGTAAAGCGTCCTTGACACACTCCGGCCACCCGCGTATGTAAAGGAAACTTTACATGGAGGCGGCAATGGATGTGGAACATCGAACGGCTCTGGCCTATTTCGGCGAAACCGTCGGGGCGCTGATTTTGTTGGGCGGGGCGGTGTACGCACAGCGCCATTGGACCGGGTCGGGCAGCTTCCGCAGCCTGGTCGATCTCGCCCCGGCCATTCCGGTCTGGCTCATCCTCTTCGCCTCGATCCGGCACTACCGGCGCATCGACGAGTACCAGCGCCTTGTCTACCTGCAGATCGTCTCGCTCTCGGCGGGCGTCCTGTTCTGCCTGGACTGGAGCTATCCCTATCTGCGGGACGTATTCGCGCTGCCGCCGTTTCCCGGGATCCTGTCCTGGCCGTTCTCGGTGGTCTTTCTGGCCGTCACGGCGTGGGTCGGCCGGTCGGGCAAGCGGGCTCGCGCCGGATGAACAACCGGCTGAAGGAACTGCGCGGCGCGCGCGGTCTCACGCAGGCCGACCTCGCCCACAAGCTCGGCGTTTCGCGTCAGACCGTGATCGCGATCGAGGGCGGCCGCTACGACCCTTCGCTGCCCCTGGCCTTTGCGCTGGCAAGGGTTTTCGATCTGCGCATCGAGGACATCTTCGTGGACAAAGGCTGAGCGAAACTTGCCCCCGGCCGGAGCCGGGTTGCTATACTCGCCGCGCATCCCGATATCCGGTCAGATGAGCGACGAACCATCACTCGGCTTTGAGCCCGCGCCGCCGCCACGCGGTGAAGCCTATCGCGTTCTGGCGCGCAAATACCGGCCTTCGGACTTCACTGGGCTGATCGGGCAGGAAGCGCTGGTCAAGACGCTGTCCAACTCCTTCGCCACGGGTCGCATCGCCCACGCCTTCATGCTCACCGGCGTGCGCGGCGTCGGCAAGACGACGACGGCGCGCATCATCGCGCGGGCGCTCAACTGCATCGGGCCCGACGGTACGCGCAAGACGCCGACGATCCAGCCCTGCGGCGTCTGCGAGCCCTGCATCGCCATCGCCGAGTCGCGCCATGTCGACGTGCAGGAGATGGACGCGGCGTCGAACAACGGCGTCGAGGAAGTGCGCCAGATCATAGACGCCGTCCGCTATGCCCCGGCCAGCGCGCGCTACAAGGTCTACATCCTCGACGAAGTGCATATGCTGTCCAAGCCGGCGTTCAATGCGATCCTCAAGACGCTCGAAGAGCCGCCGCCGCATGTGAAATTCATCTTCGCCACCACCGAGATCCGCAAGGTTCCGGTGACGATCCTGTCGCGCTGCCAGCGCTTCGACCTGCGCCGCATCGAGTCGGCCGAGCTGATCGGGCTGCTGGCCTCCATTTCCGAAAAGGAAGGCGTGAAGATCTCGCGCGAGGCCCTGGCGCTGATCGCCCGTGCCGCCGAAGGCTCGGCGCGCGACGGTCTCTCGCTGCTCGATCAGGCCATCGCGCACGGCGAACAGGGCGAGATCGGCGCCGACATGGTGCGCGACATGCTGGGGCTCGCCGATCGCGGCCGCGTGCTCGATCTTTTCGAAAAGGTAATGGGCGGCCGGATCGCCGAGGCGCTTTCGGACCTCGGCAGTCTCTACGACCATGGCGCCGACCCGCTCGCGGTCATGCAGGACCTGCTCGAGATCGCGCATTTCCTGACGCGCGTGAAGGTCGCGCCGGGCGCCGAGGGCTTTTTCGACGGCAGCTCCGGCGAAGCCAGGCGCTGCGCCGAGATGGCGGCGAAGCTGTCGGTTCCCTCTCTGACGCGGGCCTGGCAGATGCTGCTCAAGGGACTGATCGAGGTACGCGATGCGGCGCGTCCGGTGGCGGCGTGCGAAATGGCGCTGATCCGGCTTGCCTATGCGTCCGACCTGCCGCCGACCGACAAGCTGGTGCGCGACCTGATGGACGGCACGGCTCCGGCCGGCGCCGCTAAAACCTCCATGCCCGCAGCGCCGGTTCGCGGTCCGGTTTCCGCCGCGCCGCAAGGCGGTCCGGCGGCCGGTCTCCAGCGCGCGCCCGAACCGACCCTGTCCGCCGTGCCGCAGACCATGCTGCGTTCGCTCGACGAAATCGCGGCGCTGGCGCACGCCAAAGGCGCGTCGGTCCTCAAGGTGCACATCGAGAACGACATCCATCTCGTCCATCTGGAGCCGGGCAAGATCGAGTTCCGGCCGAGCGCCCGCGCGCCGCGCACGCTTGCCGGCGATCTTTCGCAAAAATTGAAGGACTGGACCGGAATCCGCTGGTCGGTGTCGATCGCGCGCGAGGGCGGTGCGCCGACACTCTCGGAACAGAGAAAATCGGCCAAGGCCGCCAAGTTCGAGAGCGCCACGCAGGAGCCCATGGTCCGCGACGTCCTCGACCGCTTCCCCGGCGCCGAAATCATCGCGGTGCGCAACATCGCCGAGGAAGAGGCGCTCGCCGCGCCGGTGCCGGACGACGAGACCTGATGGCCGCCCTGTCCGCCGGACCGGAGATCGAGCGCCTGATCCAGCTGCTCGCCAAGCTTCCCGGGCTCGGCCCGCGATCGGCGCGCCGGGCCGCGCTGGCGCTGCTGAAAAAACGCGACGTGCTCCTGGAACCGCTGTCGACGGCGATGCGCGACGCGGCCGCCGCCATCAAGACCTGCGAGGTCTGCGGCAACCTCGACACCGTCTCTCCCTGCTCGATCTGCCGCGACGCGCGCCGCGACACCCATGTGCTGTGCGTGGTGGAGGATGTCGCCGACCTGTGGGCGCTCGAACGCGCCGGCGTGTTCCGCGGAAAATATCACGTGCTAGGCGGCGCGCTGTCGGCGCTCGACGGCGTGACACCGGAAAGACTGAACGTCGCCTCTCTGTTGGAACGCGTGAAGCACGGCGTCGACGAGGTGATCCTCGCGATGAACGCGACCGTCGAGGGCCAGACTACGGCGCACTACCTGATCGATGCGCTGGCGGGGACGGGCGTCAAGGCGACGCGCCTCGCGCATGGCGTGCCCGTGGGCGGCGAGCTCGATTATCTCGATGAAGGTACGCTGTCCGCCGCCTTCAAGGCGCGGCGTTCGCTGTAAGTCACGACTTATCCTACAGCGCGATCCGATTTTTCCAGGCGCGGCGCGGATTCTTCTCGTCCGGCCTGTTGGATAAGTTTGGCCCTCGGAATTTTTCTGAAATTTGTTTTGTAAGAATGCAGCGCGCTCTTGAACCGAGTCGGTCCAATCGCCAATTGCGCTATATCCCGACAATTGTGTGCAGAGTTCCTCGGTGCCGGAATTGCAGATGACGCGTCATGCTTCGACGGGCTCATGCTTCGACAAGCTCAGCATGAGGGAATCCTAAAAAATACCTCATCCTGAGCTTGTCGAAGGATGAGGGCGTGATGATCGGACAGGCTGATGCTTCGTCCCACGGCAGGCTCGGGATGAGGAAACCGAGAACAACCTCATCCTGAGCTTGTCGAAGGATGAGGGGCCGCGGCTCACGTTCCGGGCGGCGGGAGCGTCTCGGGTGGAGTGAGTTTCACCTCGCCGATGCGTTCGGCGTGCCGGTCGATCCCTCTCATCGAGGTTTCGATCTCGCCGATGTCCTTGTTGGTGCGGTCGAAGTGCGCGCGCAGATTGCCGACCCGTTCGCCTAGTCGCTTGACGTCCTGCAACAGCAGTCCGACCTCCTTCTGGATCTCGTCGGCCTGCTCGCGCATCTTGGCGTTCTTCATCAGCGTCTGGATCGTGTTGATCGCCAGCATCAGCACATGCGGCGACATGATCACGACCTGCTGGCGGCGCGCCTGCTGCACGATGTCGCCGAAGGAGGTGTAGAGCTCGGCATAGATCGATTCGGAAGGGACGAACATGATGGCCGGCGTCTGCACCTCGCCCGGGATCAGATATTTGTCGGCGATGTCGCGGACGTGCTTCTGGACGTCGGACCTCAGTTGCGCCATGGCGCGCTTGCGGTCTTCCTCGCTCGAAAGTCCGCGCAACGCCTCGAAGGCCTCGAGCGGAAACTTGGAGTCGACCACGATGACGCCCCTGACATTGGGTATACGGATGACGCAGTCCGGCCGTTTGCCGTTGGAGAGCGTGAACTGGAAGTCGTACTGGTCCGGCGCCATCTGGTCGGCGATGATCGCCTCCATGCGTTCCTGTCCGAAGGCGCCGCGCGTCTGCTTGTCGGAGAGGATTTCCTGGAGGCTGACCACCTGGCCGGAGAGGGCGGCGATGTTCTTCTGCGCTTCGTCGATGACGGTCAGGCGGGTCTGGATCCCGCCCATCAGATCGGCGCTCTTGGACGCGGTCTCGCTGAGCGTATCGCCGAGACGCTTGTTGAGCGCGTCGATGCGTTCGGAGATCGCGCGCTGCAGTTCCGCCTGGGCGGCGATGGTTTGCTGGAAGCGGCCCGTGATCTCGCCTTGCGCGGCGAGGACGGTATCCATGCGCGGATCGGGCCTGGCCGGCTCGACCGGCGCCTGCCGGCGCGGGACGAGTGCGAGTATCAGCGCCGCTATGACGATACCGGCGGCCAAAGCGAAGAGGGCTAATTCCATGCGTTTTCCGGCGTTCCCTTGACCCCAAACCGGTCCAAGACTATTTCCGGCTCATGACCGTTCGCCCCATCCTTACCGCGCCGGACCCGCGCCTCAAAGCGGTCTCGAAGCCCGTCGATTCGGTCGATGCGGCCACCCGCAGGCTCATCGACGACATGGTCGAAAGCATGTACGCGGCGGACGGCATCGGCCTGGCCGCGGTGCAGATCGGCACGCCGGTGCGGATCATCGTGATGGATCTCGACCAGAAGGACGGCAAGAAAAATCCGCGCGCCTTCGTCAACCCGACGATCACCTGGCGCTCGGAAGAACTGGCGACGTTCGAGGAAGGCTGCCTCTCGGTGCCGGAAATCTACGAGGAGGTCGAGCGTTCGGCGAAGATCAAGGCGGAATTTCTCGACCGCGACGGCGTCCGGCAATTCCTCGATGCCGACGGGCTGCTCGCCACTTGTCTGCAGCATGAGATGGATCACCTGGAAGGCGTTCTGTTCATCGACCACCTGTCCAAGCTGAAGCGCTCGATGCTGCTGCGCAAGCTGCAAAAGGCCAAGCGTCTGAAAGAGACCGGGTGAACGGGCGTGACTGAGCGCGGGATTCGCTGCGCGGCGTCCGGCGCGGGCGCCGGCCGGTCGAACCATGAGCGGCGCCGATGACCCTTCGCCTGGCTTTCATGGGCACGCCCGATTTTGCGGTGCCGACGCTCGCCGAGCTTATCGGACAGGGCCACGACATCGCCTGCGTCTATGCGCAGCCACCGCGGCCGAAGGGCCGTGGCCTCGCGACCGAACCTTCGCCGGTGCACGCGCTGGCGCTCGCGCACAAGATCTCGGTCCGTACGCCGTCATCGTTGAAGGATGCCGCGCAGCAGGAATTGTTTGCGGCGCTGGGAATCGATGCGGCGGTGGTCGTCGCGTACGGGTTGATCTTGCCGAAGGCGATACTGGCGGCGCCGAAACTGGGCTGCTTCAACCTGCACGGATCGCTGCTGCCGCGCTGGCGCGGCGCGGCGCCGATCCAGCGCGCCATCATGGCGGGCGACGCGGAAACCGGCGTCATGAGCATGCGGATGGAGGAAGGCCTCGACACGGGACCCGTTCTCATGGCGGAGCGGACGAAGATCGGCAGGAAGACGTATGGCGAACTGCACGATGAGCTCGCCCGGCTCGGTGCGGACGTGATGGTGCGCACGCTCGCCGCGCTCGAACGCGGCTCGATCGTCGCGCGGTCGCAGCCCGAAGAAGGCGTCAGCTATGCCCGCAAGATCGAGAAGTCCGAGACCCGGATCGACTGGACGAAGACATCAGGGGAGATCGATTGCCTGATCCGCGGCCTCTCGCCCGCGCCGGGTGCCTGGACGGAGGTGAAAGGCGAACGCGTGAAGGTCCTGAATTGCGAACCGGCGAACGGCGGCGGCGATCCGGGAACGCTGCTCGACGATGCGCTGACAGTCGCCTGCGGCAGCGGCGCCTTGCGCCTGACGCGGCTGCAGCGTCCGGGAAAATCGGCGATGGACGCGACCGAACTCTTGCGCGGGTTCTCGCTGCCGCG
>DATJZB010000015.1:0-61360 GCA_035499335.1 Rhizomicrobium sp. | reverse complement strand
CCAATTGGTCCTACGACGTCGGCGTGAAGTCACGGCTCTGGGATGATCGTCTGCAGTTGAACGTCGTCGGCTATCATGAGGAGATTTCGCATCTGCAGGTCTTCATCCAGAGCTCCACACAGTCGGGCATCAACAATGTGAACGGCCTGACCCAGGTGAACGGTCTGGAGACCGAACTCGACGCGATTCCGATCGACAATCTCCGCCTGAACGCGACCGTGACGCTCACGCACGCGACCTATGGCCAGTACATCACCACGGACACACGGTTCGGCGGTCCGGGACCGGGATGCAACGCCATTACGCTCTTGTGCAATTTCAAGGGCCACTGGCTGAACCAGACGCCGGACTACGCCATCAATCTCGGCGTGGAATATGCGTTCAACACGTCGTTCGGCACGATTACGCCGCGTGTCGACACGTTCCTTTCGGGTAAGGTGGAGTTTCTGCCGGATAACTACATCACGTCCCAGCAGAAGCCTTACACCATGACCAATCTGCACGTGACATGGACGTCAAACGACGGTCACTACAAGGCGGAAGCGTTCGTCAACAATCTGGAGAATTCGAACGTCATCTCGAACGACGGCCTGCAGTCGATCACGCTCGGTCAGCAGGCGCTCGAACCGGACAACTTCGTCTATTACCCGCCGCGTACGGTCGGGTTCCGGTTCGGCGTGAACCTCTAGGACGGCAATCGACGAGCGGCGGGCGAATGCGCCTGCCGCTCGTCTGCCGCGAGCCGACCGGACCTCCGATGCCGACGCTCCAGACCATCAAGATCGACAAGCGCGGAGAGGTCGACTGGCTGACGCTCAACCGGCCCGATCGCCTCAACACGATCACCGGGACCATGGTCGAGGAGCTCTGTTCCTATTTCGAAGCGCTCAAGAACGATTATTCAACGCGGATCGTCGTGCTGCGCGGTGCGGGGCGCGCTTTCTGTGCCGGTCTCGACATCAAGGCGCATCTCGGCGGCGATCGTGTGCCCGAAGGTGCGGGGAGGACGCGGCCGGGCCATCACCTGTTCGACATCGTGCGCGTCATGCGCGCCTGTCCCCAGCCGATCGTTGCGCTCGTGCACGGTCCGGCTTGCGGCGGCGGTTTTGCCATGGTGCTGGCCGCCGACATTCGCATCGCCGGCCACACGGCCCGCATGAACGATGCGTTCGTTGCGCTCGGCCGATCGGGCTGCGAGCTCGGCCTCAGCTATTTTCTACCGCGCATTGTCGGGCTCGGCGTGGCGACGGAGCTCATGTACACGGGCTCCTTCATCGACGCGGAACGCGCGTTGCGCGTCGGCTTGGTATCGCGCGTCGTCCCGGACGACCGGCTGGATGCTGCCGCGGCCGAGTTCGTCGATCCCATGCTCCTGACCGCGCCGCTGGGCCTGCGGATGACAAAAGCGACGCTGAACTCGGTTTTGAACGTCAACGATCTCAACGCGGTCATCGACCTCGAAGAACGCGCGCAGTCCATTTGCGGCCGCGGCCCGGACTTCGAGGAAGCGATGAAGGCGTTCCTGGAGAAGCGGCGCCCCGTCTATGGCCCGGCGCAGGCGCCCTAGCGGGCCGTCACCGTTCGGCGTCCGGCGTGAAGACTTCCTTGATCCGGGAATGGCGCAGGCCCGGCTCGAGTTCGATCATTTCGATCAGCGTGCCGTTCGGATCGTAGGCAACGATGCAACCCGTGATGCCAGCGGCGGGAATGGAAGTCGGTTCGTCGGTCGTGAACCTGACTCCTTTGGCCTTGAGCTCCTTGTGGGCCTGTCGGACGTTCTCGGTGCGGAAGGCGAGCACGCGCGGAACCGTGGTCGGCGATGGTACGGGAAACGCCGCCTTCGGCTCCAGCCACTCTATAATGTCGAGCATCGGGCCGTCGGGATCGGCGGGCAGGATCATCAGGACGCCGCGCCCTTTCGGATTCGGGATGAGAGCGAAGGAAGCGCCGCTGCCGTCGGGCCAGACCGCATCGCGACGGTCGCTGACGATCTCGAAGCCGAGCAGCTGATAGAATTTGACCGTTTCATCGACGTCCTTCGCGTTGATGATGGTGTGATAGAAGTGCTTGAGGCGCCACGGCGATGCCATTTCGGATCCATCCGGAGTTTCGATTCATCGTATAACGGGCGTTATGCAAGTGAAACCGCTTTGCCGCGCCCGGCCTTGACTCGGACAGCCCGCTCCTGAAACATAACGTCTGTTATAAATCTGACGGAGCGAAGGGACAGCGCCCGTTCGAGATACGTGCCTTCGCCGCGGGAGCAGGAAGATGGCCAGCGCAACGGACCATTATGACGTCGTCGTCATCGGCGCCGGATTCGCCGGCATGTATGCCGTGTACAAATTCCGGGAACTCGGCTTTCGCGTCCTGGGCTTCGAGAAAGGCGACGATGTCGGCGGCGTCTGGTACTGGAACCGGTATCCGGGCGCGCGCTGCGATTGCGAGAGCTACTATTACTCCTATTCGTTCTCGAAGGAATTGCAGGACGAGTGGGACTGGAGCCTGCATTACTCCGAGCAACCGGAGATACTCTCCTATCTCTCGCATGTGGCCGACCGGTTTGAACTGCGGCGGCACATCCGCTTCGGAACGGCGGTCAGCGCTGCGACGTTCGACGAGGCAGCCGGTCTCTGGAGCGTGAAGACGAGCCGCAACGACACGGTCACCGCGCGCTTCATCGTCTCGGCGGCCGGATGCCTGTCGGAAATACAGGAACCCGCCATTCCAGGTCTCAAGTCCTTCGCCGGAAATGTCTATTACACGGCGGCGTGGCCGAAGGACGGCGTGGACTTCACGTGGCGCAGGGTCGGCGTGATCGGAACGGGCGCCTCGGGCGTTCAGGCCATCCCCCGGATCGCCCGGCAGGCCGAGCAACTCACGGTCTTTCAGCGCACCGCCAATTGGGTCATTCCGGTTTGGAATGCACCGATGAAGGCGGAGTTCGTCGACTGGGTAAAATCGAATTACGACCGGATCCGTCAAAACTGCCTGAGCTCGGGCGGCGGCGTACCGTTCGAAGTCAGCCACACGCGTGCGCGCGACGTCACGCCCGAGGAAAGGCAGAAGATCCTCGAAGCCGCGTGGACCGTCGGAGGCACGCGTTTTTTTGCGCAGTCTTTCGCGGACCTGTTGTCCGACCAGGAGGCGAACGATGCCGCGGCGCAATTCGTCGCCCGCTACATTCGATCGATCGTGAAGGACCCTGCGGTCGCCAGGCTGCTCACGCCGACCGACCATCCGATCGGAACCAAGCGGCCGCCGATGGACGACGACTATTATGCGACGTTCAATCGCCCCAATGTGACGCTGGTCGACATCCGGCACGCGCCGATCGCGGGCATCGCCGGTCATACGCTCCGCACAACGGAAGGTTCGTACGAGCTCGACGACCTCGTTCTGGCCACCGGCTTCGACGCGATTACCGGTCCCTTGCTGGCTATCGACATCCGCGGCCGAGGCGGCGTCCGGCTGAAGGACAAGTGGAAGTCCGGTGCGAAGTCCTATCTCTGTCTGTGCGCCGCCGGATTTCCCAATCTGTTCATGGTGACGGGCCCGCTCAGCCCGTCGGTCCTGGCGAACATGCCGACCGCCATCGAGCAACATGTCGACTGGATCGGCGACTGCCTGGTCCATCTGCGCTCGCACAATGTGCAAACCATCGAAGCGCGCGACGACGCCGAGGAGACGTGGGTGACTCACACGGCCGACGTCGCGCAAGGCACGCTCTATCCCAAGGCCAACTCCTGGTCCCTCGGTTCGAACATACCGGGAAAACCGCGGCAGTTCGGGGTCTATCTCGGCGGCTTCAGCAATTACCGCGCGCGCTGCAACGACGTGGCCGCGCACGGTTATGAAGGCTTTCGTCTGGAACCGGCCGCCTGATCCCGGCGAACGTCATCCCGTCTCACATTCGGTCCGACCAATGCCGGGGCGCGAGGCGAAACTTTCCCAAGGCGCTCGGGCGCGGCTAGTCTGGATGGACAGCGGCTGCGGATCGTCTCTGCTGCTCTTGGGAAAAAAGATCGATGACCAGCGGCATACCAGGCAGCCAGTACAAGGATGTAGTGCTGTTCCTGGCGACGGCCGGCGTGGTCGTGCCGATTTTTCGGCGCTGGCGGATCAGTCCCATTCTCGGCTTCCTCGGCGCAGGCGTCGCGCTCGGCCCATTCGGCCTCGGGGCTCTCGCGCCGTGGTCGCCATGGTTGCGCTACCTCACTGTGGACCGGCCCGATGAGATCGCGCAGCTGGCGGAATTCGGAGTTGTATTCCTCCTGTTCACGATCGGACTGGAACTGTCGTGGGAGCGGTTGCGCACGCTGCGGCGCCTCGTGTTCGGACTGGGTGGACTTCAGGTCGCCGTCTGCGCTTCGGCGATCGCTGGCGTCGCGCTGCTTCTGAAGCTCAGTCCGGTCGCCGCGGCGACGGTCGGTACCGCGCTATCGCTCTCGTCCACGGCCATCGTGATGCCTCTTTTGGGCGAACAGAAGCGCCAATACTCCCAGACGGGGCGGGCCGCATTTTCGATTCTGCTGCTGCAGGATTTGGCGGTCGCGCCCATCTTGGTGACGATCGCGATCCTCGGCGGTGAGCACAGCGAGGTTTTTTCGCCGCGCCAGCTGCTGGCATTCGCGCCCGCAATGCTGGGGCTGCTCGGGCTCATCGTTCTAGGGCGTCTGGTGCTGCGGCCGATGATGAAGTCGGTCGCGCGCGCAAAGAGCCAGGAGCTGTTCGTCGCCGCTTGCCTTCTCGTCGTGATCGGCGCGGGACTGATCGCAGCAGTCAGCGGACTCTCCATGGCCCTGGGTGCGTTCATCGCCGGCCTGCTGCTCGCCGAGACCGAGTTTCGCCACGAAGTCGAGGCGACCGTCGAACCTTTCAAGGGCCTGCTGCTCGGGTTGTTCTTCGTCTCGGTCGGCATCAGCCTGAATTTGTCGCTCGTCGTCGCCGAACCCGCGGTCATCGTCGGCTCTACGCTGGCGCTCATGCTGTTGAACGGAACCATCATCTTCGTCCTGGGGCGCCTGTTCCGCTTGAAGGCCGTCGTGGCGCTCGAAACCGCGCTGTTGTTGGCGGCGAGCGGAGAATTCGCTTTCGTGATCCTCAACTCGGCCATGGGCGCCGACATTCTCGCGAGAGACGTCGGACAAACACTCCTCGTTTCCTCGACGCTATCCATGTTTTGCATACCGCTGCTCGCCTCGGTCGGGGCCGAGATCCGCCGGCGGCTTTCGATGCGGGCCGGCGAAGCGTTGCCCCAGCCCGAGTTGAACGGCGAGACGCCCAGGGTTCTCGTGGTCGGCTATGGCAGGGTCGGAAAGCTCGTGGCCGACATGTTGACGCGACACAAAATTCCCTGGCTCGCGATCGAGCGCGAAACCGCGGTGGTCGAAGCGGCCGTGCGCGAGGGGCGAGCCGTCTTCTTCGGCGATGCGTCGCGGCCGGATCTGCTCCGCCGCGTCGGACTCGATTCCGCGCTCGCCGTCGTCGTCACCATGGATTCGCCCGAAGGCGCCGAAGCGGTCGTCACAACGGCACGCGAAGCGCGCCCAAACCTGACCGTCGTCGTCCGCGCGCGAGACGCCCGCCAGGCCAAGCGACTTTATACGCTCGGTGCGACCGACGCGGTGCCCGAGACGATCGAGGCGTCCCTGCAATTGTCCGAAGCGCTTCTCGTCGAAATCGGCGTACCGATGGGATTGGTCATCGCTTCGATTCACGAAAGGCGCGACGAATTCCGGCGCGAGTTGAACGATCCTGACGCGCTCGGCGGACGTGCAAGGCGCGCGCTCAAGGCTCAACCGCGCTAGTCGCGACTTTCGTCACACGACGCTCCGCCTGCGCAGACTGCACGGTTCGAATTAGGCATCGATCCCGATATTGCGGCGGGTTTGCTTTCCCCTAGACCGGAGCAGCCGGAGGCGGGCCTGGCCGCCGCCTGGGAATCGTGCCGTGTGCGAACCAAGCGACTCTCATCTGCTCGTTGTTCGCGGTCCATCCGACGAAAGCGGTCCCGGCGTCGCGTCCGATCGCGGGCGAGGGGCCGCGCTCGTCCCAGTCGCGGGTCTGGGTGATCGTTCCCATGCCCATCACCTCTTCCTGGAGGTTCGCGGCGGACCACTCTTCCAGGCACTTGCGGGTCTGCGCGAGCAGGAACAAGCCGACGCTCTTCTGGCGCTTGTCGCGTGCCGTCGCGATGCGGGCCATGGCCAGTTTCGCGCTCAGGAAGTCGATGTAACGAATGCGGGCGGTCGAAACGGCGACCAACTCGTCGCCGTCATACGCCGTGAGGCAGAGTTCCCTGAGCCTCTCGCCGACATCGGCCTCCTTCGGCAGGAGACCTTCGCGCCGCCAGAATAGCTCGGCGTCCCGCTCGATGGCCGGGTTGCCTTGCCGCCAGGCCAGCCGGAGCTCGACATTCGTCTTGGGCACGTGGACGGGCATCTGACGCGACAGCCTCGCAGCGATTTGCCGATTTTGTGTACACCGGATCGCCATCGCCAGCCAGACAAGCGCGGTAAATCCCGGGCGCGTGTTTGACGGCGCGCGGGCCTGGCCCGCCATTCTCCACGGCCGCCGCTGTTAAATCATCTTAAATCCTATTGACTTGGTAGAGATTACGGGGAATCTTGCGGCCGAGGGCAGCCGGCGCTGCCGAATTTCATCTGGGGACTCACTCATGCAACATTTTTTTCGCGGGATCGCGGCGTCACTCCTGACGGGCGCAGCGGTCGCTGCCTTTTCGACAGCTGCGGTCGCGGGGGACGCGTCGGCCGCCAGCACGGACGACCGGCTCAAGACGCTCGAACAGGAATTGCAGGACGTCAACGCGGAGCTGGCCGACCTCAAGCGCAGCCAGAGCGACCAGTATGGCGACGTCAACCGCCAGGTCGGCGGTCTGGTGCAGGTCAAGCTCGACAATGGACGGCCGACGTTCACGTCGGCTGACGGCAATTTCAGCCTGGCGATACGGGCGCTGGCGCAACTCGACTGGGGCTACTACTCGCAGAGTGCGGCCGCCGCGTCTCTGCCGGCGGCCTACGGGCCCGATCTCTCGAGCGGCACGAATTTTCGCCGCGTCTATCTGGGAATTCAGGGCAAGGTGTTCGGCAACTGGTCCTACAACGCTAACTTCGATTTCGGCGGCAGCGGCGGAACGGAAACTCCCGGACATATCCAGTCCGTCTATCTTCAGTATGACGGCTTCGCGCCGTTCGCATTCCGGGTCGGCGCGTATCCGGCACCGGCCAATATCGAAGACGGCACATCGGCCGGCGACACGATTTTCCTGGAACGCAATGCACCGTCCGACCTGCAGCGCAATATTGCCGGCGGTGACGGGCGCGACGCGGTTTCGCTGCTCTACACGGGCGAAGAGATCTTCGGGGCGCTTTCCTATACAGGCGCGAAGGTTCAGGATTCGGCCGTCTTTGACGAGCAGCAGTCGCTGCTCGGCCGGCTTTCGGACCGCTTCTGGCACGATTCGCAGTCGAACATCGTCGTCGGCGTTAACGGCACCTACGTGATCAAGCTTCCCGACGCCGTTTCGAACGGTTTGCCCAATCTCTCCAACACGCCGGGCGCGACGGCTCTCAACAGCGTCACGCTGTCGGACCCGCCGGAACTGACGATCGACTCAAACGGCATCAAGCTCGCGAACACCGGCGCGCTGCCGGCGCGGCATGTCGCGCAGTGGGGCGTCGAGGCCGCCGGCAACTACCAGAACTTTTACGCGCAGGCCGGCTATTACGGCTTCAACGTCGAGCGTGCGCCGGTGGCCTACAAAGTGTTCAGCAGCGCCACGACGAGCGCGACGCAGATCGTCCAGCCGAGCGACAACAGCCTGAGCGGCTGGTACCTCCAGGGCAGCTGGATCATCACGGGCGAGCAGAAGCCCTACAGCGTGTCCAACGGCGCCTTCACCGCGCCGAAAGTCTTGCATCCGTTCAACTTCGGCGAAGACTCCGGCTGGGGCGCGTTCGAACTCGCCGGCCGGTTCAGCGATCTAGACCTGAACAGCCATGCACTCGACACATCCAGGGTGATCACGGGTTGGACCGGCGCTACGAATCGCACCTACACGTTCTTCAACACGGAACGTGGCGGCGACCAGCGCATCCTGACCGCGGAACTGAACTGGTATCCGAACAACTTCGTGAAGTTCGGCTTTGCCTATCAGTACGTCCAGGTCAGCCGCCTGCAGGCGCCCGCGACCGTGACGACGACGGGTACCCCGGTCCTGCCGACGCTCAACGGCGGCCAGAATTATTCGACCTTCGCGATCCGGAGCCAATTCTCGCTCTAGATCGTTTTCACTCCGAAAGGGAGCTCCCAGCATATGAAACGCTTGTTTTCCGCGGTTCTTGCGGCCTTTTTATCGGCGGCCACCTCAGCGCAGGCCGCCGACATTACCCTGCTCAACGTGAGCTACGACCCGACGCGCGAGCTCTACAAGGCCATCAACACCGCCTTTGCGTCCGATTGGAAGGCGAAGCACGGCGACAACGTGACCATCAACCAATCGCACGGCGGTTCCGGTGCGCAGTCGCGCGCGGTGACCGATGGCCTGGATGCCGACGTCGTGACGCTGGCGCTGGCCTACGACATCGACGCGATCTCAGCCAAGGGGCTGATCGCCAAGAACTGGCAGACGCGACTGCCGGACAACGCGACGCCATACACCTCGACGATCGTATTCCTGGTGCGCAAGGGCAATCCGTGGAAGATCAAGGACTGGCCCGATCTGGTCAAACCGGGCGTCCAGGTGATCACGCCGAACCCCAAGACGTCGGGCGGGGCACGCTGGTCGTTCCTTGCCGCCTGGGCCTATGCGCTCAAGGCTCCCGGCGGAAACGCTGACAAGGCGCGGGCCTTTGTGCAGGCGCTCTATCGTCACGTGCCCGTGCTCGATACCGGCGCCCGCGGTTCGACGACGACGTTCGCCCAGCGCGGCATCGGCGACGTGCTTTTGTCGTGGGAAAACGAGGCGCACCTGGCGCTCAAGGAACAAGGCGGCGACCAGTTCCAGATCGTCTATCCGCCGGCGTCCATCCTTGCCGAACCGCCTGTTTCGGTCGTCGATAAGAATGTCGACCGCCACAACACGCGCAGCGTGTCCGAAGCGTATCTGAGCTTTCTCTATTCGAAGCAGGCGCAGGAGATCGAGGCCGCGAACTTCTACCGCCCGCGCGACGCGGCGGTGCTGACTTCACATGCGGCCGACTTCCCGCGGATCACGCTCTACAATTTCGCCGAAATCTTTGGCGACTGGCAGAAGGCGCAGGCCACCTATTTTGCCGACAAGGGCGTGTTCGACCAGATCTACAAACCGGGACAATAGGCATGGCGGCGCTCGCTCCCGCGCGTCGCTGGCGCAACCCGAGCGCATTGCCCGGTTTCGGGCTCTCGCTCGGGTTCACGCTGTTCTACCTTTCGGCGTTGGTGCTGGTTCCGCTCGCAGCCCTCGTCATTCGGCCCTGGGAGATCGGCTGGAGCGGATTTCGCGAGGTGCTGGCCGACGCGCGCGTGGTGCACGCCCTTCTCCTGTCGTTCGGCGCTTCGTTCATAGCGGCCGCGATCAACACCGCGTTCGGATTGCTCGTCGCCTGGGTGCTGGTGCGCTATCGCTTTCCCGGAAAAAACGTCGTCGATGCGATAGTGGATCTGCCCTTCGCGCTGCCGACGGCGGTAGCCGGCATAGCGCTCTCGACGCTCTACGCGCGCAACGGCTGGATCGGCGCACCGCTGAGCGAGCACGGGATAACGGTCGCCTACACGCCGCTCGGCGTTGTCGTCGCGTTGACGTTCATCGGCTTGCCGTTTGTCGTGCGCACGCTCCAGCCGGTGCTGGTCGAGATGAGCCGCGAGGCGGAAGAAGCCGCCGCGACGCTGGGAGCGACGCGCTTTCAGACGTTGCGACGCGTCGTTTTTCCCGCGCTGCTGCCGTCGCTTCTGACGGGCGCGGCGCTGGCGTTCGCGCGCGCGGTCGGCGAGTACGGCTCGGTGATCTTCATAGCTGGCAATCTTCCGGGCATTTCCGAGATCGCGCCGCTCCTGATCATCATCAAGCTCAATGAGAACGACGTCGCGGGCGCCTCGGCGATCGGCGTCGTCATGCTCGCCATTTCGTTCGTCATGCTGCTCACCCTCAATCTGTTGCAGGCCTGGAGCGCAGCCCGGAAATGACGCACCGCGCCGAGACTCTTCGTCCGACCGAGGACCACCCGCTGTTGCGCGTGGCCCTGATCGCCATCGCGCTGGCCTTTCTCGGCGCATTCCTCGTCCTTCCGCTCGTCACCGTCTTTCATGAAGCGTTCTCGGACGGCTTGGCGGCCGTCTGGGCCGCGCTGCGCGAAGCGGACGCGCAGTCGGCGATAGGCCTCACGCTGATCACCGCGGCCATCGCCGTGCCGCTCAACGCCGCGTTCGGCGTCGCCGCGTCCTGGGCGGTGGCCAAATTCGACTTTCCCGGCAAGGGCCTCCTGGTCACGCTGATCGACCTCCCGTTCTCGGTCTCGCCCGTGGTCTCAGGTCTCATCTATGTACTCGTCTTCGGCCTGCAGGGCTGGTTCGGCGACTGGCTTCGCCAGCACGACGTCAAGATCATCTTCGCGCTGCCCGGGATCGTGCTCGCCACGATCTTCGTGACGTTTCCGTTCGTCGCGCGCGAACTGATTCCGCTCATGACCGACCAGGGACGCGAAGAAGAGGAGGCCGCCGTTTCGCTGGGCGCCAGCGGCTGGAGCACGTTCCGGCGCGTCACGCTGCCCAACATCAAATGGGGACTGCTCTATGGCGTCTTGCTCTGCAACGCGCGGGCCATGGGCGAGTTCGGCGCCGTTTCGGTCGTTTCGGGTCACATTCGCGGCCTGACCGACACCATGCCTCTCCATATCGAGGCGCTCTACAACGACTACCAGTACGTCGCGGCCTTCGCGGTCGCCTCCGTGTTGGCGTGCCTGGCGCTGGTCACCCTGACGCTCAAATCCGTTCTCGAATGGCGTTACGGCGACGAGATCGCCGCCGTCCATCATCACTGACAGGTGCCGTCCATGTCCCTCACCATCGATTCGGTCAGCAAGCGTTTCGGCAGCTTCGAGGCGCTCGAAGGCGTGAGCCTGAGAGCGCCGCAGGGCGCTTTCGTCGCTCTGCTCGGGCCGTCGGGTTCCGGCAAGACGACGTTGCTGCGCATCCTCGGCGGGCTCGAGTTTCCCGATGCGGGGAGCATCCATTTCGCCGATTTGAATTGGCTCGGCGTTCCGGCGCGCGCCCGCCGCGCAGGATTCGTCTTCCAGCACTATGCGCTCTTCAAACACATGACCGTGGCGCAGAACGTCGCGTTCGGCCTCACCGTCAAACCACGCCGCGAGCGGCCGCCGCGCGGCGAAATCGCACGGCGTGTCGAGGAGCTGCTCGCGCTGGTGCAGCTCGAGGGACTGGGAAAGCGTTATCCCAGCCAGCTTTCCGGCGGACAACGCCAGCGCGTCGCCCTGGCCCGTGCGCTCGCCATCGAACCGCGGATGCTGCTGCTCGATGAGCCGTTCGGCGCGCTCGACGCCAAGGTGCGCAAGGAGCTGCGCGTCTGGCTGCGCTCGCTGCACGAAAAGCTCGGGCTCACCACGATCTTCGTGACCCACGATCAGGACGAGGCGTTTGCGATGGCGGATCTGGTCGCGGTGATGAATGCCGGCAAGATCGAGCAATATGGCCCGGCACACGATGTGCGCTCGACGCCCAGGACGCCGTTCGTTCTCGACTTTCTCGAGACCCGAGCCAACTGAGTTCGACGTCCGGCTGATCGCCTCTGCGGCCGGCGTCACGCCGGCTCATTCCCGGACGCGCCGTCAGGTCTTTGCGAATCCGTCGACGCTCCAGAGCTCGGAGCCGTCGCGGACGACAGATTCACGCGCGCCGGAATATCCACTCGCCTTTGCGGTGTAATCGCATACCCGGCGGATGCCGCCTTGGTCCCAATTTGACTGACCCGACGGCACCGGGAATAGCTTTCAATCCGGAGACGCATGATGAGTCAGATTTCACTTACCGCGACAGCGCCCTCGCGCTGGACGACGTTCGCCGGTCCTGAGTGGAGCAATCCGGGCGGCGGACTCTGGGGCGGCTACGCGATCGGACTCTGCATCAGGGTGATGGCGGCCGAGCCCGATGCTGTGGGCGAAGCGCTCTCGCTGACCTTGACGTATGCCGCGGCGCTGCCGTCGGGCACGCTCGACGTTCGCACACGCCGGATCCGGCAGGGCGGCTCGGTAGGCGTGTGGGAAGTCGAGATCCGCCCGCAAGGCTCGGACCAGGTCGGCGTGCACGCCATCGTCATCATGGCGCGCCGGCCGAAAACGCCGCCTTTCGCTTTCGCCCGGATGCCGAACGCGCCCGATCCCTATTCGCTGCCGAAGCTGGAGATGCCCAACGCATCCCAACATTATGGCAGTTCCGCTTTCGAGCGGCGCACGCTCGAAGGCTTTCCGCCCGAGCCCGGCGACAGCTCGCGTTCGCTCGCCTGGGTCCGCTCGCTGCAGGGTCCGATGGATAAGGCGATGCTCGGCATGGTCACCGACCATTCCCCGCCGCGCGCCATGTATGCGCTCGGCCGGTCGGTCAGCACGACGACGCTGTCGCTGACGGCCTATCTGCATGCCACCGAAGAGGATCTCGCCGAAGTCGGCGATGATTTCATTCTGGTCGAGTGCGAGGGCCGTATCGGCAATGCGGGCGCCTCTGACGAGCGCTCCAGCTATTGGAGCCGCAGCGGCAAGCTGCTCGCGACCAGCGAGCAGCTTGCCTGGTATCGCGAACGCACCTGACCGCGACGGGCATCGTCGCGCGTCGGTTCGTCAGTCCGCAACGCCGGACACGACGCCCTTTGCGCGGCGTCCCGCGAGCAGGTTCTGCCGATAGAGCCGCGGCGCGGTTTTGAACCGCCGGCGGAACCAGTGGGTGAACGCGCTCGCGCCCGAAAATCCGAGCTGCTCGGCGATCGCCCCGAGGCTGCGGTCCCCTTGAGACATCAGCGCGAGCGAAAGCTCGGCCCGCTTCTTGTCGAGCAGCACCGAAAACGTCGTGGCGTCCGCGCCCAGCCGGCGATGAAGCGTGCGCCGATCGATGCCCATATGTTTGGCCACCTGCGCGGCCGTGCATCGCCCGGTCGGCAGGAGCAGCAGCACGAGTTCGGCGGCCTCGTCCTGCGTCGAGCGATCGCGGTTGACGGCGAGCTGCTGGACGTAGCGTTCGATGTGGCGCGCCATGACCGGATCGCTGGCGGCGAGCGGGGCAATCAATTCCTTCCTCGGAAGCACGATGCCGTTGAAGTCTTGACCGAAGCGGGGCACGACGCCGAACACGCGACGGCAGGTCTCGAGCTTCTTCGGCGGCGCGTGGCGGAAGCAGACGGCTTCGGGGCGCCAGCGTTCGCCGAGCAGCGTGCGGATGTTTCGGCACAAGACGCCGATCGAAAGCTCTATCGCCTGTCGCGACGCCAGCTTTCCCTGGGTATCGAAATCCAGTCTGACCACGCCGATGTCGCCGGCTTCCTCGATGCGGACGGACACAGCGTCGTTCTGCATCCACTGGTATTGCGCCATGACGTCGAGCGCCTTGCGCAAGGTCGGCTGTTCGCGCGCGATCAGTCCGACAGCGCCCATGTTCGAAAGCTGCCGCTTTTCCGCCAGCCTGAGCCCGAAATCCTCGGCGCCGCTGATGCGCGCCGCCGCTTCCAGCATCCGGCTCACGGACGAGGACGCGATCTTCAGGTCGGGGTCCGACAAGGCGGCGACCGGAAGCCGCGCATCCGCGGCGAGACGCAACGGATCAAGGCCGAGCGCCCGCGCGAGATCCGCGTAGCCGGTTAGTCCTGCACTGCGGCTGAGATTGGCCATGGCGACTGTCCCAATAAAGCAACTTGATGTCCCATAAAGTCAATATGGCGGTCGGGCAGGCGGGTAGTTTCGCGGCATGGAAAGCAGTCGCTGCGGCAGGAGACAGAGCCATGACCCATAAAGTATCGACGCCGGTCTGCGATCGGATGCGCGACACGGGCGAGTGGAATCCCGCGTGGAACGAGATGGCGAAGATGGACCCGGATTGGGTCGAGAGCTTCGTCGCGATGGGTGTGAAGCCGCGGCTGCGCGGCGTTCTCGATTCCAAGACCTGGGAGCTGATCGCGATCGCGGTCGATGCGTCCTGCACCCATCTCTATGCGCCGGGCGTGCGGCGCCACATTCGCAAGGCGATCGAGCTTGGCGCCACGCGGGACGAGATCATGGCAGTGCTCGAAGGAGTGGCGGTTCTCGGCATCCATTCCTGCGCACTCGGCTTTCCCATTCTCGCCGAAGAGCTCAAAGCGGCATCCACCAACCCATAAACCGGACAGAGGAGGAACAAGACCATGCAATTTCTCGACGACTCGCTATTCCCCGAAAACCAGCAGCCGCTCGTGATCACAGCGGCGCCGTACGGCCCGGAATTCCTGCCGCGCGATTCCGACGACATCCCCGTCACGATGGACGAGCAGGTCCAGAAGGCGGTCGACTGCTACAATGCTGGCGCGACCGTGCTCCACGTGCATGTGCGCGAGGCGAACGGAATGGGCTCCAAGCGCATTTCCATGTTCAATGAAATGCTCTCCCGGCTGCGCGACGCGGTGCCCGACATGGTGCTGCAGGTCGGCGGCTCGATTTCGTTCGCGCCGGAGACGGAGGGCGAAAACGCCAAATGGCTGGATGACGACACCCGCCACATGCTGGCGGAGCTGAAGCCGGTACCCGACCAGGTGACGATCGCGATCAACACCAACCAGATGAACGTTACGGAGCTGATGAGCGCCGATGACGTCGCCGGAACCTCGCTGAGCGAGCCGGAGTACTACAACGCCTATCGCGAGATGTGGATTCCATCCGGGCCCGCCTTCGTGGAGGAGCATCTCCGTCGCTTGTCGAACAACGGCATACAGCCGCTGTTCATGCTCGCCGACGTGGGACAGCTCGAGACGGTCGAGCGGCTGATCCGCAAGGGCGTCTATTGCGGCCCTCTGGCGCTCAACTGGGTCGGCATCGGCGGCGGTGCGGATGGCCCGAATCCTTACAACATGATGGAGTTCGTCCGCCGCACGCCGGACGGCGCGGTGCTCACGATCGAGAGCCAGATGCGCAGCGTCCTGCCGTTGAACACGATGGCGATCGCGATGGGGCTGCATGTGCGCTGCGGCATCGAGGACAATCTGTGGGGCCGCAAGGGCGAACGGCTCACCTCGGTCGGACAGATCGAGCAATTGGTGCGCATTTCGCGCGAGCTCTATCGTCCCGTGGCGACCGGCAGAGAGGCACGCGAGATCCTCCAGATCGGCGTGCAATATCAGGGTCCGGACGAAACCCTCGCGCGGCTCGGCTGGGCGCCGAACCGGCTGAGTGGACAGCGGGGCATACCGCTACGCCAGGTCGCGTAAGATCGGGTGTGGCGAGAGGCGCCGTCGCGGCGGCGCCTCGTCTCTCAAAAGCCGTAGCGTTCCAGCGTGTGCAGGACGCGGTTGTGCAATTGCGGCTCCCGGAAGGGAAATGCGCGCAGGAAATCGGCCTTCGTCAGGTTGGGCGCGCGGCGGCGCGCGGACGCGGCCCACGCCTTCGCCTTCTCGTCATCGCCGTTCAGGCCGTGCGCGACCGATGCGATCAGATCGATGAGCACATGCGCGCTCGGCGCGTGCGCCGCCCGTTCGGCCCACTCGACCGCCTTCTCCGTCTCGCCGAGCGCCATGTGCGAGAACGATCGCACGCCCAGCATGCCGTAGAGCAGGGGATCCAGCGGGCTGAGCGCGAGCGCGGCATCGACGTTGACCTGACACGCGGCCGCGTCGCCGAGCAGCGACTGCGTCCAGGCGCGCGAGTATTTGGCTTGGGCGTAGTTGGGGTTCAGCGCGTTGGCGCGGTCGAGCCACGGCATGCAGCTCTCGAGATCGCCCCGCAGGATGTGCGAGCGGCCCATGGTGAGGTTGCCGAACGGATCGACCGGATCGCGTTCGAGCGCCTGGGCGGCATAGGACTCGGCGAGTTTCGCCGTCTTCTGGGGATCCGCGCTGTAGCGAAGGAACGAATCCTGGAAATGGGTGAACGACAGCCCCGCATAGGCGCGGGCGAACTCGGGCGCGAGCGCGGTCGCGCGCTCGAATAGCGACGTGGCGATCGCGTTGTCGGCCTTGTTGAAGCGATACATGTGCTGAAGTCCGAGATGATAGGCGGACCAGGCGTCGAGATCCGACGGCGCCTTGAGCCGGGCGCGCCGCGCCTCGTTCAGCGGTATTTGAAGTTCGAGCGCGTTGATGACCGCGCGCACGATTTCTTCGCGGATCTCGTGCACGGCTCCTATCGAGACGCGGAAGCGGTCGCTCCACACCACGCCCTTGTCGTGCGTGTCGCTGAGCTCGACCGAAACGATCATCGTGCGGTCGATGAGTTCGACCGATCCGGAGAGGCAGTAGCGGACCTTGAGCTCGTCCCGGATGCGATCGATGTCCATGTCGTCGCTGCGGAAGCGGAACGCCGACGCGCGCGCGATCACGAAGAGCCAGCGCAGACGCGAGAGTTCGGTCGTCAGATCCTGCGGCAGCGCGTCGGCGATCGTGGAATTGAGGCCGTCCGCGCCGACCCGGCCGAACGGAAGCACCGCGATGGAGGGACGCGCATGCTCGATGTCGGGCGTCTCGCCGACGTCCTGCTCGGCTAGCGGCGCGATGACGATCGATGCTTGACGCATCGCCGCGTCTCCGACGAAACGGAATCCCACGCCGTGGATCGTGCGGATCAGCCGCTGCGCCGCGCCGTCATCGCCGAGCGCCTGACGGGCCGACTTCACCCGGCTGGCCACGGCAGAATCCGAAATGGCGCGTCCGTCCCAGATTCGCTCGATGATCTCTTCCTTGGTCACGACGCGTGCGCGGTTTTCGATGAGAAATCCGATCAGCGCGAAGACCTGCGGCTCGACCGCGATCACCGCGCCCTTTTCCCGCAGTTCGACCTTGTCCAGGTCGAGCTCGAAATCGCCGAAAACGTAGATCATGCAAGAGATTTACAGGATATCCCGCAAATTCTCCACAAAACCTCCAGCCGTTCTCCAAGCACCAAATTGGGTTGGGCCTTATTTCATACCCATCGCGCAGGGGACGTTGGTTCCCCGCCAGGACATTCAAATCGACCAGGAGACCGTCATGAATCGCATCGGAACATTTATCTACGGAATTGTCTGCTACGCGGCGTCACTCGCCGTGTTCGTCTATGCCGTCGGGTTCATCGGGGGATTTGCCACGCCGACCTCGCTGGACGGAAGGCCGTCCCGGCCGTTCTTGCAGGCTCTCGCCGTCGACTTCGTGCTGCTCGCCGTCTTCGCCTTGCAGCACAGCATCATGGCGCGTCCGGCCTTCAAGGAATGGTGGACGCGTTTCGTACCGGTGGCCGCGGAACGCAGCACCTATGTACTCTTGAGTTCGCTCGCGCTCGTCGCGCTCTTCGGGATCTGGGCTCCGATCGGCGGCGAGGTGTGGCATGTGGCGGCCGGCGTATGGCGTGACGTCATCGTCGGCCTCTACCTTTTCGGCTGGGCGCTACTCTTCTACACCACGTTCCTGATCGACCATTTCGATCTGCTCGGCCTCAAGCAGGTGTGGCGCAATCTGATCGGCAAGCCCTATCGCGCGCCGCAGTTCCACACGCCGAGCCTCTACAAATATGTGCGCCATCCGCTGTATGTCGGCTGGCTGATCATTTTCTGGGCGGCGCCGGTCATGACGCTGGCCCATCTGGTCTTCGCATTGGGCACGACCGCCTACATCTTCATCGCCATTCCGTTCGAGGAGCGCGATCTGGCCGATGCCTTCGGCCGCGACTATGTCGCCTATCGCAAACGCACGCCGATGCTGCTGCCGAGCATCGGCATGCGTCAGACTCCCAAGCGCGAGGTGCGCACATGAGCGCTCGCGCCCTTGCAAAAAGATCGTATCATTCAACCGCGTTCGAACCGCAAACGGGGAGAAAGATCATGGCGCGCTACCAGAACATCCTTCAGACGGTCGGCCACACGCCGGTCGTTCGCATAAACCGGCTGGCCCCGGAGCACGTCAATCTCTGGGTCAAGGTGGAGGCGTTCAATCCGCTGGGCTCGGTGAAGGATCGCCTCGCCCTCGGGGTCATCGAAGCCGCGGAGCGCTCGGGAGAATTGAAGCCCGGACAGACCGTGATCGAGGCGACCAGCGGCAACACGGGCATCGGCTTGGCCATGGTCTGCGCGGCGAAGGGCTATCCGCTGGTCATCGTGATGGCGGAAAGCTTCAGCATCGAGCGCCGCAAGCTGATGCGCTTCCTCGGCGCGAAGGTCGTGCTCACGCCCGCGGCGCTGCGCGCGACGGGCATGGTGGCCAAGGCGATCGAGCTGGCCAGGGAACATGGCTGGTTCTTCACCCGCCAATTCGAGAACGAAGCCAACCCCGAGATCCACGCGCGGACGACGGCGCGCGAGATCATCGACGATTTCAGGGACAATCGCCTCGATTACTGGGTGACGGGATACGGCACGGGCGGCACGCTCAACGGCGTTTCGCGCGTGCTGGCGAGCGAAATGCCGGGCACGAAGATCGTGGTTTGCGAACCCGCCGATGCGCCGCTGCTCGAGAGCGGACAGCCGCAGGCGCGCAACCCGGACGGCACGCCGTCCGCCGGCCATCCGGCGTGGAAGCCGCATCCGATGCAGGGTTGGACGCCGGACTTCATCCCGAAGATTACCGGAGACGTCGATCCGAAGCGGATTCACAAGATCCTCCCCATCACGGGGCCGGACGCGATCCGCTGCAGCCGGGACCTCGCGACGAAGGAAGGGATTTTCGTCGGCATATCCTCGGGCGCGACGTTCGCCGCTGCGCTTTCGATCGCCAGGGAAGCGCCGGCCGGCTCCAACATCCTTTGCATGCTGCCCGATACGGGGGAACGCTATCTGAGCACGCCCCTCTTCGCCGACGTTCCCACCGACATGACCGACGAGGAAAAGGCAATATTCGGGTCGACGCCGTTCGGCGTGCCGGCAGCATAGAGCGGCAGCCCGAAGCAGAGCCCCCGTCATGTCGGAAGATCGCCAGGCCCTGGAACGCGCAGTGCTCCACGCGTTCGACCATCTGGACGGACTGCAGACCGATCGCGTCGGAGCCTCGGTCTCGCTTTCTCACCTGCGACAGGCGCTGCACCGGCCGCTGCCCGAAACCGGTACGCCCGCCGCGCGCGTGATCGACGAGCTCGTGGCCGACACGCGCGGCGGAATCCTCGGCTCGCAAGGCGGGCGCTTTTTCGGATGGGTGATCGGGGGCGGTCTTCCCGCCGCGATGGCCGCGGATTGGCTGACGACGGTATGGGACCAGAATGCCGGCATCCACGCGGCAGGCCCCGCGGCGGCTGTCGTCGAGGAGATCGCCGGCGCCTGGCTGCGCGAACTCTTCGAATTGCCGTTCGAGGCGAGTTTCGCCTTCACGACCGGAACGCAGATGGGGCACGTGACGTGCCTGGCGGCCGCGCGCCACGCGGTGCTTTCCGCGCGCGGCTGGGACGTCGCGCAAAAGGGCATGTTCGGCGCCCCCGCCATCCGCATCCTGTCGTCGGCCGAGCGACACGGATCGGTCGACCGGGCGACGCGTCTGCTCGGCTTCGGCGCTGGATCCATCGAACCGCTGGCGGTTGATGCTGACGGCCGCGTACGGCCCGAGACGCTCGACGCCGCGCTGGCCCGCTGCGACGCGCCGGCGATCGTGGTGTTGCAGGCCGGCGAGTTGAATCTCGCGGCATTCGATCCGTTCGAAACGCTGGTTCCGATCGCGCGCGCCCGGGGCGCATGGATTCACGTCGACGGCGCCTTCGGTCTTTGGGCGAAATTGTGCCCCGACACTCGGCATCTCGTGCGGGGGATCGAGCTCTGCGATTCCTGGACCAGCGACGGACACAAATATCTCAACGTCCCCTACGATTGCGGGTTCGCTTTCGTGCGCGACGCCGCCGCGCATCGCGCCGCGATGTCGCTCGCCGCAAGCTATCTGCCCGCAGCCGGCGGCGCGCGCGACCAGCTCGACTGGAACCCCGAATTCTCGCGGCGCGCACGCGGCTTTCCCGTCTATGCGGCCCTGCGTCAGCTCGGACGCGAAGGCTTGTCGGACCTCGTTGCGCGCACCTGCCGGTACGCGCGCGCGATCGCCGAGGGCATCGGCAGCCTCGACGGCGCCGAACTGATCGCGGTTTCCGGTCTGAACCAGGCGCTGGTGGGGTTCCTCTCGGAGAAGCCGGACGCGACGCCGGCCGACCATGACGCGCGCACCGACCAGGTCATCGCGGCGGTGAACGCCTCCGGCGAAGCGCTCTTCGGCGGCGTCACCTGGCGCGGCAGGCGCGCGATGCGCATCAGCGTCTGCAATTGGCGGACGACGGAGCGCGACGTCGAAAGATCGATCGCCGCGGTCGCGAACGTTCTGGCCTGCGGACGATGAGTTCGGCGCGCGCCGGCTAGGGCATTGCGGTCGTCACGGCCGCCGGCGGACCATCCGCTGTTCTTCCTGGTGCCAGCTCGCGCGCGCGCTCGAACGCTTGCTGGAAAGCCTCGTTCCCGCTGTAGCGGCCCGCGAGCTTGAACGTCGCGCCGGCGATTTTCCAGAAATCACCGGCCCGCTCGAGCTCGTGAACATAGACGCCGCAGGCATAGGCGCCCAACTCGCGCCCCCGATCTTGCAGGAAGTGGAACGCATTGACATAGGACGTGCAGGTAGCGCGGTCGCCATCGAGCGCGATGACGAAATTCGAAACCATGTGAAGGGTCGCGTCGAAGCCGAGCAATATCTTCAGCCGCGACACCCAGGCCTCGGCCGGTATCAGCCCTTTCAGCGAACCGTTAGAACTGTAATCGATGAACACGGGATCGGCGATTAGCGATCGCATGCGATCCCAGTCGCGTCCGTCGATCGCGGAGCACCAGTCGCAGATCGCCTTTTCTATGGCCGCTTCGTCCAACAGCCGCTGCAGATCGCCGCTCGCCATCCCTGTGCCCCCATTCGTCTTGCTTGGTACGAACATGTTAAGCCGCAAATGCCGCCGCATGGCCAGCGAAAGCGTGACTCGGCTTTTGGGGCCGCCGCCGCCTGCTTTTAGGTCCGGAGAGCGATTCCGGCTTTCAATCCTGCCGTCCAGCGCATAGGTTTCGCCGGATCGTCATGGTCCGGCGGGAGACTGTCGAAGACCGACGCAAGCAATTTTGACGTGGAGAAGGTTCGATGACCACAGAGCGCGCGATCCTGGCCGGCGGTTGCTTCTGGGGAATGCAGGATCTTCTTCGGCGCTACAAAGGCGTCGTGTCGACGAGGGTCGGCTACTCGGGCGGAGACGTGCCGAACGCCACCTATCGCAATCACGGCACCCACGCCGAAGCGATCGAGATCGTCTTCGATCCGGGCAAGATCAGTTACCGCGAATTGCTCGAATTCTTTTTCCAGATCCACGATCCGACGACGCGCAACCGGCAGGGCAACGATATCGGAATGAGCTACAGGTCGGCGATCTTCTACACGACCGACGAACAGAAACGGATCGCCGAGGACACGATCGCCGGCGTCGACGCGTCCGGGCTCTGGCCGGGAAAAGTCGTCACCGAGATTAAGCCGGCAGGCGACTTCTGGCAGGCCGAACCGGAGCATCAGGACTATCTCGAGCGCTACCCGTCCGGCTACACCTGCCATTTCGTGCGGCCGGGCTGGAAACTCCCGGTTCGCGCGGCCATGTCGAAGCGGGCCTGACGGCAAGGCCGCGCGGCGCGGACGAGGTGGACTTCGTGCAGACCTATGATGAGCTGATCGCGATCTTTCAAGGGCGCGGTGCCGGATCCTATTTCGGCGAGCGCGTGACCGTGACCGGGCACAGCCTCCAGGCAGCCTATCTCGCGGCGAGCGCCCACGCGCCGGAAGGCCTGGTCATCGCCGCGCTGCTGCACGACATCGGCCATCTGATCGAGCCCGCGCCGGAAGATTTCGCCGACTGGAAGGATGATGCCCGACATGAAGCGAGCGGGAGCGCCTGGCTCGCCTCGCGGTTCGGACCGGAGGTTTCCGAACCGGTCCGTTTGCACGTCGCGGCCAAGCGATATCTCTGCGCGGTCGACGACGCCTACCACGCGATGCTCAGTCCTGTGTCCGTCGCCACGCTGCGCCTGCAGGGCGGTCCGATGTCGCGTGCCGAATGCGCGGCGTTCGAGAGCGAGCCGCATTTCGCGGACGCGGTGCGCCTCAGGCGGTGGGACGACGCGGCCAAAGTCGCGGACCTGGACGTGCCGGGACTATCTCACTACAGGACGGCGATCGAGAATCGTCTGCGGCGCGAAGGCTGAGATGAACCGTTCCGCTAGGGGCGGGAATGCGCCGGCACAGCGGCCGCCGCGCGCCACCGCTCCGTGAAGTAGAAGAGCGAAAGCGTCATCAGCACCAGACCCGACACCGTCGTCGCGTATATCGCGAGGCGGAAGACCGAAAGCCACTGCGCGTGCTCCATTCCGAAGTTGCGCCACAGGAGCAGCGCGCAGCTTCCGGCGTAGCCGGCCGCATCCGCCACATAGATCAGGAACCCCGCATTGGCGACCCGTCCGCTGGCCGCGACCATGCGGTCGAAAAGCATGGCGTTGAACGGCGTGTAGACGACATAGAGGCCCGCGCCGCTCGCGATCATCCACGCGAGGGGTCCGATATAGCCGGCGTCGAACGCCAGCGTCGACAGGCCGAGAAGAACCAGTCCCGCCAGGACGACCAGATGAATCACGGCCATGGCGCGAACATTGTTGCGGACCGTGACGATGACGCCGAGCGCGGCCAGCGCGACGAGCGCCACCACAAGCTCCGACGTCGTGAACACCGCGGCCGGGTTGGAGTAGCCGAGCGCGGTCCAGAGCTCGGCCGCGAAATTGTCGCGGAAATCGCGCAAGGCGGTGACGAAGACGTAGAGCACCACGAGAACCGTGATGCCAAATCCGTAGTCGGAGAGGAATTCGCGGACTTCCCGCGTCGTCATGGGTGCGCGGCGGACACGGGCTGCTTCGTCGGCCGCGTTTGGCGGCGGCAGCAGCGACAGGCACCAGACGGACACCAGCAGCACCGGAACGAAGACGAGGCCGGCCGCCGCCGGCATCCAGAATACCGATACATGCGCGGCGCGCATAAGAAGTATGCCGACCGACTTCACCGCGCCCGACGAGACGATGAAGCTCGCGCAGAGCACGGCGCCCAGCACCTCGGACGTGCGCCGTCCTTCCATGTAGGAAAACACCAGGCCCCAGATCATGCCGAGGCAAAGGCCATTGAAGAACATCGCCGGAATCTTGAGCAGCGCCGGCAGGACCGCGAAGGCGACCAGGGCAAGCCAGGACGCGCCGATCAGTCCGAGTATCGCTTGCGCGCGGTAGGTTCGGCTCATGGCCGAGATGACCTTGATGCCGATGAATTTCGAGGTCGCGTAGCCGACGAGCTGGGCGAGCACGAGCGCGATTTTGAAGTCCAGCGCATAGTGCCAGCCTTCGACATTTTCGAAGCTCGCCGCCGTAAACGGCTTTCGGAACGCGTACATCGAGAAATAGGTGACGAACCCGGCGAGCGACGCGAACGCGGTGAACACCACGGGCGAGGCGTTGGTCAGCCACTGCGGAGAAGGACGAGTCATGACGCCTGTGTGACGCTGTCGCGGGCCGCCATCAAGGGGTACGGAAATGACAATCTGATGACGCGCTGACGTGTCTATAGGAATGAAAAGTGGAGCCCCATATGCTTACGAACTAGATCGATCGGACACGGGCACTTCAGGTCTCATGCAATGACGAACGGAATCGGCACGGACAAGTTCGATCTGGCGGTGGTCGGCGCCGGCATCGTGGGGTTGGCGACGGCGTTTGCCGCGAGCCGGCGCGGATTGCGCGTGGTGGTTATCGACCGCGATGCGCAGGCCAATGGCGCCTCGGTACGGAACTTCGGCTTCGTCACGGTCACGGGCCAGGAACGCGGCGCGATGTGGCAGCGCGCCCGGCGCAGCCGCGAAGTCTGGCGCGAAGTCGCCGCGGCGGCGAACATCCCCGTGCTGCACACCGGCCTGTGGATGACGGTGCGCAGTCCCGAATCCGTTGCCCTGCTCGAGGCGTTTCTCGCCACCGAGATGGGCGAGGGATGCAACCTTCTCACGCCCGACGAGGCGCGCCGCCTTTGGCCCCAGCTTGCCGCCCCAAGGCTGCTTGCCGTTCTGCGCAGCACGGCCGAACTCCGCGTCGAGTCGCGCGAAGCCATCCCGCGCCTCGCCGGCTGGCTCGAGAGCCGATACGAGGTCAGGTTCCTGCGCGAGGCCGCGGTGACGTCGATCGATGTGCCGAAGGTCGAGACGTCGCGCGGCATCGTCCGCGCCGAGCGGGTCGCCGTCTGTCCGGGCGACGATTTCAATGGTCTCTATGCAGACCGGCTCGCAAGCTACGCGCTGACGCGCTGCAAACTGCAGATGTTGCGCCTGGCCAATCCGGGTTTCGCGCTGCCGGCCGCGATCATGTCCGATCTGGGTCTCGGCCGATACAAGGGCTACGCCGATCTTCCCGCCGCCGCGCCGGTGAAGCGGCGACTCGCGGACGAGCAAGCCGAGCATCTCGCGAACGGTGTCCATCTCATCGTCGTCCAGAGCGCAGACGGCAGCCTCGTGGTCGGAGACAGTCATCACTACGCCGCCACGCCCGATCCGTTCTCGCACGAAAAGGTCGATGCGCTGATCCTGGACGAATTTTCGGCTGCACTGGGCATTGCGCCGCCGCCGACGATCGAGCGTTGGGTCGGCACCTACGCATCGTCGGACGCGCGGCCGGTCGTGATCGATGCGCCGAACGATGCGGTGCGCATTGCAATCGTCGCCTGCGGTGCGGGCGCATCCACCGGATTCGCGATCGGCGAGGAGCTGGTCGATAGTCTTTTTGGAGCACATCGATGAGTGTGAAGAACCGCTTCGATCTCGTGATTTTCGATTGGGCCGGCACGATGGTCGACTTCGGCTGCGAGGCGCCGGTCAAGGCGTTGATCGAGGCCTTCGCTGCCGAGGGCGTGGCGATCGACGCCGAAATCGCGCGCCGCGACATGGGCAAGGCGAAGCACGATCACGTCCGGAGCCTGTTATCGTACGACTCCGTGATTGCGTCCTGGCGCGATCGGCACGGCCACTCACCCGACGGCCGCGATCACGAGCGCATCATGGCGCGGCTCGGACCGCTGATGCGGAAATACGCGGCGGAGGCGTCGAGCCTGATACCGGGGGCCAGGCAAACGTTCGAAGCCCTGCGCGCGGCCGGCGTCAGAGTGGCATCTTCGACGGGATATACGCGCGAGATGATGGAACCGGTTTTGGCGCGCGCGGCCGAACAGGGCTATGCGCCCGAGCACGTCGTCTGTTCCGGCGAGACTCCCGAGGGCCGGCCATCGCCGCTCATGATCTACAAAGCCTGCGCCGAGCTCGGCGTCTGGCCGCTCGCGCGCGTAGTCAAAGTGGATGACGCGGAAGCCGGCATCGCTGAGGGAAAATCCGCGGGCGCGTTCACCGTCGGCGTCGGATCGGGCAATTCGCTGGGAATGTCGCTGCAGGAATTGCAGGCGCTGTCCGTGTCGGAGCGGGCGTCGGCGCTCGCGCGCGCGCGCCAGGTGCTGCTCGATGCGGGGGCGGACGTCGCGATCGACTCGGTCGCCGACCTCATGCCGGCGCTGCAGCGCGCGGCCGCAGTCTAGCCCGGCGTTCGCCGATCGTCCGGCGACGGCGTCCTGACTCGCCGGTTCAAGCCGGCGCCGGGGTCGTGACGGTCAGGCCGTCCATGCCGTCGGTCAGCTTCAACTGGCACGAGAGCCGGGAATTGGGCCGCCGCTCTTCGACGAGCGCGAGCAGCGTGTTCTCGTTCCTCGATAGGGGCGGGAACCTCTCAATCCATCCGGGATCGACATAGACATGGCAGGAGGCGCAGGAGCAGACACCGCCGCAATCGGCATCGATTTCGGGAATGAAATTCGCCTTTGCGACCTCCATGACCGACAGGCCCGGCTTGGCCTCGATGCTTCTCGCCGTGCCCGCGGAATCCACGAATGTGATGCGCATGGTCGGCGCGCCTTCGCTTCTCTAGGGCTTCTTCGCGCCGGCGCCGCCCACGGCGTCGGCCGGAACCAGGGCGACCGGGCCGGCGCCCAGTCTTCGCGCGAACCGATACCAGGCGAGGAGAACGATGAACCTGACGATGTTCCACGCCATGCCGGCGAGCTGGCGGAGCGCGACGTGATCGGCGATGAAGTCGCACGCTTCGACGCTTCGCGCCGTGTTCAGTATGGTGATCCAGTCCGCATACTGGATCTTGACCTCATATTCCCAGGGTGCCGGCGAATCGACGATACCCGTGAGCGAGATGACATCGCCCTTGCGCTCGAGCTTGGCCCTGCCGAGCCCCATCACCAATTCCTTGTCTCCCAGACCTTCTGACCAGAAATGCATGTCGATCATCCCGCGACTGGTGAGGGCCGCTTCTTCGGCGTGAGCATCTTGAACAGCAGTCGCGGCACGATGGCGATCAGCCCGAAGACGAACGGCAGAAGCACGCCGGGCTTTTCGGCGAGGAACCGTGCCGTCTGCGGCTCCGCCAGCAGCTTCAGGAAGTCGGACAGATCGTCCGGCGCGAGACGGATGGCGTAGCGCCAGCACACGGGCTCGATCGTGCCTTCCATGACGAGATCGTCCTGCGTCGCGCGCAGCGTGGCGTCCGGCAGCTCCAGCGGCAATCTTTGTTTGCCGAGACCCTTCGACCAGACGATCATAGCAGGAAGCCTTTCTCGCGCGCCGCCGAAACGCTCGCGGGCTCCTTCCACCAGACGTTCAGCTTCATCGCTTCCGCAACGACTTTGGCCGCGTTGTAGCCCGCGCCGAAGGTGATCATGCCGCCCGGGAACGTGCTGGCGCCGCAGACGTAGAGGTTGTCGATCGGCGTCTTGTACGAAGAACATTGGACGTTCGGACGCGAATAGCCCATCTGCGTCATGACGTAGGCGCCGTGCTTGAAGGAGCCGCGCTTCATCTGCGGAATCTTCATCTCGATGCTGACGGGCGAATAGTCGTAGCGGCGCACGATCGCGGCCGGGTCAAAATCCGTCGTATAGCTGGCCAGCTTGGCGATCAGCCGGTCGCCGTACTGCTTGGTGAGCGTCGCCCAATCGCCGTCAGCCGGCGCATAGGGCACGCAGGCCTCGATACGGCACACAGCGCCGTCCGGATCGGTTTCCTTGGGGGCCTGCGCCGGGTCGACGTCCGTCGTAAACGTCACATGGCCGATGTCGTGCAGCAGGTGACCTTCCATCACCTCCTTGATGTGCTTGACGACGTCTTCGGCGGTTTCGACGCCGAAGACGCGGATGAAAGCGGTCTCGACGCCGGGATCTTTCGCTTCCGCCTTGAAGTGCGGTTTCTTGCGCAAGGCGAGGTGGCAGAGGAACAGCGAGCTCTGCTCCCACTCCCAGTTCTTGGCCGTGTTGAGGCAGAGCTTCGAGCGCTTCAGCACTTCCTCTTCCGGAATGAACTTGCCGAAGGTAGTCGTCGGTTCGGTGGACGTCACGACGGTCTTGGCCGCGATCCGTTGCAGTGGGCCCTCGGTGCCGGTCGGCGCGACTTCGACGCCGGTCACCGCGCCGTTCTCGACGATGAAGCGCTTCACCTCGTGATTTTCCATTACTTCCATGCCGGCCAGGATGCCGGCCTTCTGAAGCGTGGAGGACAGACGGTGGGAGCCGCCCTTCACCAGCGCAGCGTTGAGCATGCGATTGAAATAAAGCGGCACGAGATAGGAAGAGTTGGTTTCCTCCGGATCGATCCCCCACATGCAGATGAGGTAGAGCAGGAGCGCGCCCAATTCGGGCGTCTCGAAGTCCCAGCTCTTGCAGATCTCGTAGGGCGTCATTTCCGTGACGTGCAAGATGCGCTTGCCGAGCTCGCTTTCCATGTAGGTGGCCGCGAGCTGGGCCGAGCCGACCGGACGGCCATAGGTGGACGGGATCAGGTACTCGTCCGCGATCTGCTTGTAGTTGAGGTAGATCTCGCGGAAGCGCTCCGCATCACGCGCCGAGAACCGGCGGATCGACTCGACGCTTTTCTCCAGATCGGCATAGAGCGTGATGGCGTCGCCGTTGGCTTTCAGCAGCGAGGCTTCGACCTCGGGGCGGATATAGACGCAGCCGTCCTCCTCGAGTCCGAGGTCGCGGTAGGGCGGCGCCACGTCGAGCATCAGCATGTAGTTGGCGTGCAGGTTGAAGCGGTAGCCGGAGAATTCCTCGGTGACGAGCGCGCCGCCGGTTTCGTGGCGCCGTTCGACGACCAGGACTTTGGCGCCGGCGCGCTGCAGATAGGCCGCGGCGGTCAGGCCGTTATGTCCCGCGCCGACGACGATCACGTCATATTGCGATTGTTCTGTCATTTTTTCCTCCCGCCGAGCGGCGCCGGATCAGATTTTCTCTCTTCAGTCGACAGTGAACCTCAACTCCGCGCCCTGGCGTGCGAGCAGTTCGCGCGCACCTTGGAAGGCGACGCCGTTCCACCATTCGGGCAGCGGCAGGCCGAGACCGTCCATCACCTCGACGGCCGCCATCTGGCCTGCCGTCAGCGTGGTGTAGTTGGCGATGCCGCCGGACTGGGCGATGTAGAAGCTGTCGATCGGCGTGCGCGGCGCGTTGCAGCCCGCGAACGGCTTCCAGCTCCACATCTGACCCTCGGTGACCGATCCGCCCGGATGCATGTTGCCGCCGCAGTGCGGATTGCGCCGCACATAGTCGTGCGGCGTGTTCACGTAGCGGGCGATCTTGGCCTTCTTCAGGTTCGGCAGGTACTGGACGAAGACGTCCTCGACCTTGTCGGCGTAGGACTCGCGGATGTCGTCCCACTTTTCCGGTCCGCCCAGAGGGCGCAGCTCGTAAGGCACCATCGCCCAGGTGAGAAGCGTGTACTGCCCCGGCGGCGCCTGCGTCGGATCGGCGATCGAGTAGTTGAAGCACCCGCCCCATACCACTGGCGGATCGGGCGGCAGATTGCGCACCATGCAGCCGTCGATCAGGCGCGCAACGTCGTCCATGGACTCCGCGCCGAAATTGTACATGAAAGTCTCGTTGGCCTCGGGGAATTTCTTGGCGCAGGCGAAGTCGGGCCGTTCGCTCATCACATAGTAGTTGGTGAACAGCGACGAGCCGCGATAGTCGAACCGCTTGAGCTGCACGCGTTCGGGAACGGTGAGGTGCTCTTCGCCGATCATGCCGAAGAATGTCGGCTTGGCGCTGACGTCGCTGATCACCGCACGCGAGGCTTTGAACTCGGCCTCGGGATAGGTCGCGAGCTTGGAGAGGCGCACGCCTTTCGCCTGCTTGTTGTCGATGATGACCTTTTCGACCGGGCAGTTGTAGAAGATCTTTCCGCCGTAATGGATGAAGCAGCGCACCAGTGCGTGCGTGAGGCTGTGGCTGCCGCCGCGGGCGGTGTAGCCGCCTTCCGCCGAGAAGGTGGCGAGAAAAGTCATGACGGCGATCGGTCCGGAGATGCGGCTGCCGATGCCGTCGACCCCGCCGGTCGCGGCATAGCTCAGAATGCCGAGCTTGATTTGCTCGTTCTCGAACAGGCAGTCCGCGAACTCGACGCCCGTCATCCACAACCAGTCTTTGGGGAAGACCGGGATGTACTGGCTCGCTTCGACGAAGGCGAGAAAGCTTTCGTCGGTCGGCTTGCCGCCCAGCGGACCCTGGGGCATTGCCGCGCGCGTCGCGCCGAAGAAGTTGACGATCTTGCGGAACGTCTCGGCGTCCTTGGGCGAAATAAGCTTCCAGGCTTCGTAGGTCTCGCGCGCGTCGCGGCCCGAGAACATCGCGGCATTGCCGTCGAGGAACGGATGGAAGTAGGCGAAGCGCGCACCTGGCGGGCGCAGCAATTCCAGTCCGAAGCGTTCCAGTTCCAGATCGACATAGGCCGGGCCGAAATGCGGCATCAGCATCGACGCGTGCATGTTCACTTTGACGCCGGGGTACATGACCTCTTCCGTCGAGGCGAAGGTCCCGGACTCGTCGCGGCGCTCGAACAGGGCGGTGCTCAGTCCGGCCTTCTGCAGGTAGGCCGCGGTGGTCAAACCATTGATGCCGCCGCCGATGACGATGGCGTCATATTGCGATTTGGGGCTGGCCATGGCTGCGGTCTCCTACTGAGTCGTTAGGTGTAATTTCCTATTTCTCGTCTTAAGGTCTCAAGATACTTGCTAGACATCCATCTAATAAGTTATTTAGTACCATGTCTCATGCCCCGTCGTTAGAGCGTCAAAAGCGCACGCAGGCCGACCGCCGGGATGAATCCGAGCGCCGCCTTCTGGAAGCCATGGTCGAAATCGTCGCCGAGGAAGGCGTAGGCGCGACTACCTTCGAGCGCATCGCCCGGCGCGCCGGCTACAGCCGCGGCCTTGCCTTCCTCAAGTTCGGCTCGAAGGAGGGCCTCATCCGCGCGCTCATCAAGCGCCTGCAGCAGAGCCGGATCGAAGCGCTGCTTGCGCTCGACATCGAGCACATGTCCGGTCTGGAGGCGCTCACCACATATGTGCGCCTGCACTTCGATGAGCTTGCCGCGGCCAAGGACACCCGCGCCTATTTCACGCTCGCGGCCGGCGCGGTGGCGGACTTGTCGGCGATCCGCAACGCATTCTCGGAATCGCACGAGCAGAGCAGGATTTTTCTCGAGCAGCTCATTGCGCGGGGTCAGCGCGAAGGCTGCGTCCGCGCCGACGTGGATCCATCCGGCGCTGCGCTCGCCGTCGGCAGCCTGCTTCTCGGCGCCTCCATGCAGTACATCACCGACCCCGAGACAAACTTGACGCAGCTGAAGAGCGCGGCCGTTTCCTTGACCGCGGCCGGACTCAGTCCGGCGCATTGACCACGCGGAGGTCAAAAGACGATGTCGCGGCCGCGTCGCGTCCTCGGCTCCGCGTCCGCTTGATCTGCGGCGCCCTGCAACTAGAGTCGAACGAAAAGACTGCGCAGAAGGCGGTCGTCGCGAGCACCGGACCGCGATCGATCGCTGCAGGCTGAAGGGAGACAAGGGAATGACGGAACGCGAGCAGCAGCTCGAGGCAGGGCTCGGCAAATATCTCGCCGCCCGTTGGAATGCGGCCGTCGCGATTTCGAAATTGAGCCGCATCCCGGGCGGTGCATCGCGCGAGACCTGGAAATGCGAGGCGAGCGCGAATGGCCGGACGCAGGGCCTGATCGTCCGGATCGATCCGGAAACCAGCCTGATCGATACCGACCGGCGAACCGAATACAAAACCATCGAAGCGATGTTCACGGCGGGCTTGCCGGTTCCCGAGCCGGTGTTCCTGGAAGAGGACCTGAAGTGGATCGGACGTCCTTTTTCGATCACCAAGGAGGTGCCGGGCTGCCAGTCGTCGGCGGAAGGCATTCCGCCGGATCATCGCGAAAAGCTGGGCCGGCGGAAATGGACGCTGCTGGGACAGGTCGCGAAACTCGATCCGTTGAAGCTGCGAATGGACGGCTTCATGCGCATTCCGGCGCTCGATGCGTGCGCGCGCGAGCAACTCGATTACTGGCACAAGGTCATCGTCGACGACGAAATCCATCCCAATCCCGTCGCGCACGCAGCCGTCCGCTGGCTTCTGCGCAATCCGCCGCCGCCCGCTCAGAAGCTCAGCGTCGTGCACGGCGACTTTCGCACGGGCAATTACCTTTACAGCCCCGACGGAGAAATCCGGGCGATACTCGATTGGGAGATGGCGCATCTCGGCGATCCGTACGAGGATCTCGCCTGGTCGCTCGATCCCCTCTGGAACTGGGGCCACTCCGAATATGCCGGCCGCCTGCTGCCGCACCGCGAAGCCATTCGCGTGTGGCAACAAAGCAGCGGCCTGCGTTTCGACCCGCGCGCATTCCGCTGGTGGCAGGTCTTCGCATCGGTGAAGGGAATAGGCATATGGATCTCCTCGAGCGAGGATTTCCACAAAGGCGCGAGCAAGCAACCGATCCTCGCCCTGGCAGGCTGGCTGATGACCGACCGCCAGCAGCAGATTCTGGTCGACTATCTTTCGCCCAACTCCGTCCACCGCTTTTTCGAGGCAAACGCATGATACCCAAGGGTGCCGAAGGAATCGGCCATATCGCGACGCGCATCGCGGTGGATCTCATGCCCAAAGCGGCGGACGCCTATGCCGGCGCGGACATGGGCCTGATCGCCACCTTGCTCGGTCTGGTCGCGCAGGATTACGACCGCGCCGCCGACAACCTGGTCGCCGACCACGCCGATATCGCCTCGATACTGCGCGAGGCGCAACCGCACCTGACCGACGCTTCCCTGCGGCGGCGGGCGGAAGCGGCGGCTTCGGCGACGTGCCAGACTCTGCGCGTGCACGATCTGGCGGCGCGCGGCGACATCGAGATGCTCGTTCTCATCGATCTCCATGAAACCGTCGAAAAGGCGATGGACGAGGGAGCGGCGTGGGCGCACGCGCTGAACGCGCGGATCTGGCGCTTTCTCGACGAATATGTCGCGCGACGGACATATCAATCTGCATTCTAATCGTTGCGGCGGCCTTTGCCGTCGCGACTGAATCGCAATTTCACGCCGGAAGTTACAACGCGTCTTCGACAGGAGTTGTCCATGCTCAACAAACTCGACGACTTTCCGATTCATCAGACACCGGAGCCCATCGCCTATCCGGCGACCAGCGATCGCAACGTCTATGACCGGACCTGGTTCAACGGCTATGCGCCCGACGGCTCCTATTATGTCGGCATCGGCATGGCCGTTTATCCGCATCGCGGCGTGCTCGATTGCGCCTTCAGCGTGGTCCAGCCCAATACAAGGCAGCATTGCTTCTTCGGCTCGCGGCGGGCGCCGGCCGAGCGCACCGACATGTCGGTCGGACCGTTTCGCATGGAAGTCGTCGAGCCGATGCGCAGGACGAGGGTGGTGCTCGACAAGAATCCGAGCGGCGTGACTTGCGATCTGACGTTTTCGACCCGCTCGGCCGCGATACAGGAAGCGCGCCAGACGCTCTGGGGCGGCACGCGCCGCCTGATGGACGCGACCCGTTTCGACCAGTTCGGGCGCTGGAGCGGCGTCATTCGCCATCCCGAGGGAGAGATCAAGGTCGACGACCGTGTGTGTCTGGGGACCAAGGACAGATCGTGGGGCGTTCGCCGGGTCGGCGAACCCGAACTGGGCGGCGCCCCGGGCATGCCGTTCGGCGCGTTTTTCCTCTGGGCGCCCTTGTTCTGGGACGACCACATCACGCATGCCATCTTCTTCGACGGTTCGCGCGGCGAAGCGCTTGTCCGCGAAGGCTTCGTGGCGCCGTTGTATCCGTCGGAGGACAAAGTGCCGGCGGTCGAGGACGGCAAGGAAAAGCGCATGGCGACGGCGCTTCATCGTCTCACCTATCATCCGGGCACGCGCCTCGCGTCCAAAGCGGAAATCGATCTGATCGATCTCGACGGATCGAAGCGAACGATCTCGCTCGATCCGATCCTCAAATTCCAGATGAAGGGTCTCGGCTACGGCCATCCGGAATGGGGCCAGGGCATGTGGAAAGGCGAACTGGAGGTCGGCGGCGAGTCGTTCGATCCCCGGCAACTCAACATGCTTTCGCCCGAGAACATCCACGTGCAGCAGGTCGTTCGCGCGAGCGACGGGCAGAGGACGGGCGTGGGCGTGCTCGAGCAGGTCTGCGTCGGGCCTTACGCGCCGTCAGGTTTCACCGAATTCTTCGACGGTGCGAAAGGCTGACGCAGTCGATCCCGGCGCGACGGGACGGGTGTGCGGTGATAGACTTTCGGTATTCGAGAACAACGAATTTCCGGTGAAGGCGTTTCCATGAAGATCACAGCGGCGGTGGCGCGCGAAGGACGGCCCGACTTCAGCCTCGAAGCCGTCGACATTGACGATCCGCGTACGGATGAAATCCTGGTCAAGCTGGTCGGCGTCGGCCTCTGCCACACCGACCTGGTCGCGAAGACGGGAGCGATCGGCGGGCTGCCGGCGGTGCTCGGCCACGAAGGCTCGGGCATCGTCGAGAAAGTCGGCGGCTCCGTCACGAAGGTGAAAGCCGGCGACCGGGTCGCGATCTCGTTCCGCTCCTGCGGCCAGTGCGCGCGCTGCCGGAGCGGCGATCCGGCCTACTGCCTCTCGATGCCGCTGCTCAATTATATCGGCTCGCGCACCGACGGTTCCAGATCGCTGCGCGCCGGCGACGAGGAGCTCAAGAGCAACTTCTTCGGCCAGTCATCATTCGCCACCTATTGTCTCACCTACGAGCGCAACGTCGTGAAGGTGCCGAAGGATGTGCCTCTGGAACTGGTCGGGCCGCTCGGCTGCGGCGTCCAGACCGGCGCCGGCGGCATCATGCGCTCCCTCGCGTGCGAAAAGGGCAGCTCTCTCCTCATTCTCGGCGGCGGTGCCGTCGGGCTGAGCGCCGTGATGGGCGCGGCGGTACAGGGTTGCGGCACCATCATCGTGCTCGAGCCGTACGAGGCGCGGCGCAGGCTGGCGGCCGAGCTCGGAGCGACGCACGCGATCGACCCGGCCGCGTCGCCGGACCTTGTGGCTGCGGTGCGCGCCATCGTTCCGCAAGGCGTTGACTACGCGTTCGACACGACGGGCATTCCGGCGCTGCAGCAGGCGACGATGAACTGCCTGGCGCCGCACGGCGTATTCGGGATCGTCGGCATCAGCCCGCCCGGCACGCCCGTGCCCGGCGACTTGATGACGGTCATGACCTTCGGACACACGATCAAGGGCATCATCGAAGGCGACAGCGAACCGGACGTGTTCATTCCGCAGATGATGGATTTGTACAGGCAGGGCAAGTTTCCCTTCGACAGACTCATCCGCACCTACCCCTTCAGGGACATCAACCGCGCCATTGCCGAACAGCATCACGGCGATTGCGTGAAAGCCGTGCTGCTGATGGAATCCTGACTGCAGGTGCGACACCTTTTTTGAACCGCATACCAAAGGCGAGGAACAGTCATGACCTACAATCTGCTGATCGGCGGAAAACTCGTTGCTGGCGACCAGACCATGGACGTCGTCAATCCCGCGACCGAGGAAGTGCTGGCCAAGTGCCCGCGCGCGTCCAAAGCGCAACTCGACCAGGCGGTCGCGGCCGCGAAGTCCGCTTTCCCCGCCTGGAGCAAGTCGACCGTCCAGGAGCGCAAGTCTGCCATCAACGCCATCGCCGACATCATCGAGAAGAACGCCGGCGAACTGGCGCGGCTGCTGACGCAGGAGCAGGGCAAGCCGCTCGGCGACGCGACCGGCGAGGTCTACGGCACCGCGGCGTTCTTCCGTTACTTCACCGCGCTGGACCTGCCGGTGAAGGTGCTGGACGACAGCGCGGGCCGAAAGGTCGAGCTGCACCGCAAGCCGCTGGGCGTGATCGGCGCCATCGTGCCGTGGAATTTCCCGCTGATCCTGATGGCCTTCAAGGTTCCGCCCGCGCTTCTTGCCGGCAACACGATCGTGCTCAAGCCGGCGCCGACCACGCCGCTCGCGACGCTCCGGCTCGGAGAACTGATCAAGGACGTGCTGCCGCCCGGCGTGCTCAACATCATCACGGACGCCAATGATCTGGGCGCGGCGCTCAGCGCTCACCCCGATGTGCGCAAGATTTCCTTCACCGGCTCGACGGCGACGGGTGCGAAGGTGATGGCCGGCGCCGCGGCGACGCTGAAGCGCATCACGCTCGAGCTCGGCGGCAACGATGCGGGGATCGTGCTCGACGATGTGAATCCGAAGGACGCCGCGCCGAAGCTGTTCCAGAGCGCCTTCCAGAACAACGGCCAGGTCTGCATCGCAATGAAGCGGCTATACGTGCACGAATCGATCTACGACGAAATGTGCGACGAGCTCGCCGCGCTGGCCAACGCCGCCATCGTCGGCGACGGGCTGAAGCAGGGCACGCAACTCGGTCCGCTGCAGAACAAGATGCAGTTCGAGAAGGTCAAGGAGATCATTGCCGACGCGCGCAAGCACGGCAAGGTGATCGCCGGCGGCGATGCGCCGGAGCAGTCGGGATACTTCATCAAGCCGACGATCGTCCGCGACATTGCGGACGGAACGCGGCTCGTCGACGAGGAGCAGTTCGGTCCCGTACTTCCCGTCATCAAGTTCAGGGAAGCCGAGGACGCGGTTGCCAGGGCGAACGCTTCGCCTTACGGACTGGGCGGGTCGATCTGGTCGTCGGATCTCGATCGAGCGCACAAGCTGGCGCTGCAAATGGATTCGGGCTCCGTCTGGGTCAACAAGCATGCCGAGCTTGCGCCGAACATTCCGTTCGGAGGTTCGAAGCAGTCGGGCATCGGAACCGAACTCGGCGAGGAAGGCCTGGCGGAATTCACCCAGCTACAGGTCATCAACATCGCGCGGTGATCGCGCGCCGTCGTTCAGAGCGCGGTCTCGAGCGCGCGGCCGACCGGTTTCGCCGGCGCGCGTCCCGGTTCCGCGCCGGCGGAGGGTATGGGCAATGGGCTCATCGCGCGTAGTTCCCCGGCCGCGTCCATCACGGAGGCGAGAAGCGTCGAACGCCGCTTCTCGCTGAGGCAGACGACATAGCCCGTCAGCCGCGAGAGGCTGGCATCGACGTCGAGCGGCAAGAAGCGGATCCGCTCGTCCGGCGGGCATTCGAGCGAAAAGAAGAGGCTGAATCCGAGGCCGATGGCGACGCCCTCCCGGATCGTCTCGCGCGTGTGCAGTTCCATGGTCTCCGCCGGCGCGACGTTGGCATCGAGCAGGAGAGCCTCTCCGGCCGTGCGGGTCCGCGACGTCGCTTCGCGCACCAGAAGCCGCTTGCCCGCCAGGGCGGCGATCGGCAGGACGTCGAGCTTCGAGAGCGGGTGGCTTTTCGGTACAGCGGCGACGAGCCTGTCGCTGAACAGAGGCTCATAGGCGAATGCGTTGTCGCCCGGCGGATCGCTGACGATACCCACGTCGATCTGCGCTTCCCGCAGCCAGGCAAACGTCTCGACGGCATTTCCGATTCGCACGCGTATCGAGGCAGCCGGATTCTTTTGGCGGATTGCGGCCGCCAGTCGCACGGCGAAAAAAGGCGAGTCCGATCCCAGGCGCATGTCCGATGTCATGCGGGTTTCTGTATTACGAAGTAAATTATCTATGTCCTGCGACGTTACGAACAGCTTCTGTGTGAGATCGAACAATTGTTGACCGAACGCTGTGAGGCGCAATGGAGGCTTGCGTCCGTCGAATAGCGCCGCCTGATGACGGCGCTCCAACGCCTTCAACTGCTGGGACAAAGTCGGCTGCGCGACGTTCAGGCGCCGCGCCGCGCGACTGATGCTTCCTTCCACGGCAATCGCGTGAAAGGCCCGCAAGTGCTGGTGATTTACGCTCAATACTTTGTCGCCCCACCCGTCCCGGACGAAGGCCAGAGTCCCTCGACCAACTCGCAACACTACGCGCGCACGCCAACAGATTTGTGACGTGTGGCGCTCCATAGGCGCGACCTATGCCGCGCATTCAAGCGAAGTATTGGCCGCTACCGCTCCACGGAAGGCATGTATCGCGCGACGCGAGCACGCGGGGTGCTCGGTGACGCGAGCGCATGTCCGGTCGGTCCCATCAGCGATTTGGAGTGAGATTCATGAAAGCCAAATACAAGATTTCCTGCGCGGTCGCCGCGATTCTCAGCGGCTACGGCGTGGCCGCGTCGGCGGCGGACTCGACCGACATCCCGGCAGGCGTCGAAACCGTTGTCGTGACGGCCGAGCGGCGCGATGAAAGCCTGCAATCCGTTCCCTCGACGGTCCAGGCTTTCACCGGCAAAAGCCTCGACGATCTGAACGTCACGACGCTCGACCAGATCCTGAAGTACACGCCCAATGTCAGCTACGGCAACAACGGCCCGGGCCAGGGCAACATCTTCATGCGCGGATTGAGCGCGGGCTTCGCGGGCAACCAGTCCAGCGCCACGATCGGCAACTTCCCCAATGTCGCGCTCTACCTGGACGACCAGTCCATGCAGTTCCCGGCGCGCAACGTCGACATCTACATGGTCGACATGAATCGCATCGAAGTGCTCGAAGGTCCCCAGGGAACCCTGTTCGGCGGCGGCGCCGAGGCGGGCGCGGTGCGCTACATCACGAACAAGCCGGATCTCGAGACGACGTCCGGCAAGGTCGAGGCCAGCTACGGCACGACGGACGGCGGCGACCAGAACGACAGCATCAATGCAGTGCTCAACGTTCCGGTGATCAAGGACACGCTCGCCGTTCGCCTCGTCGTCTATAACGATCGGCAGGGCGGCTACATCGACAACGTGCCGAGCACGTTCACCCGGTCGAACCAGGACCTCGGCAACTCCTACTTCAACATCACGCCGACGGGCGGTCTGTGCCCCAACGGCCAGCCGGCCGGCGCAGCCGGGCTTTGCGCGCTGCCCAACGCGCCGCAGGCCAACAATTTCGACATCGCGCGCAAGGACCAGAACCCGGTGACCCATACGGGCCTGCGTCTCTCGGCGCTCTACAAGGTCGACGAAGACTGGGACGTCCTGATCTCGCAGAGCTTCCAGGATCTCGATGCAGAGGGACTGTTCGTCGAATACCCGACGGGCTCCGATTTCCAGCCGCTCAAGCCGTTGCAGGTCACCTCGTTCACCCCGTCCTACGACAAGGACAAGTTCGAGAACACGTCCTGGACGGTCGACGGCAAGGTCGGCGACCTCAAGGTCGTCTACACCGGCGGCTTCCTCGACCGCCACATCAGCGAACAGCAGGACTACACCAACTATTCGCGCTCGGCCGGCGGCATGTACTATCAGTGCATCGGCGGCACCACGGGCTGGAGCGCGCCGACGCCGGTCTGTTTCTCGCCGATCGGCTACTGGCAGGACACCGTCCGAAACACGCACCTGACCAGCGAATTCCGCGTCAGCACGCCGGACGATTGGCGCATCCGGGCGATCGCCGGCGTCTTCTACGAAGACTTCAAGATCTACGACATCCAGAACTTCAACTATAAGACCATTCCGGCCTGCACGCCGCAGAACCTCGCCGTCGCTCTCGCCGGCGGGCAGATCTGCGTCGGCGACGTCGCGCCGGCCGCCAATGCGACGACCAACGACCCGAGCATCCGCAGCGACGCCACCGCCTTCGGCGAAGACACGCAGCGCGGTTACACGCAGACGGCGTTCTTCGGATCCGTCAACTACGACATCATTCCGGACGAGCTTACCGTGACCGCCGGAACGCGCTGGTACCAGTACCGCGAATTCGAAGTCGGATCGCAATATCAGACCGACACGGCGTGTCAGAACGTGCCGGCTCCCTGCAACGACGCGCTGCACAACATCAACCTCGACAACGACCACAAGACGTATGCCGGCTTCAAGAGCAACGCCAACATCACGTGGCACATCACGCCCGACGTGATGGTCTACTACACGTTCTCCGAAGGTTTCCGGCCGGGCGGCTTCAACCGCAAGAGCGGCCTGGTGGCGCCGCTGGTGTCGAAGGCGCAAGGCAACGAGTTCCAGTTCGACAAGCCGCTCAGCTACAAGCCCGACTCGCTGACCAACAACGAAATCGGCGCCAAGACCGACTTCTTCGATCACCGCCTCCAGCTCGATCTCTCCGCCTACTACATGCGCTGGAGCGACGTGCAGCTGCTGTTCTTCAATCCGACGGAACTGGGCAATACGACGTTCGGCGTGAACGGCCCGACCTACGACGTCAAGGGTGGCGAAGCACAGTTCGTGGCGCTGGTGACGGATGGGCTGACGCTGCAGGGATCGGCTTCGTACAACGATTCCACCCAGGCCAATTCGCCGTGCCTCGTGAACAATGTTGCCGGCTCGCCCGGTTTTGGAACCTGCATCACCCAGGTCTTCCAGAAGGGCGTCAACATGACCGTGCCCTTCCAGAACCCCTTCGGCGCGCCGGGCACCACCCCGGCCTTCTCGCCGAAGTTCCAGGGCAATCTGCGCGGACGCTATGACTGGACGATGTGGAGCTATGGCATGTTCGCCATGGCCGGCGTCAACTATACCGGCAGCATGTTCAATCAGCCCGCCACCTACACGTCGGGCACGGGCGTTCTGATTCCGAATACGACATTCCTGCGATACCTGCAGCCGGCCTATACAACGTACGACGCTTCGTTCGGAATCTCGATCGACAATTGGTCGGCGGAGTTGTTCGGAACGAACCTCGGCAACTCGCATGCCAGCACGTTCACGACGTCGGCCCAATTCATCAAGGCGGAAGTCCCAATTCGCCCGAGGGTCATCGGACTGAAGGTGGGTTTCGGCTTCTAGAGCTGTAATGACAGTGTAGTTGTGCTAGGCGGGTGACCTGACCCGCCTGGCACCACCGGTTCCATGGACGCGACGACCGCCCCCACACGCGATACGCCGATCGAACAGGACGTCCGCCGTCTGCGGCAGGCGCAAAGCGATGGCCGCCACCCCGACGTTCTGCGGGATGTCCCGCCGCTCCTGCGCGAATGGCCGGAAAATCGCGACCTGCTGCTCATCCGGGCGTCGAGCCTTCGTCACCTCCGCAGGATAACGGACGCGCTTGCGGCCCTCGACGAACTCGAGCGCTTCCATCCTCGCTTCAGCCGGCTCTTCCAGGAGCGCGGTCTCTGTTACGTGGCGCTCAAGGACGCACCCCGCGCGATCGATGCCCTGCTGCGGGGCGTGAACATCAATCCGGCGCTCCCCGCGAGCTGGCGCATGCTCACCAGCCTCTACCGGATGACGGGCGAGACGAAGAACGCGTCGACCGCCGCCGACCATGTCGCGACTCTCGAAAACCTGCCGCCCGAGGTCGTGCAGGCGACGTCGTTGTTTTCGGACGGCGATCTTGCGCCGGCCGAACAGATCGTCCGAGCGTTTCTGCTGAAACACGGAAATCACACCGAGGCGATGCGCCTGCTGGCGAGAATCGGCATGGCACGCGATGTCCTCGACGATGCGGAACTGTTGCTGGAGGCGGTTCTGGTCCTGGCGCCCGGATACCGGGCGGCGCGACACGACTATGCGCAGACGTTGGTCTTGCGTCACAAATATCCCGAGGCACGCGAACAGGTCCGGCAATTGCTGGCGCTCGATCCGGACAATGTCGACTACCGGGCGCTGGCCGCGACGACCGCGGTCGGGCTCGGCGAAAGCGAAACCGCCATCGCGCTGTACCGGCAGTTGCTGGCCGAAATGCCGGCCAATCCCGATCTTCACCTGTGGCTCGCCCATGCGCTGAAGACGGTGGGCGAGGTTCCCGATGCCATCGAATCGTACCGCGCCGCGGCCGCTGCGCGTCCGAGCTTCGGCGACGCCTATTGGAGCCTGGCCAATCTGAAAATGTACCGGTTCGCCGATGCCGAAATCGACCGCATGCGTGTGGAAGAAGCCGCTCCGTCGACCGCGCCCGACGATCGGCATCATCTCTGCTTCGCCCTCGGAAAGGCCCTCGAGGATCGGGGCGAGATCGCCGATTCCTGGCGCTACTATGAGCGCGGTAACCGCCTGAAAAGATCCGCCAGCACCTACCGGCCCGAGATCGTCGAGACCAACACGCGCAAGCAGATCGAGACCTGCACGCGCGCATTCTTCGCCGCGCGCGCGGGGTGGGGCGACCCGCGCGCCGATCCGGTCTTCATCGTCGGACTTCCGCGCTCGGGATCGACGTTGCTCGAGCAGATTCTGGCGTCGCACACGCAGGTCGAAGGCACGCAGGAACTGTCCGACGTTCCGCGCATCGTGCTCGGACTTCAGGGTCGCAATCCGGACCTCGACAATCCGCGATACCCGGCGGCGATGGCGGAGATGGAAGCGAGCGAGTTTCTCCGCCTCGGCGGCCAGTATCTCTCGGACACGTCGGTCTACCGGTCCGGCAAGCCCTGTTTCATCGACAAGATGCCGAACAATTTCCGCCACATCGGACTGATCCACCTGATGCTGCCCAACGCCCGCATCATCGATGCACGGCGCGAGCCGATGGCCTGCTGCTTCAGCAACCTGAAGCAGCTTTTCGCCCAGGGGCAGGAGTTCACCTACGCCATCGAAGATATTGCGCGCTACTACCGCACCTATCTGCAGCTCATGCGGCATTGGGACGAGGTGCTTCCGGGCCGCATTCTGCGGATGCAGCACGAGGATGTCGTCGACGACCTGGAAGGTTCGGTGCGCCGGATGCTCGACTTCTGCGGTCTCGAATTCGAGCGGAACTGCGTCGATTTCCACAAGACACGGCGCAGCGTGCGGACGCCGAGTTCGGAACAGGTGCGCCGGCCCATCTTCCGCGAGGGGCTCGATCAGTGGACGAAATACGAGGCCTGGCTCGGCCCGCTCCGCGAACGGCTCGGCGACGCTTTCCTGCGCTATCGCGACTAGATGCGGCGGGCGCTCAATTCGCGCCGCTTCGCGTCTGGTCCCGGCGGCGCAAGGACATGCGCTGCGGCTGCCGCCGGATGAACTCGACGGCGATGCCGCCGATCACGTGCCGCGTCACCCGTCCTTCGGTGTTGCCGATCGTGATCGTCTCGCCGATCGACGGACGGCAACGCGTCCGCAGCAGCGCACCGGTGAGCGACACGTCCACGACTTCGAATTCGACCACCTCGCCATTGGCTCTGCCGAACTGGCGGACGGCGGGCATTTCGGAGCGGACGGAACTGCGCGCGTAGGTCGGCGCGATCGGCTCGCCGGCCAGGTACTTGCGGATTTTCTCGGCCGTCTTGATCTTCTTGTTGTCCGAACAGGTGAATTTGAGAATGGCGCCCGTCTTCGTCCCCGCCTGCACGAAGGCCGGGAAGCGGTCGAAACCCTCGACATAAAGGACGATGTCCGCGCCGCTGTCGGGAACGGTCGGACCCTCGACCGTGGCGGCGTGGGGCGTCAGCTCCGTCACCGTGCAATCGATCTCGTCCTGCGTCGAAGGGATGAAGAGTTTTGCGGTGAAGGTGACGTTCTCGCACTTGCAGGCCAGCAGCTCGGCATCCGTCTCGGCGCGGCTCTTCTTTTCTGGTGCCGTCACGCCTGGATAGTTCGGCAACCGCGCCTCCTGCGACAAAAGACTCACGCGAAGAACGTTAGCGCGGCGCCACTTCCGTCTTATTGCGTCAAAACTTCAAATTTGTCGTTGATTGTCGCTCGACGGCCGTCGGTCCGCTGCCTTCGCCGCACAAGCCGCCGCGCAGCGCGCATTCTCCGCAGAACACTCCGATCGATAAATCTTGAATCAATTTGCCGTCGCCTGTGTGAAAGTTGTGTCCTGAAGTGAGGCGCTGGATCCAAAAACGATTGCTTTACCCATAGTGGGAACACTGGCGCCTGCTGGAAAAGAAGCAGAACGCCGCGTGACTGAGTGGCGTCCACGGAGCCTGCCGGATGGCACTACGCGGAACTGGATACGCCAAGCGGCCCGCTGGCACTGCGGCAACGCAGGCCGGCGCGTCCGCGCGCGATCAGTCCGACGCGGAGGAAATGCTCAGGCCCCTGCCGCTCGATTTGCGTCCGCTGGTTTCGCCTTACCGCCGCCAGGGCAAGATCTCGCTGCGCGTCGAACGGCTGCCGCATCGCACGCGTCTCTCCCGCGGTCAGAACAATGGCGACCGCTCATGGTCGCTCTCTCTCGACGACCTGGAGGATCTGGAATTCCTGGCGCCGCAGGATTTGCGCGGCGAGCATGTTCTTTCGATCCGCGTCGTCAGCCTTTCGGGCGGCGATGCGGCGACCGTCGCCGTCATCGAGCACACCGTCGCGAGCAGCGACGCGCCCGCCGCGTCGCGGAAGGGTTCGGCGAAGGGCAATCTCGCGCTCATCGATACGGCGGCCACCGAAAGACTCCAGGCCGAGATCGACCGACTGAACGGCGCACGGGACGCCGCTCTGGCCGAACTGCGTCAGACGCTCAACCGCGAATGGGAAGCGCGCGCCCGCGATCTGGTCGATAGCGGATTGAAAGCCGCGCGCGCGGAGTGGGAGAGCGAGCTGAAGGAGAAGCTCGCCGAGACTGCCAAGCGCCGGACGGCGGACATCGAGCAGCTCCGCCAGACGCTGAAATCCGAGCACGAAGCCCGATCCGCCAAGGCGGAAGCGGCGGCGTCCGCGCGTCTCGAGAAGGAACGCCAGCGCTGGCAGAAGGAGGCCGATGCCGCGCTCGCGGCGGCCGAAAAATCCTGGAAGGCAGGCGAAGCGGCGCGCATTGCCGAGGCCGAAGAGAAGCGGCGCGCTCTCACCTCCCAGCTCGAAGCAAAGGACCGCTCGCAAAAGGAATTCAATGCGCTTCTCGCCAAGGCGGAAAAAAGCTGGAAGGAAGGCGAGGCCGCGCGTCTGGCGCAAGTCGATTCGCAGTGGCAGGCGCGCATCGCCAAGAGCCTCGCTGAGGCGCTCGACCGCGCCGCGCAGGAAGCCGAGGCGCTCCGCTCAAAAAGCGAAGCCGATTGGAGGGAGCGCGAAACAACGCGCCTCGCCGCCGAGAAGGCCGAATGGCAGCAGCAAATCGACAAAGTCCTCGAGGAGGCGAGAGCGGCGGCGCGGAGAGACGCCGACGCCGCCCTGCAGGCCGCACGGACCGCGTGGAACGCGGATGAGGCCGAGCGCGCCGCTTTGGCGGAGGCGAAATGGCGCGACGAGACGGCTCGGCTCGTGGCCGATGCGCGCGCGCAGGCCGCCGAGTCCGGCAAAGCCGGCGAGGCGGGACAGGCTGCGCGCCTGCGCGACGAACTCGCTGCGGCAAATGCGAGCCTCAAGGACCGCGACGCCGAACTCGGCGCGGCGCGGCAGGCGCTTGAAGCCATCCAGCTGCGCCTGCAGGGAGAGTCCGCCGCCAAATCGGATGCGGCCGGCCGGGACAAGAAGCTGCGCGGCGAACTCGAGTCCGCGCTCACGGCGCTCAAGACGCGCGATGCGGAGCTCTCCGAATTGCGTGCGGCCTCCGACGCCGAGGCGCGCCGGCTCCGGGATGAATCGGTCGCGGTGCTCGATCGGGCCAAAACCGAATGGACCACGGGAGAAGCGACGAGAACGTCCGCCGCGGAGAAGGCGTGGCGCGATGAGACGGCGCGGCTGGTCGCGGAGGCGCGCGCCGAAGCGCTGGCCACCGGCAAAGCCGGCGAGGCCGGTCTGATCGCCACGCTTCGCGACGAGTTGACGGCGGTCAACAAGTCTCTCTCGGATCGCGAGTTCGAGCTCTCGCAGCTTCGCCGCCTCGCCGCCGAAGCGGCAGAGCGCCTGCCGCAACAGCTGACCATCGCGATATCGGATGCGCAGAAGATCTGGAGCCGGGAAGAGGCGGCGCGCCTGTCCGAGGCCGAAGCACGCTGGCGCGCCGCGACCGATCAGGCGCTGGCCGAGGTCCGGAAATCCCTCACAGGCACGCCGGACGCCGCGGCCGCCGAACAAGACAAGCTTCGGCTCGAACTCTCGGCCGTACGGTCGGCACTTGCCGAAAGGGACGGCGAACTCGCGCGACTGCGCGACGCACCACGCGAGGTCTCGCCAAAGCCGGACTTGGACGAAGCTCTCGCCGAGCACCGCAAAGCCTGGGCCGACGCCGAAGCGTCGCGGCTTGCGGCGGCGGAAGAGGAGTGGCGCGAACGCGCACAGGCCGAGCTCTCCGAGGTCGCCGCGCGTCAACGGAAGGCGGAAGCGGAGCTCGCCGAGGCGCTTTCAAGGAACGAGGGCGGAGCCAATCCGCGCGACAAAGTCGAAATCCTGCGTCTTCGCGACGAAGTCGATGGGCTGAAGTCCACCATCGCTGTCCGCGACGTCGAACTCGCACAGGCACACGCGACCGCCGAACAGCTGCGCAGACGCGTCGATTCCGAACATGTCGACATCCTGCCGGCGCACAACCGGGGCCGCAGGCGTACCGATCGCGCGGGCTATGGCGAGAACGAAGCCGGCGCCAAGCGGCCGATCTGGCGCGACATCGCTTTGGTGGCGGCGGTCGTCGTCTGCGGAATCCTGCTTTATCCCTATGCCGTGGAACTCGTGCCCTACGATTGGTGGCCCGGCAATTCCTACGCCGACGAGGACAGTCCGGCGCCCGTCGCGCACAAGCCGGCGCCCGCGCCGGCCGCGGATCAGCCGACCGACATCGTCGCGCGCGCGGCGAACGTGCGCTCCGGTCCCGCCAAGACGGAATCGGTCGTGGCCACGCTCGACCGCGACGTCGGCGTGCACACGATCGAGAAGATGGGTAACTGGAACCATGTCATGTTCCTCACCGCTGACGGCAAGAAGCATGACGGCTGGATATTCAACACGTTCCTGAAACCCGCGCCGGCCAAACCGGCGGCCGGGCACTGACGGACGCGGCGCACCGTTTGCGGCGCGCCGCGTTCGCGCTCACTCGTAGTGGAAGGCCGCGTCGTCCAGGCTGATCTTTGGCAACTCGTCCTTCTCGCGCCAGTAATCCTGGCTGTGCTGCCATTCGGGCTTGTCGCCGCGCTTGGGCAGCAGATGCATGCCGCGCATCAGATAGCCCGGATTGAAGTTCTCCGGATCCATCCACTGCATCAGCGGCATGTCCTTGTCTTGCGGACGCAGCCCCACCGTCACTTTCTTCGCGCCCTTCTTCTGCATGTGATTGAGCAGACGACAGACGAAGTCCGCGACGAGATCGGCGCGCAGCGTCCAGCTGGCGCGGAAATAGCCGAAGATCCACACCATGTTCGGGATGCCCGTGAACATCATGCCGCGATAGGTGACGGTCTGCGCGAAATCCAGCGGCTTTCCGTCGATCGTGAACTTGACGTCGCCCAAAACGCTGAGATTGAAACCCGTCGCGGTGATGACGATGTCGGCTTCGAGTTCCTTGCCCGATTTGAGCAGGATGCCCTTCTCCGTGAAGGTCTCGATTTCGTCCGTCACCATCGAAGCTTTGCCCGCGGTGAGACCCTTGAAGATGTCGCCGTCCGGAACGAAGGCGATGCGCTGACGCCAGGGCCGGTACTTCGGCGTGAAGTGCGTGGCGATGTCGTAGTCGGGTCCGAGATAGGCGCGAACGCCGGCCAGCAGTTCCTGCTTGACGGCTTCGGGTTCCTTCACGGCGCGCTGCGTGAACACTTCCTGGTCGTGCAGGATCTTCTGGCGGGTGATCTCGTGGATCCACTCCTCCTTGATGCCGATCTCGCGCAGCGTGTTCGCCAGATCGTTCTCGTTGCGTCCGGGAATGAAGTAGGTCGGCGAGCGCTGCAGCACGGTCACATGCTCGCAATCGGCGGCGATGGCCGGAACGACGGTCGCCGTCGTCGCGCCCGAGCCGATGCAGATCACCTTCTTGCCCTTATAGTCGAGGTCTTCCGGCCAGGTCTGCGGATGCACGATCTTGCCCTTGAAGCGGTTCATGCCCTTCCAGGGCGGCGTGTAACCCTCCGAGTGGCGATAATAGCCCTGACACATCCACAGGAAGTTCGCGGTGAAGCGCAGATTCTCGCCCGTGTCCTTGCGCGTCGCCTCGATCGTCCAGAGATTGTCCTTGCTCGACCAGCTCGCCGAATTGATCTGGTGCTTGTAGCGGATGTGCCTGGCGAGATCGTTCTCGTCGATCACTTCGCCCATATATTTCAGGATTTCGTCGGCGGTGGCGATCGGCGCGCCCGTCCAGGGCTTGAAGCGATAGCCGAACGTGTAGAGATCGCTGTCCGAGCGGATGCCGGGGTATTTGTGCATCAGCCATGTGCCGCCGAAGCTCTCGAGTCCTTCCAGGACCACGAAGCTCTTCCCGGGACATTGCTTGGTCAGGTGATACGCGCCGCCCACGCCGGAGATGCCGGCGCCGACGATCAAGACGTCGAAATGTTCGGTCTTCTGTGCAGTGGCTCTTTCGAGTGTACCCGTGGCGCTCATGGTCGTTCCGTCTTCTCTCTTTGTGGTGCCGGCGGCGATTGTCCCGGACATCGACGGCCGCTCTGCGCGGCGCACGACGCTCTGACCCGACGTCAGCTTCCTGGCTAGTTCCTCGTGTGCGGAGTGTTCAGCGTCCGCCGGCGATCGTTTTGATCGAAATCAAGATCGACCCGCCGAGTTTGACGAATGCGCGGTCGCAGCCGCCGGCGCTCCAATTTGCCGCAGGCGCGAGTTGCGAACGATTAGCAGCGGAGCGGACTAGTCCTCGAAGCTCACCGCTCCCGACTCGCGCATGCTCTCGATCTCGCCGGCGGAGATACCTAGCTCTCTCAGGATTTTGAGCGAATGCTGTCCGATCCGCGGCGCCATGCGCGGGGCCACTTTCGGCTCGTCCACGACGCGGATCGGGCTGTCGACCGTCCTGACTCCGGCCAGGTCTTCGAATGCCGGAAGCAGGCCGTTGGCGGCGACCTGCGCGCAGTCGCGGTGATCCTGCGGTTCCGCGATCGGCCCGAAGGTGATGCCGGCAGCCATGAAACGGTCGCGCCAGTCGTGCCAGTCGCGCTCGAGAAAGATGTGCTCGAGTCCGCGCGTCAGCTGGTCCGCGTTCGACGCGCGTGCTTCGGGCGTTGCAAAGCGCGGATCGGCCGCCCATTCCGGCTTTCCGACGCACGCCGCCAGCAGGGGCCATTCACGCGCCTGATTGACCATCGACAGCATGAACCAGCGATGATCGCGGCAGCGATAGACCTCGAGCAATGCGCTGCGGTGGTAGCGCTCCGCCCGCGGCTGGAACGTCGCGTCGACGAGGGCGGCTTGCAGATAGCAGCCCATCGACCACAAGCCGTTCGCGAGCAGCGACGTGGATACGACGCCGCCTTTGCCGGTGCGCTGGCGCCGGTAGAGTCCGGTCATGATCGCCCCGAACAGCGCGACGGCGGTGGGGTGGTCGCCCATCGCGGGGATGGAGCGTGCCGGTTCCGCATCGACCGTCGGGCGGACCGAGCTCATCAATCCGGATCGCGCCCACCATGCCGTCGAATCGTAGCCGGTGCGGTCCTTCTCGGGTCCCTCGTCGCCATAGGGCGTGAGCGAGGCGTAGATGATCTTTTCGTTCAGCGGGAGAATGTCCTCGGGGCGCAGCTTGAGCCGCTCGCGGATCGGTCCCGGAAAATTCGTGACGAAGACGTCGGCGCGCCTGACGAGCGTTTCGAGGATCGCTCGTGCCGAGTCCTGCTTCAGATCTAGTGCGAGACTCTCCTTGTTGCGGTTGTCGAGCATCCAGAAATAGTCGTGCTCGGCGATCGGCGCGCCCGGCAGCTTCATGAGCTGGCGATACGAATCGCCCGCTCCCGGCGGCTCGATCTTGATCACGCGGGCGCCGAAGTCGGACATGATCGTCGCCGCGGCGGGGCCGGCCACGAAGCTGGCGCAGTCCAGGACGAGCAGGTCTTTGAGCAACGGTTCGGGCATGATTCCACCTCTCGGGAGGCCGCGAGCATAGCGGAATGCGGCCGGAATTGTCGCGACGCCCGGATTCGCCGGGCTATTCCATCAGGAACACCGACTCCATGCGCGCCCACCATTCGCCGGGCGCGCGCGTCGGCCAGGGCTGCTGGCACGGATCGGTCTGCGCCCACCAGCGCTTGGTCGCCGGGTCGGCCGCCACCTCGGCCATGTCCGCGTCCCAATCCTTCCCGTGATATTCCAGATAGCCGAACAGAGTATTGTCCTTCAGGAAGATGGAGTAGTTGCGCACATGCGCCCGCCTCAGCGCGGCCAGCACGTCCGGCCAGGCCGCCGCGTGAAGGCGCTTATATTCGTCGAGCTTCTCGGGTTTGACGTTGATGACCATGGCGATGCGCTGCATCGAGTTCTCCCCTGACATCGGACGAATTTCGCGGCTAAAGTAGATGTTCGCCAGCAAAGAACCGCAAGAGCCGAGCCATGACGACAAAGATCACGGGCGTCCGCACGTTCGACGTCCGCTTTCCCACCTCGCGCCAACTGGACGGATCGGACGCGATGAATCCCGATCCGGACTATTCGGCGGCCTATTGCATCGTCGATGCGTCGGACGGCCTCGGCGGTCACGGACTGGCGTTCACGCTGGGGCGGGGCACCGAGCTCTGCGTCCACGCCATCGATGCCTTGGCGCCCAAGCTCGTGGGGCGGACACTGGACGGAATCGCCAACGACCTCGGCGGCTTCTGGCGCAGCCTGGTCGGCGACACGCAGCTGCGCTGGCTCGGACCGGAAAAGGGAATCATCCACATGGCGGCGGCCGCGCTGGTCAACGCGGTGTGGGACCTGCTGGCCAGGGAGGCGCGGCAGCCGCTGTGGCGCTATCTCGCCGCGATGGCGCCGGAACAGATCGTCGGCGCGGTCGACTTCCGCCACATCAGCGACGCGCTCGCGCCGGCCGAGGCGCTGGACATTCTGCGCCGGCGCCTGCCGGACAAGGCGGCGCGGATCGAGCGGCTGCAGCGCGAGGGTCACGCGGCCTATACGACGTCGGCGGGATGGCTGGGTTATTCCGACGACAAGATCCGCGCGCTTTGCCGCGCGGCCGTGGCCGAAGGCTGGACCGGGATCAAGATGAAGGTCGGCGGATCGCTGACCGACGACATCCGCCGCGCCGGCATCCTGCGCGAGATCCTCGGTCCGGACCGCTTGCTGATGACCGACGCCAACCAGGTCTGGGAAGTCGGGCAGGCGATCGAGTGGGTGCATGCGCTACGCGGCGCAAATCCGTACTGGATCGAAGAGCCGGTGAGCCCGGACGACATTCTCGGCCATGCGCGCGTCCGCGCCGGGGTTGCGCCGGTGCGCGTCGCGACCGGCGAGCATTGCCACAACCGCATCATGTTCAAGCAGTTTCTCCAGGCCGAAGCGATCGACGTGGTGCAGGTCGACGCCTGCCGGCTCGGCGGCGTCAACGAGGTCCTCGCGGTGCTGCTGCTGGCGGCGAAGTTCGACAAGCCCGTCTGTCCGCACGCCGGCGGCGTCGGCCTGTGCGAATACGTTCAGCATATCAGCTTCTTCGACGCGGCCTGCGTCGCCTCCGGACCGGAAGGCCGCATGATCGAGCATGCGGCGCATCTCCACGAGCATTTCGTCGATCCGATCCGCGTGGCGGGCGGCCGCTATCTCGCGCCGGAGAAACCAGGCTTCAGCGTGGAGTTGAAGCCGGAGAGCCGCGCGGAGTTCGCCTTCCCGGACGGCCCGGTCTGGCGCAACTAGGAACCGTCTTCAGGCGTTGATGCGCACGGGAAGGGTCTCATAGCCCTTCACGAAGCTCGACAGGACGCGCTTGGGTTCGCCAAGGACCTCGAGATCGAGATTGCGCTTCAGGATTTCCTCCCAGACGATCTTCAACTGCATCTCGGCGAGGCGGTTGCCGACGCAGCGGTGGATGCCGAAGCCGAACGACAGGTGCCGGCGCGCATTCTCGCGGTCGATGATGAGCTTGTCCGCGTTGGGGATCACCTCGTCGTCGCGATTGCCCGACACGTACCACATGACGACCTTGTCGCCCTTCTTGATCTTCTGGCCGTGCATTTCGACGTCTTCGGTCGCCGTGCGGCGCATATGCGCGAGCGGCGTCTGCCAGCGGATGATCTCCGACACCATGTTCTCGACCAGGCCGTGATTGGCCTTCAGCTTGGCCCACTCGGCCGGATGCTTGGAGAGCGCATAAAGCCCGCCGCTCAGCGAGTTGCGGGTGGTGTCGTTGCCGCCGACGATGAGCAGGATCAGGTTTCCGAGATATTCCATGCGATCCATGTTGCGCGTGGATTCGCCGTGGGCGAGCATCGAGATGAGATCGCCGCCGACTTCCGGCGAGTTCACGCGCTCGTTCCACAGCCGCATGAAATAGTCGGCGCATTCGAACAACTCCGCGCGGCGCTGGTCTTCGGATTCGACGACGCCGGAATTCTCGTCCGCCGTGGCGACGTCCGACCAGCGCGTCAGCTTGCGGCGTTCTTCCCAGGGGAAGTCGAACAGGGTGGCCAGCATCTGGGTCGTCAGCTCGATCGAAACGCGGTCGACCCAGTTGAACTCCTCGTTGCGCGGCAGCTCGTCGAAGATCTTGCCGACGCGGCCGCGGATCAGGCTTTCCATCCGGTGCAGGTTTTCCGGCGCGACGATCGGGCTGACGACCTTGCGCTGGGCGTCGTGCTTGGGCGGATCCATGGCGATGAACATGGGCAGCTGGAAGTCCGCATCGGGATCGCGGATCGTGATGCCGCCATAGGTCCAGTCCGACGAGAACTGCTTGTAGTTCGTGTCGACGGCCATGATGTCCTTGAACTTGGTCACCGACCAATAAGGCCCGAAGCGGCTTTCAGGGCAGTAGTGGATCGGCGCCTCTTTGCGCAGGCGCGCGAAGAACGGCCAGTGTGTGTCGTTGCGAAAGCGCTCCGGGTCGGCGACGTCGAACTTCTCGAGCGGCGTGTTCGCTGCTTCCTCGGCCGCAAGTTCGTTGGCGGAGATCTTGGTCTCAAGTCCCATTGGTCCGTTTCCCGTGTCGCTGGAGCGTTCAGAACGCCATATCTAGCAGCGGGAAAGTTGCAAAATTGCTTCCCTGCGGCAATCGGCCCTTCGTCGCACGCACCAGCGTACATTCATCGCGCGATGAATGTTGGCGGAACGTCAGCCGCGCGCGAGCGGATTGGGAGTCGGTTCGGCGATGCGGGTCAGCGTGTTGCGGTCCGTGTGATGGAACGGCTCCTTATATCCGGGGACCGTCAGGATCGTGTCCTCGGCGTAGGACCAGGTGCCGTCCGGATTGATCGTGACCTCGATGCGGAACGAATCCGTCCGGAACGCCTTTTCGAGGAACGTCGTCGAGCAGATTCCGTATTCGGTGCTTCCGCGCGTGGCCGACACGGAGAAGCGTGTGGCGTTCGCGTCCGCATGTCCCGACGCCAGCGCGACCTGGGCGCGCGGGATCGCGAGCGTATGGACGATGGTGCCGGTCGCCGGCTCCCACAGCCAATAGCCGACCTGGTCGTGATACGTCTCGACTTCTCCGGGCTTGACGATGTGCGTCCAGTAGCGGAGCCCGTAGAACAATTGCGGGCCGTTGGCCTGCGGATCGATCGGTTGCAGTTCGATGCGTTCGACATAGGCCTGCCGCAGCGGACCGTCCTTTTTGGGATTGGTGTCGATGCCCTTGGTGCCTTCCCAGATGCCGGCCATTCCGCGCAGCGGGCCGAGATTGGCCAGCGTGTCGACGTCTATGTCGGATGGTTCGGTGTAGATGTCGGCGGGAATATCTGACATGGGGCGCCCAGCTCGCGAATGTGAGACGCGTCATTCTGGAACGGGAATCCGGCCGGCGGCAAGATGCGCGCGGCGCGTTCAGGCGAGCGGTTCGACGCGGACCGCCGTCACCTTATATTCCGGCGCGTGCACCACATTGTCCCGGTGCGGTCCGGTAAGACGGTTGAGGCCTACCCGAACGTCGTGGAACGTCGCGAACAGTTCGCCCGGCGCGATCGCCGGCGACAGCCGCGCTTTGATCCTGACGGCGCCGTAGCGGCTGTGCACGCGCACCGTCGTCCCGTCTGCGATCTTCAGCCGTGCGGCATCCGCCGGCGCGATGTCGAGCGTGTCCGTCGCGCGCAATTTCGCCGTCGCCGTGCGCATCGTCATGGTTCCGGCATTGAACTGATAAAGCGTACGCCCGGTCGTCAACAGGAACGGGAAATCGTCCGAGGTCTGCTCGGGCGTCGGCCGGTAGGGAATACAGCGAAGCCGTGCGCGCGGTTCCTTGCCGAACGCCGTCGCGTGCAGGATCGTCGTTCCCGGATCGTCTTCGCTGCGGCACGGCCATTGCAGGCCGGCACGATCGAGACGCGCATATGAAATGCCCGCGCCTTCGGGCCAGACAGCGCGGATTTCGTTCCAGATGTCCTCGGCGGATTCGTAGCGGAACCGGTCGCCATGCCCCATGCGTCCGGCCAGGTCGCAGATGATCCGCCAGTCGGCGCGCGCTTCGCCCGGCGGAGTGACCGACTGGCGAATCCGCTGGATGCGGCGCTCGCCGTTCATGAACGTGCCGTCCTTTTCGAACACCGACGCTGCCGGAAGAAAAACGGTTCCGGCCTTTTTCGCCGTCTCGGTGATGAACAGATCCTGCACGATCAGCAGATCGAGATTGCGCAGCGCGCGGCGGGTCGCGGACGCATTCGCCAGCGTCGGCAGGATGTCGTAGCCGATGACCCACAAAGCCTTCAGCGCGCCCGCTTCGGCCGCATCGATCATCGCGAGCAGGTCCTTGCCCGCCGATTGCGGCAGCGGGGCGCGCCACACCGATGCGAACAGCGCGCCCCGTTCCGAAAGGCTTATCGAACCGGTGAGGCTCGCGGGATCGCAGCCCATATGCGCCGCGCCCTGGACATTGTTCTGGCCGCGCAGCGGATTGATGCCGGTTCCCGGCTTTCCGATATTTCCGGTGATGAGCGCCAGATCGATGAGCGCCATCACGCCTTCGGTTCCCTGCGTATGCTCGGTCAGGCCGAGGCCGTGGAACGACATGGCAGGCCCCGACGAAGCGTAGAGCCGTGCAGCGTTGCGGATTTCCTGCGCACCCACGCCGCAAATCCCTTCCGCGCGCTCGGGCGTCCACGCCTGGACGAAGGCGCGGAACGTCTCCCAGCCGGCGACCCGGTCGCGGAGAAAGCTTTGGTCGATCCGGTCCTCGGCGACGATCGCGTGCGCGAGGGCGTTCAGCAGCGCGATGTTGGTGCCCGGCCGCAGTTGCAGGTGGACCGTTGCCATCGAAGCCAGCTCGGTCTTGCGCGGATCGGCCACGATCAGCGCGGCGCCGGTTTTGAGCACGTGCTGGCGAATCCGCGCACCGACGACGGGGTGGTTCTCCAGCGGATTGGCGCCGAACACGAAGATCGCGCGCGACGCTTCTATGTCGTCGAAGGAATTGGTGGCCGCGCCGGCCCCGAGCATGGCCTTGAGCGCCGCGGCGCTCGGCGTGTGGCAGACCCGCGCGCAACAGTCGACATTGTTCGTGCCGATGACGAGCCTGGCGAATTTCTGCGCCAGATAATTTTCTTCGTTCGTCGCGCGTGCCGAACCGAGAACGCCGACCGCGTCCGGCCCGTGGCGCGCCACGATGCGCTTGAGCTCCGCCGCACAATGATCGAGCGCCGCGTCCCAGCCGGCCGGAACCCATTTGGAACCCGAGCGCAGCAACGGCATGTGCTGCCGGTCGCGCGCATGGTTGAACGAGAAAGCGTAACGACCCTTGACGCAGAGATGCCCCTTGTTGACCGCGGCGTCGAAGGCCCCCCGCACGCGCGCGACCTTTCCGCCCGCCGTGCCGACCAGCATCTCGCAGCCGACGCCGCAATAGACGCAAGTTGTCCTGGTCCAGCGTTCGATCGCGGCGCCGGGAACCGCGCTGCGATCGGTCAGGGCCGCGGTCGGGCAGGCATCGACGCAGGCACCGCACGCGACGCAGGAACTCGCCGCGAGCGTCGTGCCGGAGTCGGGAACGATGTGCATCTCGTCGCCGCGATCCAGCGCATGCCAGACGAATTGCCCCTGCAAATCCTCGCAGACGCGTACGCAGCGCAGGCAATCGATGCACTGGGCCGGGTCGAGCTGGAGCAGGGGATGCGACTGGTCGCGCCGCGCGCCGCGTTTCCGCCGCCCAGCCGGCGCGATGAGATAGGTGCGCAGCAGGCGGTGGAGCTCCTTGTCCGGCTCGCGCGTGAAGCTGGCGGGAAGAACCTTGCCGGCTTCCCAGGAAAGGATGGTGCGGCGGAACGCTTCGATCGACGGCGAGTGCGTTTCGATGCGCATCCCTTCGCGCACCGGCGTGCGGCAGGCGATCTGCGGATGAGGCTCACCTTCCACATCGACGCTGCAGATGCGGCAGCTGCCGACCGGCGCGATGCGCGGGTCGAAGCAAAGCGTCGGGATGTCGACACCGTTGCGCGCCGCGACCTGGAGAATCGTTTCGGATTCCTCGGCGGCGATGCTTCGCCCATTCAGGACTATGCCGATCTCGGCCATCGTATGAGGTCATCCCGCCATGACGGCGTCGTCCACCAGACTCGCGGCGGCGCGAAGATCGCTCTCGGCGTTGATGTTGGTGAAGGCGCGCGCGTCGCAAACATCGCATCCGATTGAGTCGAAGGCGTGAAGCGCCTCGCGGACGCTTCTAAGACCCTGCTGCCGCACGCACCGGGTGAGCTCGGCCCGGCAGCCGAGCGGCCAGAGCGCGAAAAGGCCCTGCACATCGTGCGCGTCGCGCGCGACGACCGGCCGCGAACCGTTTGCGCCGGCGCGGTCGCGCAAGCGCGCCACCAGATCGCGCGGCACGAATGGCGCATCCCCCGGAAAGGTCGCGAGCCAGCGGAACGGACCCTCGAGACTCGCCAGCCATTCCAGCGCGCCGATGATTCCGCCGATCGGGCCAACCGCACCGCCGAACGGATCGGACAGCAGCACGCCGTGCCGGCTCCAGTCTGCGTATGCCCCGCGCGACTCGCTCCTCACGTCGATGGCGAGCATGTCGACCTGCGGACGGACACGCTCGACGATGTGATCGAGGATGGCGCGCCCCCGAAGTCGCAGCAAAGGCTTCTCGACGCCGCCCATGCGGGTTGCGCGCCCGCCTGCGATGATGACGCCGCCGCAACCTGCGGGAGCCGGCGCGGTCATCGATGGCCGAAGGCGTGTCCGGTCAAGACGCCGTGATGAAGCGCGCGGTTCCTCGCGGCCGCGATGAAGGCGAGCGTGCGCGCGAATTCGCTGCGTGGCGCATACCAGTAGGGCGTCGAGGGGGCGTAGTCGTACGCGCCGCCCGGCGCACTGCCGACGCCGCCCGTGAAGTCGGCGGTTCGCAGCTGGCCGTTGAGGACGATCGGTGCGGGCGGCGCAGCTTGTTCGGCCATCGCGGGTGCGGACAGAAAGCCCGACAGCGCCGCGGCGAGTGCAAGCGCGGATTTCTTCCGGTTAACCATAGTCGCCTTGCTTTCTGCATGGCCTCGCGCAGGAGCCTAATCCGCCTTCGCGGTCGTGCCAATGCGCAGAACGCTTCAGGCGTGCCAGTTGCGGCCCGCGCGCATGGTGCGCAGATCGCTCATGGTCGGGCCTTCTTCGCGCCAACCGTTGAAGTGATTGAGGCCCAGGAGCTGCGCCATGCGCGAATTGCGTCCGTGGCGCTTCAGGAGATCGTCCGGCACGCGATCGGCGTACAGTTCCTGCGGCGCCATGTATTGCCGGCAGAAATACATCGAAAGATTCACGCGCAGGCCGGGTTTGCGGCGCGGAAACGAGCCGTGCCAGGTATTGCCGTGCCAGACAATGGCCGTGCCGGCGGGAACCTCGATGGGAACGACATGCGGGTTGCGCTCGTTTCCGGCGAGCTTGTTCTCGAACTGGGTCGGCTGGCGGAACAGGTGGTGGCTGCCCGGAACCATCGCCAGCGCGCCGCCTTCCTCGGTGTAGTCGGTGAGGGCGTAATTGCAGTTGGCCACATGGGAGTAGGGTGAGAACGGCGTCGGCATTCCGTTGGCCGTGTCGCTGTGCAGCAGCAAGCCGACTTCGCCCGGCCCTTTGACATGACTGGTCATGCTGCTCAGCCAGCAGCTATAGCCGAGCAGGTAGGTGATCAGCGCGAGAGGCATCGGGTTGAGCAGGGCTTCTTCGAAAATCTCCCCCTTGTAGAGAAGGTAGGGCGCGAGCTGAACCTCGCGCAGCGCCGTCTCGTTTTCGAGATCGAGTTTTTTCGCGAAGCTCGCTTCGGCGGCGTCCAGGACGGCGTCGCGCAGCTTTGCCGTCAGCGCCGGCGACAGGGCGTCGCGAATGACGGTGAAGCCGAACGCTTCGAGCTCCGCGAGATTGCTCTCAAGCCCGAGCGCGCGGATCTCGCGGTAGATCCTGTTCAGTTCCGGCGTGGCGGACCATTCGCCGTCCGCCGTCCATTCGCCAACTTCCATGCTGCGCTCCCGCTGACGGCGGAATGCTAAGCCCGCATCGTCCTCCGCGTAAACCGGCGTCTCAGGTGCCCGTGAACCGGCCCGGCCGCCGTTCGGCCACGGCGCGTACGCCTTCGGCGAAATCGTTGGTCTTGCGCAGGGCGCTTTGCTCGATGAACTCGTGGTCGGTCTGCGCCTTGACGGCGGCCGCCAGCCCGGCGCGCAAGGTGGCGCGTGTGGATTGCACCGACAGCGGCGCGTTCTCGGCGATCTCGCCGGCAAGCCGAACCGCCGCCGCCCGCAAATTCTCGAGCGGCGCGATCTCGTCGACGAGACCCCAAGCGAGCGCTTCGTCTGCCTTGATGCGGCGCCCGGTCAGGCACATCAGCGCGGCGCGCTGTTCGCCGATCAGGCGCGGCAAGGTGTGCGTGATGCCGAAGCCCGGATGAAAGCCGAGCTTGACGAAATTGGCGGTGAAGCGCGCTTCGGGCGCCGCGACCCGAAAATCCGCGACCAGGGCGAGGCCAAGGCCCGCACCCACAGCGGCGCCCTGAACCGCCGCGACGATCGGCTTCCTGTTGGAGAACAGGCGCACGGCCTCGACGTAAAGCGCGTTGATGCCTGGTCCGGCGCCGGGGCTGACGATGCCCGTCGGCGCGGTGAGGTCGGCGCCCGCGCAAAACGCCTTGCCGGCCGATGCGAGGACGCTGGCGCGAAGCTCGCCGTCTGCGTCGATGTCGTTCAGGGCGTCGGCGAGATCGCGCATCAGCTCGACGGTGACATGGTTGTTCGGCGGGCGATCGATCTCGAGAATGGCGACCGGACCGCTGCGCGTCAGCGAAACTTCCCCATATTGGCTCTTCATCAGCGTTTTGCTCCCAAAAGATTGCGCGCCACGACCCATTTGTGCACTTCGGTCGGGCCGTCGTAGATCCGCATCGTGCGCAACTTGGTCGACATCAGCTGCAGCGGCAGCTCCTTGGTCATGCCCATCGCGCCGTGCGCCTGCATCGCGTGGTCGACCACCTCATAGGCCATTTCGGTGGCGAACGCCTTGATCATCGAGATTTCCAACCGGACGTCGCGGCCATGGTCCAGCTTCCAGGCACAGTCGTAGGTCATCAGCCGGGCCGCATGAATCTTGGTCGCCGCATCGGCCACCCACCATTGAATCGCCTGGCGCTCTGACAAGGGTTGGCCGAACACGACGCGTTGCGGCGCGAAGGCGCAGATCATGTCGAGGGCGCGCTGCGCCATGCCGATCGACCAGGCCGCCATCTCGAGCCGCCTCGTGCCGAGCCGGATCTGCATCGGCGCGAAGCCGGCGCCTTCCTTGCCGAGCAGTTTCCAGCCTTCCACCCGGCAGTCCTCGAGGGCGATTTCGTAGGTCGAGGCGCCGCCGACCATCGGAATGCGCCGCAGCACGTTGAAGCCGGGCGTTCCCCTGTCGACGAGGAACGCGGAAATTCCGCCGCGGGCGCGCTTCTCCCTGTCGGTCAGCGCCATGACGATGGTGAAGTCGGCATGGTCGGCGCGGCTGATCCAGATCTTGCGGCCGTTGAGCACCCAGTCCTCGCCCGACCGCTCGGCACGCGTGATCATCGCCGACGGATCGGAACCGGCGCCCGGTTCGGAGATGCCGATGGCGGAAACGGTTTCGCCGCGCACATAAGGCGCGAGATAGGCCTCACGCTGCCGCTCGTTCACCGTCGCCATCAGCATGCGCAGGTTCGGCGAATCCGGCGGCAGCGTGTAGGGCGTGACGGTGCGTCCGAGCTCCTCGTTGACGCCGATCAGCGCCACGGCGGGCAGATCGGATCCGCCGATGTCGGCCGGCGCGTCGAGGCCCCACAAACCCAGGGTGCGCGACACCTCGTCGATGCGATCGTGCTCCTTCTTCGGGATCGTCAGGCCCTGACCGGCCGCTTCGCGCGCCAGCACGCCGGCTTCGAGCGGCATCAGCTCGTCTTCGACGAACCGGCGGACGAGCTCCTTGAGCATGCGATGTTCTTCGGCGAGTTCGAATTCCATGGTTGCGAACCTTCTAGGACGTTTGTTCCAGACTTCGTTGCTTCACGATTCCCGCCTTGAGGAGGCCGTCGATCTCACCCTCGGCAAAGCCCGCCTCGCCCAGCAGTTCGCAACTCTGCTGCCCGAGCAGCGGCGCCGGCAAGCGGATGTCCGCCGGCGAGCCGGAGAATTTGGTCGGCGGACGAACCGTGCGGATCTCGCCTTCGCTCGGATGATGCATCATCCGGAACAATCCTGTCGCCTTCAACTGCGGGTGTTCCGGGAGGTCGTCGAGGGCGTAGATCGGGGTCGCCGGGATGTCGAGTTCGGCGCAGATCCGCATCCACTCCGCCGTCGTGCGGGTCTGCGTTATCTCCGCAAGCGCCGCGTAAAGTTTCTGGATGTTGGCGTTGCGCGTCATGCGGTCGGCGACGCCGAGCGTCTCGGCCAGGTCGGAGCGGCCGGCTTCGTTAAGGAACGCGATCCACTGCTCGGCGGTGTAGGGCAGCAGTCCGATATGGCCGTCCTTCGTCGGCGCCGGCTTGCGGCCGCCGGCGAGGAGGCGGGCATAACCGGCCTTGGCCGGCGCGGGATCGAATGTCAGTCCGCCGAGATGTTCGGCGAGGACGAAGGCCGCCATGGTCTCGAGCATCGGAACTTCGACATATTGACCCCGGCCGCTCTTCTCGCGGTGATAAAGCGCCGCGAGAACGGCGTTGACGACCGCCATGCCGGTCGTCTTGTCCGCCACCAGCGTCGGCACATAGTCCGGCCGCTCGCGACCGCTGCTGGCGACGGAGGCGAGGCCGCACGCCGCCTGGATGATGTCGTCGAACGCGGGCTTGTCGCGATCGGGTCCGTCCTGATCGAATCCCGTCGCGGCGCAGTAGACGATTCGCGGATGTATCGCCGCCACATTCGTATATCCGAAGCCCAATCGCTCGATCGCTTCGACCCGCATGTTGTGGACCAGCACGTCCGCGGTCGGGATCAGCCGCGCCAGCACGCCGGCGCCTTCCGGCGAAGCAAGATTGAGGCAGAGCGATCGCTTGTTGCGGTTGAGCGCGAGAAAGATCGAGCTCATGCCCGGATGCAGCGAAACGCCGTTGGCGCGCATCATGTCGCCGGCCGGTCCTTCGACCTTGATGATGTCGGCGCCATAGTCGCCCAGGATCTGCGTCGCGAGCGGCCCCAGCACCACGGACGTGAGGTCGAGGACGCGAACGCCGGAAAGCGGTCCAGTCGATTCCGGCGCGGATGTGTGTGTCATGCGTTGGTCATCTTGCTGCGGGTGGAGCGCGCGACAAAGCCTCACGATATTTTAATTTATGCTGTCACGCACCCGTCATTGTCCGTTGTTACCCCTCGATAGCGTGCTGGGGGCAACTTCAAAGCTAACACGCGAAGTCACGAACTGTCGGGGGCTTTCTCCGCAGGGCGGCGTGCGTTTGCGCGCCTGT